>CAVSHW010000016.1:0-147580 GCA_963727695.1 uncultured Methylomirabilota bacterium | reverse complement strand
GTAAGCGCCGTCCGCAGTCCAAGCGCGCACTCGATCGGCAGGATGCCGAAGCCCTCCGGCAGCACTTCCTTCTGGAGGATCGTTGAGCGTGCCGGTTCAAGTTTCGCTCGATCGAAGAATGGACCGCGCCCCCGTGCGGTTCGGACCGAGGATGGTTTCGAGCGGTTCGTGCGCCACTGCGCCGAATGTTACGACTCGCGCTGCGCCGTTACCCGCGTGGAGTGTTCCGGTTCCGAACGATCGAGGAGGCGCAGCAGGCCCGTTGCGATGCAGGCCGGCCCGAAAGCACTTAGACCCGAATCTTCACCACGAAGCACCATGGCACAAAAAGCCCCCGCAAGGAACCAGCCACTGCGCCGAAGCCGAGCCGCGCCCACGAGAACTCCGTGCCCCGTCACAATTTTGATCCTCCTGTCGAAAGGTTGGCGCTCCGGAGGGGAGAAACGTGGTGACGCCGCCATTCCATCTGACTTGGCGCGGGGCGGGAACGAAGAACGACGTACCGGCGAGCTACAGCAGGGAAATGGCGAGCCGCTATGGATTCCTCGCGCCGATGAGGCCGACCCCTTCCGGCAATCGGAGGCGGGGCCCCCAAAGGTCAACCGGTGGGGCCACGGGATTCCGTTTCGGCCAGCATGAGGACGACCGCAGCGCGTAAGGTAGGCAGATCACGCTGGGTGATGTCCCACACGGACAGACTGATACCGAGATAATCGTGGACGAGCACGTTGCGGAATCCCGCGATGGCGGTCCAGGGGAGATCCGGGTGACGGTCTTTCAGTTCGGAGGAGAGGCGTTGCGTTGACTCGGCCAACTCCTGAAATTCGCGGAGGGTCGCCTTCTGCGTCTTGCGATCGGCGAGGAAAAGGGCCGCGTCCCTCGCTCGTGTAACCAGCGATCGCGTCGAGACACTCCATGATGTGTTGGAGGTACACCCGATCGCCCTTCACAGCGGCATCGCTTCCGACAAGGCCCGTTCCCGCATCTCCGGGCGGAGCGCGTCCGGTTCGACCACGTCTACACGGCAGCCCAAGAGACCCTCGAGGTCAGCCACGAGCCCACCGGGAAACCAGGGAGTGGTCGGGCCATCCACATCGATGAGAAGGTTGACGTCACTGGACTCCCTGGACGTTCCCCGGGCATGAGACCCGAAGATCCGAACACGGCCGACGCCGTGTTTCCGCGCGATCCGCAGGATGTCCTCTCGTCTCGGGATTGTAGGATGTCTGCCGCCGCCATGTGCACCCTCCGTGGAGCAACCTCTCGCCGCCTGTTGCATGTATATCAAGAAATGGCCTCTTAGGCAATTGTCCTGCTTGAACCTCCGCCATCCGTAGAAGATCCTGACCCACCTCGGCCTCTGGCCTGCCCCCGTGCATAGCCCACCCGTCCTTTCCATTGCCGCGTAATCAAGTTGCACGAACTTTCGTATGGTCACCTGATGCCGGCGTGGGCGTCAGGGGCTGCTCGGCCCCACGCGGGGCACGAACTGGTTCACCCGGAGCTGTCCTACTCTTTTCCGTCGCTTTTTGGCTTGACAGACACTTCTTACCACCTGAGCATCTTCGGTTGCGGAGGTTACTCTGATGACGGATACCTTGCCAGCAGCAGAGGTTCGGCGATCACCGATATCTTACCAGATAATTCCTCCACCGAGGCCAGCCACGCTTTCGCACCGTGGCTGGAAAAGACATTTGATCTGGTTCTTGCGTTCTTCTTATTGGCTGAACTGGCGCTGCTCTTTGGGAATACTATGCTTCGCGCCATCTGGGAAATCCATCGATTGGGTGAATGAAATATCCGGACTAGCGCTGGCTTCTTTGGCCTTCATCGGGGGCGCCGTCGCGTACCACCGTGGGTCGCACATGTCGGTGGAAGTCCTGTTGGACCAGCTCCCGACTACGTTGCGAGAGTACGGTAAAGCTGCGGGCCATTATGTTATTCTGGCCGTCGCTGCCATCGGTTTGTACCTCGGGTATCCAATGTTTTCCGCTTCTTACTCTGAAGTGACTCCCGTCCTTCAGATTCCGGAGTCGTGGCTCCTTCTGCCATATATTATTGGGATGGCACTCCTGGCGATATTTGCCGTGAGACGCCTGCAGAAATATCCCCTACGCGTTTCAGTGCGTGCCGGGGCCTTTGTCGTGGCATTGGGATTGAGCTGGTTCTGGGCACAGCACCAGACCGGGCCCTGGAATGGTCCGCTGGAGATTGCGATCGCCATTCTGCTGCTCTTGGCGCTGGTGTTTTCCAGCGTACCGATCGCTTTTGCACTCACCATCGTGTCGTATATGTCCCTGGTCGGCTCGAGATCCGTCGGGATCGAGGCCATCCCCTTTGCTATGCAGAATGGAATCAGCAGCTTTATTCTGCTGGCGGTTCCCTTTTTCATTTTGGCGGGGAATCTCATGACGGAGGGGGGCCTGACCAAACCCCTGGCCGATTGGGTCTACTCGCTCGTGGGCCGGTTTCGCGGCGGGCTCATGCAGGCGGTCATCGTCGCCATGTATATCTTTTCCGGGATTTCGGGCTCCAAGATCGCGGATGTGGCCGCGGTCGGCACCACCTTTAGAGGGATGCTGAGAGAGCAAGGCTATTCGCCCGCCGAGAGTACGGCCGTGTTCGCCTCCGCGGGGATCATGGGCGAGACCATTCCACCCAGCCTGGTGATGATGGTGCTGGCGTCGATCACCACCTTGTCCGTGGCTACGTTCTTTGTCACCGGGGTGGTTCCGGCCGCATTAATCGCGCTGTCGTTGATGGTTTTCATTTACTTCCGGGCGCGGGTAAAGGGATGGCCGCGAGGCGAGAAGGTGTCCTGGCGTGCGCGGGTCAAGATCACGTTTCTGGCGTTACCTGCCTTGCTGGTGCCAATCATCTTGGTTGTGGGAATCGTGGGAGGGATCGCCACCCCCACCGAGGTATCCTCGTTCGCGGTCGTTTATGCCATGCTAATTGCGGTAGTCCTATATCGAAAGCTGGGACTCCGTGGTGTATTGACGACGGTGGGCCATGCCGCAGTGATGTCAGGGATGATCCTCTTTATGGTGTCCGCGGGTGCCGCATACTCCTGGACCTTGACTGTCGGCGGCTTGCCAAGTCTGATCACCCGGATTCTGAACGGCCTGGGAGGATCATCTGCCGCTTTCATGATCGCTTCGATCCTGACCTTGCTCATCATGGGTTCGATGTTGGAAGGGTTGCCGTCCTTGCTCATCTTCGGCCCATTGTTGCTGCCGCTCGCTGGACAGTATGGCATTAATGAGTTGCATTTCGGCATTGTGCTCATCATCGCCATGGGGATCGGGACGTTCATCCCCCCCTTCGGCATCTGCTATTTCGTGACCTGCTCGGTGCTTGAGTCATCGGTGGAGGAGTCCACCTCCCACTTCTTACCGTATCTCGCAATAACCATTGTGGGCCTGATATTGATTGCTTCCGTTCCGTGGTTCAGCCTGGCGTTACCCGCAGCGCTGCATCTGTCCATAAGATAGTGAGAGATGGACTTCCAAGACTGACGGAAGCATCAGTTTCACCTATCGTGACGGCCCCGCGCCCGGCTTGCCATTGTCTCCGCCGCCCGTCTGTGATAGCCTGCTGGTGGTTTTCCGGTTCCCTGTTCTCCGTTCGTTCCGAGCCGCAACACCGCAGTACCTCGAACCGGCCACCTGAGACTCCGCCATAGGAGGCACGCATGATTCCGCGCTATTCCCGACCGCAGATGGCCGCCATCTGGGAGCCCGCCAACCGATTTGCCATCTGGCTGCGGATCGAGATTCTGGCCTGCGAGGCCTGGGCCGAGCTGGGCGTGGTTCCGGCCGACGCCGTGGCCGAGATTAAGGCCAAGACGACCTTCGACATGGCCGAGCTCGTCCCGCGGATCGACGAGATCGAGCGGCGCACTCGGCACGACGTGGTGGCCTTCACCGAGGCGGTGGCGGAGCGGGTGGGGCCCGCCGCGCGCTACATCCATCTCGGTCTCACCTCGTCGGACATTCTGGACACCTGTCTGGCCTGCCAGATGCAGCAGGCGGCGGACCTCCTGCTGCGGGATACGGCGGCGCTGGAGGCGACGCTCGCCGAGCTGGCGGTGCGGCACAAAGACACCGCCATGATCGGCCGCACCCACGGGATCCACGCGGAGCCGACCACCTTCGGCCTCAAGCTGGCCATGTGGCTGATGGAAGTGCGCCGGGCGACGGAGCGCCTCAGACGGGCGCGCGAGGTGGTGAGCTACGGGAAGCTCTCGGGGGCGGTCGGGACTTTTGCCAACGTCCCGCCGCGGGTGGAAGAGTACGTCTGCGCCAAGCTGGGGCTCGAGCCCGAGCCGATCTCCACCCAGATCATCCAGCGGGACCGGCATGCCGAGTATCTGGCGGCCATCGGGATCGTGGGCTCCTCGCTGGACAAGTTCGCCACCGAGATCCGTCACCTGCAGCGCACCGAGGTCCGGGAGGCGGAGGAGCCGTTCTCGGAGGGGCAGAAGGGCTCCTCGGCGATGCCGCACAAGCGGAATCCGGTCTCCTGCGAGCAGATCTCGGGTTTGGCCCGCCTGCTCCGCTCCAACGTCCAGGCCGGGATGGAGAACGTGGCCCTCTGGCACGAGCGCGACATCAGCCACTCCTCGGTGGAGCGCGTGATCCTGCCCGACGGCACCATCCTGCTGGACTATCTGCTGGCCAAGTTCACGGAGATCGTCAAGGGGATGCGGGTCCACCCCGAGCGCATGCGGCAGAATCTCGCCGCCACCCACGGCGTGATCTTCTCCCAGCAGGTGCTGCTTGCGCTCTCCAAGGCGGGGGCCTCGCGCGAGGCGGCGTACCAGATGGTCCAGCGCAACGCCATGCGAGCCTGGGAGACGGGGGAGGAGTTTCAGGCCCTCTTATTGGCCGACCCGGACCTCCGAGCGATCCTCGCCCCGGCGGAAATTGAAAGCTGCTTCGATCTGGGGTATCATCTCCGCCACGTCAACGCCATCTTTCGACGCGTTGGACTCGCCTGAGGTGGGGAGGAGCGCTCGGATGCCGGCAGTCGAGCGGGGCCGGAAACTGTACGAGGGGAAGTGGAAGGTCCTCTTCGAGACGGAGGATCCCGCCCGCGTGATCCTCAGGTTCAAAGACGTCCCGGACTTCGACCGTACGGTGGCCCGGCCCAAGATGCCGCGACGCGGGGCGATGAAGGCCCGGATCGCGGCGACGCTCTTCGGTCTGCTCCAGCAGCGCGGGATTTCCACCCACTTTCTGGAGCTCCAGGGCGAGCGGGAGATGCTGGTCCGGCGCCTGGAGATGATCCGGCTGGAGGTGGTCATCCGTAACGTCGTGGCGGGAAGCCTGGCGAAGCGGCTGGGGATGGAGGCGGGGACGCCGCTCCCGGTCCCGGTGCTGGAATACTCCTACAAGAGCGATGCCCTGGGGGACCCGCTGGTGAACGAAACCCACATCCAGGCCCTGGGCCTCGCCTCGCCGGAGGAGATCCGGACCATCCGTGAGATGGCGTTTCGTGCCAACGGGACCCTGCTCCCATTTTTCGCTGAGCGGGAGATCCTCTTGGTCGACTTCAAGCTGGAGTTCGGGCGGCACGTGGGCCGCTTGATGCTGGGGGACGAGCTCACCCCGGACGGGTGCCGCTTCTGGGATCGGGCCACGCGGGAGCGGCTCGGCAAGGACCGCACGCGACGCAGCCCGGCCCGCGAGGCGGCGGCCTATCAGGAGGTCTTCCGGCGCATCTGCGCGTGAGCGAAACTCACACCAACATTCGACGGTTCGGCCGTTCGGTTGTTCGGGAACCGGTTCTTCGAACCGTCGAACCGTCGAACGCTATGCATAGCTGCACGATTCCCGATTCACAGACGAAGGGCTACCCATGCTCGAAGCCCGGATTCATGTGACCTTGAAGAAGAGCGTGCTGGACCCGCAGGGCGACACTGTAAAGAGCGGCCTCGCCAGCCTCGGGTTCAGATCGGTGGAGGACTGCCGCATCGGAAAGTTCATGGTGGTCAAGCTCTCCGAGACCGACCCGACCAAGGCGAAGGCCCAGGTGGACGAGATGTGCCGAAAGCTCCTCGCCAACCCGGTGATCGAGGACTACGTTTTCCAGATCAGCGAGGTGGCGGGATGAAGTGCGGGGTGCTCATCTTCCCGGGAACCTGGAGCCATCAGGACTTTGCCCATGTCCTGGCGGACGTCCTGCGCTGCGACTGGGGCTATCTCTGGCACAAGGAGACCTCGGTGGCGGGGTACGACTGCCTGATCCTGCCGGGAGGGTTCGCCCACGGGGACTACCTTCGCTGCGGGGCGATCGCCCGCTTCTCGCCCATCATGGAAGCCGTGGTCCGATTCGCCAGGAGCGGCGGGCCGGTGATCGGGAGCTGCAACGGGTTCCAGATCCTCTGCGAGGCGGGCCTTCTGCCGGGGGCGCTCCTGCGGAACATGTCGCTCCAGTACCGGTGCCGATGGGTCCGGATCAAGACCGAGAGCGTCGCGACGCCGTTCACCCGGGGACTTCGTCCTGGCCAGGTGCTGAAGCTCCCCATCTCCCACGGGGAGGGCCGCTACTTCGCCGCGCCCGAGACGCTCGCCAGACTCACGGCCAACGGGCAGATCGTGTTCCGCTACGCGACGCCGGACGGCCGGATCACGGCGGAGGCAAATCCGAACGGGTCGCTGGACAACATCGCCGGGATCTGCAACGAAGGACGCAACGTCGTCGGGCTGATGCCGCACCCAGAGCGGGCCGCCGAAGCCCTGCTGGGGTCGGAGGACGGTCGGCTGCTGTTCGACGCCATGTTGCATGCGGCGCTCCCGCGGTAGATCCGCAAAGCGTTCGAAACTTCGATGCCGCGATGGTTCGGCCGTTCGACGATTCGACGGTTCGACGGTTCAGGGTCCGAGAGAACCGCCAAACTGCCGAACCCGTGAACTGTCGAACGTCTTTTCCGAGGACCACACATGCGCGAGCCACGAGAGATCACCCCCGATCTGATTGCCCATCACGGCATCACGCCCGAGGAGTACCAGCGGATCCTCGCGATCCTGGGGCGCGCGCCGAACTTCACCGAGCTGGGCATCTTCTCGGTGATGTGGTCGGAGCACTGCAGCTACAAGAGTTCCCGCGTCCACCTGAGAACCTTGCCGACCGAGGGCCCGTGTATCCTGCAGGGCCCCGGCGAGAACGCCGGTGTGGTGGACATCGGGGACGGCCTCGCCATCGTCTTCAAGATGGAGAGCCACAACCACCCCTCCTTCATCGAGCCGCGTCAGGGCGCGGCCACGGGTGTGGGCGGGATCATCCGGGACATCTTCACGATGGGCGCGCGCCCCATCGCGCTGCTGGATCCTCTGCGCTTCGGCCCGCTCACCGACATGAAGAACCGGTTCCTGGCGGCGGGCGTGGTCGCGGGGATCTCGGCGTACGGGAATGCCGTGGGTGTCCCGACGGTCGGGGGGGAGCTCATCGTCTCCGAGACCTATGCGGGCAACCCGCTGGTGAACGTCTTCTGTCTCGGCATCGCGCCCAAGCAGCGCATCTTTCTGGCCCGGGCGGGGGGCGAGGGGAACCCGGTCATCTACGTGGGGGCGAAGACGGGCCGGGACGGGATCCACGGCGCCACCATGGCCTCCGAGACGTTCGACGAGGGCTCGGAGGAGCGGCGGCCCACGGTGCAGGTGGGCGATCCGTTCCGCGAGAAGCTGTTGATCGAGGCGTGTCTGGAACTGATGGCGGGAGACGCCATCATCGGCATCCAGGACATGGGGGCGGCGGGACTGACCTGCTCGACCTGCGAGATGGCCAGCCGCGGCGGGACGGGAATCGAGATCGACCTGGCGAAGGTCCCGCTCCGCGAGACGGGGATGATCCCGTACGAGGTGATGCTCTCCGAGTCGCAGGAGCGCATGCTTCTTGTTGCCAAGCAGGGACGCGAGCAGGAGGTCATGCGGATCTTCGAGAAGTGGGACCTGGACGCCGTGATCATCGGCCGCGTGACCGGGGACGGCCTGATGCGGGTCAGGGACGGGGCGAGGGTGGTGGCGGAGATCCCGGCCCGGGACCTGGCAGAGGAGGGGCCGGTGTATCACCGGCCCATGCAGCGGCCGGCGTACCTCGACGAGACGGAACAGGCCGACCTGGGCCGTCTTTCCGTGCCGGCGAAGCTGGACGAGGTCTTGCTCGGGCTGCTCGCCTCGCCCAACATCGCCTGCAAGCGGCCGGTCTGGCAGCAGTACGACCACATGCTCTTCTGCAACACGGTGGTCGAACCGGGGTCGGATGCGGCCGTGCTGCGCCTGCAGGGGACGGAGAAAGGGCTGGCCCTCTCGGCGGACGGAAACGGGCGGTACACCTATCTCGATCCGTACGAGGGGGGAAAGCTCGCCGTGGCCGAGGCGGCGCGGAACGTCGTCTGCGCCGGGGGCCGCCCCCTGGCCATCACGAACTGTCTCAACTTCGGGAACCCGGAGCGGCCGGAGATCATGTGGCAGTTCGCCGAGGCGGTGCGCGGCATAGCGGACGCCTGCCGGGCGTTCGAGACGCCCGTCACCGGCGGCAACGTGAGCCTCTACAACGAGACGCTGGGGACGCCCATCTTCCCCACGCCCGTGATCGGGATGGTGGGGCTCCTGGACGATATCCGGCATGCCACCACCCAGTGGTTCAAGGCGGCCGGTGACGAAGTGCTGCTGCTGGGCGAGACGCGGGACGAGCTGGGCGGAAGCGAGTACCTCAAGGTGGTGCACGGCCAGGAGACCGGGCGGCCGCCGCGCATGGACCTGGATCGCGAGCGGGCCGTCCAGGCCGTCTGTCTGGCGGCCATCCGCGCCGGCTTGGTGCGATCGGCTCACGACTGCGCCGACGGCGGCCTGGCGGTGGCCCTGGCGGAATGCGCCATGACGGGACCCGACGCGGCGCTGGGAGGGCGGTTCGAGATTCCGGGCGATCTTCGCCCCGACAGCCTCCTGTTCGGAGAGTCGGCGTCGCGGATCCTCCTGAGCGTCCGGCCGGCGGATGCGGAACAGGTGGAGGCGATCGCCCGCCGACACGGCGTGGCGTGCGCGCGGCTGGGAGCGGTGGGCGGGGAAACGATCGAATTCCGCGGGAAGGGCTTTGCCTTCTCGCTCCCGGTGTCGACGGTGCAGGAGACCTGGGCCAGTGCTCTGTCGAAATTGCTGGGATAAGCCCGGGGTGTTCGGGGGGAGAAGGGTGGTCGGATGAGGACGATCAACGTGGGGCTGCTGGGGTGCGGGACGGTCGGCTCGGGGGTGGTGAAGCTCTTCCAGGAGCACCCCGACCTTCTGGATCGGCGCGTCGGCGCGAAGCTCCGGATCAGGAAGGTTGCCGTCCGGAGCGCGCCGCGGGTTCCGGTGGATGACAAGCTGCTCACCAAGGATGCGATGGAGGTCGTCAGGGATCCGCAGATCGACATCATCGTGGAGTTGATCGGCGGCACCGGCGTTGCCAAGACGCTCTGTCTGGAGGCGGTGGCCAACGGCAAGCATCTGGTCACTGCCAACAAGGCGCTGCTGGCCGAGCACGGCCTGGAGATCTATCGCGCAGCGGCGGAGAAGCGCGTGGACCTGGGCTTCGAGGCCAGCGTCTGCGGCGCCATTCCCATCATCCGGTCGGTGAAGGAAGGGCTGGTGGCGAATCGGATCCTCTCCATCATGGGGATCGTGAACGGGACGACCAACTACATCCTGACCAAGATGACGGAGAGCAGCCAGGCCTTCGCCTCGGTTCTGACCGAGGCCCAGGCCAAAGGGTACGCCGAGGCGGACCCCACGCTGGACGTAGGCGGAGGGGATGCCGCGCACAAGCTCCAGATCCTGGCCTCGTTGGCCTACGGCGGATACATCCGCTTCTCGGACATCTACATCGAGGGTATTCAGAAGATCGAGGCGGTGGACATCGCGTTCGCCCGCGAGCTGGGCTACCGCATCAAACTCCTGGCCATCGCCAAACAGGAACAGGGAGAGCTTGAGGTTCGGGTTCACCCCACCATGATCCCGGAGACGCACCTGCTGGCATCCGTAGGGGGCGTGTACAACGCCGTCCACATCCGGGGAGACTCCTGCGGTTCGCTGATGTTCTCGGGACGCGGCGCCGGCCAGATGCCGACGGCCTCGTCGGTGGTGGCCGACATCGTGGAGATCGCCCACAACATCGTCTTTCACCGGCCGTCGCACGCCTCGCTGCTGCCGACCGGGGCGGTGGGATCCGAGATCACGCTACGGCCGATGGAGCGGATCACCAGCGGCTACTACCTTCGCGTGATGGCGACGGATAAGCCCGGCGTGCTCTCCAAGGTGTCCGGCATTCTGGGGGAGCACAACATCAGCATCGCCTCCATGATTCAGAAGGGCCGGGACGAGGCGGCCGCGGTGCCCATCGTGATGTTGACCCACCAGGCGGTGGAGGGCGACATGCGGCGGGCGCTCCAGAAGATCAACGCGCTGGACGTGATCGCGCAGGAAACGATGTGCATCCGGGTCGAGGGAGTCGAGGACTGAGATGAGAGCCGAGAGCCGAGAGCCGAGAGCCACGAGCCACGAGCCACGAGCCACGAGCGGAGAGCCGAGAGGCAAGAGAAAGGGCGGGTTGGGGGATGCGGCCTGGCAAGGGCTGATCCATCGGTATCGCGAGCATCTTCCCGTCACGGACGCCACCCCCGTCGTCACCCTGAACGAGGGGAACACGCCGCTGATCCTGGCCGACCGGCTGCGCCGACATCTGAAGCTTCCGTGCGAGGTGTATCTGAAGTACGAGGGGCTGAACCCCACCGGCTCATTCAAGGATCGGGGCATGACGGTTGCCATGAGCAAGGCCCTGGAGCGGGGGGCGAAGGCGGTGATCTGCGCCTCGACCGGGAACACCTCCGCCTCGGCGGCCGCCTATGCGGCGCGGGCGGGGATCCGGGCGTTCGTCCTGATCCCCGAGGGAAAGATCGCCCTGGGGAAGCTGGCCCAGGCCATGTTTCACGGGGCGCAGGTGCTCCAGATCCACGGGAACTTCGACGACGCGCTGCGGCTGGTCCGGGAAGTCTCTGAGAAGCACCCCGTCGTCCTGGTGAATTCGGTGAATCCGGATCGGATCGAAGGGCAGAAGACGGGCGCCTTTGAGATCTGCGAGCAGTTGGACGGCCCCCCCAGTTACCAGTTTATGCCCGTGGGGAACGCCGGGAACATCACGGCCTATTGGCGGGGATACCGGGAGTACCACGCGGCCGGGAAGATCGCCCAGATGCCGCGGATGATCGGATGGCAGGCCGAGGGCGCGGCCCCCATCGTGCTGGGCCACGTCGTCGAAAAGCCCGAGACGATCGCCTCCGCCATCCGGATCGGGAACCCGGCGAGCTGGCAGGGGGCGACGGACGCGCTCCAGCAGTCCGGCGGCTCGATCGGCATGGTCTCGGACGAGCAGATCCTCGAGGCGTACGGCCTGCTGGCGCAACTGGAAGGCGTCTTCTGCGAGCCCGCCTCGGCGGCCTCCGTGGCCGGCCTGGTGAAATGGGTGAAGACCAACGGCTTCACGCCCGGCGACCGGGTGGTCTGCATCCTCACCGGCCACGGATTGAAGGACCCGGACACGGCGGTCAAGCGCTCGGCCAAGCCGCTCTCCGTCGAGGCGGCGATGGGGCCGGTGATGGAAGCGCTGCGGTTGTAACGGGAGAGGCTTTTCGATTGACAGCTCACGGGTTGTCTTGCTATCTTCCTGACCCGATGCGGGAATAGCTCAGTTGGTAGAGCACAACCTTGCCAAGGTTGGGGTCGCGGGTTCGAATCCCGTTTCCCGCTCCATCGAAACATGCAAGGGGTTGCGGTTGCCTTGACCGCAACCCCTTCGAATTTTCTGGTCCGGCGGCGAGTTCGGGTTGACCGCCTCGGCCAGATCGCCTATCATGCAGGCGTGGCGCGGTACCCAAGTGGTTAAGGGGGAGGTCTGCAAAACCTTTACTCGGCGGTTCGAGTCCGCCCCGCGCCTCCACGAAGTACAGCTTTCAGCTCTCAGCGATCCGCCTCGAAGACTCTTCCGCTCCCATCTTCCTCAAAACTCAAGGCCCAAGCCCGGTGAGGTAGCCCTGCCCTTCCTTCGGGCTAAACAGCGAATCAGGGACGCCGCCTGGCCGAGGCCTGCGCTCGCAGGGGACGCAGCGATCCCTGCCCCTGCGAAGCGACGGACAAGGAGGGGAAGCCCATCAAGGTCAAGCACTGTCATGGGGCGCCAACCGGGGCACCGACATCGCGCGCATAGGGACGCGACGTCACGGTACGATCGTGAAGTACGCCCGTTCAGGAAAGGCGCGGCATGTCCTCGAGGATCCGGTCCAGGGAGACCGTCCTGATCTTGCGGTCCAGACTAAACGAGCGCGATCCGGCATGAACGATTACGATTTCGTCCAGACGAAGATCGTGCAGGGCCGTCCGCATCGATCGGGTTGCGGTCGGGGCGGTGGTGCGCTTGAACTCGAAGCCGAGCCGACGGTTCCCGCGGATGATCAGGAGATCGAGTTCAGCGCCTCCATGTGTGGCCCAGAAGAAGCATTCATCCGGTCGGGCCGCCAGCCGCGAAACGACCACGTCGAGCGCGAAGCCTTCCCACGAGGCTCCCACCTTGGGGTGCGATTCGATCTCGCGCGCCGTGCCGAGGCCGAGGAGGGCGTGCAGCAACCCGCTGTCACGGATGTAGATCTTGGGAGCTTTCACCTGCCGCTTGCCGATGTTCTCGTGCCAGCTCTGAAGCTGCCTGACCATGAATGTCTCCGTCAGGATATCGAGGTATCGCTGGACGGTTGTGTGTCCAACGCCGAAGGAGCGCGCCAACTCGGAGGCGTTCCACACTTGTCCATGGTAGTGCGCGACCATGTTCCAGAATCGGCGCAGCGTGGGCGCGGGCAGGCGAAGGCCGAGCGAAGGAATGTCCCGCTCCAGGTACGTGCGAATGAGTTCCCGGCGCCAGCGGAGGCTCTCGGGCTCGGAGCGGGCCAGATACGAACGGGGGAATCCGCCTCGTCGCCATAGGCGGGACCCTTCCTGACTCGCGACCTCGTCGAGGGCGAAGCCGTCCAGTTCGTGATAGGCGATGCGACCGGCCAGCGTCTCGGACGATTGGCGCAAGAGATCGGGGGAAGCGCTGCCCAGGATGAGGAAGCGGCGGGCCGAGCGGGGTTCATCTACGAGGACGCGCAGGCTGGGAAAGAGTTCGGGCCGCCTGTGCACCTCGTCCACCACCACGAGTCCTTTCAGGGGTCGGAGAGCAAGCAGGGGATCCGCAAGAAGGGCGAGGTCTTCGGAACTCTCGAGATCGAAGAGCGTGGTCCGGCCGCCGCGACGGCTGACGAACTGGCGGGCAAGGGTGGTCTTGCCGATCTGGCGCGGGCCAAGGATCGCCACAACCGGAAACTGCCGCAACAGGGACGTGAGCACTCGCAGGTGGCCAGTCCGTTCGATCATGGGCCGCATGGTACTACGAAATCTGATTGGTTGTCGAGCAATTTTCAAGGAAGAAACTGTCGGCGGACTGCAGCGATCCCTCCCCGTATGAAGCGAAGGACAGGGAGGGGAAGCCCAGGTTCAAGAGATGTCATGGCCAGCATGGCGAGGGGCGGGGACGAGTGGCGAGTAGCAACTGAGAAGTCGCAGTCAATCACGAGTGGACAACGGAATAGGCGCGGTCTCTTGTTTCAGCGGTATTTGCCGCTTCGGAGCAACGCATTGATTTCATCGTGGTCGCCCAGGAATGAGACGAAAAGGTCGGTGGGTCGGTCCTGGAAGATAAACCGCAACTCGAGGCCGGCGCGACACTCAAACAGCTTGTTACCCAATTTGCGAATGCCAAGGCCGCTGTGAGCGTGCGGTCGGCCGAAGCGTTCAGCCAACTCCCACAAAGCCAGCAAACACTCTGCCTTTTCGCTCTTGGGTAGTCCTTGCAAGCGGTGCAACACGCCCGAGTCGATGGAGAGCGGTTTAGTCAATCATCTTCCTGAGTTGTTCGGCCGTGACGGTGACCAGATGTCCAGAACGCTTGAGTGTCCGGTAACGTCTGTCGGTGGCTTTTTCCAGGGCGGCCACCTGTTCGGGGGGCGCTCCGTATTCCCGCTGCGCATAGTCCGTGGATTCCACCTCCACTTTGCGCAGAGCGATGATGTCCGCCCCACAGACAATACCGATGTCTTCGCCGCGGGAGGCGGCATCCAACCACCGGCCGAGGTGTTTCTTGGCGTCCGTGATCGTGAGAGTCTTCATACGGTCTTTATACAGTCTGAAATAAGCCTTGTCAAGCAACGCATCCTCCTTGGGAGGAGTGCCGAGGACGTAAGGAGGTTGCTTCCTGCGTTGACTTGCTCCCCTCCCGGAATTCCGGGGACACCGTTTCCCAGCCCTGCTCCGAGGTCCGGTCTGCAGATCCTGGCTCGCTTTGCGTTCTTTGCGAGCTTTGCGGTGAAATGTTTGGGTTGAGTTGGATTGCGGGATCAGTTTTTCGGGCCGGCCTTCACCGCCCATCGCAATTTTGCGCTGGAGGAGCGGGGGTTGGCGCGGCGCTCTTCAGCCGAGGGGCGAATGGGATCGAGGGCGATGCGCTGGTAGATGCTCTCGCGGTGCCCATGCTGGAACGCCTTCTTGACTCGCCGGTCCTCGCCGGAGTGGAAGGTGAGAATAGCCACCCGCCCCCCCGGCTTCAGGCACAGGGGCAACAGAGAAAGGAACTGCTCGAGCACACCGAACTCCTCATTCACGGCGATGCGCAGGGCCTGGAAGGTGCGCTGCAGGGATTTCCGCGTCTCCTGCTGGCGGGTTGCCGCGGGGGATGCTGTCTTCAGTGCGCGGCGCACGAGGTCGGCAAGCTGGGTGGTTGTGGCGATGGGCTGTCCGTGGAGGGCGCGGGCGATGGCGCGCGCATACGGTTCGTCGGCGTTCTCGACCAGAAGGTCCGCCAGATCCTCTTCGGTGAGGCTGCGCAGCAGGGCCGCGGCGGGCTTTCCCCGGTTGGGGTTGAGCCGGAGATCCAGCGGGCCGTCGGCCTTGTAGGTGAAGCCCCGAGCCGGATTATCGAGCTGCATCGATGAGACGCCCAGGTCCGCCAGCACGAAGTCCAGCTCGCCGCCCGCCTCGGGGAGCAGGCGAGGGACGCCGGCGAAGTTCATGCGCCGGACCACCAGGACGTCCTCGGCGAAGCCAAGCCCGCGCAGCCGCGCCTCGGTCCGGGGCAGCTCCAGGGGATCCACGTCGATGCCGAAGAGGCGCCCGCCCGGCAGGAGGCGCGGCAAGATCTCCTGCGCGTGCCCCCCATAGCCCAGGGTGGCATCCAGGCCGACCTCTCCAGGCCTGGGATCCAGGACCTCCAGAATTTCCCGCACACAGATGGGCCGATGTGTTCCCGCGGGCGTGTCACCCCGCTCCATGACCTTTTGCAGCTCAAGGGCATGGCGCTCGGGGTTCAGCTCTTTGTATTTCTCCGCAAACTGGCGCGGATGGGTGCCCCTGTAACGGACCCGGCGCTTCCCGTGTTGGATCTCGTCGACCATGCGCTGATTGTCCTTGGATGAGACGGTTTCCGTCGAGGGTCCTTTCGATCCCTTGCCCGGACGAGGCTAAGTGCTCCCGGCCGCAATTACGGTGACATATCGCCGGTCCCCCGGATCGCCCCTCGGACGCCTGGCGCCTCGTCGATGCCGGCTCGCCCTTACCCCGGGTCAGTCCGCTCCGGGAGCGGCCCTCCGTGCCGGGGACGGGCTCGCCCGCGGGTGCGGCGTTTCGGGTCGGCCCGGGGGACCTGGACTTATACGGCCAACGTATACGTCATCGTATTTATGTCCATAACGACTAAGGTGGAGATAGCGGACGAGTTCGAGATACTGCGCGGGAGCGGCCGATATCCCGTCCGGATCAAGAGGTGCGCATGGTTCGGAGCAGCGCCCAGGCGTAGAGGGTGAGTGCCCCGGCCTCCGCGAGAGACGCCAGGTGGGCGATGAGGTCGGCACGTCTTCGCAGAGATGTGGGCTTTGGGCCGATTCACGGTGGGGGCGACGCGATGACATCGAGAGAAAGGGCTTCCCTTCCCGAGCGCCTTTCGCTGTTCATCGAATTCGGTCTCGCCGATCGGGCGGCCTCGCCACCGGCGCCCCTCAGTGCTGCCGGACGAAGATGAAATCGCCACCCTCGTGGCCGGTCTGCCGAATTTCGCCGTACTGCGGCCTCTGGTCCGAGCCGAGCATCACCTGCCGGCGCATTGCCGAGAAAATCTGGCTCATGTCTGCGACGCCGGTATTCGCGTCGAGCGCATCGAGGAACGCCTTGGCGAACACCGAGTGTCCGCCGCCACCGTCGGCAACCGGCTCGAGGCCGCCTGAGGACAGCGCCATGCGAGCGCGCTTCCCGGCGAGGCGCGAATAGTCCCCGGGAGTGGGCATCTCCGTCGACAGGCTGCGAGTGAGCGTGCCGGAGTAGCAGCTATCGGCGATCACGAGGACGTGCTTCGCCCGCATCACGCGCACCATGTCGGCAAGATCGGAGTTCGACAGCCAGTTGGCGCGCCGGTCGCCCTCCGCGTCGACCGGCAGCCAGTAGCCGCGATCCGCGTCAGTGTCGAGATAGCCCTGGCCGGCGTAATAGATCAGCAGGTTGTCGCGCTCGGTAAGCCGCTGCCGCACGTCATCGAAGGCGTCCAGCATCTGTGTGCGTGTTGCGTCCAGCAGCAAGGTGACCCGGAACCCGTAGGCCTTTTCCAGCATCTCGGCGACGGCACGGGCGTCAAAGACCGCCGTCTGCAGTTGCCGCACCCGGCGATAGGCGTTGTTGCCGATGACCAGCGCGTGATAGGAGCCGAAGTCGATTGTCGCGTCCGGCGCCAGCGCCGGGGTCGGCCTCGGCGCCATCGCGGGTTCGCTCAGGGCGCTGAGGCGTGCCCGCGCCAGCTCGACAAAGTTTCCGTTCGGATACTTCTGTAGATAGGCCCGGAATTCTTCCGGGCGCCCGCTGTTCTTGACGCTCTCCCAGTAGGCGATCTCGACATCAATCTCGCCCGCCCGCCGCTCGGCCGTCCCTGGCGAGATCGCCGGGGACGGCCGGCGCAGGAGGTGGTCGACGCTGAGCCCGCGCCGCAGCACCTCGGCGCGCGACCTGTCTAGCTCCGCGTTGACCAAGCGCTGGTCCATGTCCCACAGGAACGTGAAGGTATTGCCGAACTCGTCCCGGCCGGTGCCAGTGCCGCCCGTCATGGAGGTCTGCACCATCTCGGCATCCATTTTGCGGCCGTCGCTGCACGTGCCGGTGGCGCGAGACTGGCTGCCGACGCCGCCCATGACCCTGTGATAGGTCATGAAGGAGCCGCTGCACCTGATGCCGCTTCGTTCGGTGACCAGTTCCATGGTGCCGGCTCCGGCCATCACGTCGACGATGGACGTTCCCTTGATGACCTCGGCGTAATCGTCGCTGTGGCCACCCATGTAGACGGGCACCGCGCATCCCGCGGCGAGCAGTGCGAGCAGCGCGAGGAGGCCGCAGCGGCTCATCGTGGGCGCGCCCAAAGCCAATCGATGTATTGATCGAACGTTCATGTGCCCACACCTCGGAAAAGGGGATCGGGGATTAGCTCATTGAGCCAGGTGCCAACTGGCCCCCGCCCACGCGTGCCATCGATCATGGCCTGACTCGTCGAGGATACCTGCTTAACATTAAAAATGCTCAGACGCCCGCATCGTTGTCAAGGGGAAAGCGGCAGCCCCAATCCGGTGGCAAGCTTCTTGCTATCGGCGACAGGCCGGGCTCAGGGGGCGGGGAAGCCGCGCGGGGCCGATCCCGGCGGGCCGTGCGTTCCCCCGCAGACCCCACGACCGCTTCTCTTAACCGATCTATGGCTTCAGTCTGGTGTCCCCAGGCGTTTGGATGGACAAGTGCGCAAATGCCGAATCCTTGGTGGCCCCATGCGAGTGCATTTCGTTCGCGGGAATATACACGAGCGTGCCCGGCGTGATGATCTGCTCTTCCTGCTCCGTCGCCACCACACCCTTCCCCTCGGTGACGACCAGGACCTGCTCGCCGGTATGGGCGTGCATCCGATTTCCGGCGCCCGGGGCGAATTTGACCATGGCGACCACCAGACCCGCCGTCCCCTTTTCCACCAAGTTCTGTCGCTCCACCTTCCCAAAAAACAGACCGAGCGGATCCGGCATCACCTGCAGATGGTCAACCCGCATCACCTTCATGGCCTCCTCCTCTCAGTCGCGAGGTCCCGCGCGCCCCATGCGCCGCGGGACGGAAATCTCCACCTCATCTTTCTTTCGGCCTGCGCCGCCAGCGCCTCGAAGGCCTTGCCCCTCCCTCCCTTCGACTCGTCCAGATCTGAGAGGCCACGCCCCCGGCAACGGGAGTATCCGGCACCCCGGACGCGTCTATCCACAGGGGCGATCCGGGACCTCGGGGATCGGCTGCCGGTGGGGACCGGGAGCACCCAGGGCCGCTCAGCTCTCGTAGCCGGTAAAGCGGGCGAACTCGCTGACCGGCGCGCGGTCCGTCCGCAGCCTGTTCGCCACCGCCTCCTTGTCCTCGTATCCGATCGACAGGCCGCAGATTACGGTGTGGTCCTCGGGGATGCCGAGATGGGCGCGGATAATCTTGTGATAGTCGGCGAAGGCGGCCTGCGGACACGTGTGCAGGCCGTGGCCACGCGCGCTCGTCATGATATTCTGAATGAACATACCGTAATCGAGCCAACTGCCGATTTCGAGCCGGGCGTCGATGGTGAAGAACATGCCGACCGGCGCGCCGAAGAACAGGTAGTTCTGCGCCCGCTGGGCCTTCATCTGCGCACGATCGCCCTTGCCGATGCCGAGCAGGCCGTAGAGCCCCCAGCCGACCGCGCGCCGCCGGCTCAGATAGGGCTCGAAGAGCGGCTCGGGATAGTATTTCCAGGGCCGCGTGTGCTCCTCGCCGCCCGCCTCATGGGCGTCGAGGATGGCGCGCGACAGCTTTTCCTTCGCCTCGCCCGCCACCACATGGACGCACCAAGGCTGCATGTTGGTTCCACTGGGCGCGCGCGATGCCACCTCAAGGATCTGCTCGATCAGCGCGCGCGGCACCGGTGCCGGCAGAAAGGCCCGCACCGACCGGCGCGAAGTGATCGCGTCGTCGACGGTGCGCGCAATGTCGGCATCGGCCGGGGGCGGTGGAAGGGCGGTCTTGGGGGTTGCGCTCATGGTCTCTCCATTGCGGTGCCGCGGGGTGCCGGCGACCCGGCTGGGTGGTGTCGCGTGCTCGGGGTGAAGTATCCGGCGCGCCGGAGGTGACGGTCAAGGGAAAAACCGGATGATCGCCTGGCCCGCAGTGGGGGTGGCGTGGCGCCTTTCAGGGGGAAGGGGATGCCGCGTCACCCCTGATCGTGGCTGCTGCTGATCGACCGGACACCGACCAGACTGAGAGCCTTGCTCCCATAGCAGGTTCGGGTCCCTTCTCGAACGCGGGGTTAGAGGGCATTTTCAAGACTATTGACCCGACGCATCCGAATGGTCACCGCCGTTGTCATTTTAGAATGTAGATCGTTGCTATTGCGTCGTCTCTGGTCGAAATCGAAGCGCACGGTCGTAAGATCGTCGATATGGTAGAGATACGGATCAGCCTGGTTCGAGTCAATCGCCATACCTTTCAGGATTTTCACTGGGTTGCCCAGCTTTTCCAGCAAAAGGGCGCGCGATTGACCGATCTGCACGCCGGCAACGTCCCCGGCGAACGGTGCATCGAGGCGAATGTCATAGGTTCGACCCTCTTGATCGAAAAATACCCATATCCCCTTGGTCTTCAGTCGAAGCGCCTTGGTGTTGCTCTGCACGGCGCTCTTGGATTCTTCGGGCTCAATGGCAGTGTCGAGCGCTGCCTTTACCTTCTCGATGGAATCTCCTAATTTGATCGGCAGTCCATTTATCTTATTGTCTTGCGCACCGACCGTGCCCGTCATGAGTACTGCAAGTACGATCATCAGAAATTGTTTCATTGCTCAACTCCTCTTTGAAATGCGTGTGCCGTTTAATGCGGCGGATATAGTTTCCGCATAATACCCCCCGGATTGCAGGAGGAAAGGCGAGAAGAGCGTTGGAGGGAGCATACTGAAGGGGTCGAGCGGTGTCAACCACAACCCCCACGTCACAGTAACACTGGGGCTGAAAATACACAGGTATACAAGAATAATGGGGGACCCGTTCGCGGGAGTCTGAGGCTGCGGAAACCCTCAGCGTGACAAAATCATCTTCCGCTACAAGTGGTACGGGTGTAAGCCCGTGGGTATCTACCCCGGCAACACGCAAGACACAGCAAGACGACCGACTAGTCAACGAGAACGCTTTGGTGTATCCTCCGACCGAGGCGGTCTGTCATGCGTGGCGCCAAGGCCCAACGAGAATCAGACGCATCACTAACGACGATTGAGGCGACGGCACATCGCACTGCCCGAAAGCGCCTCGCGTAGTCGAGGTTCCCTCCCCCGTCTCTTACAGGCCAAAGCACCCGATGACAAGTACAATCACTCGTCATGAGAGATACCACAAGCGCAAGACAAGTGGGAGGTTCGCGGAGTGCGTCCGGCGCTCCCCGGTGATTCTCACCGAGGGAGCCGTGATCGAGCGGCTGCGGCGCGACGCCGACGTCCCCCTGGACCCGTTCGTCCTCCATGCCGGATTCATCTATGACGAACGTGGGAGCGGGGCGCTGGGCGCCCTCTACCGCCAGTATCTCGACATCGGTCGGGCGGCGGATCTCCCCATGATCGTCGGCACGCCAACCTGGCGCGCGAACCCAACCCGCCTGCGGCAGGCGGGCCTCGATGGACGGGACGTGAACGGAGATGGAGTCCGGTTCGTGGATTCGATTCGCCGGGAATACGGGGCCTATGCGGCGAAGATCTTCATCGGCGGCCTGCTCGGATGCCGGGGGGATGCGTATAGGCCTGCAGAAGGACTCTCCACGGATGAGGCGGCGGCATTCCACCGGACCCAGGTGAAGGCGTTCGCCGCGTCTCAGGTGGATTTTCTCTTTGCGGCGACGCTGCCGACCGCCGCCGAGGCGCGGGGCATCGCGCTCGCCGCGGCCGAGTGTCGGATTCCGTACGTGCTGAGCTTCGTGGTCCGGCGGGACGGGACGCTCCTGGACGGCACCCCGCTTGACGAGGCGGTGGCCGGAATCGATGCGGCCGTCGGTTCGCCGCCTCTCTTCTACATGGTCAACTGCGTCCATCCGAGCATCTTCGGGGAGGCGATGGTGTCTGCGATCTCCCGATCGCCCCGGGTGGCCGGCCGGGTCATCGGACTCCAGGCGAACACCTCCTCCAAGAGCCCGGAGAAGCTGGACGGCCTGACCGCGCTGGACGGCGAACCCCCCGAGGCGCTTGCCGAATCGATCCTGCGGCTGCACCTCTTGTTCGGCACCAAGATTCTCGGCGGCTGCTGCGGCACGGACCACCGCCACATCGAAGAGATCGCCAAGCGGATCGGGAAGAGCGCACCGCGTCCGTCGTGAGCCATGAACCCAAGCATTTCACCGCAAAGCTCGCCTGTCTGCGCCTGCCTGTGCGTCGCACCAGACAGGTGCGGAACGCACAGGCAGGCAAAGACCGCAAAGAGGTACCAGACTTCAGGGTCCGCATATTGAGGCGTTAGGATCTTTCTTTGCGCGCTTTGCGCTCTTTGCGGTTCAACTGCAACCTTTGGGATTATCCGATGGGTGGGGGGGCGGCTGCCTTGGCGCCGCTCGAAGGGAGAATGAGATGGCCGAGCCACGAGTCGGTTTGCTCACACAGGCGTTGGGGGCGATCTGCCGTTATTGCCCGATGTGTATTCATGCCCGGGCCCACCCCGACTCCTTCCTCGGGCGGATCCTCCATCATCCGCTCCACGCCGATCACTGCCCGTTCTGGAAGGCGGAGAAGGCGGTTGCCGGCGATGGGGGAAAACGTTGAACGTTCGGCGTTGAACGTGCGTTGAACGTTGAACGTGGAACGTGGAACGCGCAACGTGGAACGCGCAGCATCTGGGGCTTGCTCCCCAGCGCGACTTCTGCTATAGAGAAGTATCTACAGGAAGGCATCAGAGGGATTCCGCGACCATGGACCCTGTCCTTCTTTCCCGCATCCAGTTCGGTCTGACCGTCTCCTTCCACTACATCTATCCGCCGCTCAGCATCGGGCTCGGCGTCATCCTGGTGCTGATGGAGGGGCTCGCCCTCAAGACGCATGACCCGCTCTTCCAGCAGATGACCCGGTTCTGGACGCGGGTCTTCAGCCTGACCTTCGCCCTGGGGGTGGCTACCGGCGTGGTGATGGAGTTCCAGTTCGGGACCAACTGGTCGAACTACTCGCGGTTCGTCGGAGACGTGTTCGGCAGCGCGTTGGCGGCGGAAGGGATCTTCGCCTTCTTTTTGGAGTCGGGCTTTCTGGCGATTCTCCTCTTTGGCTGGGACAAGGTCAGCCCCCGGATGCACATGTTCTCGACGGTCATGGTGGCCCTGGGGGCCCACTTCAGCGCCGTCTGGATTGTGGTGGCCGATTCGTGGATGCAGACGCCGGCCGGTTTCCACGTCGTGCAGGCCGCGCTCAGATCTCGGGCCGAGATCGTGGACTTCTGGGCGATGGTGTTCAACCCCTCCGCCATGGTTCGCCTGTCACACACGGTTCTCGGGGCCTGGCAGTCGGCGGCGTTCTTTGTCCTGAGCGTGAGCGCCTTCTATCTGATCAAGCGCCGCCACGTGGAGTTCGCCCGGGCCTCGATGAAGATCGGTCTGGTGGTGGCCGTGGCGGCCTCGCTGGGTTCCCTGGCGACCGGTCACTTCAGCGCCCTGGTGGTGAGCAAGTACCAGCCGGCCAAGCTGGCGGCCATGGAGGCCCACTACCCGGCGTCGGCGCCTGCGGACCTGTCCCTGTTCGGCTATGTGGACGAAGGGGCGCAGCGGGTGGTGGGCGTGAGCCTTCCCGGGATGCTGAGCTTCCTGGTCCACGGGGATAGCGGCAAGCCCGTGACGGGCTTAAGCGCCTTCCCGCCCCAGGACCGGCCGCCGGTTCAGCCGGTCTTCCAGGCCTACCACGCCATGCTGGGAATCGGGATGGCGCTGATCGGACTGAGCCTGCTGGGGGTACTCCTCTGGCGGCGGGGGACGCTGTTCGAGACGCGCTGGCTGCTGTGGGTGTACGTCTTTGCCGTCCTCGGCCCCCAGGCGGCCAACCAGTTGGGGTGGCTCACCGCCGAGGTCGGGCGGCAGCCGTGGATCGTGTATGGGCTGATGCGCACGACCGCCGCGGTGTCCCCCACGGTGACGTCGGGCCAGGTGTTGACGTCGCTGGCCATGTTCGTCCTGATCTACCTGGCGCTTTTTGTGCTCTTCATCTACCTGCTGGATCAAAAGATCCGGCATGGCCCGTTGGCCGATGACCTGGAAGTGGCGTATCACCCGCGGTGAGTCTCATGCCTGACCTCAACGCCATCTGGTTTGTCCTGGTCGGCGTTCTGCTGACGGGGTACGCGATCCTGGACGGGTTTGACCTGGGGGTGGGGGCGCTCCATCTGCTGACCCGGAAGGACGAGCACCGCCGCCTGATGATCAACGCCATCGGGCCGGTCTGGGACGGGAACGAGGTCTGGCTGGTGACGGGCGGCGGGGCGCTCTTCGCGGCCTTCCCCGAGGTGTACGCCACCGTCTTCTCCGGGTTCTATCTGGCCTTCATGCTGGTCCTCTGCGTCCTGATCTTCCGGGCCGTTGCGATCGAATTCCGCAGCAAGCTGCCCATGCTCTGGTGGCGCCGGATGTGGGACGTGAGCTTCTCCGTCGCCAGCATCGGCCTCAGCATTCTGCTGGGGGTGGCCTTCGGCAACATCATCTGGGGAGTCCCCCTGGACGGCCAGCGGGAGTTCGCGGGCTCCTTCCTGGGCTTGCTGCACCCCTATCCGCTGTTGGTGGGGGTGACGACCCTCGCATTGTTCATGATGCATGGGGCAATCTACGTCGCACTGAAGACCGAGGGCGAGCTCCACGAGATCGCCCGGGGCTGGATCAACAACAGCATCATCTTCTTCGTGATCTGCTACGGCCTCACCACCATGACCACGCTCTTGTACCTGCCCCACATGAGCCAGCACATGCGGGACTATCCGATCTTTTTTGCAGTCCCGGTTCTTACGATGCTGGCCATCGCCAACATTCCTCGCGAGATTCATCTCGGCAGCGACTTCCTGGCGTTTCTCTCCTCCGGGGCCGCCATGGTCGGCCTGATGACCCTGGTGGCGATCGGCATCTTCCCCACCCTGGTGCTGTCGCGGCCGAACCCGGATCTGAGTCTGACCATTTACAATGCCGCCTCCTCGCCTGCAACGCTGACCATTATGCTGGTCATCGCGCTGATCGGCGTCCCCATGGTTCTGGCGTACACCGGCAGCATCTACTATATCTTCCGCGGCAAGGTGAAGCTCGATACGATGAGTTACTAAACATGAAAATCCTGCAATGCCTGCCGAACTTCAGTGAAGGGCGGGATCCGGGCTTCCTGGAGGAGTTGGCGGCCGTCCTCAAGCCGTTCCCGGTGAAGGTCCTAGATCTCTCCAAGGACAGGGACCACAACCGGGCGGAGACGACGTTTCTCGGCGCGCCGGATGCCGTGGAGGCGGCCGTCATGGCCGTGACGTCGCGGGCCCTGGAACTGATCGACATGCGAAAGCACAAGGGGAGCCACCCCCGCATGGGCGCCGTGGACGTGGTGCCGTTCGTCCCGGTGCGGAACATGACCATGGCCGAGGCGGTAGAGATCGCGCGCCGGTTCGGCCGGGCGTTTGCCGAGAAGCACCGGGTCCCGGTGTTCTTCTACGAAGAGGCGTGCACCGGCGAGGCCCGGCGCAACCTCACCGACATCCGGCAGGGCGAGTACGAGGGGATGGCCAAGAAGCTCCAGGATCCGGTCTGGACGGTGGACGCCGGCCCCCAGGCGCTCAACGAGCGGTCCGGGGTGACGGCGGTGGGGGCCCGGATGCCCCTGATCGCGTTCAACGTGAATCTTCAGACGAATGATCTGGAGGTGGCGAAGAAGATCGCCAACGCCGTCCGCCACGTGGGTGGTGGCCTGCGCTTCGTGAAGGCCTGGGGACTGCGGCTCGAGGAGAAGGGGATCGTGCAGGTCTCCATGAGCCTCACGAACTATCAGAAGACGCCGATCTATCGGGCGGTGGAGTTGATCAAGGCGGAGGCGGCTCGGTACGGCGTGACGGTGAAGGAGTGTGAGCTGGTCGGCATGGTTCCGGTCGAGGCCTTGGAAGAGGTCGTGAGCTACTACTTGCAGATTCCACGCTTCAACACGAAGCAGATCATCGAGTACCACCTGCTGCCGGATTGATACCCGCCTTTCTGAGGTGTCCCAGTGATGAAGTTCAATGAATTGGAATTGAATCCGGCGAGCAATCCGGGCGTGCTTGACACCGCCACCTGGGACCGGAGCGCGGCCTGGCAGGCGGTCGAACGCGCGGGAGACAAGTGGCTGCTGGTGCAGAGCGCGGCAATCGCGGGCGGGGTGCTGCCTCGGCTCGACGGCACACGACCGTTCACCGGGTCATGCAAGCACCGAGGCGCGGCCGTCTTCTGCCTGGCGGCGCTGCCGGATGGCCAGCAGGTGTTCGTGGAGATCGGAAACGGCGGCGGCCCTGAGGCGCTGGGGAAGCCGATGGGGACCCTGCGCCTCTCCGGCGGTCTGCGCGTGGCTGCCTACCCCACGGACGCCGCGGTGGTGGCCGGATACTGCGCATCGATCAAGCCGGAATCGGGGCCGCAGCCATGGGGGGCCACGCCCCGGCTCGGAATCGGGGTGCGGATGACCACGGCGGTCTGGCCCGGCATCTTCGATGCCATGACCCGGAGCGGGTTCGCCGCGAACACGATCCAGAACTCCGTCCGCGAGCTGAACCTGCTGGAGGACCTGCTTGCGTGCCGCCCGGCCCCGCGGAACTATGCGTGCGGCTTCGGCACGATCGAGAGCGGGTATACGGGGAGCACCTGGGAGGGACTCTGGCTCTCCGGCGTGCTGTCCGCGCTGCAATACGAGAAGCCGGTGCGGTACGGAGCCGACGCGGACCACATCCAGATCAAGCGCGGAGAGGAGGGGATCGCGCGGGCCAAGCAGATCATCGAGGCGGCCAGGCACTATACGTTCTACACCCTCGACATGGCCGATGTCCTGGACTATGCGGCGCTGTCCCGTCGGCGCCGATGCCCGCGTCAGAGTATCTTGCCGAGAAGGTTCCTGACGGACGCGAGCGGCGAGACCTCCTCGCATATCACGGCGAGCCCCAACGGTTCGGCGGCATGACCTATCGGCTGGCCGAGGAGACGATCGGCGGCTTCGTGGGAAAATATTGGGACGCGCTCGGGGTGCTCGGGGAACTCAGCGAGCACATCAGCCGGCTCAAAGGGGGGAGGCCGTTCGACCTGGAATTTACCATCGACGAGCACCCGCCGGAGGTGGCGGCCTTCGACTGCCTGACCACCGCGGAGGAGGTGCTGTTCGTGCTGCGAGAGATCCGCCGGCGTGGGCTGCCCGTGACCCACCTGGCGCCCAACTTCGGGCAGGAGAAGGGGTGGGATTACCGTTGCCCGGACGGGCTGGAGGGTTTGGAGCGGCGGGTGCGGGCCCAGTTCGCCGTGGCCGAGGCGTTCGGGGTCCTGCTCGACTTCCACTCGGCCGACGACCTGACCGCGGCCCCCCGCCGCGTGATTCAACGCGGGACGGGCGGCCGGCACCATTACAAGATCTCGCCCATGGTGCAGTTGCTCTTTGCGGAGGTGCTGCAAGACTATCATCCCGACCTGTTCCGCCGATGGTGGGAAGACGCGATGGCGTATGCGCAAACCGAGGCGGCGGCGGGGTCGCCATTCGCCCAAGAATGCCTCCGGAAGGATTCGGCGAGCGCCGAGAAGTCGCCGTCACGCCATCACCCGGTGTTCCACCATTACAGCTTCGCCTTCGTGGGCCGGCGGGATGCGCAGGGGCGATTCCTCCACCGCGACGAGTTCTACACCCTGTCGCCCGCCTTCTACCGCGCCTATCGGGACCGCATGGCGGACTACCTCTCCGGCTTGGCCAAAGAACTCTTCTGACCGATCCCGTGCCCGGGCTGGTGGAGTTTCGCTAAGTTGTCTCCGCACCAACGCTTCCTCCACCGCGACGAGTTCTACACCCTCTCGCCCGCCTTCTACCTCGCCTATCGGGACCGCATGGCGGACTACCTCTCCGGCTTAGCCAAAGAACTCTTCTGATTCAATTTGGGGGGATGGGGCACGCGGGGAATCTCCGAGGCAGTGATTGGCCCGGTGTCGGGTACCCCGTGGATCCGGTCAGGAGAAACTGACCCGCCACCCGCCGCTCGTCGACCGGTGCGCTTGACGACGGAGAGGAGCCCCGGAAGGGGTACTCCTGCCTGTCTGGCGGGACCCGGTGATCACCACAATCGGCGCGACCCGGAGCGCCTGTTCCAGGCGTGGCGCAAGCACGCGAGGGAGGATCTTGGGGGAATTCATACTGTGAATGATTATCATTCACGACGTGAATAGTCAGGCGAGATCCCTGCGACACCAGACGATCTAATAGGGGACCGGCCCCACGGTCAACGCCACCTTCGCCTATGATGCCCTGGGGCAACGGACCAGAAAGACGACCAGACCGCCACGGTCCTGTTGGATGCGATCCAGAAGACGGGGCAGACGAAGAGGCGCGAATAGCATGGCAGCAGAGGCACAGCTGGCGGCGCTGGCCAGCCGGGCGCGCCGGGATCCTCCCGGCCTCGGGTACGTGGGGCTGTTAGGCGGCGAGGCGGAGGCGGAGCGGCAGGCGGGCTCGGGCGCAGAGCCCCACGAGATAGTCCAGCGACAAGAGTTCCACCTTGTTCTGCGCGATCTCGGAGAGCCGAGGCTGGGCGATCCCCAGGCGCTTCGCCGCCTGGGCCTGGGTCAGGCGTTCGCGCGCCATCCATGCGCGGAGCGCTTCCGCGGCCTCGGCGCGCAACAGGAGCACGGCCGCCTCGTGGGGGGGGAAGCCCAGATCGAGAAAGATATTCCCGCTGGAATCTGTAATGGTCTTCTTGGGGGACACTGGAGTCACCTCGCTAGGGCGTCGGCGGACGCTTCCCGGTAGCGCTGCCGCGCAACATCAAGATCCCGGCGGGCAGTGCCCATGGTCTTCTTCTGGCAAGCATGGAGGACGTAGACGGCATCCCCAAGCTGGCCACAAAGAAGACCGGAAGGCGCCAGTTGCCAGCCGGACGCGGATCTCGCAGGCGCCTGGTCCGATGTCGGGCATCGGTCGCCAATTCGTCGGCTCTCGTCCGGCCTGCACCATGAACAGTTCGTGGCCGGCGCCAGCCGGTCCGCCTTGGGAAAGCGCGCCAGGGTTTCGCGGGCGGTGCCGATAAACCGGACCGGTTTCATGTCTCCGATTATACGAATAGTTGTATCAGAGGCAAGCACAATCTCTTTGAGAGGCTCGACATCGCCAGAGAAGACAGCGGATGTCAGTCATCTTCGCACCCTCGGCATCGAGTAATAGGGGACGTTGTTGACTCAATGGAATAACTCTGCTAGCGTCGCCCGCGCTGGCGGCAAGACCGTGGTGGCGGAGTGGAAGCAGTCTTCGCGCAGAGAGGGCGGCTGTAGCATCGCGCTCCCTGCATGGCGGACTGCCCCAAGTACATGGAGCCGATTCCGGGTGGGCGCGTACACGCGCGGTGAACCTCGAGGACCAGCACAGGAGTGTCCCGTCGGGGATCGCGGGGCTCCCTACGTGGGCGGAGAAACCGTAAGTCCACTGAGTCAACAACGTCCCCCATTACGCAGGTCACGGTGAACATGGCCGCGGAGCGCATTGACGTGTGGGCGGAAGAGGCCCCGGGCACGAAGTTCCACTGCGCCGCCTGTGGCGACCGCGCGCGGTGTACGACCACACCGCCGAGCAGGTGTGGCAGCATCTGGACACCTGCCAGTGCCGGACCTACGTGCATGTCCGCTTGCCCCGGACGACCTGCCCGGGGGATGGGGTGCGCCAGATCGCGGCGCCGTGGGCCGAGCCACGCTCGCCGTTCACCCGGCAGTATGAAGGCTGGCTCCTCGCCTGCTGCCGGGAGTGCGACGTGACGGGCGTGAGCCGGCTCACCGGGGCGAGCTGGGACACGATCTGGGGCGTGCTGACCCGAGCGGTCGCCCGCGGGCTGGCCCGGAAGCCCCGGCGCCTCCCCCGCCGCCTCGGGGTGGACGAGAAGGCCCTCGGCAAGGGACAGCGCTACGAGACCGTCGTGGTTGACCTGGACCACGGCACGGTGGAGGCCGTCCTCGACGACCGGAGCCAGGCGGCGCTGGAGAGCTACTACCGGCAGTTCACGGCTGCCGAGCTCGCGGGGATCCAGGCCATCGCGATGGACATGGAGGCGCACTACATCCAAGCCACCCAGGCCTGCGTCCCCGGCGCCGCGACGAAGCTCGTCTTCGACAAGTACCACGCGGTGCGCTTGGTCTCCACGGCGGTGGACGACGTCCGCCGGCAGGAGCACAAGGCCCTGCGCGCCGAGGACGACCGCCGGCTCACCGGCACGAAGTACCTCTGGCTCTGGAACGCCGAGAACGTCCCGGAATGGCGCCGGGCGGAGTTCGAGGCCTTGCGGGCCACGGCGCTCCAGACCAGCCGAGCCTGGGCCATCAAGGAGGCGTTGCGCCCGTTCTGGCGGTACACCTACGCGGCGTGGGCGGCGAAGTACTTCGCGGCCTGGTACTTCTGGGCCACGCACTCGCGCCTCGCCCCGATCATCAAGGCGGCCAAGACGTTGAAGCACCATCTGCCGAACCTCTTGACCTACTTCACGCACCGGATCACTAACGCGCTCAGCGAGGGGATCAACAGCAAGATCCAGACGTTCAAACTCATGGCCTGCGGCTATCGGAACCGCGAGCACTACAAGACCGCCATCCTGTTCCACTGCGGCGGGCTCGACCTGTATCCGCGGGCACCCCTGGTCGGCCCTGCTCTGTGACTACTACATGTGGGGGTGACCCACACTGAAGTCGGAAGCGGCTCAGTTTAGCCATCTCCCTTTCCTCCTCCGTTTCGCCTGCACGACTATCATCCCTTCTTCCTCTTCGGCGGTTTCCCCGCCTTGCCCTGCCCCACGTAGGCGCGCAACGCCCGCCGGACGACCTCGCTCAGGGGGCATCGCTCCTCGAAGGCCCGCACCCGGACGGCCTCGTACAGGTCCTCGCTGACGTAGGCCCCCAGGAGCCTCTGATTCTCCATCCCGGCATCCCTCCTTCCTTAATATTATTATAATATAAAATCTTCAAATATAAAACAAGAAAATCCTCCCCTGTCTTACTTCAGGCGGCGGCAAGTCTATAGAGGTCTCGAACCTGTTAGCAAGGTGGAGGGAAAGTTGGGCGTTTCTTGGATAGCAGTTACCGCTTGGTTGGATTCAGGGGAGACGGTTGTTTATAGGCGTGCTAACGTCCAGGCTGTGGGATTCGAGCGGAGTGAGAATACTCACCAGCCTGTTGTTTGGCATCTTCCTTCCTGGCACATTTCCTCGTCCCGTCAGACAGGCAACGGAATGTGCTCGAAATCCCATTCTCGGTCCACATTGCCATTACTTGAGGATCGCATCCGCAATCAGGCCGATGTATGGCATGGCCAACGCTGCCAAATCCTTTGAGATGGAGAATACGGACTTCACCAGGTCCAGCTTCTCCCTTGTCTTCACGATCACATCCCCTGACCGAGGTTTCGCTGCAAGTTGGCTGATTCGATCAATCGCCAACCCCACCTCCTCCTTCTCCAGGTCGCTGATGGGTAGTTGCGCGGCGAGTGACCGAAGATGCTTGAGATTCTCCTCTATCTTTAGAATCTCAACGTTCATACTTTGCGTGCTATGCGTCCCAGCTACCTGAATGCCTCCGTAATTCGGGCCATGGACAACTACCTGTGCGCCCGTTGCTGCATGCTTCGACGGAGCACTCATCTTCTCAACCTTGGCCTCGAAATACACATATATATCGCCGTGGACGCAGTCTTCCACATCGACAACTCGCCATAAATCCAGTGCGCCCTTCTGCTGGATGACATCACCTGCGCTGACATCGATCCGTTCAGGGAACTGAAACAATACGTTGTGCGGTCGGTTCTTCTCCGAGTTCTTGAGGCCACGCAGCTCAACCGTAGTCTGTTGGGGTGTGCCCCAGTGTCTATGAACAAAGACGGTTCCGCCCATGCTGTGGAGGAACGACTGGAAGCCTTGCTTGAACGAGTGACCTGCCGACATATCGCCTCCATTAGCCCAACGGGGCGGCTAACCGGCGGCTGCGGAGCCGTCCGGGCTAAGCCGTTTGTCAGGTGTCCTAAGAACCACTTGATCCCAGGCAGAGACCACTCTTGCATGCACGGAGCGGTCAACTGCTATGAGCATTTGACCTATGCACCTATAGAATTCCTTCTGATGCTGGTAATTCCGCAGATCTACACCGGTAGACCCAAATCGTCTTATGATCGACTCCTGAACGTCAATACGCGTCAGTAATGGGGGACGTTGGTGCGGAAACAACTTGACATCAATGCCACTCCCGAGTTGCCACGCCACGCCCACCGGTGCTTGTGCCAGCGCGCGGTCCAGGATCTCGGATATCCCGGGGTCACGGAGGTCAGGTCCCTGGGTGTGACCACCTCGGCGGTGAATCGTGCTACCTGGACCGATCCCAGGCCCAAGTTGGTCGAATGTCGTTAAGTTGTCCCCGCACCCCCGGCACCCCAATCAGCAAGACGCGGGGCGGCATTCCGTTCTCTAAGCCGCCCTTATATCGATTGTCGGATGAGACCTTCTACGAATCTCATCTCGCCGCCTCGTCGTATTTCGCTACCTGCCGGCGCGCTCGAATTGTCCAGTTGCCGGCGTGTGGTCGTGAGGATAGGGGAGATCCTGTCCGGAGAGCGACTATCCGTACCATGAAAAACGAATACAACAGTTTCAAATTTCATGGTTCGACAGCTCCCACTGTGGCACGAGAACCTGCAGAAGCGGCAGGTTAAGGCCCCGAAAGTCTACGTCCGGGACACCGGGCTCCTGCATCAACAAATCCAACGGCTGGGATTGCTGCAGAGCCGGCTGGGGATGCCCTGAAGGCCCCTCCTACTTCATCCCCAGCGCATCCAGGATCACGGCGCCCATCACCAGGAGCGCGAAGGCGTTGATCTCCATGAAGGCCCGGCGAATCTGAGCCGTCGTCCGTTCGGGGCGCAGCAAGTGCCGGAACCTGAGGACGAGCCAGAGGCCGCCCGCCGCGAGCAGGACAAGGGCGCCGATGCCTCGCGTGGTTCCGAAGGCGGGCAGAAGCGCGCCGGCGGCGACGGTGCCGCAGGTCCAGGTGAAGATGAGGCGGAGGATCTGCGCGGGCTGGAAGTGGCGCGCGAGCGTGGGGAACCCGGCCTTGGTGTAGCCTTCCTGGTGGAGCATGGAAAGCAGCCAGAAGTGGGGCACCTGCCAGACGAAGAAGACGAAGCAGAGGGCCAGCAGCGCGGGGTCGCCGATGGATCCACCCGCGGCGGTCCAGCCGATGGCGGGCGGCAGCGCGCCGATGAGGGCGCCGGGCACCGCCGCGAAGGCGCTGAGGCGTTTCAAGGGTGTGTAGAGTCCGTTGTACCAGGCCATGGCGAGGAGACCCAGGAAGGCCGAGATCCACCCATGGAAGAAGAAGGAGCACCAGAAGACCGGAAGCCCCCAGCAGGACGACGATGACCGCCGCGTTCCGGGGGCTCACGGCCCCGCTGGGGAGGGGCCGATTCCGGGTGCGCTCCATGAGGGCGTCGAGGTTGCGCTCCTGGATTTCATTGAGGGCCGAGGAGGCCATGGCCAGCAGGAGTGTGCCCAGCAAGGCCGTGAGGAGCCCGAGGTCCACGCCCCGACGGAAGGCGACGTAGCCCGTGGCGGCGGTGAACGTGGAGGCCGCGGAGATCTTGAACTTGGTGAGTTCGAGGAAGAGCGCAGCCCAGCCTGGGCGTTCGGTGGGGATCGCGGCGGCCGCCATGGGGCTCCTACTTCAGGGTCTTGATGAAGGCGACGATCTCGGTGAGTTCCCGGTCATCCAAGGGGACGGAGGGCATTACCGGAGGGTAGCCCTTGACCAGTTCGCGCAGGGGCTCCCGGATGGCGAGACGCAGGCGGGTCTCGTCCACCGTGACGGTGCGCGACGCGCCGCCCACCAGGATCTCCTCCTGTTTCCCATAGAGACCCTTCAGCGTGGGGCCCACCTTGGGTGTGCCGTCCATGGTATGACAGGCAAGGCACCCCTTGGCGCGCATCAGGGCGAGACCCGCGGGGTCCGTTGAAACGTCGTGACGGGCCACGGAAGGCAGGGCCTGGCCCGGTTCGGGTGCCGTCTCTCCTCCGAAGTACCAGGCCTTGAATTCCTCCTCGGGCACGACGACCACCTTGCTCAGCATCCGGCTGTGATCCACGCCGCAGATGACCGTGCATTCGATGTCAAAGGAGCCGAGCTTGGTGGCCTCGAACCAGGTGGTGTTGGCAAGGCTGGGCACCGCGTCGATCTTGAGGCGGAAGGAGGGCACGAAGAACCCGTGCACCACGTCGAGGCTGCGGACCTCCAGTTTCATCGGCTTGCCGATGGGGGCGAAGAGCAGCTTGGTCTGCTTGCCATTGGGGTATTCAAAGGACCAGACCCACTGGCGGGCCGTCACCTTCACGACCATGGAATCCCGGGGGGCCTGGCGCATGTAATCGTAATTCGTCCATCCGTAGTAGAAGATCGCCAGGAAGAGCACCAGCGGAATAACGGTCCAGAGGATCTCGAGGCCAACGTGGCCCTCGATCTGCTCCGCCTCCGGATGGCGCTTCTTGCTGTACCGGATGACGAAATAGATCATCAGGATCGTGATGAAGACCAGGAACAGCAGCGAGAGTCCGAACACGAAGAAGAAGACCGCGTCGGACTTTGCGGCGGAGGTCGAGGCTTGTTTCATCCATTCCATGGCCTGTCCTTACCTGAAGGCGACATCGGAGAAGAGCAGGGCGAAGAAGATCAGCAGCGTGCCAAGGGTCACCAGGACCACGGCCTTGAGCAGCGGGCCTTCGTACTTCAGGTGCATGAAGAAATAGAAGACGAGGCCGGCCTTCAAGGGGGTCAACGTGAGGAGGCCCCATACCGCGGGGGTCTGGCCGAGGCGGCTCGCCAGGACCAGGAGGCCCGTGAGGATGACAAGAGCGACCCACACCTTGATGAAGGTGCCATAGCCCGGATGGGCATCTGTCTCGGAAGCGGTGTGTGCATCCATGTTCGTATCCCTAGTTCATCCGTGGACAAAGAGTCTCACGACGCAAGATAGAACAGCGGCAGCAGGAAGATCCAGATCACGTCCACCAGGTGCCAGTAGAGACCGCCATTTTCCAGATGGATATAGCGGTCCGCGCGGACCTGGCCCCGGGCCATCATCCAGAGCACCCAGGACAGGACGCCCATCCCCGCGATGACATGCAGGCCGTGCAGCCCTGTGATGGAGAAGTAGAGCCCGAAGAAGACCTGCTCGCCGGGAGGCAGGGTGGCGAGGTGCGCGGAATTGGGATAGATGCCATGCTGAAACTTCGCGGCCCACTCGAACGACTTGATGACGAGAAACACCGCGCCCAGCCCCACGGTCGTGCCCAGGAAGGCCATGGCCCGCTTGATCTCGCCCCGCTGGGTGGCGACGATGCTCATAACCACTGTGAGGCTGCTGGTGAGCAGGGCCAGCGTGTTGATGACGGCGAGGGTGGCGTTCAACTCCGCGCCCCCGTGATGAAATTCGGCGGGGTAGCGATGCCGCATGACCGAATAGGCGATGAAAAGCCCGCCGAAGAGCACCATCTCGGAGACGAGAAAGAGCCACATCCCCAGCTTGGAGCCGACGTCGTCGCGGTGAGCATGTCCACTCATTTTTCCACCTTGGCGAAGTGATACGGTCCGGTGGTGATCGTCGGGATCTCCTCGAAGTTCTCAAGGGGAGGCGGGCTGGGGATGGTCCATTCGAGGGTCACGCCGCCCCAGGGATTGGCCTCGGCCTTCTCGCCCTTGAAGAGCGCGTAGAGCAGGGTGCCGAAGTAGATGAGGAGGCCCAGCACCAGCAGCCAACTGCCCACCGTGGCGAACACTTGCATGGGGTGGAACTGGGGGAGGTGGGCGTAGTAGCGCCGGGGCATGCCCATCACCCCAAGGATCAGCATGCCGAAGTAGAGCATGTTGAAGCCGATGAACATGGGGAACCAGGAAGCGTAGATGGCCTTCTTCGAGTACATCTTCCCGAACATTTTGGGGAACCAGTAGAGCAGCGCGGCGAAGAACGCGAAGCCCGTGCCGCCGAACATCACGTAGTGGAAGTGTCCAACGATGAAGTAGGTGTCGTGGACATTCACGTTGACGGCCAGGGCGCCCTGCATGACTCCCGTGAGCCCCCCGATGCAGAAGAGGAAGATGAAGGTCAGCGCGAAGAGAAGCGGCGGCTGGAAATCGATGGATCCCTTGTAGAGGGTGGACACCCAATTGAAGACCTTGATGGCGCTGGGCACGGCCACGATCATCGTCAGGAGCGAGAAGAGTATCTGCGCAAGCTCGCTCATGCCGCTGGTGAACATGTGGTGGCCCCACACCAGACTGCCGACGCCCGCGATGGCCATGCTGGAGAACGCAATGGCCTTGTAGCCGAAGATGGTGCGCCGGGCAAAGGTGGGAATGATTTCGGTGATAGCGCCCATGGCGGGCAGGATCATGATGTAGACCGCCGGGTGCGAGTAGATCCAGAAGAGATGCTGGTACAGCAGCGGGTCGCCTCCCTTGGCCGGGTCGAAGATCCCGATCCCGAAGAAGCGCTCCAGGATCACCAGGATCAGGGTGATGGCCAGGATGGGCGTGGCCAGAATCTGGATCCAGGAGGTGGCATAGAAGGCCCAGCAGACGAGGGGCATGCGGAACCATCTCATGCCCGGCGCGCGGAGCCGGTGGATGGTTGTGATGAAATTGATGCCCGTGAACATCGAGGAGAATCCGAGGACGGTGGCGCCGAAGACCGCCAGACTCACGTTGGTGCCGGTCTTGATGCTGAAGGGGGCGTAGAAGGTCCAGCCCGTATCGGGGGCCCCCGCGCCCGTGAAGAGCGAGAGGATCGCCAGGATGGCCCCGGTCATGAAGAAGTACCAGGAGGCCAGATTCAGACGCGGGAAGGCCACGTCCTTGGCTCCGATAAGAATCGGCAGGAAGAAGTTTCCGAAGACGGCCCCCAATCCGGGGATCACGAGGAGGAAGATCATGACCACGCCGTGAACCGTGAACAGGGCGTTATAGGTCTGGGCGGTGATGAGTGTCTGGAAGGTCGTGAGCTGCACGAGCCGCATCACGAACCCGATGCCGACCCCCACGGAGAAGAAGCCGGCCATCGATACCAGGTACAGCACGCCGATCCGTTTATGGTCCGTGGACGTGATCCAGGCCATCAGGCCCGTGCGTCCTCCGCTGTCTTGGAGGTAGCTGGGCTGCGCGGTTGAAGAATAGGTCATGGGCGTTCCTCTGCCTGGCGGTTGCGGCGACGCCCACCGCGGACCAGGACGATCAGGAAGATCACGGCGCCGAGAAGGACGATCGCGGCGCCGATCTTGGTGAAGCTGAGCACATAGGTGCGGCCCACCGGGTCGTAGCTGAAGCAGATCTTCAGCCAGGTGTTGATGGTGGGTCGAGCCTCGCCGCGGGCGGCCTCCTGCACGGCCATCTGCAGATCCGCGGGCAGGTACGCGGTGCCATACATGTAGCGGGTCACTACGCCCGCGGGGCTCAGGAAGATGATGGCGGTCGCGTGGACGAACTCCTCGCCCTGCCGCTTGAACTTGAAGCCGACCGAGTCGGCCAGGGCCTTGCTGGCGGCGGCGTCCGCCGTGAGAAAGCGCCAGGCCGTGGGCGGGAAGGGCCGGGTGATCTCGCGCAAGTAGCCGGTGCGCTTCTCGGCCGCGATTTTCGGTGTGTCGCGCGGGTCGAAGCTCACGGTGAGGACCTGAAAATCCTTCCCGGGCTCGGACTGGGTGCGGTTCAGGACGTCGACGACGCCGTTGAGCAGGAGCGGGCAGAGATCCGTGCAGCGGAAGTAGATGAGGGTCAGAATGGTGGGCTTGTCGATCAAGGCGCGAAGGGAAACCGCCTTGCCGTCCTCGTCCTTGAGCACGAGATCGAGGGCCGCGCGCTGGCCCAGCTTTTCGTCGATGCCCACTTCCTCCGCCGCGAAGGGCAGGGGCGCGGAGGCCGGGGCCTTGGCTGGGGTCTGCGCGAGACTTGAATCCCCCATGGTCAGGGCGGCCAGGAGGATGAGAAGCGGAAGTCGGCGTCGAATTGGCATGGGCACGATGTGCTCCTCAGCGACCCAGGAGGCCGGCATGGAGTTCCTTCCAGCGGGCGGGGGAATAGCCGGCCACGGCAGGCGCGAAACCGTTGCCGGAAAGGTCCGGCAGGAGCGCTTTCGCCAGCACCCGTTCGCTGGTCTGCCAGCCGGGGATGCCCGCCAGGGTCTGGGCGGCCCGGGTCGGGTCCAGGATGGCCTCTTGGAGAATGGGGCTCGCGGCCCGGTTCTTCAGGGCAGGGGCGGCCTGAAATTCCTGGACGAGGTGATCGACGGCCAGCCTGAGCGGGATGCGATTGGGGATCACCTCACCGGTGCTGGCGAAGAGCTTCTCGAGTGCGGCGATCGCCTTTGGATCGTTGACGCCGTGATCAAAGGCGCCCAGGCTCTGGACAACATGCGCAAGCGCCATACGATCCTTCTTGCTCAGGTAGTTGTAGGACGCCATGGAGCTTCCCTTGATGCCCTCGTCCAGTGTGCGGTACACGTCCTCGAGCCTGGTGCCGTTCTTCCATCCCGCCTTTGCGGTGAAGTTCCGGGGGGCGGGGTTGAGGCCCTTGCCGGCGGGGCCGTCGCCCTTGCCGCCTGTCCCGTGGCACGGGACACAGGTCTGCTCGAAGAGGGCCTTGCCTCGAGCCATCAGCTCGGGGTTGGGCGTCAGGACGGTCTTGGGGTCGATGGGCGGGATCACCTGCTTGGGGGTGATGGGGGTGTCGGTGGGGTCCAGCCATCCGGTGTCGCCCTGGACGGCGACGACGGGGCTCTCCTGGGCCGTGTGGGCCTGGAAGCGGAGGCCGGGCAGGACGATGAAGCCGAAAAGCGCGTTGAGGGCAATGAAACCGACCACCACCAGCAAGGCGGAGATGAGACGTCGGAGTTCAGCGGGGGAGACGTAGCGGTTGATCACAGGCGGAACTCCAGGCCCTTCTGGAGAAAGGGATCTCCCACCGGCAGATCCTCGCCCCAATCAAGGGCCTTGCGAACCCAGAGCAGCGTGCCACCGATGAAGAAGAGGCCGAAGCTCAGTTCGGGCCACGAGAAGAGGACGCCCTTGCCGAGTGCGGGGAACACGAGCCAATAGAGGTCCAGCGCGTGGGCGCCGAGCATGAGGACGGCCACCCAGCGCAGGCGGCGCGGATCACCCTTGGCATCCCGGGTGACCAGAGCGAAGAAGGGGACGAAGAAATGCAGGATCGCCAGCGCCACCGTCACCGCATGCCAGCCCCCCTCGAGGCGCACCTTGTACCAGACCACCTCGTCGGGCAGGTTGGCATACCACATCAGCATGTACTGGGCGAATCCGATGTAGGACCAGAACACGGTGAAGGCGAAGAGGAAGCCGCCCAGGTTGTAGCGATGGTCCCGGCGCACTTCCGGAAGCCGTCCCTGGCCCTGGAGGCTGCCGAGCGCCAACACCGTCGCGGCCAGGGCGGCGAGGAAGCCGCCCGCGAAGAGATAGAGGCCGAAGATATCGCTGTACCATTCGGGCGTCAGGCCCGAGACCCAATCGAAGGCCAGGAGCGTGATCACCAGTGCGAAAATCGCCATGAAGACGGGGGCGAACTTGCGGGCCTGGACGGTGAAGCGCGGATCCTTGGTCCGGTCCTGTCGGAGAGAACCCCGGACGAGGACGGTCAGCGCCAACAGGCAGAGCGCGAGGCAGAGCAGGGTGCGGGCCGAGAAGAAGGGCAGACCCAGCCAAAAGGCCTTGCCCGCCAGGATCTTGTTCTGCAGGGCCTCGGGTTTGGCGCCCGGGTAGAGCACGGGCACGGCGCCCAGGGCGATGAGGGCCACGGGTACCACGGGCAGCAGAAGCGTTGCCAAGCGTTCCGGCAGGCGCCGGATGGGCACGCTCCAGCTCGCTGCCACCAGGTGCTCGAGGGCGACCAGGAAGAGGCAGCCCAGGGCCAGCGTGAAGACGAACAGGAACCAGAGCAGCCAGTTGGCCCAGAAGCGCTCGGGACCGGCGGTCAGGTACGTGGCCGCCACGCCGAGGAATCCCATGGCGGTGATGCCAATGAGAAGGGGGGAGCTGGTCGTTTCGGATCTCATTTGAGGTCCTCGTCCTTCGCGTTCTGGGCCCGCTGAAGGGCGCGCAAGTGATGCACCACCGCCCAGCGCTGATCCGGGGTGAGGTCCGCCGCATGGCTGGGCATCGCGTTCTTGCCGTTCACGATGACCCAGTAGATCTTGCCGTCCGGGTAGTCGCGGAACTGCTGGGCCTGGAGGTTCGCGGGCTTCGCGCCATAGGCGGCGGTGAGGCTGCCCGCCCCGTTTGCGAGCGCGCCATGGCATACGGCGCAGCGATCCGTGAAGGCCGCCTTGCCGAGCGCGAAGACGGCCTGCGTGCGGGGCAGGGGGTTCGGGATCGCGGCCGCCTCCTCCTGGGTGGCCGCATCGAAGGGCAAGTAGCCGCGGGCCACCGTTCCCTGCACCGGCATCCGCATCCCGCGACCGTCCTTGAAGAATGCGCTGCCTTGTTGCGCACTGAGGCGCGGCTGGTCTTCCATGTGAATCATGGGCGGCAGGACGGGGAAGAGCTTGACGGCCCAGAACATCGCGATTCCTGACACCAGACAGGCGGCGGCGATCCCGCCGAGGGAGCGCAGGATGAAGTCGCTCGTGAGGAAGGGGGCTCGGTCCGGCGCCGCCAGCAGCTCGATGTCACGGGCACCCGAGGCGCGCAAGGCGGCTTCCGCGGCTTCCGCGTCCAGCTCGGGATCGGCCTCCACCGCCAGGGCGAAGCGGTCCCGGGTGATGCTGCGGATGGCCCTGGAAGCGAGGATGGGATGCCCGAAGAAGGGGAGCTTGTTGAGGAGCAGCAGCATCCCCAGGCCCGCGGTGAACGTGGCGAAAAGCACCGTCATCTCGAACATGATGGGAACGAAGGCCTCCCAGGACCAGGGCGCCTTGCCGCCGGTCACGATGGGGTAGTCCACGGCGCTCATCCAGTACTCGAAGCCCAGGGTCGTGATCGCGCCGAGGATGCCCATGACCAGCACCATCCCGCCCAGGGGCGAGCGGCGTAGGTCCAGGGCCTCGTCCATGCCGTGGATCGGGTAGGGCGTGTACGCCTCCAGGCGGCCGAGCTTGCGCGCCTTGACCTGGGGGATGGCAGACATCAGCGCGTCGGCGCTGTCGAAGAGGCCGAGGACGGCGAAGGCCTGGTCACTCATGACGGCCTCCATGCTCGGGCTGGGATCCAGGCAGGGTGGCCTTCATTTCCGAGGTGGCGATGACGGGCAGCACCCGGGCGAAGAGCAGGACCAGGGTGAAGAAGAGGCCGAAGGAGCCCAGCAGAATCCCGAAGTCCGCCATCGTCGGTCTGTAAATCCGCCAGGCGGATGGCAGGTAGTCCTGGGAGAGACTGACGACGATGATGACGAAACGCTCGAACCACATCCCCACGGTCACGGAGACGGCCACCAGGATCATCCAGAAGTAATTCGTGCGGCACCGCTTGAACCAGAGCAGTTGGGGGATGCCGATGTTGCAGGCGATGGTGAGCCACCCCGCCCAGCCGTAATGGCCGCCGATGATATTCAGGAAGGTGTGGTGGAGGTAGGCGTTCTGGCTGTACCAGGCGGTGAAGCCCTCCATGGCGTACGAGTAGCCCATCAGGCAGCTCATCCCGAGGATCACCTTGTTCATGACATCCAGGTGCCGAACCGTGATCAGGTTCTTCAGATTCATGGTCTCGCGGACGACCACCAGGACCATCACCACCATGGCGAAGCCCGCGAAGATGGCCCCCGCGACGAAGTAGGGCGGGAAGATCGTCATGTGCCAGCCGGGCACGACCGAGGTTGCGAAGTCGAAGCTCACCACCGAGTGCACGCTGAGCACGAGGCCCGTGGCGAGACCGGCGAGCAGCAGGTAGGCCTTCTCGAAGTGCTGCCAGTGGCTGCCGGAGCCGCGCCACCCCAGCGAAAGCGCGGTGTAGGCCAGCTTCTTCCATGGGTTCGTGGTGCGGTCGCGCATGGAGGCGATATCCGGCACGAGGCCCAGGTACCAGAACATCAGGGAGACGCTGAAGTAGGTGCTGACGGCGAAGACGTCCCAGAGCAGGGGCGAGCGGAAATTCGTCCAGAGGGCCCGCTGGTTCGGATAGGGGAAGAGCCAGAAGGCCAGCCAGGGCCGTCCCACATGGATGAGCGGGAAGATGCCCGCGCACATGACCGCGAAGATGGTCATGGCCTCGGCGAAGCGGGCGATGGCGCTGCGCCAGCGCATCCGGAAGAGGAAGAGGATGGCGCTGATCAGCGTTCCCGCGTGGCCGATCCCCACCCAGAAGACGAAATTGATGATGCCAAAGCCCCAAAAGACGGGGCTGTTGTTGCCCCAGACGCCGATGCCGGTGGCTACGGTGTATCCGATGAAGCCGAAACCGATGAGCGTCAGCGTGCCGGTGAAGGCCAGCGCGACGAACCAGGCCCGGGGAGGCATGGTCTCAGGATGGGCCAGCACCTGATCGTCCAGGCCTCCGGACGTGACGACCCCCTCCGTGAGGACGGGTTCGCGCAGGGCGTCGGGAAGAAGCATGGCGTCATGCATGGGCGCCGCCTTCCAGCGCGGGGTTCTTCAGACCCGCGAGATAGGTGATGGCGGGGCGAGTCCCCACTTCCTCCAGCACCTTGTAGCCCCGCGTGGACGTGACGAGTCGGGAGACTTGGCTGTTCGGATCCTTGAGATCGCCGAAGACGATGGCGCGGCCGGGGCAGGCGGCGGCACAGGCAGGCTGCACCTCGCCGTCCTTGACGGGGCGCCTTTCCCTCGCGGCGCGGATCTTCGCATCCTGGATGCGCTGCACGCAGAAGGTGCACTTCTCGATGACACCGCGGGGGCGCACGGTCACTTCCGGGTTGTAGACGAGGCTCGCGGGTTCGATCTTGTCCGCCGTGAACTCCAGGAAGTTGAAGCGGCGCACTTTGTAGGGACAGTTGTTGGCGCAATACCGGGTGCCCACGCAGCGGTTGTAGGCTATCTGGTTCAGGCCGTCCGGGCTGTGGTTGGTGGCATTCACGGGGCAGACGGTCTCGCAAGGCGCCGAGTCGCAGTGCTGGCAAAGCATGGGCTGGTGCACGACCTTCGGGTTATCGATCCCGCCCTCGTAGTAGCGGTCGATGCGCATCCAGTGCATCTCCCGGCCCTTGGCCACCTGATCGGGACCCACGGTGGAGATGTTGTTCTCGGATTGGCAGGCCAGGGAACAGACGCTGCAGCCGATGCAGGCGGCAAGATCGATGACCATGCCCCACTTGTGGTCGGGGAACCGCTGATCGGGGTAGAGCGTGGCGGGCTCGGGTTGCGCGTGGTGACGCTTGGCCTCCGTGGCGAATTCGGTCAGGGAGAAGGAGCGCGCCAGATCGCGGCCCTCCATGCGGTGATGGCTCTGGGTGACGCGGAGCTCCCCGTGTCCCGGGGCCTTGGATAATTTCACGCCGAGCCGAAGATTGGGCGTCGTCGTGCCGGAGGCGAGCAGAGGGAAGGCGTTGATGCCCACGCCGCGGGCGACGCCGCCGGTAGTGCGGCCATAGCCCAGCGCGAGGGCGAGGACACCTCTGGCTTGACCCGGCTGCACGATCACGGGATGCCGAAGGGTGGTGCCCGTCGCCTCGAGCTCCACCATGTCGCCGTCCCGGAGGTCGAATTGCCTGGCGTCCGCCACGGAAATGGAGAGCGGATTTCCCCAGGTGGCCTTGGTGATGGGATCCGGGAGTTCCTGGAGCCAGCCGCTGTTGGCGTAGCGACCGTCATGGACCTGGGTGCCGGGGCGAAGCAGCAGTTCGAAGGCGGAGTCCTTGGCCGAGAGGGCACGGCCGGCCGCTTCATTTGCGGCGGAGCCCCTGAAGGGGGGCGGCGGCGTGGTCTTGGCGTCCAGCTTCACCACCCCATCGTGCAGGGCGACCTGGAAGAAGCGCTCGAAGGGCACGAAACTGCCGGAGGGTTGGACCTCCTTTTGCCATCGAGCCTGCAGATAGGCGTGGTAGTCCTCGCCCTTCGCCGCACCGAACCCCTTGAGCAGGGCCAGGAGCAGATCTTCGCCCTGCTTCGTGTCGTAGAGGGGGCCGATGGCGGGCTGCTGGAGCGTCATCACAGCGCCATCGGCGTAATCGCCCCAGGACTCCAGCCAGTGGTGCTCCGGAAGCAGAATCGGGCACTGGGCGGCGCTCTCGTTTTCAAGAAGGCCGATCCAGGCGCGGGTGGGGACCTTCTCGAAGGCGCTCTTCCACTCCGCGGCCTTCGGATAGGCGTAGCCGGGATTCACGTCCCAGAGCAGCGCCGCCGCGAATCTGCCTGCGGCCATGCCTTTCACGACCGCATCCAGATTTTTCAAGGTGGCGAGGCTCTCGGAGGGCCGCACATCCAGGGCCTGGGAGTCCAGCATGGCATTGAGCAGCGCAGCCGCCACATGGGTCTCGGCGGGCATGGCATCGCCGCAGAACACCACGGCCTCGCGGCCCGCGGACTTGAGATCCTGCACCAATTTCTTCCAGGCTTCGGCGGGAAGGCCTTCCTGCTCGGCGAGGCCCGCCGGAATCTCGGGCAGACGAGCGCCGACGGGGAGCGGCCCCAGCTCCCGGGCCAGCGACATGGCCAGGGCGGCGATCCGGGAGGGACGCACGGGGAAGCGCTGATCCGCGTTGGCGCCCGTCAGGCTCATGGCTCCTTCCAGCATCCAGAGCCGGTTCATGGACATGCCGGGCTGGGAGGGACGGCGCGTGGCGGTGAAGGCCGCAATGGCTTCGGGATCGTCGCCATTCAGGAAATCCGCGCCGAGGGAGAGGATCACCTTCGCCTTGTCGAGTCGGGGGCGAATTTCGACGGGCATCCCGTAGGCGGCAAGGGCGCCTTCCTGGGCGCCATCGCCCAGGGCGGGTTCCCAGGCCAGGTGTTCCAGGGTGGGCAGGGCCGTCCTGAGATCCGCCAGCAGGGCCTTGCGGGTGGGACTGCTGGTGGCGCCGGTCAGGAGGAGAACGGGCCTGTTCTCTCGCTTGGCAGCGGCCAGGGCGGCGATGAGGGCCTGTTCGGCCTCGGGCCAGGAGGCGGGACGGCCTTGAATCTTGGGGCCGCGCAGGCGGTCGGGATCGTAGAGACGCAGCACATCGGCGAGGGCGCGGGGGCTGGTCTTGCCCTTGAGGCCCGGGTGTTCGTCGTTGCCGGTGATGTGGATGGGGCGTCCTTCGCGGGTCTTGACGAGAACCGAGTAGGCGCGCCGCCCCTCGGGAAAGCTGCTGGCGTAGAAGTTGGCCACACCCGGCACCACTTCCTGGGGCCGCTTCGTGTATGGCACGACGACGGAGCGCCCCTTCCTCTCGCAGGCCGCGAGGGCCGTGGTCGCCCCCACGAGGGTTAGGAAGGTGCGGCGGGAATGGAGAGGCTTATCCATGGCGCTTCACCGAATGGGCCGGGGGATTGATCCGGGCACGGGGCGATGCCTCGGAGAGGCCGGCCTTAGCTCCCTGCGGCCGGAAGGTCTGGAGCAGGGCTTCTTTTCCGAGCACCAGGGGGGCGGCCAGCAGCGCCGCCACGCTCCCCAAGATCTGACGGCGATTCTTCGGCTCCATGCTCGGCTCCTAGCGATGGCAGGCGGCGCAGTGCTCGGCCGCCTTGGTGAATTTCGAATCCTTGGCCAGGGCCGCGTGGGGTTCCCGGTGGCAGGCCAGGCAGTTCGACATCCGCATGCCCATCTCGCGCCTGACGACCTTCATGCTCTGCACTTCGCCATGGCAGGTTTGACAGGCGATCCCGGCGTTGACGTGGGGCCGATGATCGAAGAAGACATGATCGGGCAGCGTGTGGATCCGCTTCCAGGGCAGCGCCTCCCCGGCGTTGTAGCGCCGCGTCAGCTCCTGGATGGCGGGAACATCGGTCTTGGTCACCTTGTGGCAGCCCATGCAGGTCTCAACGCTGGGAACGCCCGCCACGCGGGATTTCGTGGCGCCGGAGTGACAGTAGGTACAGGTCATCTTCAGCGTTCCCGCGTGCAACTGATGGGAAAAAGGGATGGGCTGTTCGGGCGCATATCCCCTGGCGAACCGATCCGGCTGGGTGAACCAGCCCACCGCGAGGACCGTTCCCAGCACCGCGATTGCTCCTGCGGGCAGAACGAGGCGGAGCACACGGTCATAAAAGTGCATGCATAACCTCCGGGGGGAGCACCGAGGCGGTCAGGCGTTCAAAGCATTCTTACACCGGAGCGACTAACCGTAAAATTTTATGTTGGGTGTCGAAGTGTCCTGCACTCCGACCGTGGGTGTCAAGAGCAAAAATGGGGCAAGACCGGACCCCGGGAACCCTGTTGATCAACCGGCGGCACACAGTCGATCGGAGGTACATTGATCGGAGGAATACTTGACGGCCGATCAGGTTCGGAGTATGAATTCAGGGGTGGCGGATGGTCCAGGGGCGATAGCGTCAGTGAAGCAACTTCACCCAGATGACGATACGCGATTTCTAACTTCATTTGGGTAAGCCCCCGGCTCTGCCGGGGGACTCCCAGAGTTTGACAGTTCCGGGAAAATACGAAAGCCTCCCGGGTGTGAACCGCTCAAAGCTCACACCACGAGAGGCTTCCAATGGACGAGATACAGAGCTTAGCCCACACCGTGTGGGAGTGCAAGTACCATGTCGTGTGGATTCCCAAGGGTCGGCGGCAGGTGTTGTACGGCCACCTCCGGCAGCACCTGGGCGAGGTCCTCCGGGAGTTGGCCCGGCAGAAAGAGTGTGCGGTGGAGGAGGGCCACCTCGTGGCCGACCACGTGCACATGTTACTCTCGATTCCCCCGAAATATGCGGTGGCTCAGGTAGTTGGGTTCCTGAAGGGGAAGAGTGCCATTCACATCGCGCGGACGTATCTCGGCCGGCGACAAAACTTCCTGGGCCAGCACTTTTGGGCGCGCGGCTACTACGTCTCCACGGTCGGGCGGGACGAAGCGAGTATCCGCGCGTACATCCAGCAGCAGCGGGACGAAGATAAACGTCTCGACCAGTTGACCATGTTCGGCGAGTAGTCGCCACCTTCAGGTGGCGCGAGTTCTACCAACCGCTTTGAGCGGTTCACATCTTTCAAGCCACCGGCTTTGCCGGTGGTGGCTGACCGACGACCGCCCGAACCTGCCGCCTTCCAGGCGATAGTTGTTCAGGGCGATCACAACAAAGGAGGATGGCAGATTATTGATGCGGAAGAGGGCAGAAGTCCTTCTATGAGTGAAATTCTTTGATGCGTGAAAGAGGTTGAGGGCGATTCAGGGAGGAAGAGCGATGAAGAGACTGGCACTTATCATGATCACCTGCATGTGCGCGCTGATCGCACTACCGGCGGCCTTTGCCGCCGAAACGAAAAAGCAGGGCCCGGAAGCCAAGCCGGCGGCCGCGAAGCCCGCTGCGCCCGCTGTCAAGTACAAGGAAGCGCCCGCGTTGGCCGCGCTGGTCAAGGCCGGCAAGTTGCCGCCGGTCGAGAAGCGCCTGCCGGAGCATCCGCTCATCGTCCCGGCCGACGAAATCGGCCAGTACGGCGGCGTGTGGCGCCGCGGCTTCTTGGGCCCCTCGGACTTCAACGGCGTCAACCGTGTGGTTTACGACGTGCTCGCCCGCTTCGGCCCGGACGGCGCCACGATCGAGATGAAGCTGGCCGAGAGCGTCACCCCGTCCGCGGATTTCAAGACCTGGACCGTGAAGCTGCGTAAGGGGATGAAGTGGTCGGACGGCTCGCCTTTTACCACCGACGATATCATGTACTGGTACAAGGACGTGCTGCAGAACAAGGACCTCACGCCCGCCGTCCAGAGCTGGATGCTGAACAAGGACGGCTCCCTCGTTCAGGTCGAGAAGGTGGATGCCCTGACCGTCAAGTGGACGTTCAAGGATGCCAACACCAACTTCCTGCTGGAGCTGACCACCAAGGATTACGGCGACAAGATGTTCCCGATCTTCCAGCCGGCCAAGTATCTGAAGCAGTTCCACGCCAGCTACGCCAAGAAGGACGTCCTGGACAAGATGGTGGCGGATGCCAAGTTCAAGACCTGGGTGGAGCTGTACGCCAACAAGCAGAGCCCCTTCGACAACCCGGAGCGCCCGGTGATGGCGGCCTGGGTTGCCACCAATCGGATCAGCGACCAGATCTTCATCTTCAAGCGCAACCCCTACTACATCGGCGTGGACAAGGCCGGCAACCAGCTCCCCTACATCGACGAAGTGCAGTTCAAGTTCTTCGCCGATGCCCAGGCCCTTAACCTGGCCGCCATCGCCGGCGAGCTGGACGAGCAGGAGCGCCACATCAACCTGCTGAACTACCCCGTGTTGAAGGAGAACGAACAGAAGCAGGGCAAGTACAAGGTCCTCCTCTGGTCGAGCCCGGGCGGCCATGACGCCGGCGTGATCTTCAACCAGACCTACGCCAAGGATCCGGAGCTCGCCAAGGTGATGCAGACCAGGGACTTCCGCATCGCCATGTCCCTGGCGATCAACCGCAAGCAGATCAACGAGTCCGCCTTCCTCGGCACCGGCGAGCCGCGTCAGGCCGTGCCCAAGAAGGGCCACCCCTTCTATCCCGGCGACGAGTACGCCTTCAAGTACACGCAGTACGACCCGGCAAAGGCCAACCAGATGCTCGACGCGATCGGCCTGGACAAGAAGGACGCCGAGGGCTTCCGCCTGCTCCCGAGCGGCAAGCGCCTCATGATCGACCTCTCGGTGGTAGAGGTCTTCGGCCCCTATCGCGACATCGCTACGCTGCTGGTGAAGGACTTCGAGAAGGTCGGCGTCAAGGTCAACATGCAGATCCGCGAGCGTTCGCTGCACTTCCAGATGCGCCAGGCGAACGACTTGCAGGCCGAGCTGTGGAACCAGGACACGGCCGGGTTCCCGTTCACCGGTTCGACCAAGTACGATTTCCGCAAAGACCTGTACGGAAACCTCACCTACGGCCCGCTGTGGAAGCAGTGGTACGACACCAACGGCAAAGAAGGCGTGGAGCCGCCAGCCGAGGCCAAGAAGGTGATCGAGCTGCAGGACAAGGCCAAGGCCGCCCCACCAGCCGAGCAGATCAAGATCGCCCAGGAGCTTTTCAAGCTGTGGGTGGACAACATGTTCGAGATCGGCACGGTCGGCCTGACCGCGACGGATCAGGGGGTGGTCGTGGTCAACGCCAAACTGCACAACGTCCCGGCCAGCGTGACCAAGGACTGGCCGCTGCGCACCCCCGGCAACGGCCGCCCGGAGGTCTGGTTCTTCAAGTAACAGCTTTTTGACAAGGTGACAGGGAGGCGGGAGGACTTCGGTTTCTCCCGTCTCCCTATTGTTCTGGGATACTCCACGTATGCTTCGCTTCATCATCAAGCGTCTGCTGCTGCTACCGTTCTTGATGCTGCTGTTCACGGTCGTGGTATTCGCCCTGGTCCAGGCGCCTCCGGGTGACTTTCTGACCAGCTACGTGGCCATGCTGGCCTCGTCCGGGTCGTCCATGGACGCGGCCCAGGTCGAGGCGCTCCGGCATCAGTTCGGGCTGGATCAGCCGGTCTATGTCCGGTACTTCCTCTGGCTGGGCAGTCTGGTCCGGGGGGACCTGGGCCTCTCCCTCGAATACCAACGGCCAAGCTCCGAGCTGATCGGCGAGCGGATGCTGGTCACTCTGCTGCTGGCGCTGTTCGCCTTCGTCATCACCTGGATCGTGGCCATTCCAGCGGGCATCTATGCGGCCATGCACAAGAACACGGCGCTGGATTACATCTTCGCTGTGCTGAACTACGTCGGCGTCGCCACGCCGAACTTCATGCTGGCGCTGATCCTGATGTGGGTCTGCTTCTCCAATTTTGGCCTGATGATCACCGGACTGTTCTCTCCACAGTACACCCAGGCCCCCTGGAGTCTCGGCCGATTCATCGATCTGCTCAAACATATCTGGCTGCCCGCCATCGTGCTGGGCGTGGCCGGCACCGCGCGGTTGATGCGGATCATGCGCGCCAATCTGCTGGATGAGCTGAACAAGCCCTATGTCGTGATGGCCCGCGCCAAGGGCATGTCGGAGTGGACGCTGGTCGTCAAGTACCCCGTGCGCATGGCGTTCAGCCCGATCATCAGCACGATCGGCTGGTACCTGCCGCAACTGTTCTCCGGCAGCCTGATCGTGGCGACCGTGATGAACCTGCCTAATATCGGTCCACTGCTTCTGCGGTCGCTGATCCAGCAAGACATGTACCTGGCGGGGAGCATCCTGTTGATCTATTGCGGGCTGACGATCGTCGGGACGCTGATCTCGGATATCCTGCTTGCGCTGTTCGACCCCCGGATCCGGATGGAGGGAACGTAGCCCATGGCGGACGAGATGCAGGCCGCGCCCGCGCCGTCGGTGGAGCTTTCCTCCAAGGACGAAGAGCGCGTCTCCGTAGCGTCGAACTGGAAGCTGGTCTGGTGGCGATTCCGCAAGAACCGTCTGGCGGTCGCGAGCATGATCATCCTGCTCGCCTTCTACGCCGTGGTCCTGGTGCCGGACTTCTTCAGCAATCAGGACCCGGAAGCGACCGATGCGGCTCTCGCGTTCATTCCGATGCAGTGGATCTCCTTCTTCGACGCGACGGGGTTCAATCCGTCGGTGCCGGGCGTCGTCGGCAAGCGCAATCCGGTAACGTTGAAGATGGAGTGGGTGCGCGATGAGGGGGTGCGCATCCCGATCGCGCTGTTCGTGCGGGGGTACAACTACAAGGTGTTGGGGCTGCTCGGGACCAACATCCACCTGATCGACGCCAAGGACCCGATGTCCAAGGGGCGGCCGCATTTCTTGGGCACCGACCGTCTGGGGCGCGACCAGTGGTCGCGTATGATGTTCGGCACGCGCACCTCGATGACGGTCGGCTTGGTGGCCGTGGCGCTGAGCACGATCCTCGGTGTCTTCCTGGGCGGCATCTCGGGGTATTTCGGCGGCTGGACCGACATGCTCATCCAGCGGGTGATCGAGATATTGCAGTCTCTTCCGACGATCCCGATCTGGCTTATGATGACGGCGGCCCTGCCGCAGGGCTGGCCCCCGGAGCGGGTGTTCCTGGCCATCACCATCATTCTTGCCTTCATCGGTTGGTCGACCCTGGCGCGTGAGATCCGCGGGCGCTTTCTATCTCTGCGCGAGGACGACTTCATCCTGGCGGCGGAGCTGGCTGGGTGCAGCCACCTCCGCATCATCCTGCGGCACATGGTTCCCGCGTCCACCAGCCACATCATCGCCTCCAGTACCCTGGCCATCCCGGTCATGATCATCAGCGAAACCTCGCTCAGCTTCCTGGGGCTGGGCATCCGGCCGCCGGCCATCAGCTGGGGCGTGCTGCTGCAGGAGGCCCAGAACATCCAGACCGTAGCGCTGGCGCCGTGGCTAATGTTTCCCGGGCTGGTGGTGATCCTGGCGGTGTTGGTATTCAATCTCGTCGGCGACGGCCTGCGCGATGCCGCGGATCCGTATGGACACTAAGAGACGGTTCGACGGTTCGACGGTTCACCAGTTCGACGGTTCCAGTACCGCCGAACAGCCGAACTGCCGCACGGCTGAACCCGCTGGAAGACTGGGACAACAATCGTGAGCACCTCGCAAGCGCCGTCGGCACCGATCCTGTCCGTACGCGACCTGAAGACCTATTTCCTAATGGACGAGGGCGTCGTCAAGGCGGTCGACGGGGTGAGCTTCGACGTGCATGCCGGCCAGACCTTCGGCATCGTCGGCGAGAGCGGCTGCGGAAAGAGCATAACCGTGAAGTCCATCCTCCGCATCGTCGAGGAGCCCGGCAAGATCGTCCAGGGACGGATCCTGCTGCGCCGGCCCCGTCGGGATGGGACGAGCGGCGACGAGGAGCTGGACCTGGTCGGACTGGATGCGCACGGCCCGGAGATCCGCGGGATCCGCGGCGGGCAGATCGCGCTCATCCCGCAGGAGCCGATGTCCTCCTTTAGTCCGCTGCACACCATAGGGAACCAGATCGTCGAGACGATCATGCTCCACCAAACTATCGGCAAGAAGGCAGCCCGGAATCTTGCACACGATATGCTGAGGGACGTGGGGGTGCCGATGCCGGAGCGTCGCCTGGACGAATACTCCTGGCAGCTCAGCGGCGGCCTGCGCCAGCGGGCCATCATCGCCATGGCCCTGTGCTGCAATCCCCGGCTGCTGATCGCCGATGAGCCGACTACCGCGGTCGACGTGACGACCCAGGCCCAGGTGCTGCGACTGTTGCGGGAGCTGCAGCGCGAGCACAACTCGGCCATCATCTTCATCACCCACGACCTGGGTGTTATCGCCCAGATGGCCAGTTTCGTCACGGTCATGTATCTGGGGCTGGTCATGGAGCAGGGGCCTGTGGACGACATCTTTCATGCGCCGAAACACCCCTACACCCAGGCGCTCCTGCGCTCCATCCCCAGCGTCAACTCGCAGCCGCGCGTCAATCTGCCGACCATCAGCGGATCGATCCCACACCCCTTCAACAAGCCCACGGGGTGTCCGTTCCATCCCCGATGCGTGAAGCGCATGCCGGGCCGGTGCGACAAGGAAACCCCCGCGCTCCAGGCGGTGGGTGAGACGCAGCAGGTAAGCTGCTTCCTCTATCACGATGTCGAGGTCTCCGCATGACGAGCCCGAGAAGCACGCCGCTTCTGGAAGTGAGAAACCTCCGCAAGTATTTTCCCATCCAGAAGGGGTTTTTCAAGAAGACGCTCGGCAACGTTCGTGCGGTCGACGACGTCAGTTTCTTCGTCGAGGAGGGGGAGACGCTGGGTCTGGTCGGCGAGAGCGGCTGCGGCAAGACCACCACCTCACGCTGCGTGATGCGCGCCCTTGTCCCTTCGAGCGGCCAGATGCTGTTCCGCACCGCCGAGGGACAGGTGGTCGACCTGGCCACGCTGGACCGGGCCGCGCTGCGGCCGCTGCGGCCGCAGATGCAGATGATCTTTCAGGACCCCTACGGCTCACTCAATCCGCGCATGAACCTGTTCGAGATCGTGGGGGAGCCGCTCCTAGTCAATGGGCTGGCGAGCCGCAAGCAGCGTACCGACCAGGTGGCCGAGCTGCTGCAACTGGTGGGGCTACGCCCCGAGTACATGCAGCGCTTCCCGCACGCCTTCAGTGGCGGTCAGCGCCAGCGCATCGGCATCGCGCGCGCGCTGTCCGTCCACCCGCGCCTCGTGGTGGCGGACGAACCGGTCTCCGCCCTGGACGTGTCGGTGCAGGCGCAGATCCTGAACCTGCTGCTCGACCTGCAGCAGCGGCTCCACCTCACCTATATCTTCGTCGCCCACAACCTGGGCGTGGTGAAGCACATCTGCGACCGGGTGGCCGTCATGTACGTCGGCAAACTGGTCGAAATGGCGAGCACCGGGGAGTTGTTCCACCGGCCCAGGCACCCGTATACGGCCGCCCTGATGGCGGCCGTGCCGGTGGCCGACCCGCGCGTGCAATCGGGCAATGTCGAGCTGAAAGGGGACGTCCCCAGCCCCGCCAATCCCCCCTCGGGCTGCTACTTCCACCCGCGCTGCGACTATGCGGCGGAGATTTGCCGAACGCAGCCGCCTGCCTTCCGCGAAGTCAATCCGGGGCATTTCGTCGCCTGCCATCGCGCAGAAGAGATCGAGCTGCCCGGGATCAGCATCGCATGATTCCAGAGCGTTAGATACACGCGAGCGGATACCGATCGAGAGGCAGGCGGCATGGGAGGTGCCTTAAGTAGAAGTTCTCCGTTTCTTGTGCTCTCTCCGCGGTTCCTGTATTATAAAATCGTTCCAGTTGCTTCTGGAATAGGTGGACGCCATTGCGCGCCCCGGGCGTGACGGCCCCTCGACCACGAGGGGCCACGAGAACCTCTGCGACATCCACCGGGAAGAGTCAGGGGCTCGGCTGATCGCGCGTGGCAGGGCGAACCAGCATCGAGGAGAGAGGGGAAGCAGCATGACGATGAAGGCCACCGCACGGCACGCACTCCTTGGGTGCCTCATGCTGGTGCTGGTGGCGCCGCCCGGCGCTCTGGCGCAATACCCTCCGCCGCCCCCACCGCCTTCCGCGGGCGCGCCCGCGCCCCCGACCTTCGGGGCGGAAGAGCTGGATCAGCTCCTGGCGCCGGTTGCGTTGTATCCCGATGCGCTCTTGGCGCAGATCCTGATGGCGGCCACCTACCCGCTGGAGGTAGTGCAGGCCGCTCGCTGGGTCCAAGCGTATCCCAACGTCCGGGGACCGCAACTAGAGGCGGCGATGCAGCAGCAGCCCTGGGATCCGAGCGTGAAGTCGCTGACGGCTTTTCCCCAGGTGCTTGCCATGATGAGCGCGAAGCTGGACTGGACCCAGAAGCTGGGGGACGCCTTCCTGGCCCAGGAGCAGGACGTGATGACCACCGTCCAGATGCTGCGAGCCAAGGCTCGTGCCGCCGGTTACCTCCAGAGTACCCCCCAGCAGGCGGTTGTCGTCGAGCCAGAGGGGATCCAGATCGAGCCGGCGACCCCGCAGGTCGTCTACGTGCCCATCTATGACCCCACCGTGGTGTACGGGCCGTGGTGGTACCCCGCCTATCCTCCCTATTACTGGTATCCGCCGGGGTACGTGGTCGGAGCCGAGGTGTTCTCGTTCGGTCTCGGCGTGGCCGTTGGCGCAATGCTCTGGGGCGGCTTCGACTGGGGCCACCACAACGTCCACATCAATCTCACCAACTTCAACACCTTCAATCGGACCACCATCGTGGACCCCACCTGGCGGCACGACGCGAGCCATCGCCGGGGCGTCGCCTACTATGATGCCGGCGTACGCCAGCGGTTTGGGCAGGCTCCGCGGCCGGGTGTAGACGCCCGCGAGACGTTCCGCGGCCGCGCGCAAGAGGCTCCTCAGCCACTCGCGCCGCGGGGCGCCAACCGCCCGGGCGGCGGATCGGCCACTCGCGCCGCGGGGGGGCCGTCGGGTGGTCTGGCCGGACCGGCGGCCCCCCAGGCACCCCGCCAACCAGCCGTGCTCGAGGGGCTGGGACACGGCGGCGAGACCCGGAGCTCCAGTGACCGCGGGCGCACGAGCCGTCAGAGCATGGGCCCGGCCGGGCCGGCCCTAAGCGTGCCCGTAACCCGTCCGAGCACAGGGGCAAGTCAACCGGCCCCGAGCGCGCCTCGAACGACGGGCGGAGGCGGGAATCGCAGGTGAGCGACAGGGAGGGTGCCCCGGGAAAGAGCCCGCCGCCTTCTACCCCGCGTGGAGCATCGGAGGTATGGTAGCTGCGGAGGAGTACAGGATGTCGTCATCCACTCGGCACGCGCGTCTCACCCTGAGCCGGCTTACCATGGCTGCCGTTGCGACGCTGCTCATGGTTGTCGCCGGCTCCCAAGCGGCGGTCGCCGCCAGCCCGGCGCAGCGGACCTTTGCCTCGCCAGAAGAGGCGGTGCAGGCCCTCGTCGCGGCCGTGAAAGCGGGGGACACAACGGCCCTCGCCGCGATCCTCGGCCCCGAGAGCCGGCCCCTCATCTGGTCGGGAGATAAGGTGGCCAGCCGGCAGGCGCGGGAGCGCTTTATTCGCGCCTACGAGCAGTCGAACCTGCTGGAAAAACCCACCGAGACGAGAGTGGTCTTGCTCATCGGCCAGGACAAGTGGCCGCTACCGATCCCGGTGGTGAAGGAGGGGAACGCCTGGCGATTCGACACCGCCGCGGGAAAGGAGGAGATTCTCAATCGCCGCCTCGGGCGGAACGAGCTGAACACCATACAAGTCTGCCTGGCCTATGTCGACGCCCAGCGCGAGTACGCCTGGGTGCCCCGCGAGGGCGACGGGCTGCTCAAGTATGCGATGAAGTTCCGCAGCGACAAGGGCAAGAAGAACGGCCTCTACTGGCGGGCGAGGGAGGGCGAGGCGCCGAGCCCCTTGGGCGTGCTCGTCGCGACCGCCAGGGCGGAAGGGTATTCCCACAAGCGGTCGGGCGGCAAGCCCACCCCCTACTACGGCTATCTCTACCGGATCCTAACGGCCCAAGGCCCGAACGCGCCGGGCGGCGCCTATGACTACGTCGTCGACGGCAAGATGATCGGCGGGTTCGCCCTCGTCGCGTATCCGGCGCGATATGGGGTCTCCGGGGTCATGACCTTCATCGTGAACCACCAGGGTGTCGTCTACGAGAAGGACCTGGGCCCGGGAACGGAAAACAGCGCGCGCGCCATGCAGACGTACAACCCGGACGGCACCTGGAAGAAAGTCGAAGAATCGCCGCCACCCGTCCGCTAGCCATTCGTCCCGAGGTCCTCGTCGCGAGCGTTCCAGCCCCCGGCACCAAAGGTATATGTAGGTTACGCCATGAATGGATTCCCCGGATGGCCGGCCTTGAGCAATGGCGCATGACCGCTATCGTTTATGAAAGCCGGAACCATCTCCGTGAGTATCTGGTTCGCCAGGATGTCTTCGCGGTAGCCTATTGTCCGATAAAAGTCGATCAATCCGTTTTCCACTCGCTCGATGCTGCGTTTGCTGTTGGGTTCGTCATAGCAGAACATATTTGACAGGAAGGGCGCCTTCGTCACCGAACCTATTCCGTAGGTGCCCGGGGAGTTGTAGATGTCTGACTTAAACAACAGTCGGAAGCGGTTCAAACTGAAGGTCGTCTTGGGGGCGCCGCGGATGAGGTCCGCTAGGAAGTTGAGGGTCTGCCGGCATTCTTCAAAGGTCTCGCCCGGGTACCCGTAGATCGTACAGTAGTGGTTGTATATGCCGCAGTCCGCAGCATCGTGATGGATCTGCTCTACCAGTGAACGGTATGCTTCTCCGCTCATCGGGGTCTTGTTCATCCGCCGCAGGGTGTCGCCGTTGATGGATTCCAGCCCGAAGATCAGTTCTGCGCACCCCCCGCGGGCCACCGCCGCGATGCGGCAGGCATCCCAGCGGGAATCAATCCGGGTCCGAAGCGACCACTTAGCCGCGCTGCCGGCATCCGGGGCCATGGCAGCTAATGCCACCGCGGCTTCCGGATCGATCCCTTGGTCGCAGAAGATGAGGACTTGGGAGATTGCCGAAAGCTGGCGCAGCCTGGCCGGCCAGTTGGTCCGGTCCTCCGGTTCCTGGTCCGGATCTCCGGATCGTCCGGGGTGTCGGCTGTTGTGTCGGCAGAATGCGCACTGGCTCCAGTAGCAGCCCCGAGAGGAGAGCCGGTACAGCGTCACCAACTCGGGAGAGAATATCTTGCTGCGTTGGCGGTCCGCCTCTTGGCGCAAGCGCACGAAATCCAGGTCATCAAGGGCATTGCGCCGCCGACTCTGGTTGCCGACGCCGGATAGGGGCCCGTCGCCGAACCTGTAGAGATTCCGAATTCCCGCCGTCGCTCCCTCTTCGGCAAGTTGGTTGAACGTCTCGGCAATACCATCCTCCGCAATGACGATGCCGTCGACGTGCCGGAGGAAATCGGCATACCGGCCGCTGTGTTCGATCAGATAGTCGGCGGCGTTGTTCTCCCAGCTATGGCCATGGACGAGCACGGTAACGCCGGGCCGCCGATACCGGTCGCACAGGACGCCGAGGTGGAGGATATCGGTGTAGCTGTAAGTCACGGCGCTGACGATATCGGCGTCGAAGAGCTTTTTGATCGTTTCCGAGCGCATCCGGTAGAAATCCATGACGGGGTTCCGATCACTCCCGGCGTAGGCCAGGATCTCTCCGAGGGGGCGCTGCGTTTCGTAGCGCACGCCGTATATCGAGAGCCCCGTGCAAGTTCCCTCCGCTGATTTGCCGCAGGATTTCGGAAGCTACGGCCAGATATCCGCCGAGTCCAAAGATGGCGGCCAGGTATCGCTCCGGGTCATAGAACAGTTTCCGGTCCCGGAGCGTGGCGAGGGTGCCGGAGTCGATGACGGCCGAGAGGAACTCGATTTGCGGGGACGATGCCGGACCGAGGTGCCGTTGCAGGAATCCGAGGAAATCCGTGGAGAAAAGGTACTCCCAGAAGAGGAGGTTGAGGTTCTCGAACCGGACCTCGTCCCGGATCTTCCGGCTGAGGAGGGTGAACTCGGGGTAAGCGTAGAAGGTGGTCGGGAATCGGCCCGGCAGTACGATCGACTGTATCATCTATCGAATCGTCGAAAACCTTCAAGATCCCTTAGCGGAGAATTGCAGCAAACATTCCCCATGGCTTACCCCGCCCCGCCGCTTTGAACGCGGTTTGAAATCCGTTTCTTGTTAGGAAGTCTTTCAAGACGCCCCCATGACGCTCCGCGGTAAGGTCGTGATACTCCCCGACGATCTTTCGGATCCGGGAGAGCGTTGGGTGCGATGCGGAAAAGAGAATCTCGTATTCGGCGCCTTCGCAATCAAGCTTCAAGAAATCTACGCGCTCTATCTTGAAACGCCGCAGAATCCTCGCCAACGTGATTGCACGGACCTTCTCCGTCTTGCGGGCGCTTTTCGCCGAGGAGGGCCAATTCCGGTATTCCGGCCGAATGGAATGAATCCCGCCATGGAATCCACGATAGAGAGTCACACGATTGCTGCTGCCATCCGAGACCGCGTAATGGTGGGCCGAGATGCCTTTGAGGCGATTGTTCCGGACGTTCTCGGCCAACGCCAAGAAATTGTCGGACGCGGCCTCGAATGCGAAGACCCTGGCCGAAGGGACGTTCAATGAGACCCAAATCGAGAACAGCCCGACGTTCGCGCCAATATCAAGTACGGTATCTCCCCTTCCGATTCGAAACTCGGCCGAAGGCAGGTAGCAGCCGGACTCGAAGACCTCGGAAAACATCTCCCTGAACGGGACTTCCGACGGAGCAGTCAGTATATGTCCGCTGGAGAGGCGAAAGAAATTCTTCGGATCCAGCTCCAGCTTGGTAGAACGCTTCATTCCATTGCCTTACGCCTTTCGCCTGAAAAAGTCAAGCGCGTGCGCCTCACCGTCTTCAACCTTGGGGGAGTGTCTTGAGGATTTCCTGGCTACGGGTTTGCATGGTATCTTATGTCATCCGTAGAGGCGGTTCTTTGCCGCGAAGAGGGTGAACGGGACTGTCGGCCTGACGATGCGAGGGCCCAGCGTGTCAACGATTAGGCGTAAAACGGAGCAATCCCAGGAGGCCATCCTCGCCTTCGCTGCGGAACAGCCGGAGAGTTTCTTTCTTCAGGGACTAGGCGGTCCGGCAGAGAAGCAGCCGGAAGAGAATGACGCCGGGCAGCAATGGCCGCAAAGTTTCATGGTGCGGCTGTCCGGCCGCTGCAACCTGGCCTGCGATTATTGCTTCGATTCGGCCAATTGCGCGCCTTCCGACCATCTGGATCAGCCGACGGCCGAGCGCATTGCCGATTACATATTGGCAGTTCCCGGAAACAAGCCGCTGATTTCCTTCCTCGGCGGCGAGCCGCTGGTGAACTGGTCCGTCGGGAGTTTTCTGATCAATACGATCCGCCGCAAGGCATGCTCGCTGGGAAAAGATCCGTATTTCAACATCGGCACCAATGGCACTCTGATCACGAACGCCCTAGCCAAAGACCTGGTCGCGCCGGACCTTACCGTGCAGATCAGCATTGACGGGCTGCAGAGGGGTCATGACCTGCATCGCCGCTATCCGGATGGCGCGGGCTCCTACCAAGCGGCCCTGAGCGGGCTGCGGCGACTGCGCGCGGTGAGCACGGATGCCAAGGTGGATGCGCAGGTCGTCCTCACCCCAGGCAATTCCGACCTGATCGCCATTGTCAAGGAGCTGAGAGCTCGCGGGTTTCGCCGGATCAGCTTCTTGTATCTGACCGCCGAGACGAATGGCCCCAGCCTGTGGTCGGAGACCGATCTGCGGGAGTTGATGCTGCAACGCGCGAAGTTTTACCGATACTTCGTCCAATCTGCGATTGAGGGCAGCCCGGAGGTGGACATACGCTTCGCGGCGCAGGTTTCGTCCCAACCGGGAGGTCCGGACGGGCTGTGCGGCTGCGGTCGGCGGGAAGTCTATATAGATACCCACGGGAACATATATCCTTGTCCTAGGCTCTATGGAAAAGCCGAAGTGCCGGCGCTGGGCGGCTGCGCAACCCTGAACCCCAGGGTTCCGCTGCCGCTGCCGAAGGCGAGGCCGGCAGATGAGGAGTGCGCCCGGTGCTGGGCTTTCGCATGGTGTGGTGGGGGGTGCTCGTTTCAATGTCAGAAGTGCACTCTGCTGCCCCCGGGCCGCAGCGACCCCACGCAGAAGCTCTGGTGCGACTTGATGCGGGCCCAGTTTGCCCGCGCCGCCATCACGCACTATTTCCTGCGCCGTTTCCATCCCGAGGCCCTGGAGCGTATCCGCTCCATCTTTCGGATGGCGGGTGAGGAGTGGGTGAGGATGTAAGAGTCCCGGCCGTGTAAGCGGACGGGGTGGAGTTCTTGTTGTGTCGTCCCGGTTTGTGTGGTATCGAATTGTAGTGATTCGAGGGCCGGAGAGGTTCAGATCGCTAAGAGGGGCAGCAGAGATGGCCGCATTCTCTGCGATTGCGGGCATCGGGAGTTAACTCAAGCAAAGGAGCGACAGCCATGGTCAAGAAAGCCCAGGACGTGAAGGTGGTGGTTGAGGGCAAGAACCAAGTGAGTTTGGTGTTTCCGAAGGGAACAGACCTGCAGGTGAAGAAGTCGGTGTCGGTTGCCGATCTCGCCAAGGTTCTGCGCGCGCCCAAGAAAAAGAAGGGCGACGTCGAAGGACAGGACTGCGGTTTTGCTGCGATCGGCGGAGTCAGGGGCTGACGATTTCAGGCGGAGCTGAAAGATCGGCCGCCGTGGGAGTCGTCATGACGGGAGGAGGGCTAGGTGGGTCACTGAAAGGGCCCGGCAAAGAAACGGCATCCTTGGCGCAGGTCTGGGTTCCATCGCGATTCAATTTGCCGGTTGATCTGCCGCGCCGGCGCAAAGCGGTCCTCAACACCTTCACCGGGGCGCTGGTGGTACTCGCGGAGGAAACATGGCGGCGAACATCTCGCTTCGGGCCGCCGGTTGCGCTGCGATCAGGCCGAGACTGCTGAAGGTGTGGCCCTTCTCCAGTCGCAGGGCTTCTTAGTTCCCCAGGACGTCAACGAACTTGATGTAGTTCGGTTGCACTACCTTTCTGAAAACTTCAGCGACTCCCGGCTCGAGGTGACGGTCGTTCCTACGTTGGCCTGCAACTTGAGTTGTCGCTACTGCTTTGAAGGCACGGCTCAAGCCCCCGGGGCGGCGCGCTCCTGGACCAAGAAGCGGGAAAACCAAGTTGTGCGGTATATCGCCTCAGCCGCCAGCGGCAAGAAGGCCATGGAGATCTGCTGGTTCGGCGGGGAGCCGCTGCTTGCGATCAAGACAATCTCCCGCGTCAGTTCGTTGCTGATTCCCGCGTGTAAGCAAGCCGGCATGAGCTACTCCGCCACGCTGGTGACCAACGGTACGCTGCTGAGTCGCGATGTGGTCGGTGCGCTGGAACAGTGCAGCCTGAAACACATCCAGGTAACCGTGGACATACCCGCGGCTGAGAAGCGGGACCGGCGCGGTCGCAACACGGCGGAAGCGGTGCTGGACAACTTGGCGTTTGCGGCCGGAAGAATTCCGACGCATCTGCGGATTAACTTGGGACGCGATGAGCCGGCGGAGTTCGACCGGTTGTACGAGGCGCTGATCCGACGCAACCTGCACCGGCATCTCACGAAGATTGATTTTGCCCACATTCTTGTCCCGGAGTGCGGGCCGCGCGGGTGCCGGTTTTCCGCCATGTCCTATCCGGTCTACGCGCAGGTGAGCACACGCGAGCGGCGCCGGGCCAGGGCGTTGCGTCTGCCTATGAACGACACTTGTCGGCCCGAAGCGATCGGATGCAGCGCCACGGCGCGCCACCACATGGTGATCGGACCGGACGGTCTGCTGTACAAGTGCCCACAAGACGTTGGACTGGCGGAGCGCAGCTACGGCTCGGTGGAGACCGGCACGCCGCCGAACTTGGCCAACCTGGTCCCATGGTTGATGTACGACTGGCTACAGTACGAGCGCTGCGCGGAATGTCCGGTATTACCCGGCTGTGGGGGTGGATGTCCGCATCTGCACCGGTTTCAACCCGAGCAGTTCGACGCGATGCAATACTGCGAGTCGCTCCTGCAACAGTTGCGCGACCGCATCCGCGAACGCGTTCTCCCCGCTGAGAGCCTGCAATCAGGAGCGGTGCGGGTAATCACTGAAATGGCGCGGCCGATGGGTGGCCGCGCCTGAAATCGGGGCTGGGGGTCCGGGCGGTGGCTCTGAAAGGCCAGGGCCGAGGCTCGGCGATCCTGGCGTTTCAGCGCGGATCGCCCTGCGGAGCCGCGCGGCTGTGCTGCCGCCGCGCCTCGTCGAGCAGCGCGATGAAGTCGTCGCGATCGTTGTTCCAGCTTTCCTTGAGGGCCTCGGAGTAGCCGGCGAACATCCACGGAGCTGCCGCCTGCAGAGTCTCCAGCGCTTCATCCGCCGCCTTCCGCTTGAGCGGGATCGCCGCGCCGCGCCCGTCGCGACTCCAGACAATCAACTGATTCGTCGTCCCCATGGGGATGACGCCGTTCAGCTTGTGCCGTACGCGTTCGACATACGCCCAGACAACCGCGTCGATCCGCCGCACCGTGACCTGCGTCTTGTGCTCGAAACAGAGCCAGTGTCCCCCGACGTAGACCCGCTTCGGGCGGAACGTCTGACCGGCGAATTCCTGCTCCAACTCGCAGGCCACGGCAGCGGGATCGCCGCAGGCGTGGAGTTGCAGGTTGAGCGGATCGCCCGAGGGCGTTCGACGCTTCAGCACGCCCCGGATGACGCCGACAATCCACGCGATCCCTCGGATGCCCATGCCGCCGGCAAGCAGCCACCCAAGCAGGGGGTGCTCGTCGCAGTCGCCACAAAACGACGGGAAGTAAAACCCGTACGCGACCAGCCCGGTCGCGAGCACGATCTGGATGATCGACGAGCGACGGCAAGCGGGGCAGATGACCCAGGCGGAACCCCGACGTTGACGGGAAGGGTTACCCTCGGAGGGCTGGCGCCTCAAGTGACGTCCGGCAGGGTGATTTCGTCTTGACGCTCTTCGGCTTAGCATGGTACCGAACTTGAAGCAGTGGCAGACGAATGGGCACATCCGGATGGCGCCAGGAGGGCGAGACGATGTCGACAACAGCAAACGTGACGTTCTCATCCGAGGCAGGGCAAGCGAGCGGACACATGGCCCGACCGGGAAAGGGGGTGCCGGGGCTCGTCGTCTTACAGGAATGGTGGGGGCTCGTCCCGCAGATCAAGGATGTAGCGGGCCGCTTCGCCGCACAGGGGTATCTCACCCTGATCCCGGACCTCTACCACGGCAAGAGCACGCTGGAGGCCGCCGAGGCCCAGCATCTAATGGAAGGTTTGGACTGGGCGCGGGCGGCCAAAGAGATCGTCGGGGCCGTCCGCTACCTCCGCGAGGTCGAGGGAGCCACCAGGGTAGGGATCACGGGTTTCTGTATGGGCGGGGCGCTCACCGTAGTCGCGGCCACCCAGCCGGGGGTGGATGCTTTCGTGGCCTTCTACGGTTTTCCGGCGAAGGGGGCGGCGGCGCTGGAGCGGATCACCGCGCCGGGACTCCTCTTCTTTGGAGAGGAAGAGCAGTACTTCTCCGTACCGGACGCCCAGGCCTTCGCCGAGCGGCAGCGCGCGCAAGGACGCGACGCCGAGATGGTGATCTATCCGGGGGCCGGCCACGCTTTCTTCAACGACACGCGGCCCGAGGTGTATCGGAGAGACGCGGCCAACGATGCCTGGTACCGCACCTTGAAACATTTCGGCCGCCATCTCCGCCTCGGATAGCCGCCGGGGAACACGCTCGGCCGGGATGGTCGCCCAGGGGATCAGGGGACAAGCGGTTTTGAGCAGAACCAGGCTTGAGGGTAGATGCGCAGCGAGCGGACGACCGCTGTGTGGCAATAGGCGCTGATTAGGGAAACACACCATGCCGCAGCCCATCGAGAAGCTCAGCAAACCCCGCGCCGCGTGGCGCGAGCTCCTTTCCGCCGACCGCTATCGCGTGCTCTTCGAGGAGGAGACGGAGCCGCCCGGCTCCTGCCCCTTGAACCAGGAGAAACGCCCAGGCACCTTCGTCTGCGCGGCCTGCCACCTGCCGCTCTTCGTCTCGGGGGCGAAATTCGAGAGTGGGACCGGCTGGCCCAGCTTCACCCAGCCCCTGCCGGGACACGTGGACACCAAGCGAGACCTCGGGCTGATCTACCCGCGCACGGAGTACCACTGCGCCCGCTGCGGCGGCCACCAGGGGCACGTCTTTCCCGACGGGCCGGCGCCGACGGGCCAGCGCTGGTGCAACAACGGGCTGGCGGTCGAGTTCGTGCCCGAGGGGGAGCCCCTCCCGGCTCTGCGCGATTGATTGAAGATGCGGATGTCGCCTCTCGCTCCCCTTTGCAGACCGCGGGATTCCGTTTCCATGTTTCCTCTTGACGTAGCCGCCCGGGTGGCTGGATATTGAAGTCCGGCAGAAATGGTCGGAGGGAATCGACCAGGGTGCCCCGCTGTCCGAATAAGCAGTGGGGCGTTTCGCAGGTTCCCCATATTACCCATCAAGGAGGACTTCAGGCAATGAGCACGTACGGCAAGGGACTCCAGTTTATGTTCAGCATCCCCACGAACATCGTGTTTGGCATGGGCGCGCTCGGCACGGTGGGCGCCCATGCCAAGACCCTCGGATTCCATCGGCCGCTGATCGTGACCGACAAGATCATGTCCAAGAGCGACGGCATGAAGCAATTGCTGGCCAGGCTGTCGGAGACCGGGCTGGAAGGCGTCGTGTGGGACGGCATCGCGGCCGAGCCCATCGACACCACCCTCACCGAGGGGGTGCAGCGGTACCGTGCCGATCGCTGCGACGGCCTGATCGGGTTCGGCGGCGGAAGCGCCATGGACACCGCCAAAGGGGTGGGCGTGCTTGCCGTCTCCGGGGACGAGGACCCGACGCCCTACCAGCGGGGCGGCACCAAGACGGTGCCCGGCTGCGTACCCGTCATCGCCATCCCGACAACCGCCGGGACGGGGTCCGAAGTGACCAGCGTGTGCGTGTTTACCAGCCAGCGTACCGGCCACAAGCTGCCCATACGGCACCCCAGCCTGCTGCCCCGGGTCTCGGTTGTGGACCCGCTGCTGATGCTGTCCATGCCGCCAGGGGTTACGATGGCTACCGGCATCGACGCACTCTCGCATGCCACCGAGTGTTTCACGCAGATTCGGGAACATCCGTTTTCTGACACGCTGGCGCTCCAAGCCATCCATCTGATCGTGGAGAACCTGCCCAAGGCGGTCAAGAATGGCCGCGACGAGGGGGCGCGCAGCAGCATGGCCCTGGCCGCGACGATGGCAGGGACGGCGTTCGAGGTGGGTGGGCTGCAGTTCCATGCCTATGCCCAGGCCCTGGGTGCCAAGTATCACGCGCCGCACGGCGTCACCTGCGGCATCGCGCTGCACGCAGGGCTGCGCAATATCCTGCCGACCGCCACGGCCAAGCTGGCCCGCATGGCCCCGGCGTACGGGATCGACACCCGCGATCTGAGCCCGGCACAAGCCGCGGAACGGGCCGTGGCTGCGGCGACCGCGTTCATCACCGAGATGGGGATTCCGAAGGTCACCCAGGCGATGAAGGCGACGAAGGCCGACATCCCGATGCTGCTCAAGGAAACGCTGGAGACCACCGGCGTGCCGATCCCGCGGGAGACTGCCGAGGTGGTGTGGGAGATGATCTTCAGCTAGGCGGTTGTCTCGATCCCGGACGCGCGCAGCGCCGGGGGGCTCGGAGTATGCTGTAAGCCGCTACACGAACGCGGAGTGGATGTCCACTCCGCGTTCGTGTCTTCCTATCGGACTGGCTTTCGGTCGAGCCTGCCGCCAACTATGCCTGCTTCTCCTCGAAGGCCTTCACGCCCGCCTCGTACGCGCGGGTGATCGCCTGCAACGCCCGCAGGGACTCGCCCCGCGCGGCCAGGGCATCGGCCTCGGCCAGGCCGCGGGGGATGGCGGGGTCGGCGGTCGGGGGCAGGGCCGCGGTGGTGAGGGCGGCGAGCAGACGCCGCTCGCCCACGCGGCTCAGGCCCAGGTAGGGGAGAGCGTCGTACCAGAGCAGACGCTCCTCCACACCGGCGAACGGATGCCGCGCCCCGGCCATCCCCGCGAGCGCCGCGCCCAGTTCGCCCGCCCGCCCGCGTGCCGCCTCCCAGTGGAAGCGGGTCACGGGGACGGGCTCCAGTGCGCGCATCTGCATCGTCTGGAAGAAATGGTAGACGGGCCGGAGCCCGGACACCAGGCCGTTGCCCGTGCCCCCAGCGATGCCGATCCCTAAGGCCGGCAGACCGGCAAGCGGGGCGGAGCGGGCATAGACGCGGAACATCTTGAGGATGAGGTACTTCACCATCCCCGTGGTGTCCCACCAGTAGATGGGGGCGCCCAGCACCACGGCTCCGCAATGGAGAAGTCTGTCGCTCAGGTACTCGAAGGCGGGATCCTCGTGCTGGCACTTCAACGTCTTCATGCACTCCCACGGCAAGCAGTCCTTGCACGCCTCAACCACATGGTCTGCCATCTGGACCAGCTCGACCCGGGCGCCGGCCTTCGATGCCCCCTCCAGCGCCGAAGCCACCATCTGATAGGTCCTGCCCTCGCGGTTGGGACTACCCACCAGCCCCAGGACGCTCCCATTCCCTGTCATGCGCGCACTCCACTTGAGGCCGGCGACGCTACTTGGTCCGCTGGGCCTTCTCGATCTTGGCCCACTCGTCCTTGAGTGAGACCGCCCGGTTGAACACCAGCTTGCCGTTCGCAGTGTCGGGGTCCACGCAGAAATAACCCTGCCGCTCGAACTGGTAGATGCTCCCGGCCGCGGCTCCCTTCAGGCTGGGCTCGACCATGCAGCCGGGCAGCGTCTCCAGAGAGTGGGGGTTCAGACACGCCAGGAAATCCTGACCCTCGGGCATGTCGTCCGGGTTCTCCTGGGTGAAGAGCCGTTCGTACAGCCTCACCTCGGCCGGGATGGCGTGCGCCGCCGAGACCCAGTGGAGGGTGGCCTTCACCTTGCGGCCGTCCGGTGCATCGCCGCCCTTCGTGGCCGGGTCGTAGGTGCAGCGCAGCTCTACGATGTTTCCCCGATCGTCTTTCACCATGCCCACGCATTTCACGAAGTAGGCGGAGCGCAGACGGACCTCCCTCCCCGGCGCGAGGCGGTAGTACTTGGGCGGCGGGACCTCGCGGAAGTCGTCCTGCTCGATGTGGAGAACCCGCGAGAATGGGACCTTCCGCGTGCCGGCGGCGCTGTCCTCGGGGTTGTTCGCCACCGCGAACTCCTCGACCTGTCCCTCCGGGTAGTTCTCGATCACCACGCGCAAGGGCTTGAGGACGCCCATGGCGCGCGGCGCGCGCTTGTTCAGATCCTCGCGCAGGCAGTGCTCCAAGAGGGCGATGTCCACCATGCTGTCCTTCTTGGCCACGCCAATCCGGTCGCAGAAATCCCGGATGGCCTCTGGCGTATATCCCCGGCGGCGAAGACCCGAGAGCGTGGGCATACGCGGGTCGTCCCAGCCGTTCACATGCCCTTCCTGGACCAGCTTGAGGAGCTTGCGCTTGCTCACCACGGTGGAGGAGAGGTTGAGCCGCGCGAACTCGATCTGGCGCGGATGGTAGATCTCCAACTCGTCCAGGAACCAGTCGTACAGGGGGCGATGGATCTCGTACTCCAGCGAGCAGAGCGAATGGGTGATGCCCTCGATGCTGTCCGATTGCCCGTGGGCGAAGTCGTACATCGGATAGACACACCACGCGTCACCCGTGCGGTGGTGCGAGGCGTGGAGGATGCGGTAGATCACCGGGTCGCGCAGATTCGTGTTGGGGGAGGCCATGTCGATCTTGGCGCGCAAGGTGCGCGCGCCGTCCGGGAACTCGCCGGCGCGCATGCGGCTGAAGAGTTCCAGGTTGTCCTTCACCGGCCGGTCGCGGTAGGGGCTCTGCTTGCCGGACTCGACAAGCGTGCCCCGGTACTCGCGGAGCTGGTCGGCGGTCAGATCGCAGACGTAGGCCTTGCCCTTCTTGATGAGCGTGACGGCGTACTCGTACAGCCGCTCGAAGTAGTCAGAGGCATAGTAGATCCGGTCTTCCCAGTCGAAACCCAGCCAGCGGATGTCCTGCTTGATGGACTCGACGTATTCCACCTCTTCCTTGACCGGGTTGGTGTCGTCGAAACGCAGATTGCACTGGCCCCCGAATTCTTTGGCGATGCCGAAGTCGATGCAGATGGCCTTGGCGTGGCCGATATGGAGATACCCGTTCGGCTCGGGCGGGAAGCGGGTATGCACGCGAGTGAACCGGCCCGCCTTGAGATCCTCGGATACCGCGGCCCGGATGAAGTCGACAGGCTGGTTTACATCGGTCTGTGTCATGTCCACGTCTCTTCTCGGGAGAAGATTCGACAACTGATAGCTAGCGGTGCTCTCGCCAGCGACGGAGGCATCCTCCGGGGGCCCTTGGCCCCGACCTTCGACCCTGTGCGAGAATGCCGCATCCCTGCGGCTGCTGTCAAGCCAGAACAGCAGGGGCGGCGGCAGCGCTAGGAGGCGCATTCCTTCGCCGCGCGGCTGCAGCCCCGGATTCGGGTTCCGAGGGGTCCCATGCTTTCCTATTGACACGGCGGGTCGGCTTTTGTAGCCTCCCTTCAAGTTCCTTTCTGGTGAGACGATAAGGGGGCGCAGATGAGCACGTTTTTTTGTCCGTTCTGCTGTTCGACGCAGCAGAAGATCGAGTTTGTGGAGGACGGGCAAGTGAAACTCCGCTGCGCCTCCTGCGGTTCCACCGCAGAAGCGGGGCCCGTCGAGGTACGGGAATCCATCTTCGACAGGCCGAAGGTTCTCTGCATCGACGACGATCATCTCCTCCTCGGCCTCGTCCGGGACACCTTGGAGGCCAATGGGTTTGAGGCGATCACGGCGGCCGACGGGCCGACGGGGGTCGAGACCGCCCGGAAGGTGCGGCCTGACGTGATCCTGGTGGACGTCCTGATGCCTCGGATGAGCGGATTCGAGGTCTGCAAACGTCTGCGGGCCGACCCTGCTCTGAAGGAGACGCCCATCATCCTCATGACGGCGATGTCCGATCCCGGGCTGAAAGAGAAGGGACTCGAGGCCGGAGCCAGTCTGGCCATGCCGAAACCCTTCGATCCCATGCAGATCGTCTCCGTCATCAACAAGGCGCTTGCCCTCAAGTCGAAACGCCATGCCCTCTGATCCGGGTACAGGCCAAGAAACTGCCATGGTCATTCCCTCTGTGACAAGAATATCACTCAAGCAATGTGTTTTATCACCGATGAAAGAAGGCGCGTTCGCGAGTCGTTGACGGGGAGACGGCCGCTGACATGCAACCCAACTACTTGTCATATAAGGGGGTTATTGGTCTTTCTTCCCTCTGGTAGGCGGATTGAAGGCTCCTACTCTCGAGACGGGTTGGCTGGCACACAGAGTGCAAATCCACCCTAATGGTAGGAGTATGCAGGACCTCTCGTAAGGCGAGGGGGCTTTCTCTTGTTGGGAGGCTCTGAGAGGAGAGGAGGAGTTCGGATGGGCCGGGTCCCGCGGAAGCACCCTGCAGGATTCACGCTGATCGAACTGCTCATCGTGGTCACAATCATCGGTATACTTGCCTCGATCGCGATACCCAACCTGCTGAGCGCGCATCGAAAGGCCAGGTACTCGCGGTCGGCGGCGGACTCGAAGACCCTCGCGACCCAGGCGATCGTTTACGGGAATGACAAGAACACCTATCCGACCAGCATCGCTGCCTTGCGAGCGGGGGGCTATTGCAACATCGCCGATGTCGACGCCTGGGGGACTCCCTATCAACTCTCTCCCACGTTGCTCTCCGGCGCCAAGACGGGGTCCAGTGACGATGTCTACCTATACAGCAAGGGGGCCAGCGCGGCCGGCATCTATCCCGTCCCCTTCACGAGCTTCACCGGGGATGGCGGCTCCGTGGGCTACTCCTCGGTGTATGGATCCTGGACCGGTTCCTGAAGCGACCACGGCCCGCCTGCCTCATCGCCCCTCTCGCGCGCCTTAGGAAACCCCAACTATCCGGCGACTCGCGTTCGTGTGTCTTCGTGCTGTCCCGACTCCGTCGTGGTGGCGGACTGCCCGAGCGTGTTGTCCGGTCGGACGCTCTTATAGGATTCTGACTGGACGCGGCACATGCAAGCAGAGTAATCTTCCGTTCGTCGTCAACTGGTGTGTGTTTCGTAGACCTATGGGGAAGGGATTCCAAGAGGAGAATCGCATGAGCCAACTGTTCGAGAATCGCGTGAAGCAGATGATCAAGGCCGGCAAGAAGACCGCCGGGGCGTGGGCGCAGCTCTGCAGCCCCCTGTCGGCGGAATGTCTGGCCCGCGGGGGGTTCGACTGGATCCTGATCGACATGGAGCACGCCGGCGGCGACATCCTGACCCTGATCACCCAGTGCCAGGCCATCGCCGCGGCCGGAACCGGGGCCGTGCCCTTCGTTCGGGTGCCCTGGAACGACCTCGTCTGGATCAAGCGGATCCTGGATGCGGGAGCCTATGGTCTGATGATCCCCTACGTGAACACCAAGGAGGAGGCAGTTCGGGCCATCCAGGCCTGCAAGTATCCCCCGCTGGGGAACCGCGGTATCGCCGGGAGCGTCCGTGCGGCCGGATACGGTCGAGACACGCAGAGCTACCTGAAGCGAGCGAACGACGAGATCTTCGTGATGCTCCAGGTCGAGACGACCCAGGCTATCGACAACATGGAGGCGATCGCCTCGGTCCCCGGGCTGGACGCCTTCTTCATCGGCCCCATGGATCTCTCCACCTCCATGGGCCACTTCGGAAACCCGGCCCATCCGGAGGTGCAGGCAGCCATCGCCAAGGCCGAGGCCAAGGCCAAGGCGCTCCACATCCCGCTGGGAACGATCTCGGGCGGCTGGGATCAGGCCAAGGGGTTGTACGACCGGGGGTATCAGCTGATCACCTTGATCTCCGATTCCGTCCTGATCTCCAAGGCGGGCGCCGAGACCATGGCCAAGTTTCACGAGACCTTCCCGGCATAGCTCGGGCGGGATCGTGGACTACTGAAGGTCGGCCGAGTGTCGCCTTCGCCTGCGCGGAGAGGCACTCGGCCGTGCCGTTTTGAGCAGCGCGCGCGAAGATGGGTTTTCCAGCGCCCTGCGAGGGATACGACCGGAACGCTCTGCTCGATTCGCAGCTCCCTTGAGGGGGCGGCGAGCGATCGGCAAATATGCGCATTGACTTGCACCTGCACACGACTGCCTCGGACGGTCTGCTGGAACCGGCGGTGGCGATCCAAGCCGCTCGGGCGGCCGGCGTCGGCGTAGTCAGCATCACGGACCACGACGCGGTGGACGGCCTCGATGAAGCTCGGAGGGCCGCGGCCGCCGCCCGCCTCACGCTGATCCCCGGCGTGGAGCTCAGCGCGTACTGGGGGCGAGTCGAGTTTCATATCCTCGGTTATTTTATCGACCCCGAGAGCGGTGTCCTGCGCGCCTTTCTGCAGAACACACGCGAGGCTCGTCACCGACGCCTCCACGCGATGTTGAGCCGGCTGCAGGCGATGGGTATGGCGATTCCGGCGGACGAGGTTTTCGGACGGGCCCGGAATGGGAACGTGGGACGGCCGCACCTGGCGCGCGCCCTGATCGAGCGGGGGTTCGTGACCAGCGCGGATGAAGCCTTCGACCGCTACCTGGGAATCGGACAAGCCGGCCTATGTCCCGCGGGCGGACGTTTCGGTCGGCGAGGCGATCCGGGTGATCCGGGCGGCGGGGGGCATCGCGGCGCTGGCGCATCCGGGCCTTCACAACCGGGATGAGGCGATTCCCGACCTCGTAAGAGAGGGGCTGGAGGCGATCGAGGTCTACCACCCGCAACATGCCTTCGGCCGGACCGCTCGCTACCACCGGCTGGCGCGCCGTCTCAATCTTCTGGTCACCGGCGGGTCGGATTTCCACGGGGCGGCCAAGGGCGACCACGCTGCCACGCTCGGAGTGCCGAGTCTTCCGGAGTCCGAGTTCGACCGGCTCTGGGCGGCGGCCGAGGCCCGCGGGGCTCTCAGGGGTCTCGAGCGGTGTGTCTCCTGAGACCGATCGCTTGCCGCCTTGCATCCGGACCTTCGTGAGCAGCCTGGGCGAAAGCGGGTTCTTTTGGCAGCCTACTGGAACCTCGCGAACGTTCCAATCTTGTCTGACGCCCGGCGGCTTGCCAGGCCTGGGCTAATCCAGTATGATTCCCGACACCTTGGAGGCTCCAGAGCAGGGAGAGGGAAAGCGTCGAGATGGACGAGCGGGACAAGCGCCTACTCAACCTGACCCAGGAGGGCTTTCCTCTGGTAACGCGCCCGTTCGAGGCTCTCGGCTTGCCCCTCGGCCTCACCGAGGCCGAGGTCCTGGGGCGCATCGTGGATCTCAAACGGCAGGAGATCATCCGCCAGATCGGCGGAATCTTCGACACGCAAAGCCTTGGGTACAAGAGCAGCCTGGTGGCCATGCGGGTGCCGCCGGTCCGGGTAGACGAGGCGGCCGCAGTTGTGAGTGACCATCCGGGCGTCAGCCACAATTACCAGCGGAATCACGCCTTCAACCTTTGGTTCACGATAGCGGTCCCGTCGACCTGCGACCTCGCCTGGACGGTAGACCGGCTGCACGAGACGGCCGGCGCCGAGTCCACCCGCATCCTGCCGACGTTGCGCCTCTTCAAGATCGGCGTCCGATTGGACATGGAGGGAAAGAGTGGCGCCGGGCGGGTCGACTCCGCCAGAGGCGGGTACAGCGAGGCGAACAGACCGAAGGCGGGCAAGGATGGCCTGAGCCCCCTCTTCATCGCCGTCTGCCGCGAGTTGCAGGAGGACTTCCCGCTCGTGGCGGAGCCGTATGCGCCCATGGCGCAGCGGATCGGCATTTCCGAGAGCCGGCTCTTCGAGGTTGCCCGGGAGATGCAGAGCCAGGGATACCTCCGCCGGGTGGTGGCGGTCCTGCACCACCACGCGGCCGGCTACCGCTCCAACGCCATGGGCGTCTGGGTGGTGCCGTCCGAGCGCGCGGAAGAGGTCGGTCGGATGATGGCGAGCTTCAATGGGGTGAGCCACTGCTATCTCCGCCCCACGTATCCGGACTGGCCCTACAGCATCTTCACCATGGTGCACGGGCAGAAGGCCAATGACTGCCAGGAGATCGTCGACGCCATCTCTGCCGCCACCGGCATCACCGAATACTCCCTGCTCTACAGTATCAAGCAATACAAGAAGATTCGTCTCAAGTACTTCACGCCGGACCTGGACGAATGGGAGGCGCGGGCGCCGTTCCCTGTAATCAGTCTCACGGCGTCCTTCGCCTTGCCGACGGGCAGACCCTCCTGATCGATGGACACTTGGTACGGTCGGCCCCGCGTGGGAGAAGGAGCAGCCGTGAGCGCGCCGGTGGTCGAGGTCGCCGGGCTCACCAAGGTCTTCGGGCGGACGTTGGCCCTGGACGGGGTGGATCTCTCGGTGGCGCGCGGGGAGGTGGTGGCGCTGCTGGGCCCCAACGGGGCGGGGAAGACGACGCTCCTCAAGCTCCTGGCGACGGCGCTGAAACCCACTGCGGGCGGTGGAACGGTGCTGGGCGAGGACCTCTTGAATGGGCGCGATGCGATCCGCCGGCGTATCGGCATGATCTCGCACAACCATCATCTCTACGAGGAGCTGACGGCCGGCGAGAACCTGCGGTTCGCGGCGGTGATGCACGGGCTTCGGGCGAGCGGCTCTCGGATCCAGAAGGCCCTGGAGGAGGTGGGGCTGGGCGAACAGGGGAACGGGAAGGTGCGCACCTTCAGCACCGGGATGAAGCGGCGCCTGGTGATCGGAAAGATGTTGCTCTTTGACCCCGACCTCCTGTTCCTGGACGAGCCCCACAACACATTGGACCAGGCGGCCATCACGCTGCTGAACGGCTACGTGGCGGCCGTCCGCGCCCGGGGCGGAGCGGCCATCGTGGCCACCCACAACCTGAGCCGGGCCTACGAGATGGCGGACCGGTTCATCCTCATGCACGACGGGGCGGTGATCTACCGGACGGAGAAGAGCGGACTGACGGCGGAGCGGCTGCGGGAGCTGTACACGCGGTATGCGGAGAACGGCGAGGAAGGGCTGGACGAGAGCCACGAGCCACGAGCCACGAGCCACGAGGCGCGAGCTGCGAGCTGCGAGCCGAGTCGATGATCACCGAAGTGCTGCGAAGAACGTGGGCCATGACATGGAAGGACGTCACGGTCGAGCTGCGCGCCCGAGAGCGCGTCACCGCCATGCTCTTCTTTGCCGCGCTGGTCCTCTTTATCTTCAACTTCGCCTTGGGCCCCGACCGGGAGAGGCTCGCCGAGGTGGCCTCGGGCCTGCTCTGGCTGGCGTTTCTCTTTACCGGGATGCTGGGCTTGGGGCGGAGTTTTCAGGCCGAGCGGGAGAACGAGTGTTTCGAGGAGCTCCTGCTCACCCCGGGGGACCGGGAGTCGATCTATTTCGGCAAGCTGGCGGGGAACGTCCTGTTTATGTGCATGGCCGAGGCGATGATCCTGCCGCTCTTCGGCATTCTCTACAACCTGGACATCTGGCGGCACATCCCTGCCCTGGCCCTGATCGCGTTGCTGGGGACGGTCGGGTTCTCGACGATCGGGACCCTGCTTGCCGCGATGACGGCCCACCTGCGCGCGCGCGAGGTGATGCTCCCTCTGCTGTTGCTCCCGCTGACGGTGCCGGTCGTCCTGGGCTCGGTCCGGGCGACGGACGCCATCCTGGGCGGGGGAGGGCTTGGCGAGGTGAGCCACTGGGTGAAGCTGCTCGCCGGCTTCGATGTGGTCTTCCTGGTGGCATGCCCGCTGGCGTTTGAGTTCGTCCTGGAGGAATGATGGACCATCCGTCCTGGCTCGGTCGCGCGCTGGGGGCCCTGGCGGGGCTCGTCCTTTTCATCGGGGTGTACCTGGGGCTGGTGCTGGTTCCGCCGGACGCGGTGCAGGGCCAGGTTCAGCGGATCATGTATCTGCATGTCCCGTCCATCGTGACGGCCTACCTCGCGTTCACCGTGACTTGCGTGGCGAGCGCCCTGTACCTGTGGAAGCGGGATCTTGCCTACGACGCCGCGGCCGTCTCCTCGGCGGAGATCGGGGTGGTCTTGACCGGGGTCACGCTGGCCACGGGCTGCATCTGGGGAAAGGCAACCTGGGGGGTCTGGTGGACCTGGGACGCGCGGCTCACGCTCACGGCGATCCTGTTTACGATCTACGTCGGGTACCTCATGCTGCGCGCCTTCGCCGAGGATCCGCAAGCCGCCGCCCGCTACGGGGCGGTCCTGGCGATCCTGGGCTTCCTGGATATTCCGATGAATCACATGGCCGTCCAGTGGTGGCGGACGCTGCACCAGGCCTCCTCGATTCTCCGCCCGGGCGGGCCGTCGATGGAGCCGCTGATGTTGGGGACCCTGGCCGTGAACCTGGCGGGGCTGGTGCTGCTCTACACGTATCTTCTGCTGAAGCGGATCCGGCTGGAGCGCGCCCGGCATCAGGCCGTGGCGCTCCGGCTGCAGCGAGGGCGTCGTGGGTAGCTGGGGATTCATCGCGCTGGCCTACGGGGTGGCGACGATCGCCCTCGCGGGATATCTGATCCTCCTCGGTCGGCGACTACGCGAGGCGGGGGAGGAGCTGACCGCGCTGGAGCGGGAGGGAGAAAGAAAGAGGCGATGAAGGAAAAGCGGGCCAAGTATCTGATCGCAGGCCTGATCATCCTGGGGGCGCTGGCGGGGCTAGTCTATTCCGGCGTGAAGGAGTCCATGGTGTACTTCTACACGCCGAGCGAGATCATCGAAAAGGGGGAGGCGCTGCGGGGCAAGGCGCTGCGGGTCGGCGGCATGGTGGAGGAAGGCTCGGTTCGCTGGGACGCGCAGCAACTCCTCCTCACCTTTGCGCTGACGGACGGGCGAAGCACCGTGCCCGTCCGGCATCGGGGGACCGCCCCGGACCTCTTCAAAGAAGGGGCCGGGGCCGTGGTGGAGGGAATCTGGGCGCCTGAGGGATATTTGCGGTCCAGCACGATCATGGCCAAGCACTCGGAGGAGTACAAGGCTCCGAAGAATTTCGAGACCCTGGAGGCCAAGAAGTCCCTGTTCAAGTCTCTCCTGAAGGAGGAGAAGCCAAAGCCATGATCTCCACCCTGGGGCACTTCGTGCTATTCCTGGGCCTGGGAGTCAGCCTGTACGCCATGGCCGCGGCGGTCTATGGGGCCCGCGCCGGGCGAGAGGACTGGCTGGCCAGCTCCAGGAATGCCGTTCTGGCCCTGCTCTGCTTGATCACGGCGGCCCTGATCCTGCTCGAGTACGCCCTGATCACGTCCGACTTCAGCCTGCTCTACGTGGCCAACAACAGCACCCGGGGGAGCATGACCCGGTACAAGATCGCCGGCCTCTGGGGCTCTCTGGAAGGTTCCCTCCTGCTCTGGGCATGGCTGCAGGCGCTGTTTTCCGCCCTGGTGGTGGCTCACCATGGCGACCGGCACCGATCCGTGCTGCCTTACGCCCAGGCGGTTCTCCTGGGCATCACGGCGTTCTTCCTGCTGGTGATGACGTTCGCCGTGAACCCCTTCGCCGCGCTCGTCCCCGCGCCCCTCGACGGCCGCGGCCTGAATCCGCTCCTGGAAGTCACCGACATGCTGGTTCACCCGCTCCTCCTGTACCTGGGGTACGTGGGCTTCTCGGTCCCCTTCGCCTTCGCCATGGCGGCTCTCATCACCGGGCGCCTGTCGGAGGAGTGGCTGAAGATCACGCGCCACTGGACCGTGGTGGCCTGGCTGTTCCTCACGGGGGGGATCTTCTATGGCGGCTGGTGGTCCTACCGAACCCTGGGGTGGGGCGGATATTGGGCCTGGGACCCGGTGGAGAACGCCTCGTTCATGCCGTGGCTGATCGCCACGGCGTTCATCCATTCGGTGATGATCCAGGAGCGGAAGCGGATGTTGAAGGTCTGGAATTTGTTGCTCGTCACCTTGACCTTCGTCCTGGTCATCTTCGGGACATTTCTCACTCGGAGCGGCATCCTTGGTTCGGTGCATGCCTTTTCCGATGGGCCGGTAGGGGTCCTCTTCCTCGGCTTCTTGGCCCTGGTCCTGCTCTTTTCCCTGGGCCTGATTGCCTACCGGGCGGATCGGCTCAAGAGCCATGGCGAGATGGACTCCATCGTCTCGCGGGAGAGTGCCTTCCTGCTGAACAACGTGCTCCTCGTCGGGATCTGCTTTACGGTGCTTCTGGGGACGGTCTTCCCACTGCTCACCGAGGCCATCCGCGGTGCCAAGATCAGCGTCGGTACACCCTACTTCAATCGGGTGAGCGTCCCGCTGGGCTTGACGCTCCTTCTGCTCATGGGGATCGGGCCGCTGATCGCCTGGGGGCGCGCCTCGCTGAATAACCTGCGACGGAACTTCCTCGCGCCTGCGATCGTCGCGGTGGCGGGCGCGGCGCTCCTCTTCGCGCTGGGGGTCCGGCAGGTCGAGGCGCTGCTCGTCTTCCTGTGCGGCTTCTTCGTGATCGGAACCATCCTGTTTGAGTTCATCATGGCCACCCGGACGCGGGTCAGGACCACGGGCGAGAGTCTCCTGGCGGCGTTCGCCGTCCTGCTCCTCAAGAGCCGGCGCCGCTACGGGGGGCTGATCGTCCATCTGGGTGTGGTGATCGCGATCATCGGGATTGCCATGTCCTCGATCTACAAGGTGGAGCGCGAGGCCACGCTCAAACCCAACGAGCGCATGGAGATCGGACCCTACGCCATCGAACTGAAGGATCTGAACGCGGAAGAACAGCCGACCCATGTCCTGGTGTGGGCCGCCCTCACTGTCTTTCGGGATGGCAAGCCGCTCATCGAGCTCCGGCCCGGGCAGCGCTTCTACCCGAATCAGCAGACCCCCTTCGCCAGCGTGGACGCCCGGTATGGCTGGGATGAGGATCTGTACACGATTCTGTCCACGTTCGAGCGGGATGGGCAGTTCCGCCACGATCAAGGCCATGATCAACCCGATGATCGCCTGGATCTGGATCGGGGGTTGTATGATCGTGCTGGGGGTGATCGTGGCCGTGCTGCCGGAGCGCCGGTTGGCCCTGCTGGCGCTTCGGGTGAAGGCGCAGGTGGCGTGAGAATCGCCGTAGGGTGGAGCGCTCCATGACTTGGAAGAAGCTGCTGATCCCGCTGGCCAGCGTCCCCGTGATCCTCCTGCTGGCCTACGGCTTCTGGACGGACCCCAAGGCGATTCCGTCGCCCCTGATCCAGAAGGCGGCGCCCGACTTTCGCCTGGCCGACTTCGAAGGGAAGGAGCAGTCGCTGACCGGATTGAAGGGAACGCCGGTCATCCTGAACTTCTGGGCGTCCTGGTGCTATCCGGCCTGCTACGAGGAGGCGCCCTTGCTGGAGTCCACTTGGCGGAAGTACAAGGAGCAGGGTCTGATCATGCTGGGCGTGGACATCCAGGACAAGGAGCCCGACGCGCGGGAGTTCATCAAGCGATTCAGCTTCACGTTTCCGAACAGTCCCGACCCGGGGAGCAAAGTTTCGATCGATTACGGGGTCTACGGCGTTCCCGAGACGTTCTTTATCGACCGGCAGGGGCGGATTGTGTACAAGCACGTCGGGGCGCTTTCGCCGGTGCTGATGGAGGAGCAGGTGCAGGCTCTCCTGAAGGGCAGATGAGATGAACCGACACGCGCGCGCAAGAAACCGGGCCGGTGTCTGGGCGACAGGCTTTCTCGCGATCGGACTCTTCGGTCTGGCGTGTGTTCTGCCCGGCTTCGCCCGCGCCGCCGCTCCCGCCGACCTGGATGACCGGGTGCGGGAGATCGCATCGGAGCTGCGCTGTGTGGTGTGTCAGAACCTCTCGGTGGCGGACTCGCCTTCGGATCTGGCCAAGGAGATGCGTAACCTGGTGCGCGAGATGGTCCAGCAGGGGAAGAGCCCCAAAGAGATTCAAGACTATTTCGTCAGCCGGTATGGGGAGTTCGTTCTGCTGTCTCCGCCCAAGCGCGGTTTTAACCTGCTGGTCTGGGTATTGCCGTTCCTGGCGATCGGTCTGGGAGCCGGGGTCATATATCTGGTCGTCCGGCGTTGGACCGAGTCATCCGTGGCCGGCCGGCCGCCGGTCGACCCTGCCTATGCCGAGCGGGTCCGGCGCGAGCTCGAGGAGCGCGAAGGGCGCTGATATGTCAATCGTGATCGCGCTGGGGATTGCGATGGCGGTAGTCGCGTTTGTGGCGGCGCCGTTCTTCTTTGGAGTCGGCCAGACGACTCGGGCCGTCACCGATGACGGACAGGTCTCCTTGGAGATCCAGGATCTTCTGCGGGAGAAGGAGACCGTCTATGCCGCGATCCAGGAGCTGGATTTCGACTGGAAGTCCGGCAAGCTTTCGGCCGAGGACCATCAGGCGGCGCGGCAGCGTCAGGAGGAGCGTGCCGCCGCTGTGCTCCAGCAGATCGACGTGCTGCAGGGGGTTGTCGAGAAGCCCACGCCGCCGCACCGGGCCCGCCGGGAGAAGCGGCGGAGATGAGGGCGATCGAACAACAGGTGGATCGCGCGCGTCTGGGCGCGATCTGCGCTGAGGTCCGCGAGAGGCGCCGCCTCGATTGCGCCGACGCTCTGCGGCTCTAAAGCGAGATGCGAACTGTCCCGCCTCCGGTCCCGCGAATCGCCTGGGCCGGCCTGGGCTTGGCCGGGGGGATTGTCGTGTATTTGGCCGGCCTGTTCGCCGGCCTGCCCGGAGCCTTTGCGGCGCTCGCCCTCGCCGCCACGCCAATCGTGATCCTTTGGCGCCGGTCCGCGCGGCGTTGGCGGGCGCGCCGGGCGGCCCTGAATCTGCCGTTCCCCGAGGACTGGCGCCGGCTCCTCCGCAACTGGAGCGACCACTATCTCCGGCTGCCCGACGACCTCCGTGCCCGCTTCGAGGACGACCTGCGGATCTTCCTGGTGGAGAAGCAGATCACCGGCGTCGGGGTCGAGATCACGGACGAGTTGCGTCTGCTGGTCGCCGCCTCCGCCGTGACGCTCTCCCTGGGCTGGCCCGAGTACGAGTGGGAGCAGCTTCACGAGATCCTGCTCTACCCCGACGAATTCGACCGGGACTACGAGTTCGGCTTTGACGATCTGGCCGGCCAGGCCCACCCCTGGGGCACCATCATCCTGTCGGTCCCCGCCCTCCGCGAAAGTTTTCGGGTTTCCGATGACGCCTACCACGTCGGGTTCCACGAGTTCGCCCACCTGCTGGATCTCGAGCAAACCCACTTCGACGGGATTCCCGCCGGATTCGAGGAGACGCAGGCCCGCCGCTGGGTCGAGATCCGCGAGCGCGAGATGCCGCGGATGCAGCGCGGCGACTCGCTCCTCGACGAGTACGGCGCCCACGACCCCGTGGAATTCCTGGCGGTCGCGGTCGAGGCCTTCTTCGAGCCGTCGCGGGCCCTGCGCCGCGCCGACCCCGAGATGTACGAGCTGCTGGCGGCATATTTCCAGCAAGACCCCGCCGCCTGGGATGACGCGCGCGGCCTCACGTTCGATCGGCCGGCCCGCCCCCGGCCCCCGCGGCGCGGGGGACCCGGAAGGCGACGCCGCCCCCGCCTCCGATCCACCGTCTAAGAGGGAGGATTACCGATATACATCCTTGCGATGATCAATATAGACCACTTCGAGCAGTTCCGTTGTAAAGCGGTACACGATGCGAAACGAGCCTATGCGGAAAGATCTGAGCGCTTCAAACTCGCCTTTCAACTTCTTGCCAAGCAGGGGATTGTGAGACAGCTCTCGAATGGCGTTCTTGAGATATTCCTCGCGCGCCGGGTCGATGGAGTCTAGGGCCTTTTCGGCTCGGCGAGAGAGCCTAACGCTTCTTGGTCTTGGCATGCAGCGGCTCTCCGAACACGTCCTCGAAGGAGCGCGTGCGACCGGCTTTCAGGTCGGCGAGTCCCTCGCGGATGCCCCGGGCCGTCTCTGGTCTGGAGATCAGCTCCAGCGTCTCCACCCAGCTCTCGTACTCTTCGAAGGCCATCATCACCGCTTCGGGTTTTCCATTTCGGGTAATGACCACGCGGTCGAGTAGCGCACGCATTCGGCCCACCAGTTCGGGCAAGTTCTGCCGAGCTTCTGACACGGCTATCGTCTTGACCATGTTCCCTCCAGTTGTACAAGTACATGTACAATCTACTTCCTCGGACCCGGGCTGTCAATCTCCTTCCGGTTACAGGGCGAACCACCGATACCGTATTGATGGGGACGGCGGCTTGGCCGCCGCTGGATTGGGTTGCCCTTCGAAGTATATTGCCATACACCTTTGATCGGTATATTATGTGTATGGATTGTGGAGGGAAACGCCATGGGAAGAACGAACGTAGTGCTGGACGACAAGTTGATCTCCGAGTGCCAGAAGGCGACCAAGATCAAGACGCGGCGGGCGCTGATTGACCATGCGCTGCAGGAGCTGCTTCGGCATGAGCGCCAAAAGAAGATCCTGGAACTGAAGGGAAAGATTCCGTGGGAGGGCGATCTGGCTGAATGGAGAAAGGCCCGGGCATGATCGTCGTGGTGGACTCGTCGGTCTGGATTGATTTCTTCAGCGGGCGCCCTGACCGGCAGGTCGAAAGACTGGAGCAATTACTGGCGGCGGGGGATGATGTCTGCTTGTGTGGGATCATCCTGGCAGAGATACTCCAGGGGGTCAGGTCGGACATCGATTACCGAAAGACCAAAGCGTATCTTGAGTCCCTTCTGTATCTCCCCATGGACCGCAGGACCTTCGAGATGGCTGCAGAAATCTATCGTAGTCTCCGCAAGAAAGGGGTGACCGTCCGCAAGCCTGTGGACTGCATGATCGCATCGGTCGCGATCGAGCAGGACATCCCCCTGCTTCATAACGACCGGGACTTCGATCCGATCGAGAAGCATTGCGGTCTGGAAGTTCTGCGAGTCGCAAATGGGCCAATTGCCGGCAGACGAGGAGGATGAATGGAACAGCATGAATTCCAGGCGGAAGTGAAGCAACTGCTCGATCTGATGATCCATTCGCTCTATTCGCATAAAGACATCTTCTTGCGGGAGCTGATCTCCAATGGCTCCGATGCCTTGGACCGATTGCGCTTTGAGGGTCTGACGCATCCAGAGTGGATGCCGGCAGCAGAGCAGCAGATCAAGCTCGAGGCGGATAAGACACGCCGCACGTTGACGGTGCACGACAACGGGATCGGGATGACCAAGGACGAGATGATTCAAAACCTGGGGACCATCGCGCGGTCCGGCACCCAGGAATTCTTGCGGCTGGTCAAAGAGCGGAAAGAGCAGGGGCTGCCGCCGGAATTGATCGGCCAATTCGGGGTCGGCTTCTATTCCAGCTTCATGGTGGCTGACCGGATTGTTGTCGTGAGCCGGCGAGCGGGGGAGCCGCACGCCACCCGGTGGGAGTCGCATGGCGCGGGCGCCTTCACGGTGGAGGAGACGGAGCGGGAGAGTTCGGGGACGAGCGTGACGGTTCATCTGAAACCCGTGGACGAGGAAGACGGGATCCGGGATTACACGGATGAATGGGTCCTGCGCGAGATCGTGAAGAAGTATTCGGACTTCGTGGCGTATCCCATCCGGCTGCCGGTCGAGCGTCGGGAGATCGAGAAGGGGGCGGACGGGAAACCGAAGCCGGGCGCCAAGGAAGAGATCGTGCGGCGCGAGGAGACCCTCAACTCCATGAAGGCCGTATGGACCCGGCCCAAGAGCGAGGTGTCGGAGGCGGAGTACAAGGAGTTCTACAAGCATCTCTCCCACGACTTTGCGGATCCGCTGGAAACCATCGTGGCCCGGATGGAAGGGCATTTCGAAGCCAACGTCTTGCTGTTTCTCCCCGCTCACCAGTCGTGGGACGTGCTGCTGCACGGGGAGAAGCGTCTTGGGATCCAGCTCTACGTCAAGCGCGTCTTCATCATGGAGGAATGTCGGGAGCTGATCCCCGACTGCCTGCGGTTTGTGCGGGGGGTGGTGGACTCGGAGTCGCTGTCCCTCAATGTGTCCCGGGAGATTCTCCAGCAGGATCGGCAAATCCGTGCCATCCGCGCCTTCGTGGTGCGAAAGGTCCTGGACGCCCTGAAGGGAATGCTCCAAACCGACCGCGATCGGTATGTGACCTTCTGGAAGGAGTTTGGGGCCATCCTCAAACAGGGCCTGTACGGCTGGGAAGAAATCGAGCGGAAGGACGCGCTGCTGCACCTGGTCTTGAGTGGGTCCAGCCAGAGCGGCGATGGATTCACCACGCTGGAGGAATATGTCACGCGGATGAAGCCAGGCCAGGACGCCATTTACTATCTGACGGGCCTCACGCGCGAATCCGTGGCCCAGTCCCCCCACCTGGAGGCGTTTCGAGAGAAGGGGTATGAGGTTCTGTATCTGACCGACCCCGTGGATGAGCTGTGGACCCAAGCAGGATCGGAATTCGAAGGACACAAGTTTCAATCGGTAGGGAAGGGCGAGGTGGAGCTGGGTCCCAAAGACGAAAAGAAAGAGGAAGAGGAGCGCCAGGAGACGGCAGGCAGCTATAGAGCCGTGCTGGATGGCTTGCGCGAGATCCTGGCGGATGACGTCAAGGAGGTGCGGCTTTCGACGCGGCTGGTGGCGTCACCCGCCTGCCTGGTGAGCGAAGACAAGAATTACAGTCCGCAAGTGGATGAGCTGATGCGGCGCATGGGGCAGAAGGTCGAGCGGAAGAAGCGGATCCTGGAGGTGAATCCGAAGCACGAGCTCCTGATCAAGCTCCGGCTCTGTTTTGAAAAGGACCCCAAGGCGCCGGATCTTCCGAATTACGCCCGGCTCTTGTATGGACAGGCGCTGCTTGCCGAAGGCAGCCAATTGCCGGACGCGGCGAATTATGGGCGCTTGATTGCCGAACTCATGACCAAGGCGTTGTGAGAGGGCGCGATTCCCGCAGATGGATCCGTGCACAAGTCACTTTTCCGCAGAAAGGATTCAGAGATGAGAACCAAGCAGCTCGGCTACACCGACCTTCAATTCTCCGTCATCGGGTTGGGGTCCTTCGCCATCGGCGGCAGCGGGTGGAAGTTCAGTTGGGGCCCTCAGGATGACGAGGACTCGGTCCGCGCCATCGTCCGAGGGGTGGAGTTGGGGGTCAATTGGATCGATACGGCCCCGGTCTATGGTCTTGGCCATTCCGAGGAGGTGGTCGGAGCGGCGCTGAAGCGATGCAGCCGGAAGCCCCGAATTGCCACCAAGTGCGGGAGGCGGTGGGACGGCGACGGGAACATCTCCGGCCGGCTGCGCAAGGCCAGCGTGCGGGAGGAAGCGGAGGCGAGCTTGCGGCGCCTCGGCGTCGACGTGATCGATCTGTACCAGATCCACTGGCCCCAACCGGACGAGGAGTTCGAAGAGGGCTGGGATGCCATGGCCCAGCTCGTCAGAGAGGGGAAGGTCCGATACCTCGGCGTGTCCAATTTCAGCGTGGAGCAAATGAAGCGGGTGCAGGCAATCCACCCCATCGCCTCCCTGCAGCCACCATACAGCATGCTGCACCGCGAGATCGAATCCGAGATCCTGCCGTTCTGTGCAGAGCATCGGATCGGCGTGATTCCCTATAGCCCGATGCAGAAGGGATTGCTGACCGGCAAGTTCTCGGTGGAGCGGATGAAGAACCTTCCGCCGGATGATCACCGCCGGAACGATCCTATGTTCGCCGAGCCGCAACTGAGGGTGAATCTGGAGTTGATCCGGGGGTTGGAGGGGCTGGCCCGAGAGCACCGGATGACCGTGGCCGAGCTGGCCTTGGCCTGGGTCCTCCGCCGCCCGGAGGTGACCTCGGCGATCGTCGGCGCGCGCCGGCCGCAGCAGATCGAGGAAACCGCCGACGCGGCAACCAAGACACTCTCGCCGGCACTCATCCAGGCGGTGGAGGATCTACTGGCACAGCGCGATAAGTCCCTGGCTGCGCGGTGAAGGGGCCGTATTCTGTGGCCGCTCAAAGGGGTTTGAAAGGGCAGTGGCGCATATTCTGAAGCGATGATTTGTTGACGGAGTGAGATAACTCTGACGGCGTGCTCTGCGACGTAGAGCGGGAGGGCGGGCGCGAACACATCCGCTCCGCACCCCTCCGCAGATCGAACGCTCCCTAACTGTTTCCACCTGAAGGATCGCGGAAGCGGTTGCCAGTGTCGACCAGGCACGCCTGGAGCCGTGCGGAACCATGAGCGCCTTTGCCCTCTCCCAAGTCCTCGCAAGCATCGCCTTTGCGTTTGGGGTGGTCTCGTTCCAGTTTAAGGAGCGGCGCTCGGTCCTTCTGTGCCTGTTCTTCCTTACTCTCTTCAATTCTTCCCATTTCCTCCTGCTGGGGAGACCGGGTCCCGCCGTTCTGCTGCTCCTCATCGGGCTTCGCTTCCTCACGGCGATCATCTCAACGAACCGTAAATTGATGTACCTCTTCCTGATCCTCTCGCTGGGTGCGTTCCTGGTCACCTTCACGAGTCTACTCAGCCTCCTGGCGCTGGCTGCCGTCCTCCTGGGAACCTATGGTAGCTTCCAACCGGAAGGCCGAACCATGCGCATCCTCCTTATGCTCGGCAATGCGCTCTGGCTTGTCCATAATTTCCTCGCCTCAACACCAGTGGCCACCCTCATGGAGGCCGCGTTCCTGACAAGCAATCTCCTTGCCTATTGGAGATTCTACCGCCCGCGTGGTCCGACCCGCGTTGGGGGCACCGGGTGAAATATTGGGGAGTGGTTCCGAGGCGCCTTGACAGCGCGGCCAGGGAGAGGTGGGCTTTGTAATGCGGGATGTAATGCGGGACGTTGTTGACGAAGTGGGAATTACTCTGACGGCACGCTCTACGCCGAAAAGCGAGGGCGGGCGCGAGCACATCCACATCGCCGGCCTCGGCTTGACTTGACATGTGACCCACATGCAATCTATGCTCACCACATGGCTAAGATGATCCAGTTGCGCCATGTACCCGACGATCTCCATCGTGTCCTCAAGGCCCGCGCCGCCCTGCAGGGGCTTCCCCTGTCGGAGTACTTGATCCGCGAGGCGCGGCGGGCCGCGGAGAGGCTCACACCGGAAGAGCTGCGACGACGGCTCGCCGAACGGACCCCGGTCAAGCATCGGATCAGTCCCGCGCAGGCGATCCGGGCCGAGCGCGAGCGCCGGTGATCGTCGTCGATGCCTCGGCCCTCCTCGAGGTTCTGCTGAACACCCCTGCCGCCGCTCGGGTCGCGGATCGCCTGTTCCGTTCCGACGAGACGCTGCATTCCCCGCACCTGATTGATCTGGAAATCGCGCAGGTCCTGCGACGATACGCGATCAGCGGTGCGCTCTCCGCGGATCGCGGCGGGCAGGCCCTGCAGGATTTGGCGGATTTCCCCCTCGAACGCTATCCCCACGATGTGCTCTTGCCGCGCATCTGGGAGTTGCGCCACAACCTTACTGCATATGATGCAGCCTACCTGGCATTGGCTGAGGCCCTGAGGGCCCCACTCGTCACCCGCGATGCCGCTCTCGCTGCGGCTCGCGGACACACGGCATCGGTCGAGTTGCTCTAAGGTTTCCTCTTTTCTGGGACAATTGTTCCCTCGCCCCAGAATGCACTCCGCTCCCGTCTCTATGGCGGAATTCAGTATGCTGTCCCCGGAATCTTGGGGATCTCGGCGTGTCTCGGAACTGTCTCAACCGCGCCAGTGGAGGGATTCATCCAGAGGGAATGGGAGTGCCCTTCACGCTTGAGGTGGCAGCCATGTCTGCGGAGGTGCTGCAACAGGGCACTTCGCTTCACATCACGACCACCGTCTTACACTCGGCATCCGGCGGCGCCCCCCGGAGTCCCTCCTCCCGACGTTCCTACAAGATCAACGCGATGGCATCCGCAAGACTTTGGCGGATCTCCTCCTTCGTCTTCCCGAGCCCGTTCGCCCCGGGAATCTCCGGACAATAGGCAATCCACCAGTCTCCGTCCCGCTCGAAAACTGCCGTCAGAATAATTTCACCTGGGTAAACCCCCGGCTCTGCCGGGGGACTCCCGAAGTTTGACAGTTCCGGGAGTGTGCTGTTCCTGAAAGACCTCACGGTGTGGCAGTGGTTGACCAGACGCTAGAGTACCGATGGTGTATTTGCTCGGCCCTCCGCGCGCGGTCAGGCCCCTTTGAGGGGCCAGCGCGCGTAAAGCCCCCGGCTCTGCCGGGGGATACATTCACCTGGGTAAACCCCCGGCTTTGCCGGGGGACTCCCAAAGTTTGACAGTTCCGGGAAAATACGAAAGCCTCACGGGTGTGATCCGCTCAAAGCTCACACCACGGGAGGCTTTCAATGGACGAGATGCAGAGCTTAGCCCACACCGTGTGGGAGTGCAAGTACCATGTCGTGTGCATTCCCAAAGTCGGCGTCAAGTTTGCACGGCCACCTCCGGCAGCATTGGCGTCGTCCTCCTGCACTGGCTCGGCGGAAAGAATGTACGGTGGAGGAGGGCCACCTCGTGGCCGACCATGTACACATGCTGCTCTCGATTCCCCCGAAATATGCGGTGGCTCAGGTAGTCGGCGTTCCTGAAGGGGAAGAGTGCCATTCACATCGCGCGGACGTATCTCGGCCAGCGACAAAACTTCCTTGGCCGCACTTTTGGGCGCGTGGCGACTACTCTCCACCGTTGGGCCTGACGAAGCGCAGCATCCGCGAGTGTATCCAGAAGCACCGGGACGAGGATAAAGCCTCGACCAGTTGACCATGTTCCGGCGAGTAGTCGCCACCTGTCAGGTGGCGCGAGTTCTTCCAACCGCTTTGCGCGCTTTGCGTTCTCTGCGGTTCAACTGCAATGTCTGGGCTCAACTAGGCAAGACGGTACCTCTCATAAGGGCGCGCAGTCAAGACGGAATGATGGAGAGTCACTGAAGACCGGGTGGCATATGAGCGGTACAACATGGTTCCCCGTCTCTTGACAACAGATGCCCCCTGGCCTACGCTGGCTGACAGGCGAAGGAGGTGAGCGGCCATGAGCATTCCGATCGAGCGCATTGATGAGTACCGCTGGCGGATCCCGGCCGGGATCGAAGCCGGGGATGAAGGTGCCGGCGATCATCTTTGCCGACGACCGGCTGATGGAGCAGATCAAGGGCGACCTCTCGCTGGAGCAGGCGGCGAATGCGGCCACGCTTCCCGGCGTCGTGCGGGCGGCCTACACGATGCCGGACATCCACCAGGGGTACGGGCTGCCGATCGGCGCGGTGGTGGCGATGCGGACGGACGGGGGTGTCGTGACGCCGGGCGGCGTGGGATATGACATCAACTGCGGCGTGCGGTTGCTGCGGACCGACCTCACCAGGGCTGAGGTCCAGCCGCGTCTCAAGGAGCTGGTGAACCTCCTGTTTACGGAGGTGCCAAGCGGCGTCGGCTCGCACGGGAAGGTCCGCCTGACCAAGGACAATCAGACCCGGCCACTCGTCGAGGGGGCGCGCTGGGCCGTCGCGCAGGGATGGGGCGAGCCGGAAGACCTCACGTTCTCCGAGGCGTCCGGCTGCGTCTCCCGGGGCGGATCCAGATGCGGTGAGCCACAAGGCCTTCGAGCGGGGGCGCGATCAGCTCGGGACGCTCGGGAGCGGGAATCACTTCCTGGAGATCCAGGTGGTGGGGCAGATTTACGATGAGCAAGCGGCGAATGTCCTGGGCCTCTTCCCCGGCCAAGTGACGGTGCTCATGCACACCGGCTCGCGTGGCTTTGGTCATCAGGTCTGTACCGACCACCTGGCCGGCATGGAGCGGGCGGTGAAGAAGTACGGGATCCAGCTCGCCGACCGCCAGCTCGCCTGCGCCCCGTTCGGTTCGGACGAAGCCCAGGCGTATCTCGGCGCGATGCGTGCTGCGGCCAACTATGCGTGGGTCAACCGGCAATGTCTCACCCACTGGACGCGCGAGGCGTTCCAGCGGATCTTCAAGAAGTCACCCCGCGATCTGGGGATGTCGGTGGTTTACGACGTGGCCCACAACATCGCCAAGATCGAGGAGCACATGGTCGAAGGGCGCTCCATGCGGCTCGTCGTCCACCGGAAAGGGGCCACGCGGGCGTTTCCGCCGGGACACCCCGAGCTGCCCGAGCGGTATCGGTCAATCGGCCAACCGGTGCTGGTCCCCGGTGACATGGGACGTGCGTCGTTTGTCCTGGTGGGAACACAGGAAGCGATGGAGGAGACCTTTGGCAGCACCTGCCATGGGGCGGGGCGGCTCCTCAGCCGGGCCGCCGCCATCAGGGCCGGCAAGGGGCGCTCGATCGAGCGCGAGCTGGAAGACACGTACGGCGTGTACGCCAAGGCGAGCGGCCGCGACTCGATGAAGGAAGAGATGCCCGAGGCTTACAAGAACGTGCAGGACGTGGTCACGGTGTGCCACAACGCGGGAATCTCAAAGATGGTCGCGAAGCTCCGGCCGCTGGGGTGCATCAAAGGGTAGGGGGGGGTCGAATTGTGAATTTCCAATTTGCAATTTTCGATTTGCAATTTGAAGAGCCCTGAGCCTTAGTGCCCGAATCGAAAATCGCAAATCTAAAATCGAAAATGAAACAGAGAACCGCTCGCGCCATGCAAGTACATGGTACGCCTGTTTTGCTGGCCACCCGGACGTGTGGTTGGAGCGCGCGGGGTTACTCGGTCGGGGTGGCCTCTCCCTCAGCCGGGGGCGGAGCAGGTGGGGCGATGGGGGCTTGGACGACGACCGCAGGCTCGTCTTTCCGCCGGGATTTCGCGTTACCCGCCTGGGGCGTCTTTCCTGCCATGGCGATCTTGCGGCGGTCCTTCAGGCGCTCCTTGCGGCGCTTACGGCGGCGGCGGATCTCTTCTTCCTTCTCTCGCACGGATGACTCCTTTGTTGGTGAGCGGTCGGTTGTTTCTGTTGAACAGGCACGCAAAGATATCTGCAAGGCGGCTTGCTGTCAATCAATTAGCGGCGCTTGGGCGTTCAGGCACTTGGGCGACTGGGCGTCGAGGCGATTGGACGTGGATCGCACGGCCAGCTTGGTGCCCAGCCCCTCCTACCAATCCTTGTAGCTGGTCGCATTCACCCCAGTAAATATCTTCAGGGGCTTTCCCTCGCTCTTGCTATGGACGTCCTGGATGCCGGACGTGGCGCCGGTACGATCCATCTGGATCTTCAACTGCCAGTCCGCCTTTCCGGTCATTGGATCCGTGTAGATCTGGCGCAAGTACCGCCGCGTCCGGAGCTGGGAGCTGTCGAGGAGGAGATCCTTCAGGGCGTTGGGGAACCGATTATGGTCGGCGCGGAAGAGGAGAATCCCGCGTCGAAACTCGCCCAATCGAAACAGAAGCTCCGCCTCCTTCTCGCGCTTGACCTGCTGGCTCCACAGTTCTGCGACGCCGGCCGTCGCAATCCCGATAATCAGAATGCTGCCGAGGAGCATGGGAAAAACGATGCCGCGGGGTGAGCGTTGAGCGTTGAACGTTGAACGCGACGTGAACGTGAACGGAACGTTGAAAGTTGAACGTGCCACGTGTCTTGTCACCAATCGCTGTACCTGGTCCCGTCGGACGCAGTCGCCTCGGAGCCGCTCTTGACGTCGTAGATTCCGGCTTGCTGTCCCTGCGCGTCCGTTGCCTGGACGAGGACCCATGTTTCCGCCGAGCCCGTGACCGGGTCCTTGGGCATCCGGCGGATGTATCCCTTTTCCACCAAATCGGCGAGGGCCGCCGGGTACTTGCCGTTATCGGCATAGAACTGGTCAATCACGTCGCGAAGAACGAAAAGATTCTCCTTGAGCGTGGCTTCACGGGCGGCGGTCACCGCGCGATGAAAGCTGGGCTGCGCCAATGTGATCAGGATGCCGATGATGGAAATGACGATGAGGATCTCGATCAGCGTGAAGCCGGGTACCCGGAGCCGAGAGCCACGGGGAAACAGCAGAGGGGCAGAGGCGCGGGGGGGCAGAGGCGCGGGGAAATGCGACGCGCCCCGGACCGCTGGCCCCGACCGCCGACCACCGACCGCCGACCACCGACCGCTGGCGGACATGCTACCACGTCTCATACTGCGTCCCATCTAGGGCCACCGCCTTGCTCGCGCTGCGGACGTCATACACGTCCTTCGCGTCCGACAGGCTGGACTCCGGGTTGTCGGAGAATGAGCGGAGCACCCACTTGCCATCGGGGTTGATGGGGTCCCGCGGAATCCGCCGCAGGGTCTTCGTCTCCACCATTTCCTCCATGGTGAGCGGGTAGCCGGTGCGGTCTACCGACAATCGCTTCCTAAAATCTTGACGCGCATCCTGCGCGTTGCTGCGCGCCTTATCGTACTCCAGCTTGAACTGGTCGATGCCCTCTCGGAGCTTTCGGAGATCGCGACGGAGCTCCATCTCCCTGGCGCGGGTCGCGGTCGTCTGGGCCAGGGGCATGGCGACCGCCGCCAGGATTCCCAGGATCGCCACAGAGACGACCAACTCGATGAGGGTGACCCCGCCCGGTCTCTCGCGGGCCTCTCCACGCCTTCGACAGATACCCCACCGCATCAGGGTCGAGGTCCTGGAGCCGACCCGCCCGAAGTGCCGACGCCTCCTCCGGGTATCGGAGCCGCAGGCTGTCCCGGGGTGGCTGGTCGCTGAGGCGCTGTCGGCCCCGGGACGACTGGGCCCGCCGGGCCGGCTGCCGGGCCGAAGCTATCCGCCGTGCCCGACGCGAAGCTCTCGATTTCCGCCTCCGGTCGATTCAGAGCCTTCACGATCCGAGGCGTGAGGGAGATCAAGATGTCGGTCCGGTTCCGATTGTAGGTTGGGTTGACAAACATCCGTCCCAGCCACGGGATGTCGCTCAGAAAGGGTATCTGGCTATTCGCATCCGACTGGGTGTCCTGAAACAGGCCGCCCAGGAGCCGGGTTTCCCCGTTCCGCACCTTGATGAAGGTGTCCAGATTCCTGGTGTTCACGGGGGGGAGAAGATTCGCACTCTGAACGTCGGCGATGGGGGCCCCGAGGGAGCTGACCTCGAAGTTCAGCTCCACCGTGACCTCGCCGTCCAGGTGCACGGTGGGGGTGAGCGTCATCTTGAGGCCCAGGTCTCGGTACTCCACGTTGCTCTGGGTGGTCGTCGCCGCCGACGACGTGGTCGTTCCGGTGGTGGTCGTCGTGGCGATCGCCGGCGTACTGCTGATCGAGGAGATCAGGAAGGGGCGGCGCTCGCCGATCAAGAGGCGCGCCTTCTGCCGGTCGAGGATCCGGACGGTCGGATTCGCCAGCACCTTGGTGTTTGAGTCGTTCTTCACCAGGTTCAGGATCAGGGTAGGATTTCCACTCGGGAAGCTGAGCGTGCTGCCTATACGGATCTGATTCCAGGCGTTGCTGATGGAAACTGTCTGCGGGAGGTTCATCTGTACCTGGAGCGACCGGGGCGAGAAGTCGATCCCCAAGTTCTGTGTGGCGGCGCGATCCACCTCCAGGACCTCCAGGTCGATCTCCACCTCGCCCACGCTTCGATCGTTCGACTCGATGAGTTTTTTCGCCAGATCGAGCTTTTCAGGCGTTTCGCGGATGACCAGCGCGTTCAGCTTCTCGTTCACGAAGATCTGCCGGGTATTCAGGATGGTTCGCAGGAGGTTCACCGTCACCTTGGCATCGGCATCGGTCAGAAAGAACGTCTGCACCGTCAGCTCGTCGTACTGCTGTCGCTTGGCGGGGTTGTCGGGGACAACGATGACCGTGTTCTCCGCGATCCGCTTGGCGAAGAGTCGATTGGAGACCAGGATCAGGTTGAACGACTCGCGCAAGGACAGGTTCTGGAAGAAGGTCGTGATCTTCTTCGGTTGCAGCGACTCGTCGGTAAAGATATTGACCCCGGCGGTGCGGGAAAACGTCTCCAGGACCTCTTTGATGTCCGTGTCGCGGAAGCGGAGAGTCACCGGCTTCGTGGAGAAGAGCATCTGAGCCAGTTTCCCCGGGTCGGCCTCGGCTTTGGCGGCGAGCGAGTCGGGCGTCAGCCCGGCGGCGATCTCCAGCTTAATCGCCCTGGCCGGGGCGTTGTCCGGGTCGAGCCGCAGGACGGCCTGGACTTCGGACTGGGCGGCGCGCCATTCCTTCTTGGCTATCCGCTGGCGAGCGCGTGCCAGACGATCTTGAATCTCGCCCGCGCGACCGATCCGCTCCAGCCCCGTCAGGGCCAGCTGGTTTTCCCCGTTGTAGGCCAAGGCGCGACGGTAGGCGGTCTCGGCGTCCTCCATGCGGTTGGACTGCTCGAACTCCTCGCCCAAGCGGACCTGTTCCATGGATGCCGCCCAGAGAGCCCGGGCAAGGCCCAGGCGGGCTTCGATGTTCCGCGGATCCTTCTTGGTGGCTTCCCGGAATACCTGGACCGACTCTTCCCAGCGCCCCTGAAGGGCCAGATTTTCTCCCTTCTGGATGGGGAAGTCCAGGCCACCGCAACCCGTCAGCAAGATTCCCAGGACCACGGGAACGAGTAGGCGGCGGACCGAATTGACGCATGATGGTTTCATGTCATTGCCTCGCCGTGCATCAACGCCACGGTCCTCGTAGGAGTGCGCTCCAGTTGTCACTGCTGCTCCTGATTGGGCTGGTCCAGGGTGCGCGCCCGTGTACGAAAAGGTCCTGGTCGTCCATCGGGTAGGGGGCCGGGACTATTCTGCTCTCCAGTGGGTTTGGCGGGGGGCTGTACTCCCACAGCCGGCGTCTGCGGGCGAGGAGTTGCACCGGCCTCGCCGGCCAGCGGCAGCCGCGCCTGCTTGTCACCGGCGGGAGAGGCGAGGGCGACGAAGTCCTCGCCGACCTCCGTTACCTTGAAGCGGCCCGCCACTCCTTCGCCGACCGCCACGGTGAGCACCTGCTGCCCCTGGACGATGAAGGCCGTGGCGGCGTTGCCATCCCGCAGAAAGCCCACGTAGCGGAACTGCTTGACCAACTCCTGAAACGGGTCCGACGGCGGCGAGGGGGGGGCCGGCCGAGCTGCCTCGACCGGGCGGGGTGGCGATGATGACGACGGTGGTGGTGGCGGCGAGCCGAAGATGTCTTGCTCGTCGGTCGGGTAGGGGGCGCGCGGGAGGGCAAGCATCTCCAGCTTGAGCCGGGGAAGTCCTCCGCTCCGTCCGGCAGGCGTTCGCGCGGGCTGGCTGCGCGCTTGGGCCGTTGCCCGAGCGGGGGGCTGGCCGGGCCGACGCGTCACGAACAGCACCGCCCAGAGCAGACAGAGTGCCACCAGGATGATCACCTTTCCGCGTACCGATCCCATGCGCCGTCCTTCGTCCCTGTTCCGCTATCGCAGGTAAAGCGCCAACTGCAGCTGCACCTGAACGTCCGAGGTTCCCTTGGAATCCCGAAGGGACAGCCTTTCGATCACCAGGAACCGGCGCATTCCCTCCAACTCGTACAGATAGCGCCGGATCTTGCCGTACGTCCCCTCGACCCCCATGGTGACCACGAGCTTGGTGAGAGAGGTTTCTTTCATCTCCGAGGGGGCGTAGGTCACCTCGGGAACTTGCAGGGAGAGCGACTGGGCCAGCTTGGTGAGCCGGCCCATCAGCCCCACCAGATCCGTCCGCCGGGGATAGCCCTGCGAAAACTCCTCCACCTCGAGAAGCGCCGAGAGCTGCGTCTCGCTGGAGCGCGTCTCGCGCTGGAGGACTCGCATGGTCTGCCCCAGCTCGCGGACCTGCGCCTCCAGCTCCGTCCGCTGCTCCCAGGCCGGGAGCAGGACCAGGACCAGGGCGAGGGCGTTGGCCAGGACGAGGCCCAGCGTCACCACCCACCTCCAGGACAGGCGGGGGAGCCGGGTCGTCATCGGGGGTGTTCCTGGACAAAGTTCACCGTAAACTCCAGCACCTCGGGTCCGTTTGCCGAGGGCTTCTTGACTGACTGGTGCAGCAGATACACGTTCCGGAAGGTTGTCCGTTGCTCCAGACCGGTCAAGAGTTTCGTCAAATCCTCGAATGAGCGGGCCGTCCCCCGCAGGGTCACGCGCCCCGTGCCGAGGTCGGGGTGGATCTCGGCCAGGACGACGCCGGGCGGTACGGAGTGCTCCAGTTCCACCAGAAGGCCGATCCAGGAGAAAGCAGTGGCATCCAGGATCTGATTGTAGGCGGCCACCTTGGCCTCGTACTGCTTGACCAGCTCGGCCGGGATGGTCGCCCGGACGGCGCGCACCTGCTCTTGGTGCAGACGCACTTCGCTTTGCATGGCGCCGAGGCGCGCGGCAACGGCCGTTCCCTCGCGGCGGAGGACGTTCCAGCCCACCCCCTGCAAGACGAGGAGGACAAGGAGCGCCGCACTGAGGCCGTTCAGGAAAAGAACGGTCCGCCGGCTCCGACGATAATCTGACACGGCCAGGTTGAAGCCGGCGATCAACATGGGCGGATTGCGGCCCCAACCGCCGCCCCCCAACGACCGAGATCGCCGGACGCGTCGGGCGATCCAACATTGGGCGGCACGACGACGCCGAGGTCCAAGATGCTCACCGGACTCTCCAGCCATTCGGCCAAGGCCGCGGCCGTCTCGGTGGCCCAGGGTTTCCCGCCGTGGACGAACACCTGTTTCGGCGGCCCCACGCCCTCCGACTCTCGGAAGAAGGTCAGCGAATCGGCGACCTCCCGGATCAACCGGACGGCCCCATCGGCGCCGGAGGCGGAGTCGAGAGGGAGGATGCGCCAGAGTCGCGGGCGGCCTTCCTGGACCACCAGCAGGGTGGCGTGTCCGTCTGCCGCGGAGAGGAGGGCGACGGTCTTCGTCGCCAGAACGGCCGAGGCCGACTGAGCCAGCGCCACGCTATGGGCGTCGATCACGGCCGCTCGCAAGCCGGCCCGTTCCAAGAGCGCTTCGTATTCGGAGAGAACACGCGTCCGGCCGATCAGACAAATGACGCGCAGCCGCCCGTCCGTCGCCGGTCCCGCTGGGAGGAAATCCAGACGAGCCTCCTCGGCCGGGAAAGGCAATTGGTCTCGGAGCTGCCAGCCCAGGAACTGTCGGGCGGCGGCGGGATCGGCCGGTAGTTCATCGGTGGCCACGGTGCGAAGGAGAAAGAGCGGATCCGGCAGGGCCAGGCGCACCCAGCCCCGGCACCCGAGGCGGCGCGCCTGCTGCCGCAACAGGTCGGCCAGCGCCGGGGAATTCGGAAGGTTCGCCTCCTTGAGCGATGGGCGGATCAGGCCGCGGTCCACCGGGACCTCGTCCAAGCGGCGGATCTTCGCCCGTTCGTGCCGGAGGCCGGCCCGGCAGATCCGGATCGCGTCGCTTGCGATCTCGAGTCCCCAGTCCATCCGGGTTTCCTGTCTTCTCGCCGGCTACTCGGCGAAGGTGACGCGGTTGATCTCGGTCACCGTGGTGATCCCGGTGCGCGCCTTGGTGAGAGCGGTCTCGCGCAAGAGGACCGTGCCCCCGTTCTGGGCAGCGGAGTAAATCTCGCTCGGCGGGCGGCGGTTCAGGATCAGCTCGCGAATCGCGTCGGTCAACTCCAGGAGCTCCGCGATCGCGCTTCGCCCGCGAAAGCCGGAACCCTGGCATTCGTCGCAACCCACCGCCTCGAAGAAGGTCTGGCCCGCATCCCGTTCCTGATCCAGTCCCCACTCCTTCAGTTGCGCGGGCAAATACTGGGTCGGCCGCCGGCAGGACCGACACAGGACTCGGACCAGCCGCTGCGTGAGGATGCAGTTCAGCGACGAGAGGAAGTGGTACGGTTCGAGCCCCATGTTCAGGAAGCGTCCCAGAACGTCCATGACATTGTTGGCGTGGACGGTGGTGAAGACCAGGTGGCCGGTGAGGGCCGACTGGACGGCGATCTGGGCGGTCTCGGGGTCGCGGATCTCACCCACCAGGATCTTGTCCGGGTCGTGGCGCAGGATGCTGCGGAGCCCCCGAGCGAAGGTCAACCCCTTCTTCTCGTTCACCGGGATTTGGACCACGTCCCGGAGCTGGTATTCGATCGGGTCCTCGATGGTGATGATCTTGTCGGTGCCGGTGTGGATCTCCGTGATGGCGGCGTAGAGCGTCGTCGTCTTGCCCGACCCGGTTGGCCCGGTGACCAGGACCATGCCGTGGGGGCGGTGGATGTGCCGCCGCAGCCGCCGGATGTCCGTCTCGGTGATCCCCAGGATCTCCAGCTTGAGGTCCGCCAGATCCTTGGTGATGGCCTCTTTGTCCAGGATGCGGATGACCACCGCCTCGCCGAAGTTGCTGGGGAGGATCGAGACCCGGAAATCGATCGACCGTCCGCGGATCCGCATCTTGAAGCGGCCGTCCTGGGGGATGCGATGTTCCGCGATGTCCAGCTCGGCCATGATCTTGATCCGAGAGACGATCATCTCCTGGTGACGCCGGTCCATGGGTTCCATGGCGGGGTGGAGCATCCCGTCCACCCGGAACTTGACGTGGACGTGTTTCTCGCTGGACTCGATGTGGACGTCGCTGGCCCTGCGCTCGAGGGCGTTCAAAAGGATCGAGTCCACGAGTTTGATGGTGGGACTGGCGTCGCCCGACTGCGGATCGATCGGGAGCGCGCCGTCCTCCTCGTCCGCCTCCGTCAGCTTGAAGTCTTCACTGACCGCGTTCAGCGCGCGCTGCGAGGCATCAACCCGCGCCAGGCGGTCCAGGATAGCCCGGCGCGAGGCTAGGAGTAAGTCCACCGGTCCCCCGTGCCACTGAGCCAGGTCGTCCTTCAGCACCACGTTGCCCGGGTCGGCGACGACCACGACCAGCCGAGCTCCCTCGTGGCGGAGGGGGATGAACAGGTCCCGCCGCATCCGCTCGAGCGGGAAGGCATCCAGGATTCCCGTTTCTAACGGCGTGGAAGCCAGGTCCACCGCCGGCAGGCGGTGGAGTCGTCCGAAGGTCTGCGCAAGAGCCTCCTCGGTGAGCCGGCCAGCCTCCACCAGGCGCCAGCCAAGCCCGCCACGGACCCCGTTGCGCTGGGCCAGGACCAGCTCCAGATCCGCGCGGGTCAGGTGCCCTTCGCCGATGAGGGCCTCTTCCAGTGTTCGATAGGTTGCCATGCGTCGGATTCCAGGCCCAGCCGTCTCGGCCGCGGACGATCTCATCGGATCACCGACGAGAGATGAAAGATGGGCAGATACATGATGACGACGATTGCCGCCACGACCAGCCCCATCCCGATCATGATGACGGGCTCGATTGCGGCCGCCATGGCCGCGAGCCGGGTGTCCATTTCGGCGTCGTAGAGGTCGGCGACGTGGCCCAGCATCTCTCCCAGCGACCCGCTGCTCTCCCCGACCGAAATGAGCTCCACGAGAAGCGGGGGGGAGACGCCCGACCGGTCCAGCGCGTCCGCCAGGGTGTTTCCCGCGGTCACGCGAGGGATGGCCGTCCGGAGTTTTCCGTCCAGGTATGCGTTCCCCACCGTAGCCAGTGTGGTCTCCAGGGAGGGGATCATGGGGATACCCCCCGCCTGCATCATCGCCAGCGTCCGGGCGAACCGGGAGAACAGATATCCGGATACCAGCGTCCCCACCCAGGGGAGCGCGAGGATCCAGCGGTCCGTCAGCCGGCGCCCCTCGGTCGTCAGACGCCACCGCCAGAGGGCCAGCCCGAACGCGGTGACCGCCAGGGCGGCCAGTGGGAGGAGTTGCTTGAGTCGGCCCGTGATCCCGACGAGGATCCGGGTTGCCACGGGGAGCTCGGCGTCCATGTCGCCGTAGATGGTGCTGAACGTCGGGACGACGAAGGTCAAGAGAAACACGATGACCGCCAGGGAGGCCGTGATCAGGATCGCCGGATAGGTGAGGGCCGCGCGCAGACGCTGGCGCAACGTCAGGATCCGCTTCTGGTACTCCACGTAGCGGGTGAGGGCGTCCACGAAGTTTCCGCTCTGCTCCCCGGCGCGCAGGGACGCCGTGTACAGGGGGCCGAACACCTGGGCATGCCTGGCCATGGCCGCGGAGAGCGCCGCACCTCCCTTGACCTCGTCCCGCACCACCTCGAGCAGGCTCCGAAGACGCGGCTGCCGTCCCCGCTCGCGCAGGAGGTCCAGAGCGGAGAGGATCGGGAGCCCGGCGCGCACCAGGGCCAGGAGTTCCTGATTGAAGACCAGGAGGGCCCGCGGCGTGACGCGGGGCGCCAGGAAGGCCGGGCGGCTGAGTCGAGACAGGGTGCGCGATCGTTCCTGACGGTCAAAAACAAAGTACCCCTTGCCCTCCAGACTCCGTCGAGCGGCCTCGGGGCTGTCCCCCGCGACCTCCAGGGTCTGGATGGATCCCGTCGGCGTGCCGACCCTGAAGGAATATTGTGTCATCGGCTTCCCGTGAACTGTTTCGAAGCGGCACATTCTATCGAGCCCAAGCCAAGACACGCAAGGGAATTGTCGCCTGTCGACGATTCCCGATCCCTCTGGAAGCTGGTGCCGGTGCGGGTCTTGGTGAGACTCGCCATGATGGGCGCGGCCGGATGGCGCATTGACATCGTTTCCTCAGCGCCGTAAAGTTGCGGTGTGCTGGAGGCTTGTGCGTTGAACCAGGCCGCGTCGCGCCCGGTGAGGCACCCCGCGGGGCGCGACCGGCATCGCCCTCCCGCCCGATCGCGTTGACAAAGGCGGGGGCGTCGGTTTCCCCTCTCCCGAAGCCGGGGACTGCCCCCGGGCTTCTGCGAGGTCCCACATGGCCAATCCGTCCGCTCGAGACTCCCACCCCCCCGGCGGCGTATCCCGCCGCGCCTTCTTGAAGGGCATGGGCATCGGAGCCGTTGCCACGGGACTGGTCCACGGTGCGCCCGAGGGCGCACCTGCAGCCGCGACGACGCTCCTCGGACCGGACCCCGTTCCCCTGGAGCTCATCATCAACGGCGCGCGCGTCACCGTGACCGTGGAGCCGCGGGTCACCCTGCTCCGGGCCCTGCGCAATCACCTGGGGTTGACCGGCGCCAAAGAGGTGTGCGAGCGGGGGGCATGCGGAGGCTGCACCGTCCTGTTCGACGGCGAGCCGATCTGCGCCTGTCTGATGCTCGCCGTGGATGCGGTTGGCCACGAGATCGTCACGGTCGAGGGCCTCGGATCGCCGGAGAAGCTGAGCCCGGTCCAGGCCGCCTTTGTGGAGTGCGATGCCCTCCAGTGCGGCTTCTGCACGCCGGGTTTCGTGGTGGCCTCCACCGCCCTCTTGCGCAAGTACCCCGATCCCAGCTTGGAGCAGATCAAGGCCGGCCTGTCCGGGAACCTCTGCCGGTGCGGGACGTATCCCCGGATCTTCGCGGCGGTCCAACAAGCAGCCAAGCAGAGGGGGTGACCCATGGCGCAGCAGGACTCCACCGGCGACAACACCTTCCGGGTCAAAGTCGGACCGGCCGAAAGCCCGGTGACCCTGGAGGTCCATCCCGCCGCGGGTGATTTGAAGCCCTGGGATAATGAGTCCCGATTACGGAACGTCAAGAGCCGACACCCGCGTCTAGAGGCCCCGCTCAAAGTAACCGGCCAAGCCAAATACACGTATGACGTCCGACTCCCCGGCATGCTGTGGGCCAAGATGGTCCGAGCGCCGATCCCCGCCGGCAAGATCGTCCGGATCGACACGGCCAAGGCCGAGCGGCTCAAGGGCGTGAAGGCGGTCTGGACGACGGACGCGAAGCTGGTTCGCTTCGCGGGCCAGGACATCGCGGCGGTGGCCGCCGTCTCCCAAGAGATCGCGGAGGACGCGGCGCGGCTGGTGGACGTGCAGTACGAAGAGACGCCTTTCGTCACGGATCTCGAGGAGGCCATGGAGCCGAATGCCCCCCTGGTGTATGCGGAGGGGCAGGCCCCCGAACCCCCGAACGTTCCCCGCAAAGGGAACGTGAACGGGCCACTCCCGCCCCCGACCTTGGCCGGCGCGCGGGCGGGGACCCGAGGAGACATCGAGAAGGGCTTCGCCGAGGCCGATACGGTCCACGAAGCCACGTACCGCCTGGCCGTCCATACCCATGCCGTCCTCGAGACCCATGGCGTGGTCGCCCGCTGGAACGGAGACCAGTTGACAGTGTACGCCTCGACCCAGGGCGTCTTCATGGTCCGGGCCGCCCTGGCCGAAGCCTTCGGTCTCGACCGGAAACAGGTCCGCGTGATCACCGAGCACATGGGCGGCGGCTTTGGAAACAAGCTCTACCCCTCGGCCGTCGGCAGCGCCTTTGCCCTCGTCGCCTGCCGGCTGGCCCGGAAGACGGGCGCGCCGGTCAAGCTCATGCTCGACCGCCACGAGGAGCAGCTCTGCACCGGTAATGCCCCGGGGGCCCTGATGAAGGTCCGGCTCGGCGCGAAGCGGGACGGGACGCTCACGGCCATCCACTTCCGCGCCCACACGGAGGGCGGGATCGCCCAAAGCGCCCGGACCGGCGGTCCCGCCGGGAACATCTACGGGCAGTGCCCGAACGTGACGCTGGAGGAATACGATGTCTTCACGAACGCGGGGCCGACCTGCGCCCTGCGGGCCCCCGGCCACCCGCAGGGGGCGTTCGGCCTGGAATGCGCCATGGACGAATTGGCGTACCGCCTGGGTATGGACCCGCTGGAGTTCCGGCGCAAGAACGACACGCATCCGTTCCGGAGAACCTACTACGACGTCGGCGCCAAGGCCATCGGCTGGGGGCGCCGCAACGCGACGCCGGGAGCCGCTCCCGGCCCCAAGAAGCGCGGTATCGGCATGGCCAACGGCAACTGGTACGTCCTGTTCCGGGAGGCAGTGGCCGCGGAGGTCCGGGTGCACCGGGACGGCAGCGTCGAGCTGTTCCACGGCGCCCAGGATCTCGGGACGGGCATCCGGACTGTGCTGGCCGTGATCGCGGCCGAGGAGCTGGGTCTGCGGCCGGCCGACATCACCGTGCATGTCGGCGACACGAACTTCCCCCCGGGGGGAACCTCCGGCGGGAGCACTACGACCAACTCCTCGGGGCCCGCCGCGCGTCTCGCCGCCCACCAGGCCCGAATGCGGATCGCGGCCCTGGCCGCCCCGCTTCTGAACGCGAAACCGGATGAGCTCGAATTTGTCGGTGGAACGATCGTTGTCGCCGCAAGTCCGAACCGGAAAGTTTCGTTCCGGGAAGCGGCGCAGAAGATGCCGGGTGAACTCATCGCCTGCCTCGCCGAGCGCCAGAAGCAGTTCGAGACCGTCCGCCAGGATCTGGCCGCGACGCAATTCGCCGAGGTGGAGGTGGACGTGAAGACCGGCGCGATCCGCGTCCTCAAGATGGTGGCCGTGAACAATTGCGGGATTCCGATCAATCCCCTCACGGCGGAAAACCAGGTCATCGGTGCGCAGATCCAGGGCGCCTCGTGGGCCCTGTTCGAGCACCGGATTCTCGACCGGAACGTGGGCACCATGGTCAACCCCAACCTCGAGGCCTACAAGATCCTCGGCCCGGCGGACATGTTCGAGCCGGTGGTTATTCTGACCGAAGGGGCCAACGCGGGGAACAACACCTCCGCGACCGGCATCGCCGAGCCGGTGTTCGTCCCCACCCTCGCCGCCATCGCGAACGCCGTCTACAACGCCACGGGGGTCCGCCTCCGGCAGCTTCCGATGACACCGGACCGGGTGCTGGCCGCGCTCGCCGAGGCCAGGAAGGAGGCCAGGCCATGAACCGGTTCGAGTTCGCCCGGGCCGCGAGCGTCGCCGAGGCCCTGGATCTCGCCGCCGAGAAGCCGGGGAGCGTCTTCAAGGCCGGCGGCATCGATCTGCTCGACCACCTGAAGGAGCACCTGATCGAGCCCCCCCGGCTCGTCGATCTGAAGACTATCCCGGAGCTGCGCGGGATTTCCGTCCAGCCCGATGGGAGCCTTGCCATCGGTCCGCTGGCGACCCTAGCGCAGCTCGCCGCGCATCCGGAGGTCCGGCGCACGCACGCCGCGCTCGCCCGCGCCTGTGGGGAAGCCGCCTCCCCCCAGATCCGGAACGTGGCCACGATCGGCGGGAATCTCCTCCAGCGGCCGCGCTGCTGGTATTACCGGCTGGCCTCGTACCGCTGCCTCAAGAAGGGCGGCGACACCTGCTTTGCCGTGGGGGGAGAGAACCGGTACCACGCGCTCTTCGCGGACGGCTCCTGCAATGCGCCGCACCCATCCAATGGCGCCATGGGGCTCACGGCCCTCGGGGCCTCCCTCGTCCTTCAAAGCAGCCGCGGGACCCGCACGGTCCCTGCGGACCGGTTCTTCACGATTCCCGACAATGACCCCCGACGGGAAAACGCCGGGGAGCCCGACGAGATCCTCATAGGGATTAGCCTGCCGGCCGCCCCGGGCGTGCGCTCGACATACGCCAGCGTCAAGGAGAAGGCGGCGTTCGACTGGCCGCTGGTCTCGACCGCCATGGCGCTCCGCGTGGAAGGAGGCCGCGTCCGCGAGGCCCGGATCGTGCTCGGCGCGGTGGCGACCGTGCCGCTCCGCTCCGCCGCCGCCGAGCAGGCGCTGCTGAGGACGAGGTCTCGATGACGCGACGATCGAGGCCGTCGCGAATGCGGCCGTCGCCTCCGCCCAGCCCCTGGCGGAGAACGGGTACAAGGTCGAATTGCTCAAGACCCTGCTGCGCCGGACCCTCCGGTCACTGGCGGGAGGTGACGCATGAACGAGAACGGCATGCCCGTCTGCAAGCGCCTGCGCAGCCGGGCGTTCTACCTGGCCGAGCCAGAAGAGGCGGAGCATTTCGAATTCTCGCCCGAAAGCTCCTGCTGGTGCGCCCAGACCGTGACCATCCTCGGCCCCGACGACACCCTCTGCTCCCTCGACATGTGCCACCCCGGCCGGGACTGTTTCGAGGCGAGGTAACGCCTGGCCGGTTACGGGGGGATGGCGGCATCGTAGCACCTGCAGGAGAGACTGACAGGAACGGCAATGCTGGGTTCCTATCCGGAGCTGAGATGACCAACGATCAAGTCTATGCCGCTGGCCTCTTGAACAAGGCGCTCGATCCGGCGACGCAGCCGGAGGAGATCCGGGCGTTTCTTCGTGCCGAAGAAGTGCTGGTGCGAGAACTCGTCCCGCGGCGAGGGCGAGTTATCGACTTCGGCTGCGGCATGGGCCGGCACCTCATCGGCTTGCGCGACGTCGTCGCCTTGGGCGTCGGGATCGACTACGAGTGGACGTATATCGCCGAGGCCAACCGACTTATCCCTGGTGGGCCCTTGCATTTTATCGTTGCGGACGCCACGCGTGTGCCCTTGCGCTCCCGGTTTGACGCGGCGCTCTGTCTGACGAACACTTGGGGGACGATGAGCGACAAGCTCGCGGTCCTCGGCGAAATGAGGCGGCTGGCCCCCGAGATCGGGACCCGGCTGATCACGGTCTATGCTTCGACCTCCGTCGCACCACGCCGGCAGTGGTACGCCAACCTCGGCCACGAGGTGATCGAGAGTACCGCCGAACACCTCCGCACCCGCGGCGGCTTCGTGTCCGAGCACTTTACGAAGGACCGGCTTCGGAGCCTGATCGGCGACTGCGCCATCCGCGCCATCGGAGACGTCGCCTACCTGGCTCAGGCCTAGAACCAACATCAACCGCCGAATCGGTGAGTGATAATGGCGCGCGGCGTCTCCCGGGTCGCGTTCGTAGCCCACCTCCGTGAGCCGTGCCGCGCATCAACGAGTTCGTCTGTGGCAAGCGGGGTTGTCCCTGAGACGGCGTGGATGCTCCCGCAGGCCATGAACACCACGCCGGAGTTCCGGATCAACCTGCAAGCGGCGTACGACCTAGACTGAGAACGTCTTGGAGGAAACAGGCCCAGCGAGCAGATAGTGCGCCCGGCGAGCTGCCTTGGGCAGAAAATATTTAGAGGGCACGGAAGGAGGCCGTGACGATGGACGACCTGGTTCTGCGGATGCACCGGCTCTGCGACGGCCTGCCGTTTCAGACCTCTTGGTACTTGAAAGATCTCAAGACCGGGCGGAGCGCGAATCGGCTTGGCGATACGCCGGTGCCCTCGGCCAGCACGCGGAAGATCTCGATCCTGATGGCCGCGCTCAAGGCCGTCCACGACGGCAGGCTTTCGCTCGACCGGAAGGTGACGATCGAGGCCCGCTTCCAGGACAACGACTCGGGGACGTTCCAGCACCTCACGCCGGGCTTCTGGATCACCTTCCGCGACTGCCTCGTCATGATGATCATCGTGAGTGACAACACCTGCACGGGCACGGTGGTGGAGCTGGTGGGTCTTCCCGAGATCCAGCGCTACTGCGAGGCGATCGGCATGGCCGGGACCATCCATCGCTTCGGCATCCCGCCGCCGCTCGGCCGTGACCACACGCTGGATCAGGTGACGACGACCACGCCCAACGATCAGGGGATGCTGCTCGACGCGATCCTCCGCGGGGCGGAGGACCCGGCCGCGGCCGCCCGTCTCGGCTGCACGCCGGCGCTTTGCCGCCTCGCCCTCGACATTCTTTCCTGGCAGAAGCTCAAGACGCGGCTGCCTTCGCTCCTGCCTCTCGGCACCAAGTTGGCCCACAAGACCGGGACCGGGGCTCGCGGTTTCATGGACGCGGGCATCGTTTACAAGGACGGCGCGCCGCTCTTCATCCTGACGGTCTACACCGAGCACGTACCCGAGACGCTCCCCGACGGCACGCCCGGCTTCGCCGCCGCCAATCAGCTCATCGGCAAGCTGGCGCGGCTCTGCTGGGATTCCTTGGGATAGAGCTCAGAGCTACAGAGCCTCAGAGCCGCAGAGAGGTAGGAATCGCAGAGCCTCAGAGGTCAGTGGTCGGTGATCAGTGGTCAGCACTGACTACCTGACTTCTGACTCTCTGACCACTGCCATCGAGCCGCCTCAGGCTCCCAGCGCCGCCTTCACCCGGTCGGGGCGCAGCGGAACCGTCCGGAAGCGCACCCCGGTAGCGTCGAAGACGGCATTGGCGAGGGCCCCCGGCACCGGCGTCCCGGCGGCCTCGCCCGTCCCCATGGGCGGCTCGGTCGGCCGATCCACCAGTTCGATCTCGAGCGGCGGCGCGTCCGTGAACCCGAGGACCGGATAGCTTCCCCAATCCACGCTGGTCACGCCCTCCCGGTCGAACTTGACCTCCTCGAAGAGCGTCCGGCTGAGCCCTTGCAGGATGCAGCCCTCCACCTGGTTTTTCACGCAGTCCGGATTGACCACCAGGCCGCAGTCCTGGGCGCACACCAGCCGAGTGACGCGGATCCGGCCGGAAGCCCGCTCCACGGCCACCTCCATGCCCATCGCCACGTAATTCTCGCTGTGCTTGTAGTGCACATAGGAGAAGCCGCGCCCGCTGAGCACCGGCGCCCCGGGGTCCGCCGTCTGCGGTCGGGGGCGGGGCGTCCACCCCATCCGGGCCGCCACCCGCCGGATGACCTCGATCCCGCGGGGGTCCTTGAGGTACCGCAGACGAAACTCGATGGGATCGGCCTTCGCCAGAACCGCCATCTCGTCCACGAATGACTCGACGGCAAAACAGTTGGCGAGCTTCCCCGGCCCCCGCAGGTTGGCGGCCCGCAGCGGTGTGTCCTTGATCCAGTGGATCACCGCCCGCAGGTTCGGATACTGATAGGGGGGATCCACGTTCTGGTGGATCATCCCCGCGAAGGTGCCCATCGGCTGGGCGATTCCGGCCGCCAGCGGCCCCAGCAGCGGCACGTTGGGAAGCCCCTGCGTGGGGGCCGGCAGCCAGGCCTCGGAGTTCCAGGCCACAACCTCGCCCCGGTCGCTGATTACCGCGCGCAGGTCCAGGAGGTGCGGCGGGCCCTTGGGGTCCCAGCCGTGCTCGTCCTCGCGGCTCCACTGCACCCGCACTGGCCGCCCCACGGCCCGCGACAGGAGGGCCGCATCGGCGGCCGCATCCTCGTGGCCGTTCATCCCGTAACAGCCGGAGCCGTCCAGGTAGATCAGCCGCACCTTGTCCTGCGGCAGCCCCAGGATCCGGGCGAAGGTCGTCCGGAAGCGGTGCGTGGACTGCGAGCCGGTCCAGATGGTAGCCCGATCGGATCTGACATCGGCCACCGCGCAGGAGGGGCCCATGCAGGCATGGCTCTGGATCGGCCATTCATACGTGGCCGCGAGCGTCCGGCCGCCCCCCGCGAAGGCGCTCGTCACGTCGCCCCGCGAGGCCAGGATCTCGTCCCGGACCACAGGCGTGGCGCGGATCTCGGCATACAGCCGCGCCTGCTCCGGCAGGCCGGTCCCTGGCGACCAGGTCGCCTTGAGCGCCTTGGCCGCGCGGACCGCGTCCCACTCCCGCTCGGCGCAGACGCCGAGGAAGCTGCCGATCCGGACGACCCGGACTCCCGGAATGGAGGCGAGGGAAGCCTCGTCCACCGAGAGGAGTGTGGCCCCCACGGCGGGCGGACGGATCGCCCGTCCGTGAAGCATCCCGGGCAGAACCATATCGTGCACAAATCGGTGCCGGCCGGTCACCTTGGCCGGCACGTCGCGCCGCCGGACGGCCTTCCCGATGACGCGGAACCGTGCCGGGTCTTTCAAGGGGGCCCTCTGGTCCACCGCCAGGTTCAGCCGCTGATCGCCGACCAGTTCGGCGTATGATATCCCGGGCCCGCCCCCCTTCGGGGTGATCACACCGTCTGTCACTTCGAGGTCTTTCGCCGGCCGCCCCAGGCGCTGGGCCGCCCGCTCGACGAGCGCCCGCCGCGCGGTTGCCGCAGCCTGCCGGATCTGCATCCCGCCGCGCGCCACCCCCATGCTTCCGGCGGTCGACCCCCTGATCCGGCGTGAGTGCGGTGTCCCCCTCGATCATGGTGATCCGTTCGACGGGAACGTCCAGCTCCTCAGCCGCCATCTGCGTGAGCGCCGCTCGCGCCCCCGTGCCCAGGTCCACCTTGCCGCTGAACAGCGTCACCGTCCCGTCCGCATGGATGGCCAGAAAGCCGTCCACCGCGTCGGCGGCCACGGTCTTCCCCAGGAAGGCATCCGCCGTAAGGATGGTCTGGGCCAGGGCGCCCCGACCCGGCAGCGCCCCCAACCCGATCCCGACGATCACGGCGCCTCCGGTCTTGAGAAACACCCGACGGGTCATCCGGCTGTCGGCCATCTCAGCGCCCTCCCATCGTCGCGGCCGCGCGGAGCACGGCCCGGACCACGCGGTCGTGGGTGCCGCACCGGCACAGGATCTCGTTCAGCGCCTGCTTGAGCTGCGCCTCCGTCGGGCGCGGGGTCCGGTCCAGGATGGCCTTGGCGGCCATCACGATCCCCGGCGTGCAGTAGCCGCACTGGACGGCCTGTTCCTCGATGAGGGCCGCCTGCAGCGGATGGGGCCGTTCGGGCGAGCCGAGCCCCTCGATAGTAGTCACCGCCTGCCCGGCGACGGCCTGCACCGGGAGCATGCACGAGCGCACCGACTGGCCATCCACGAGCACCGTGCAGGCCCCGCATTGCCCCAGCCCGCAGCCGAACTTCGTGCCGGTGAGGCCGAGATCGTTCCGCAGCACATAGAGCAGCGGCGTCTCGGGATCCACCGCCACCTCCCGCGGCTGTCCATTCACGACGAGACGAAGCATCGAGTCTCTCCTTTCACCGCCGACCCTGCCCCTGCCGGCCGCACCCGTCATGGAATGCCCAGAACCTACTCAGTCAGCGAAGCGGTGTCAAGGCAGATACACGTGCCCTTCTGGGCGTCACGCCCGAGGGCCGTTTCCGGCGGGCGCCCCTCGGCCCGGGAAAAGCAGATGCGGGCCCCAGCTCTTTGTGGTAATGGTGTGGGCGACCGAAACGGCCTGAGGCCGCGGCACCGACACGGCGCCTGAGTGGAGGAACCCGCATGAACCCAGTCGCAGGTGAGAAACGCCCGGATCCCGTCAACGATGCCATGACCTTCTACGACCGCCTGGTCAGTCTGCTGGCTGCCGGCGAGCGCCTCGCCTTGTGCACCCTCCTACACCTGGAGGGCTCCGGTCCGCGCCGGCCGGGGGCGAAGATGCTGCTTCGCGAGAATGGGGAGTCGCTCGGGACCATCGGGGGCGGCCTCCTGGAGGCTCGGGCCAACGCTTGGGTCGGGGAGGCGCTGCGGACCGGATGCGCGATCTGCCGGCCCTTCGCCCTCAGTCTCCAGCAGGCCTCGGACGAGGGCATGACCTGCGGAGGCCAGGCCGAGGTGCTGGTCGAGCCGCTTGACGGAACATCCCCCGCCACCCGCGACTTCTGGGGTGAGACCCTGGCCCTGCTCCGGCGCGGCAGGGCGCGGGTGTCTGGTCACGGCCATCTTGGAGGAAGGGGCCGGCGTCGCAGTGGAGCGCTTCCTCGTCGTTGACGGTACCTGCACCGCCGTCTCCGTGGCCGGCCGCACGCTCCCGACGGAGATCCTGACCTCCGCCGTGTCGGTCCCGACCCTCGTCGAGCGCAGAGCCGTCCGCTACTTCCTGGACCCCCTGACGTCCCCGATCACGGTGGTTGTCTTCGGCGGCGGCCACATCGCGGCCCGCCTCGTCCCGCTCTGCCATGGCCTCGGGTTTCGGATCGTGGTGGTGGACGACCGGGCCGATTTCACCTCCCGGGATCGGTTTCCTCACGCCGATGAGCTGCTCGTCGTGCCGAGTTTCGAGAACGCCCTGCAAGATCTCCCCCTCGATGCGGGTCATTACGTCGTCATCGTCACCCGAGGCCACGGAGGCGATCAAACGATCCTGCGCCAGGCTCTGCGGCGTCGGCCCGGCTTCATCGGGATGATCGGCAGCCGCCGGAAGCGACGATCGATCTTCGAGGCGCTGACGCGAGAGGGGGTCGGCGCGGAGGATCTGGCGCAGGTCGTCTGCCCCATCGGGCTGCCCATCGGAGCCGAAACTCCAGACGAGATCGCCATCAGTATCGCGGCACAGCTCGTCGCCACCCGTGCAGCACATCTGGGCAGGAGCTAGATGCCGATGGCTCGCCTGGAGCTGGCCGCGGTCATCCTGGCGGCAGGCTTCTCTCGCCGGATGGGCGCCTTCAAGCCCCTCCTGCCATTCGGAGCCACCAGCATCCTCCAGCAGATAGTGTGGAGCATGCGGAACGTCGGGGTCGGCACGCTTCGCGTCGTGGTCGGCTCGAATGCCCATCTGGTGATTCCGATACTCGATCGGGACGGCGTGCCGTGGGTGATGAACGAGCGGTATGCGGAGGGAATGTACTCCTCGATTCAGACCGGTGTGCAAGACCTCCCGACCGCAGTGGCCGCCTTCTTTCTCATGCCAGGGGACATGCCGCTGGTGCGCGGAGAGACGCTCGCTCGACTCATCGCCGAATGGGACCAGTGGCCCGGCGGGATCCTCTACCCCTGCCATGCGGGCCGGCGCGGTCACCCTCCGCTCATCGCCGGCACCTATATCCCCGAGATCCTTCGCGAGACCCCGCCGGGCGGGCTGCGCACCCTCTTGGGCCGCCACGCGGCGGAAGCCCGAGAGATCCCGTGTGACGACCCCGGCATCCTCCAGGACCTCGACACGCCCGACGCTTACCAGGAAGGCCTGCGCCGCCTTGCATCTGGACCATTTTGAGCAGCCTGGGCGAAAGCGAGTCTTCTAGCATCCTGCTCTCCATCCTTTCCGCTTGACTCCGGCCTCCCTTTGGAGCTAGCGTGTTGTTAGTTCCCTTGTTGTTGGCATGGAGGGGACTCCGATGTTGGCTGAGAGCATCGCTGCAAGAGGGAAATCGTCGGGCGGCCCTTTGGGATCTTTTCCAGAGGGCTGTTGTGTTTCTCGGGATCGCATCTCCGGCCGAATATCTGTGTCCCTCTCTAATGGGAGGTGAGACCCATGAGGCTCCTCAAGGTGGGCGGAACAGAGAACGTGAAGAATTGGAAGGGATATGCCACGTGTGACAAGAAGAATGAGCATGATAGGAAAGGGTGCGGGACAGTCATGGAGATCGAGGAAGGGGATCTCGGCCTGATGTATTGGGAAGACGCCACCTCGCAGCATTATTACGTGGCAGTGAGATGCCCAGAGTGCGGGAAGCATAATACTGTACGCAACGTTCCCAACTCCATCCTTGTAAGAATGGTTGAATCATTGAATCGCGGAGGATCTCGTTTCGACGGCTACAGTCGAGAGACGTAATGATCCATCCCGGCGGATCACGCCGGCCTCACGCGAGATTGAACCCTTGGCTGGCCAGAATCTCGCGCAGATCCGTGCGTGCGGGCTGGCAGACGCGCCTGGCCGAATGCTCCATCCAGCCGTAATCCTCGACCGCGTCGGACTTGCCCGGGACGGGCACTTGCCGCCCCTCGTAGATGCCGGTTTCGACCATGGCGCGATCGTAGTCGCGCACGGCCTGGTCCTGATCCCGATTGTACGATTCCCAATGCAGAACGGCATCCGTCGACAGGCGCGGCCGGACTGGCGGGGGCGTGGCGGGCCACCCCACCGTCATCCCCACGACCGGGAAGACGAGACGAGGCAAGCCCAGCAGCTCGATCATGTTCTGCGCGCGGTTGCGGATCGAGCCGATATAGCAGATGCCCAGCCCCAGCGATTCGGCCGCCAGCGCCGCCGTCTGGGCCGTGATGGCGGCATCTGTCGCGGCGACGAGAAAGTTCTCGACGTACTCGGTCACTTGACGATAGCCGCGCAGCGCGCAGACACGATCCAGCCGGTTCAGGTCGGCGCACCAGACCAGGAGAAGGGGCGCCTGCGCGACGTGCGTCTGGTTGCCGCACCAACCGGCGACTTGCGCTCGCTTGTCGGCGTCCGTGACGGCGATGACTGTCATCATCTGCAGGTTGGACGAGGTGGAGCTGCATTGCGCGGCGGCGATGATCGTCTCGATCAGGGCGGTCGGGACGGGGTCGGGTTTGTAGTGGCGGACGGAGCCGTGGCGACGGATCAGTTCGATGGTCGGCGTACTCATGGCTGGTCTCCATTGGGTGACAGGGAATTGGTTGATTATAGCACAAAGGAGAGACGGCATGCGTGACACCATTCTGCTTCTTCTGGCAGGAGCCGCCCTGATCTTCAGCCTGTTAGCCTATCAGCGCGTCGAAGATCTGGCCGACGTCGTCTATCGCCTGGACGCTCAGGCGAACCAGCAGACCTTCCAGCAGAATCGGGTGATCACCCTCGGAAACCAGATCGAGAATTTGGCTCGCTCCCTGACGGGTCGGAAGGTCGCTCCACCTTCCCGATGATCCGCCGAGCCGGCGGCCGGCGACCGTGTCCGACACGGCCGGACTGGGACCACAGCCGGCTCTCACCCTTCCCTTGAACGCCCGCCGGTGACGCCGAGGTGCGGTCAGTGCACGCGGCGGCCGACCACGGCGGCCTCCAGGGCGCGCCGATCCACCCGGAACAGACTCCGCTCCAGGGCCGGGGTGAGGATGCGGGTGTGCGAGATCTCCACCAGGTGCTCCGGGATCCACCAGAGGTCGGCCTCGGACGTCATCCAGCCGGGGTGCAAGCGGTCGAAGCGGGCGAGGTTGACGGGGCGAGAATGGGCCCGCAGGGTCCGGTCGCCGCGCAGGTTGATGTAGTCCTCAAAATAGCTCATGACCATCTCGCGCAGTGTGCGGTAGACGGGCGCCCGGCAGCGGAGCCCCGAGAAGTTGGACTTGGCGATGGCGCCCCAATGTCCCTCGATGCGGTACACGGCAATGACGTGGTCCGTGTCCTGCACCGCCTCCAGGTCCAGCAGGAGCGGCGGAAAGCCCAGGACCCGCAGCGCGGTCGCCGCGAAGATGGCTCCCTCCAGACAGTGGGCCGTCCGCTCCCGCAGCACCCGTCGGGGCGACCAGGCCGTGGTCGCCAGGTGATAGGGCATAGCGTCCAGCGCGCGCTGGACGCCCGCGGGTGAGCGCAATGCTTGCAAGCTGCGGAGTTCCCGCCGGATGAAGCCAAAGTCGCCTGTTGATCCGTCGCGCTCTCGCCGATCGGTCGTCACGCCCGTTCTCCCGCCATATGGTTATCGGCTTGTCCGCGAGAAGAGCTTTGCCTGAGGGTGGAACTCCACGCTTGCGTCGAGCGGAAAGATCGGGCGAGCGCAGCGGGTGTGCCCCAGGCTCTTCAGATTGGCGGAGGTCGCCCCAGGCGCGTCCACGTTGACCAGCGCGGCCGCCCACGCCTTAAAGAACCGCTCCTGGCAGTGGGGGGACTTGACGACCACCGCATCGAACCGAGCCGGGTCCTGGCCGTGAGCGAGAAAAAGGGAGCGGTCATAAAGGCTCACGGCGCGGCTAGTCACGATCAGGGTGATGCCGTCGGCCGCAAGGACGGCGGTCGGGCCGGCGTTCCAGTCGTCCCCGTGGGACTCGCTCTTGAAGCGGCCGTCCGAGAGCATTTGCACCCGTGCCGTGATCGGGAGGGGCTGATGACGCTTCGGGTCCAGGGCGCCGCCCAGCGGGGTCCGGACGGTGTTCCCGACTCCCGCGGCGAAGGCTGCCTGGACGGCCGGCGGGTCCACGATCGGAATCAACGCCCGCTTGGCGTAGCCGGCCGACACCAGGACGCGCAGGATGGCGTTGCTGTCCCCGGGCGCGCCCGAACTGGTGGCGTCGGCCGCGTCGGTGAGGATGACGGTCCCCGGGGTAGCCATCGCGATGCGCGCGGCCTCGTCCAGCGGCGTGAGGGACGCCTGCAGCCGCTCGCGCATTCCCCAGAGCTTCTCGGCCAGCCGTACGGCCTCCCGTTCGGCGCGCGGCGCATCCCCGTCGGTCGCCACGAGGCTGCGCGAGCAGAGGCCCGGCACGTCGGTGAACGGATTTCCGATGAACATGCCGGCGGCGATCCCCCCGGGGCTCGCCTCGATGGTCTGGGCCTGCCGGATGATCCCGCCCAGCAGGCCGGTGGCGGTGATGAGCTCGTCGCCCCGCACCAGCGCGGGGATGGTGACGGCCGCCGTGACGGGGCGGATCCCGCCTGTCAGGATGCCGAGCAGCACGCGCGCGGCCCTCTGCCCGGTCTCGTAGAAGTCCACGTGGGGATAGGTGTGATACATCGTGATGGCGTCGCTTGCCGCGAGCATCCGGTCGGTCAGGATCCCGTGGAGGTCGAGGGAGAGCACGATCGGGATCCGCTCACCGAGGATCTTTCGGGTCTCGGCCAGGAGATACCCCTCAGTGTCGTGCTCGTTCTCGGCCACCATGGCGCCGTGCAGGGCGAAGTAGACCCCGTCCACCGCCGGGGCCGTGCGGATGGCGTCCAGGAACTCGCGGGCGATGCGGTCGAATCCCGCCGCGTCCAGCTCGCCGCCGGAGGTGATGGAGCGGGCGCTGAAGGCGGGAACCACCTGGACGTCCGGACGCGAGCCAAGGACGTTGAGGGCGCCGGCCATTTCGCTCTTCACACCGCGGTGACGCGCCAGGATCCCTCCGCCCACGGCGACCGCGAAGTCCTCGTAGCGGCTGAGGACGGGATTGAACGAGGACGATTCCTGCTTGCACTCGGCCACCAGAATCCGGGGCATGTGTTACTTTCCTTTCTTGGTGATCGGGTGACTGGGTGATCGGGTGATCGGGTGATGGGGTGACCGAGTGATTGGGAAGTTCGGGACCTCGAATCTCCACATCGCCAAATGGCCACATCGCCAAATCGCCCTTCCTCACGGATGCGCCCATAGAGCCTCGGGGGAGGAGGTGTTGTCAAGGGAAAAAGCAGGACGGAGCGGCCGAGACAGGGACAAGAGATCAGGGCCGGGAGGCGGGGAGACACGCCCGGGGAGCGTTTCCAAAGAAAGTTCTTGTGGTACGCGACGTGTCTTTATGATAGCTTTCAGCACACGTGGCCCTGGCGCTCCCGTGCGCAGGCGGGTGCATGCCGGGGAGCAGTGCAACCACTCAACGAAAGGAGAGCAGCATGGCAAAGACGATGACCAAGGCCCAGACCGTCACGTACCTCTCAGACAAGTTGAGCCTCGCCCGCAAAGTCGTTGCAGCCTTCCTGGAAGAGCAGGCGAAACTGGCTGCGAAAGAAGCCAAGAATGGCTTTACCATCCCCGGAATGGGCAAGCTCGTGCTTGTGGCTCGGAAGGCCCGCATGGGGCGCAACCCTCAGACCGGCGAAGCCATCAAGATTCCGGCCCGGCGGGTTGTGCGCTTCCGCGTGGCCAAGGCGATGAAGGACGCAGTGCTGGGCGTCAAGAAGTAGGCGCATCGAGCCGGGCTCGCCGCCGTATTGCGACGAGGCCCTCTTCTCTCTTGCAGTTGCGGCGAGGGAGGGTCCCATTTCGGCGGATCCTCCCTCGCCGGCGATCCCATCCTCGGCCGCGGTAATTCTCCTGCGGTGCTCCCGTGGCCACCTTCGCCAGATTCCGACCCATCGCCCGATCCACGGAGAGCGAAGCCCATGGCTGAAGCGATTCTTTCCGATGCGACCATCAGGGCCATCGTAAGGGGAGAGTGCAGGGATCCCTTCGCGTTTCTGGGCCCCCACGTCGTGCGGCGAGGCCGCCGGAGCGCGGTTGTCGTCCGCGCCTTCCTTCCCACCGCGGAGGAAATCGTGGTGGTCCCGCAGGCGGAGGGTGTGCCGCCTGGACCCATGACGCGAATCCACCCGGCGGGTCTCTTCGAAGCGGTGTTCCCCGACCGGGACGATCCGTTCCCCTACCAACTGGAGGTATTGGATCGAGGCGGGGTCACGAGCCGGCGGGAAGACCCGTACCGGTTTTCTTCGACGTTGAGCGATTTTGACCTGCATCTCTTGGGCGAGGGGACGCACTACCGGGCCTACGAGAAACTGGGGTCGCACCTCCTCGACCAGGGCGGGGTGCCGGGGGTTCGCTTTGCGGTGTGGGCTCCGAACGCCCGACGGGTCAGCGTGGTGGGGGACTGGAACGGCTGGGACGGCCGAGTGCACCCGATGCGGCTCCATCCGGGCAACGGCCTCTGGGAGATCTTTCTCCCCGGGCTCGCGGAGGGGGCTCTCTACAAGTACGAGATCCTCTCCAAGGCGAAAACCCTGATCGCTCTCAAGTCGGACCCCTATGGCTTCTCCTTCGAGGCCGCGGCGCCGCGTACGGCTTCCATGGTCGTCGATCTCGGATATGCCTGGGGCGATGCGGAGTGGATGGCGGGCCGGGGGCCGAAGAACGCCCTGGACGCGCCGCAGGCCACCTATGAGGTGCATCTCGGATCCTGGATGCGGGTGCCGGAGGAGGGCAATCGCTCGCTCACCTATCGCGAGATGGGGGAGCGCCTGGGGGCCTACGTGGCCGAGATGGGATACACGCACGTGGAGCTGCTGCCGATCACGGAACATCCGTTCTACGGCTCCTGGGGGTACCAGCCGATCGGTCTGTATGCCCCGACCCGGCGCTATGGGACGCCCCAGGATTTCATGGCGTTCGTGGACGCCCTTCATCGGCGCGGCATCGGCGTCATCCTGGACTGGGTGCCGGCCCATTTCCCCTCCGACCCCCACGGTCTGGCCTATTTCGACGGCACGTATCTGTACGAGCACGAGGACCCGCGCCGCCGCGAGCACGCGGAGTGGGGGACCCGGATCTACAACTACGGCCGGAACGAGGTGGCCAACTACCTGATCGGCAACGCCCTGTTCTGGATGGACCGGTACCACATCGACGGGTTTCGGCTGGACGCCGTCGCCTCCATGCTCTATCTGGACTACGGCCGCCAAGGTGGCGAGTGGATGCCGAACACGTATGGCGGACGAGAGAATCTGGAGGCGGTGGCTTTCCTCCGCCGACTCAACCAGGAAGTCTACCGCGAGTATCCGGACGCGATGACGATCGCCGAGGAGTCTACGGCCTGGCCCATGGTGTCGCGTCCCACCTACGTCGGGGGGCTCGGCTTCGGGTTCAAGTGGAACATGGGCTGGATGCACGATGTGCTCGATTACATGACCAAGGATTCGGTCCACCGGAAGTACCACCACAACGACCTGACGTTCGGACTGCTCTACGCCTGGACCGAGAACTTCATCCTGCCGCTGTCCCACGACGAGGTGGTGTACGGGAAGGGGTCGCTCCACCGGAAGATGCCCGGGGACGACTGGCAGAAGTTCGCCAACCTGCGCGCCTTCTTCGCCTTCATGTACGGCCACCCGGGCAAGAAGCTGCTCTTCATGGGAGGGGAGTTCGGCCAGACGAACGAGTGGGACCACGAGGCCAGCCTGGACTGGCATTTGCTCGAGATGGGGCCGTACCATCGAGGTCTCCGGCGACTGGTCCAGGATCTGAACCGGCTCTACCGAACGCATCCGGCCCTCTACGAAGTGGATTTCGCGCCCAACGGGTTTCAGTGGATCGATTGCCGTGACTGGGACGCGAGTGTGATCTCGTTTCTGCGGCGGGCACGGGACCCCCAGGATTTTCTGCTCTTCGTCTGCAACTTCACGCCGGTGGTCCGGCACGGCTACCGGGTCGGCGTGCCCCGCGGCGGCATCTATCGTGAGCGGCTCAACTCGGACGCCGAGGTGTACGGAGGGAGCAACGCTGGGAACAGCGGGAGCATCCTGGCCGAGCCCATCCCCGCCCACGGCCAGCCGTATTCCCTACAGCTGACCCTGCCACCGCTCGCGACCCTGGTGCTCCGGCCGGACGGGGCCTGTTAAGCCGCCGACTCTTCCTGTCCCCATGGAGGAACGCATGCACAGTGACACACTCGCCTACCTCTCCGCGATTGACCTCGCCGACCTGATCCGACGGAAGCAGGTCTCCCCGGTGGAGGTCGTGGAGGCGGTGCTGGGTCGGATCGAGTGGCTGAACCCGCGCCTCAACGCCTACTGTACCGTGACCGCCGATGCCGCCATGACCGCGGCGCGGGCGGCCGAGGCGGCCGTGCTCCGCGGCGACCCGCTTGGCCCGCTCTGTGGGGTGCCGTTCTCGGTGAAAGACTTGGTAATCACCCGCGGGGTGCGGACGGCGTTCGGCTCGCGGATCTACGCGCAGCACATTCCAGACGAGGATGCCCCGGTGGTGGAGCGGCTGCGCGCGGCCGGCGCCATCATGGTGGGGAAGACCACCACACCGGAGTTCGGCTGGAAGGGAGCCACCGACTCTCCCCTCACCGGGGTCAGTCGGAATCCGTGGGATCCCACCAAGACGCCGGGCGGCTCCAGCGGCGGCGCGGCGGCGGCGGTGGCGATCGGTCTGGCCCCCCTGGCGGTCGGAACGGACGGGGGAGGTTCGATCCGCATCCCGGCAAGCTTCTGCGGCGTGTTCGGGCTCAAGCCGACCTGCGGCCTCGTGCCGGTCTATCCCGCCCCGAATACCGGGACGCTCTCGCATGTGGGGCCCATGACGCGCAGTGTGCGTGACGCGGCCCTGATGCTCCAGGTGATGGCGGGACCGGACGATCGAGACCCGGTGTCGTTTCCGGCTACGGGGATCGACTTTACGGGTGGACTGGACGCCGGGATCCGAGGCCTGCGAGTGGCCTGGAGCCCGACCTTCGGGTATGCCAAGGTCGCTCCCGAAGTGCGTGCCTTGGCCGAGACGGCGGCCAAACGCTTCCAGGATTTTGGGTGCCAGGTAGAGGAGGTGGAGCGAATCTTTGCGGATCCCGATCCGATCTGGGCTCCCTTGTTCTACGCCGGAGTCGCCGCGCGTCTCGAACCGTTCCTGGCCGAATGGCGCGACCGGATAGATCCCGGCCTCCTGGAGGTCGTCGAAGAGGGGAATCGACTGAGCGGGGTCGAGCTCACCAAAGCAAGTTTCGCCCGCGCGGCGTTCTACCAAGAGGTCCGTCAATTCTTCCAGCGCTACGATCTGCTCCTCTCGCCCACGCTGGCCGTGCCCCCGTTCGCGGCGGGGATGGAGCGTCCGCCGGACTATCCGGCAGGTTCGCGCCTGTCCTGGGTTGCGTTCACATACCCCTTCAACCTGACCGGACACCCCGCCGCGACCGTGCCGTGCGGATTCACGGCGGACAGCCTGCCGATCGGTCTGCAGATCGTGGGTCGCCGGCTTCAAGACGGACTCGTCCTGCGGGCGTCGGCGGCGTTCGAAGCTGCGCTGCCCTGGGCGGGCAGGCGGCCGGTGGTGTAGCGGGGCACGACAGCGCCGGGCGCTTGAATCCTTCGACCCCGCCACGATCCCCGATTCGATCCTGAAACCATGTCCCCGGTAAGCGCCGGATCGCACCGGCCCGGAGCGGGATGGCCATGGCTCGGTGGACGCAAGGGTCCGCGTTCTACCGAGCCATGGCCGATGAGTAGCGCCGCGGGGGTTCAAGCTGCCCGCGGGACGGGTGGTCATTTCCGCCGTGCTGAGACTTCTCGAGGCTACTTCACGACCGCCTTGACCATCTTGCCGAACTCCGCCCCGTCCACCAGCCCCTTCTTCTTCAGCGAGGCGGTCTTGACCCGCAGGACGAGCTCGTTCACCTGCTCATCGGTGGCCTGCACCCGCAGGCGCTGCAGGTGGATCCTGATCGAATCGATCCCGCTGTTCTTTCCCAGGACCACCCGCGGCGCCCGCTGCCCCACCAGGCTCCAGTGGATCGGGAACACCTCCAGGATATGCTCCGGCCCCACGTTCTTCAGCCACGACGCGATGATCCCCGACTCGACATCGAAGACATCGTCCCCCACGATCTGCCGGTTGGCGGGCATGGCGATCTTGGCGATCTTGCGGACGTACCGGGATAGCTTGGTGAGCTGCTCCGTCTTGATCCCGGTGTCCACGCCGTACATGGTGAGCAGCGAGATGAGCGTGTCCTCCGTCGGGGCATTGCCCGCCCGCTCCCCGATGCCGCTGATGGTCGAGTGGACGACGGAGGCGCCCTCCGCCAGGGCGATGATCGTGTTGGCCACCCCCATGCCGAAGTCCATGTGGAAGTGGGTCTCCAGCGGCTTCTTGATCCGTTTCTGGGTCTCGCGCACGAAATAGCTCACCGCGTGGGGCGAGAGCACGCCGAACGTGTCCACCAGGGCCATGGCATCCATGTGGCCCTCGGTGGCCACCCGCTCCATGGTGTTCAGATACCAGCCCATCTCGGCCCGCGAGGCGTCGATGGGGAAGAAGACCACGTAGAGCCCCTGCGACTTGGCGTACCGGGTGGCCTCGATGGAGGTCTCCACCGCCTTCTCCATCGACCACCGGTAGGCGTACTTGATGATGTGCTCGCTGGCGGGAACCTCCATCACGATGCCCTTGACCCCCGTGTCCACCGCCTTCTTCACGTCCTCCACCATGCAGCGGGAGAAAGCGAAGATCTCCGCGGGCAGCTTGAGCTTCACGATCTCCTTGATCGCCTGGGCGTCGTACTTGGAGACCGCCGGCATCCCCGCCTCGATGCGATGTACCCCGGCCTCGGCCAGCATCGTCGCCAGCTTGGCCTTCTCCTTGGGGGTGAACTCGACGCCGGCCTGCTGCTCTCCGTCCCGGAGGCAAACATCGTGGAACTTGATGCGCTTCGGGAAGCGCTGAGCGGCCTTCACGTCCTTTTCGAAGTTCCAAGGGCTGGTGAACCACTTATCCGTCTTCCAAGGTGTCTTCATCGCGTCTCCTTTCGTGTGATGGATGTTGTGTGTCTCGGTCAACAGAATCGTGGCGCCGTGGACATTCACCTCTTGGATCTTCCGGAAAAGGTGATGGGGGCTAGCTGGAAAAATCGCGCTGATTCACCCAGAACTTTGGCCGCCCTTCGGTCAGGGTGCGAACGACCTCGGCGGAGGCTTTCCGGCGCAACTCCGGCATGGCGTCGTCCGAATACCAGGCGGTGTGCGGTGTAAGCACGACATTGTCGAGTGCGGCCAGGGCCAGCGGGAAGGTCGGGGGCTCATCCGTGAGAACGTCCAGGCCCGCTCCGGCGATCTTCCCCTCGCGCAGCGCCGCAAGCAGGTCGGCTTGATTGATGAGCGGTCCGCGGGAGGTATTGACGACGATGGCCGTCGGCTTGAGCAGCTGCAAGCGCGTGGCGTTCAGGATGCCTCGGGTTTCCTCGGTCAGGGGGGCGTGGATCGACAGGAAATCCACGGCGCGAAGCAGTTCGTCGAGGCTGGCGGCCCGGGCGACCTGCTGCGCGGCGAAGACGTCGGCGGGGAGGTAGGGGTCGAAGGCCATCACATCCAGCCCGAAGGCCTGGACCCGTCGCGCCACCCGCTGGGCGATGTTCCCGTAGCCGAAGAGCCCGTACCGTTTCCCCTGGAGGCGGGGCATGGGCTTGGCAAGGTCCACGCTCCAGTGCCCCTCCTTGACGCCGGCGTGGAGGCGGGGGATCTTTCGGGCACAAGCCAGGAACAGGGCTACCGTATGGTCCGCGACCTCATCCATGCAGTAGTCGGGGACGTTGGCCACCATGATCCGCCGGGCCGCCGCCGCCTCCAGGTCGATCGTGTTGAAGCCGATCCCCGTGCGGACGATGACCTTGCAGCGCTCCCAGGCGCCCAGGACGTCCGCGCCGAGTTGCGCGTAGACATTCAGGACGGCATCGCACTGACGGCCTTCCCGCTTCAGGGTGTCGGGGTCGGACCGGGGCGCGAGCACGAGGTCGGCGTCAATCCGACGCAGCTCCTCCTGTTCGATTTCGGTATCCGGGAAGATGGTGTCGGTCATCAGGACGCGGTATTTGGCCATGGGGGTCTCCTCCTCAGAGGGCGGACAGCCCTCGCATCACTTCTTCAGGGTGGCGAGGAAGGTCACGATACTTTCCGCGGTGCGGTGCAAGTGAGCCTCAACCCTCTTGACGGCGAGCAGAGCATCCCCCTTCCGGTAAGCGGCCAGGATGCTACGGTGTTCGCGAAAAGGGATCTCGAAATTATGCAGGACACCCATGTGCACCCGGAGATACCGGTCAATCAGATTCCGGAGGTTGTTGGCGAAGCGCAAGATCCGCAAGCGTCCCGAGGGGCGGTACAGGCAGGCATGGAATTCCCGGTTGAGCGACAACCAGGTCACCGGATCCCGCTCCTTGGCCATGGCCCGAACCAACTGCTCGGCGTGGGCGAGATCCTCGGCCTGAAAGGCGGGAACGGCATGCAGGGTGAGGTTCTTTTCGAGAAGGATGCGAAGCTCCCACAACTCCTTAACCTCGGCCGTCGAGAGCCGGACAACCCGGGCTCCCTTACGCCGCTCCGTCTCGACAAGCCCCTCAGCCTCCAGGAGGCGTAATGCCTCGCGCACGGCCACCTCGCTCACCCCGTAGCGGCGGGCCAGACTGCGCTGGCGGAGATACTCCCCCTCTTCGAGACCTCCGGAGAGAATTGTTTGCCGGAGGTCGTCAGTGAGCATTTCGCTGACGGACTTGAAGGAGCGAGGCAGCGACTGGTGCGACACGGAGAGATCAACCCGAGAATGAACAGGCATCCTGCGTCTCCTCGACAAGCGCCGGGAACGTGCTCGGCATGCCTCCAAGGCGGGGGATACGTACTATAAACGATAATCGATTGTCAATAAGAAATCATCATCGTGCGGCACGGGGAGATGGAGATGCGCGGCATTCCGGCCCAAGCGGACGGCCCCGGTCCACCACGGGATTACGGATGCGTCACGCCTATCTGTTTGCTCGAGACGTCCTGCTCGCATACACCGGCTCGCATACGCCTTGACACCCCCCACCCGCAGCGGTACTTTTCCGGGCGGAGAGAAGGCCAACTTTGCTGCGGAGCGCCATCGGGTCGGGATGAAGAGGCGGCCTGCGGCATCGCCCGCCTGGGCAGCTTGCGGGATCGAATACGGAACGGATGTCGCCGATGGGTCCGGTTGGGACCGAGGAAGGAGTGGGCGGATGAAGTTTCGCCCCACGGCGTTGCCGGAGGTCGTGGTCGTAGAGCCGGACGTGTACCGCGACCCCCGTGGGTTTTTCCTGGAGACCTATCATGCCCGGAAGTATCGAGAGGGAGGAATCGGGGGGGCGTTTGTTCAAGACAACCTCTCCCGGTCGGTCCGGGGCACCCTGCGCGGGCTTCACACCCAGCGGCGCCACCCCCAGGGAAAGCTGATCCGGGTGGTCGAGGGGGAGATCTTCGACGTCGCGGTGGACATCCGGCGGGGCTCCCCCAGGTTTGCTCGCTGGGTGGCTGTCCGGCTGTCCGAGGAGAACTCCCACCAGTGCTATGTGCCGCCGGGGTTTGCTCACGGCTTCTGCGTCTCAAGCGAGCAGGCGGTTGTCGAGTACAAGGTCACGGAGTTCTACGATCCGGCGGACGAGATCGCGCTCATCTGGAACGACCCCGACCTCGCCATCGAGTGGCCCGTCGCCGACCCCGTCCTTTCCGTGAAAGATGGTGCGGGGTTGCGCTTGCGCGACATCATGGAGGTCCTGCCGATTTACGAGCGGGAACCTGGGCTGTCTTCAATTGTAGTCCCTCCCCTCATGTAACCTTGACAGCCCGCCATCGCCGCAGTAACTTCACCCGATCGTGAAGAGTCGTGGTCGGGCTTCTTCGGGACCTGTCGGGCATCGGCCAGATCGGTGCCGGTCCGTGTTGCTTCCCCGAGGTGTTTTCTTTGACGCAACAGAGCGACCTGCCGTGCGCTCGGCCGGCAGGCGAATACGGGTTGCCGCTCACGGCTTTTGGTGGGCTACGAAGAGGATGGAGAAAGGAGTTACCATGCAGCGACTCTGGAAAAAGGCGACGCGAGCAGGAGTGATACTGGCCACCCTGATCGTTCTTGTCCCGCCTGCCAAGGCGTTCGGGGCGGAGGCGCAATCCCCATTCAAGCTGGACTGCGCTCTGGTGGATGCGGCAGCGACGCAGACGCAGCCTTCTGCGTCCGGCAACGTCCTGGCACTTTCGGTCAAGGACGCTATTACCATAGCGTTGAAGAACAATCTGGACATCACGATCGAGGGCTACAATCCGCAACTCCGCATGCAGGACACCACCTTCCAGAAGGCGACCTTCGATCCGAGCGCGTTCTTGGAATCCGGCTATACGGACAACCGATTTCCGGCGGCGTTCTCACCCCTTCTCATGTCCTCTACCGCCTTGGCGAGTTACTGGAACTACAACGTGGGCATGCGGCAGATGCTGCCTACCGGCGGCACGTATGAGTTTCGCTTCAACAACCAGTATTACAACTACGGCGGCATCTCGAATGTCGCCACCGGGTATAACAGCCAACTTCTTCTGACGCTCACGCAGCCGCTGTTGAGGAACTTCGGTATAGAGGCGAACGAGACGGGGATTCGCATCGCCGGGAACAGCGAATCCATTTCGCGGGAGCAGTTGCGGCTGAAAGTGAGCACCGTCGTGACGCAGGTGCAGAACGCCTACGCCGAATTGTCCTATGCCCGAGAGAATCTCAAAGTCCAGCAGCGCTCCTTGAATCTGGCGCGAGAGCTGCTGGCGCTCAACAAGGCGCGGGTGCGCGCCGGGGTGGCCGCCCCCGTCGAGGTCACGCAGGCCGAGGCGCAAGAGGCGGCAAACGTGCAGAACGTCATCCTGGCCGAGAAGGCGGTGCGGGATAATGAAGATACCCTGAAGGTCATCATGAATCTCCCGGCGAGCGGCAGTTGGGGGCAAGAGATTCAGCAGACCTCACACCCTCACCTTCGATCCAAAGTCGTTCAACCTGGATGAAACCATCCAAAAGGCTCTGGAGAACCGATACGAGTACAAGAGCGCCAAGTACGATATCGAAAATAAGGAGCTGTCGGCCCGCCTGGCCCGGAACCAATTGTTGCCAAACCTGGCTCTCACCGGGAGCGTAGGGGCGAACGGGTGGGGGAAGAACTGGGGGGGCGACATGGGCGCGGTTGGAAGCAACCAGTGGATCTCGTATGGACTGGGAGTAGTCTTGACCGTTCCGTTGGGAAATCGGGCCGCCCAGTCAAACTACACCAAGGCGCAGCTCACCACCGACCAGGCCAAGGCGTCGCTCAAGCAGCTCGAAATCCAGATTGTTCAGCAGGTGCGCGAAGCCGTCCGGCGCGTGGAAGCCTTCGCCAACCGCGTGACTGCGAACGTTGCGGCCCGGGTGCTTGCGGAAGAGCAGCTTCGCGTCGAGACCAAGCGGCTGGAGGCGGGCGTCAGCACGACGTTTAACGTGCTCACATACCAAAGCGATCTGACGGCGGCCCAGGGCAACGAGATCCGGGCCATCGCGGACTACTACGAGGCGCTGACAAACTTGGAGAATGTGCGGGGGACGGTCTTGGAGACGAATGGGATCGAGATGTAGGGAGAAGCGAGACATAATCAGCCTCCCGGCGGTCCCATTCGACACCGGGAGGCGTTGTTTTTGGTGGATGCTCGTTGGATTCACCCCGCGGATCGGCTATTGCCCTTCACACGCCAGCGATCTTAAGGGGAGTCCCTCCTTCACTGCTGCTCGTATTCGAGAGATCTCAGCCAGGCGGGACGTTGCGTGCGGCATGGGGGCTACTCGGGCACGTTCCGGACGAATGAGTTCGCCAAGATCTTTCGGAGCTCGGCGGCCAGGCTCGCGTCCGGGATCTCGCGGAGGATCACCCGCAAGGAGAAACCGCACTTCCGGCAGCGCTTGTACTGAAAGACCCAGCGCCCCTCTTCTTGAGGCTTCCCCACCTCTTCCATATCCGTGAAGCAGCAAGGTCCGGATCGAACCGGCGAGACGATGCGCTCCGGGTAGAGATTGGTGGGCTGCTTCTTGTCCGTATACTCCACGATCGTTGTCGGCATCTGCTCCTGGGCTCCACCGGCCGGGGTTCTGGAGGAACCGCGCCCGCCGGCCCGATGATTCGCGGTGTGGGAACCGACCCCGGATTCTCGTGGTCGCTTGGCGTCCATTCGATTTGCCATGGTGTCCCTCCTGGGATACGGGGTGTACTTTGAGAATTAGCCCACACCGATCGGCCTCTATGAATGGGATATACAAGATAAGATTTGTCCTGTCAAGAGGAAATTTTCAGTGGAGTTGCTATTTATGAAAGTATTCCTTATTTAACAGCATGTTACGAATCGAGAATAATTCCACCGTCATTGACCACTTCTATATGGACTGCCGTCGGCTCGTGGGGAATCCGCCGGCAGGGGTAACCCAACGCGAGCTGTGGACCCGGCCGCCGCTCCCGGATGCTGCCGAAGGCGCGCATCCTTGCTGGGGTAGATCAAATATGGTAGGCTGGTTTCCGTGATGATCAGGCTCGACGAAAGACTCGGCGTGCGCGAAACCCTGCGAATCGGCATTGATGTAGACGATGTGTTGACGGAGTCGCTCCCCGGCTACCTAGACGCATTCCGGCGCTATTTCGGTCACGAGGTTAAGATCGAGGATGCGGCCTGGGAGATCTTCCGCCGCTACCCCCAGATCTCGGCGTCTCGGATAGAGGAATTCTTCGCGGAGTTGGAGGCCACGGACTTCCTGGGCACCCGCCCGATCTATCCGGAGGCTGTGGCGGCAATCCGGCTGTTGGCGGCCGCCGATCACCGGCTGGTCGTGGTGACGGGTCGCCCGGCAACGCATCGGGAACATACCCGCCGGCTGCTCCGCGGGGCGGGGATCTTGGAGTGTTTCGAGGATCTGGTCCACCGCGACGGAGAGGCCGCGGCGGTGTACAAGCCTCGCATCGTGCGGGAGAAGCGGTTGGACCTGCTGATCGAGGATGAGCGTGCGCTTGCCCTGGCGACCGCAAAGGCTTCCGCCCCGGTTCTCTTGTTCGACCGTCCCTGGAATCAGGGGGAGCTCCCGCAGGGGGTCACACGGGTGAAGACATGGGACGAGGTGCAGCGACTGGTGGAGGCGCGCGCCACCCTGTGCCGGCACCCTGCATGACGGTTTGCCGCGAGGCGGCCTGAAGCGGAGCGGCTTCCGGTTGCCAGCCAAGGAGGCGAGGGGAATGGCGAAGGTCACGCTGGAGGGGAACGCCTTCCTTGCGCCCGTGCCGGTCACCGTGATGTCCTGCGTGGGCGCGGATGGTTCCGCCAACCTCATAGCGGTCTCCTGGACGAGCGTCGCGTGTGCGGTGCCGGCGATGGTGTCTGTCGCCATCAGGACGGACCGCCAGAGCTATGGCCTGATTCGCGAGACGGGGGAATTTGTCCTGAATATCCCGCCCGTCTCTCTGGTTCGGGCCGTGGACTTCTGCGGCACCGCCTCCGGCGAGACGGTGGACAAGTTCTCCCGGACGAATCTCACCCCGATCCCCGCCCTGAAGGTGCGGCCCCCCCTGATCAAGGAGTGCCCCATCAATCTGGAGTGCGTGGTCCGCCAATGCCTCCCCCTGGGGTCCCACGATCTGTTCCTGGCCGAGGTGGTCGCGGTGCATGCCGATGCCGGCGTGGTGGAGGACGGCATGATCATTCTGGGCCGCGTCGCGCCGATGGTTTTCGACCCCTTCGGGGGGGATTACTGGTCGTTGAAGGAGGTCGTCGCGCATCACGGATTCAGCGAGGGGACGATGCCGGATCGTCCCAGAGCCAAGGTCATCCAGCAACAGAAGAAGGTGTGAGGGTACACCATGCCCGATCCACTACCCCAGGATACGTTGAATGAGGTCGGCGTCCTCAAGCGCCGCGAAATCGAGGCGCGGATCCTCGCCCCCCTGATCGGCGCCTTTGCCGCGGAGTTTGGCCGCGAGCGCGTGCTCGAGATTGCGCGGCGTGTCATCGTGCAGATCGCGCGCGAGCAGGGACGATCGCTGGCGGGACAGATGGGCGGGAACAGCCTCGCCCATTTCGTCAAGAGCAAGGAGAACTGGGTGAAGGGTGACGCCCTCTCGATGGAGGTGCGGCAGGTCTCCGACTCGGCGTACGACTTCGACGTGACGCGCTGCCGATATGCGGAGATGTACCGGGTCCTGGGGATCCCGGATCTGGGCGCCGTGCTCTCCTGCGGCCGAGATTTCGCCCTGGGGGAGGGGTTCAATCCGGACCTCAAGTTGACCCGGACCCAGACGATCATGGAGGGGGCACCCTGCTGCGACTTTCGGTACCGACTGGAGCCGCCCGCGGCCCCACCGCGGGCGGAATGATCGGGCCGCCGTCCTCCCCGCTATAAGAAGCAGCATTCTCATCAACCGCATCACCGCTGCTGATAGGACCTGTCCAGGTCGTTCACCGGAGGCGCTCCTTGCCTACCGAGTGGCGAGTCGAAATCACAGAGAAGACCTCTCCGATGACGACTGATCGCGCGCCTCAAGAGGGATGGTCGGCGGGTCATCGCCGGCCGGGTCGATGAATTCGGGGACGCGAGGAAAGGAGTGCGAACGTGCAGCGCAGAGAGTTCATCACGCTGCTGGCCGCTGGGTTAGTAGGTAGCCTGGCCGGATCGGCCATGGCGACCCCGCCGACGGGAAAGCCCGCGCCGGAATTCACCCTGACTTTGCTGGACGGGCGAACCGTCTCGCTGAAGAGTTTCCGTGGGAAACCGGTCTTGGTGAATTTCTGGGGTTCGGGGTGACCCCACTGCCAACGGGAGGCTCCCGTTCTCGAGGCGCTGTATGCGAAGTACAAGACCCGGGGGCTGGTCGTCCTCGGCGTGAACGTTCAGTGGGACAAGGAACCACTGGCGAAGCTGTTCGTGGAGGTCTACAAACTCACCTTCCCCGTGGGCCGGGACGCCTCGGGGGAGATCGGCGCGCTGTATCAGGTTGATGCCACGCCCATCAGCCTCTTCATCGACAAGGCGGGGCGGCTGGTGGAAGAGCACGTGGGCGAGATGGAGGAAGCGGATTTTGTGAAGCGAATCGAAGCGCTGTTGAAGTAAGCGAGGTTCGGGACGATGGACACCGGGGAGGCCGCCGTATGGAGCCTCCCCGGTGTTGTTCGCGCACGATGCGGTGTGTGCCGCCCAGCGGTTCATCCAGGCCGGACGGCGGTGGGTGGTGGATGTGGACCTGGAGAAGTTCTTCGACCGGGTCAACCACGACGTGCTGCTCGGGTCGGCTGGCGAAGCGGATCGCGGACCGACGCCTGCTCGGCCTCATCCGTCGCTACCTCGAAGCCGGCATCTTGGCCCACGGGGTGGTGATCGAGCGGGTCGAGGGCACGCCTCAAGGCGGGCCGCTCTCGCCGCTGCTGGCCAACGTGCTCCTCGACGACGTGGATCAGGAGCTGGAGAAGCGCGGCCACACCTTCGCGCGGTATGCGGACGACTGCAATGTGTACGTGCGGTCCAAGCGGGCGGGCGAGGATGTGCTCCAGACGCTGCGGCGCCTGTACGCGCGGCTCCGGCTTCAGGTCAACGAGTCGAAGAGCGCGGTCGCCCGGCCGTGGGATCGCAAGTTCCCCGGCTACAGCTTCTGGGTAGGCGCCGGGGCGGCAGGTCAAACATTCTTGCGGTCTCGGCGACCGAGACCGGTCAGATCAGATAGATGAACATCACGATCAGGAAGGTGGGGATCAGGATGCCGATCGAATAGAGCATATACCCGAAGAAGCTGGGCATCTTGATCTTCGCCTCCTCGCAGATCGACTTGACCATGAAATTCGGCGCATTGCCGATATACGTGTTCGCCCCCATGAACACCGAACCCAGGGAGATGGCCATGAGGATCTTCCACGCGATCGGCCCGGTAGTCGTCATCACGACCGGGAGATCGGGGTGGGACACCAACAAGCCCTTCGTCACGCCCTGGCCCAACGCGAAATAGGTGGCGTAGGTCGGCGCGTTGTCGAGGAAGGAGCTCAGGCCGCCGGACATCCAGTAGAACTGCCACGGTTCCGTCACGCCGGTTTCAAGCCCGTGGGCCTTCAAGAGACAGATCGCCGGCGTCATCGTGATGAAGATCCCGATGAAGAGCACGGCGACCTCGATCATGGGGCCGAAGGTGAAGGTGTTGCGATCCCGCGGGGTCATGTGGGCAGAAGGGCCACCCTGTGCCGCCCGTTGCTTGGCCTTGTAGTCCATTGCGAACGACAGAACGGTCAGCAGGATCATGACCGGCTGCTGCATCCAGGCGAGGTCCAGGTGGCTGCCATCCGACATTTGATAGGCCTTGAGGAAGATCACCGACAGCAACACGCCGAAAATCAGCAAGAGATTGGTCCTGCCGTGCAGCCGAAGTCTTCTCGGCAGCGCCGCCTCTTTCTGAACGGCGGTCGGTTCTTTGGAATATGCCCAGGTGTCCCAGAAGTAGAAGACGCCCAAGAGGATAGCGACCGTGGTGAGCCACATCGGCCACATGCTGAAAAACGTCCAGAAGAACGGGACGCCGTACAGGTAGCCGAGGAACAAGGGTGGGTCACCCACCGGAAGCAGCGCTCCACCGATATTCGCGGTCAGGAAGATGAAGAAGATGAAGATATGGACCTTGTGGTGGCGATGCTGGTTCGTTTTGATGAGGGGACGAATCAGCAGGATCGAAGCCCCCGTGGTGCCGATGAAGCTCGCCAGCAGCGCGCCGATGCCCAGAAAGGCGGTATTGACGATCGGGGTGGCCTTGAGATCCCCGTCCAGGTAGATCCCGCCGGAAATGGTAAACAGGGCCACCAACAGCACAATGAAGGCGTAGTAGTCGCGGAGGACGTCGACGAGCACCTCTTGCCCGAGGGGGCCGAGCGATACGAGATAGGCGAGGATAGGGAGGGAGCATAAGAAGCTGACCACTCCCTTGTTCAGATTGGCCTCCCACCAGTGTCCGTGGACGAGCGGGACGATCGCCATGGCGAGCAAGATCAGGATGAAGGGAGTGACCGACCAATAGGGGAGAAGCATGCCGAGTTTCTCTTGGGCGCCTCCGAGTTCGGTTGTCACTGCAGCATGGGATGCCGTCTGGCCGCCCGCCGCGGCTTGAGCAGGCGGGGAGGCGGGGGCGGTGCCGTCCGCCGCACACGCAAGCCAGGCGGGGCTGGATAGAAGCGCGATCAGGGTGACGAAGAGCAGGAATGCTCGCCGGCGTGGTTTCATGTCGCCTCCATATGAAAGAGTTGGTCCGTATCTCCCGACGGCGTGCTCAGAGCAAGTGGAGAACGCGGGCTAGCACGGCGATCGCCTGCCGGAACTCCGCCAGGTCCAGGTGTTCGTCGGGCGTGTGATCCAAACTGGAGTCGCCGGGGCCGTAGGCGAGGATGGGGCAATTCCACACGGGTCCCACGACGTTCATGTCCGAGGTGCCGCTCTTGACCTTGAACGCCGGCTCCAGACCTTCGGCGCGAATCGCGGCCAGGAACGCCCGGACCAGCGGCGTGTTCTTCGAGGCGCGGTAAGGCGGGTCGGCCCCCCAGAAGCGGAGGCGGGCGCCGGTCGGAGCGAGCCCCTCGATCTTGCGCCTGGACGGTCTGAGGGGTCTGGCCGATGGGGATACGGATCGAGGCCCGGAGCCGCATGGACTCGGTCAGCCCGTCGCTTCCGCTGTGGACTTCCCGCAGGACCGGGTCCAGCGCGTCGAACATCTTCTTCCCGGCATTCTCGGTCTCCGCCCACCGGCGCATCGGCTCCAGAACGCCACGGCCGTCTCGATGACGTTCTCGGCGGGGGAGGCGGAATGGCTGGCACCGGTCTCGGCTTGATAGGCGAAGACTAAGCGGCCCTTGTACCCCAGAGTCACCGCGCGCGTGGCGCTGGGCTCGCCGATGATGCAATAAGCCGGCGTGCAAGATCTGGGCAACGTGTCGCGCGCCCTTGGAGCTGGCCGCTTCCTCTTCAGTCGCCCCCACCACGACGATTCGCTTGCCCGGGAAGGGCGCCGACCTCGGCCGCGGCCGCGATGAAGGCGGCCAGCGGCCCCTTGGCGTCCACGCTACCGCGCCCGTATAGCGCTCCGTCCTCCACACGCACCGGAATCTCGCCGGGGACCGTGTCCAGGTGGCCCAGCAGGACGATCTCGGTGGGGCCGTCTCCCAGGGTGCCGACGGCGTTGCCGGCTTCGTCCACGTGCGCCTGAAACCCGAGGCCGCGCATGGTCTCGACCAGGAAGTCGGCCAGCGCCGACTCGTCGCCGGACAGGGAGGGAATCTCGACCATGCGGGTAAGAAGGGCGATGGGGTCCATTGATCAGCCAAGAAGACGAGCAACGTAAAACCGACAACCGACAATGCAAAACCGGTCGGGGAATTCCGTTGGCCGGTTATCAGTTGTCGGTTGTCCGTTTTGCATTGCGCTATTCCGCGCCCGCTCGCGCCCCGGCAGCCAGCACCTTGGCGAGGGCATCCACTACACGATCTATTTGCTCCCGGCTGATCACCAGGGGAGGGAGGAAGCGCAGGACGGTCGTGCCGGCCAGGAGCGCCAGCACCCCCTCCTGCATCAGGGCCTGGGCGAATGGGCCGGCCTTCTCCTTCAGCTCGAGGCCGATCATCAGCCCTAGGCCGCGGATCTCCCGCACGCGGGGGCTGGCCATCGCCCGCAACCGCTCGACGAAGTACGCCCCCATCTCCGCCGCGTGTCGCGGCAGGTCCTGGCCGACGAGGACGTCGATGGCCGCGGTGGCCGCGGCGCACGCCAGCGGGTTCCCACCGAAGGTGGAGGTATGCGACTGCTTTTCGATCTCGCCTACGCGACGATCGATCCCGATAGCTCCCATGGGGACGCCGCCCGCGATTCCCTTGGCCATGGTCAGGATGTCGGGCAAGACGCCGAAGTGCTCGCAGGCGAACATGCGTCCTGTCCGCCCGAAACCGGTCTGGATTTCGTCGATGATGAGGAGGGCGCCCTTTCCGTCACAGGCCCTGCGAACCGCTTGCAGGAATTCCGCCGTGGCCGGGCGGACGCCGCCCTCGCCCTGGATCGGCTCCAGGATCACGGCGGCGGTCTGGTCGTCGATAGCCTTCTCGAATTCCGCCGCGTTGTTATACGGCACGTGCGAGAAATCGGGAACCAGCGGGGCGAAGGGTTCCTTGAATCTTCGCTCCCAGGTGGCGCTGAGGGAGCCGAGGGTCTTACCGTGGTAGCCGCGCATGGCGGCCACGACGTGCTTCCGTCCAGTGGCCATGCGGGCAAACTTGATGGCGCCCTCGACGGCCTCGGTGCCGGAGTTACAGAGAAAGAAGCGGTTGATGCCTTCGGGGGTGATCCGGTCGAGCCGTTCCAGGACCCGGGCGCGGGCGTCGTTGTAGAAGATCTCGTTGCAGGTGATCAAGCGGGCGGCCTGGGTCTGGATGGCCGCCACCACGGCGGGGTGACAGTGGCCGACGTTCGCGACGCCGATCCCGGCCACGCAGTCCACGTATTCCCGCCCATCCTCGTCCCAGACGCGGGCGCCATCGCCGCGGACGATGACAAGGTCCCGCTTCTGATACACACCCACAGAGAACTGATCTTCAATCTGCCGATAGCTCATCTCTCTCGCCCCCAGCCGCTCGCCGCCCCCATCCCAAATCCGCATTCCGCAATCCCCAATCCCCAATCTCAAATCCGCAATTCGAAATTGGAAATTGGAAATCCGCAATCTCACCCTACTCGATCACCGTCCCGTGGCCGGCGAGGGCTTGGCTCACCGGCTGAGCCAGGTTGGCGCTTGCCAGGACGACGCGCATGACGCCTCCCTGCAGGGCAATGGCGGCGGCCATGAGCTTCCGCTTCATCCGGCCTTGCGCAATCGGCATGAAGTCCTCGATCGCCTTGGCGGGAATGCGGTCGATCAGGGAGGCCGGGTCCTTGATGTCCCGGAGCAGACCAGGGACGTTGGACAGCATGACGAATTCGTGGGCCTTGAGGGCGGCGGCCAGCATGGCCGCGGCGGTGTCCCCGTCCACGTTGACCGCTTCCCCTTCGTAGCTTGCGGCCGGCGGACAGAGGACCGGGAGGAAGCCATGGTCGAGGAGGAGGGCCAGCAGGCCGACGTTCACCCGCTCCACCTTTCCCGTGTAGTCCCCGCGCAGGACCTTCCGCTTGCCGCCCTCCAGAATGGTGATGGTATCCTTCCGCTTCCCCTCGAAGATGCGCCCGTCCAGCCCCGACAGGCCGACAGCGTTCACACCGCGGGTCTGAAACGCCTCCACCAGGGCTTTGTTTCCTTTGCCGCAATAGGCCATCTCGAAGATCTCGAGCGTTTCCCGATCCGTGTAGCGGCTTTCGATGCCGGAAACGGAGGTCACGAAGCGAGGCGGCTTGCCCAGCCGCTCGGCGAGAAGGTTGGTCTCGCCAGAGGCGCCGTGCACCAGGACGACTCTTCGGCCGGCGCGGATGAGATCGGTGAGATCCGCTACCGTCGGTTCGATCCCGATACCCGTTCCGCCGCCGATCTTGACGATGAGCATGGGGATCCTTCCGAGGAGAGTGGACGATTAGTCTGCCGCGGCCGAACGGAGGGCGCTCGGGTCGTTCTGAACCAACACGGTGGGGTTCGGGTTCGGACCCGGGACCGGAAGGCCCTCCTGCTGAAGCACGGAAATGTGCTCTTCCATAGCCCACTTGGCTTGATAGAGACAATCTTCCACGGAGTGGCCAACACCACTGAATCCTGGCAAATCCGGCGAGTAAAAGCCGAAGAACACCGGATCCTCTGTGGCTTCGATCACCAGAGAGTACCTGAGGTCAAGCATCGGCGCTCCCTTCCTGCAATCCTGCCGCTTTCAGGACGGCCTGACACGTTCCTGTGGGGACCTCCTTGGCACCATGATAGTCAACCCGAAGGATCCTGTCCAGGCCGGGCTTACCGTAATAACGGACGGAGCCCTTCTCCCGAAGGAGACGAAAGCCGTTCCGTTCGAGAAGCCGGACGAGTTCGCTGAAACGCATGCCGAACCCCGAACCGTGAACGCCGACCTACACCGGATGGAGCCCGGGGAACTCGAGCCCCGTCGTCTCCGGCAGACCGCAAGCCACGTTCATCGCCTGAACGCCGTTGCCCGCGGCCCCCTTGACCAGGTTGTCCAGAGCCGCCATCACGACCAGGCGGGAGCCGCGTGGATCCTTCTCGAAGCCGATGTCGCAGAAGTTCGTCCCGGCCAGGATCTTCGGCTCCGGGTACCGGTAGATGCCTTGCCGCTCCTTGACGAGACGGATGAAGGGCTCGGTTCCGTACGCTGCCCGGTAGACTTTCCAGACATCCTTCTCCTCGACACCGTCCTTGAGAAAGACGTGGGAGGTGGTCAGAACGCCCCGCACCGCCTCGATCGCCGTGGCGCTGAAGTGGACCGTGGGCGCCGCCCCGAAGCTGAGTTCTTGGACAATCTCGGCGGTGTGGCGGTGGCCTGTCGGTTGGAAGGAGCGGACGGAGCCGCTCCGCTCGGGATGGTGGGTGGAGAGGTGGGGCGTGTCTCCCGCCGCCGAGGAGCCGACCTTGGCCTCGATGAACACCTCGCGCTTGGCCAGGACGTCGTGCTTGAAGAGGGGCATAAGGCCCAGGATGGAGGTGGTGGCGAGACAGCCGGCCCCGGTGATGAACTTGCCACGCGTGATCGCCTCGCGGTGGAGCTCCGGGATGCCGTACACGAACCGCTCGAGATACTGCGGGGCCTCGTGCGGATGCCCGTACCAGGCCGGGTAGTCCGCGGGATTGCGCAGGCGAAAGTCGGCGCTGAGATCGATGATCGTCGTGGCCATGCCTTCCAACTGACCGATGCGGCGCATGGCGCTGCCGTGCGGGAGGCAGAGGAACAGCACGTCGCACGGGTTCAGCTCGCTGACGGGGATGAATTTGAGCTGGCACTGCTTTCGGAGATTCGGATGAACAGTGTAGACGTAATGGCCGGCGTTGGACTCGGAGGTGGCCTGGACGATCTGGGCTCCCGGATGGCGGAGGAGGATGCGAAGCGCCTCTCCACCCGTGTAGCCGGATGCGCCAACGATGCCGACGGTGATCACTGGAGGCTCCTGGGAACGAGGTTCGAGAGTGCGATAGTTCGACAGTTCAGCGGTTCGACAGTTCGGCGGTTCATGGATCGGGACTTCGAGGAACCCTCGAACCGCCGAACTGTCGAACGGCCGAACGCTTCTTGGCCTGGCGTGCCACCGCCACCACGTAGTCCACGACCTTGGCCGGGATGTTCACGCCGGTGGTGTCGATGCTATTCCGAAACTCCATGGTGTAGTTCACCTCGTTCACCATGAGCCCGTCCGGCGTCTCGAAGAGGTCGATGGCCACCACGCCGCCCCCGACCGCTTTGGCGGCGCGGACGGAGATCTCGTTGACCTCCGCCGTCACGGGGCAGTTGGAGGCTACTCCGCCCCGCGCCGTGTTGGTGATCCAATGGGGGGACGTCCGATAAATGGCGCAGATGGTCTCGTCCCCCACGACGAAGGAGCGGATGTCGCGGCCGTGCTTCTCCATATACTCTTGGATGTAGAAGATACTGTGGTGGTAAGAGCCCAGCGTCTCCTTGTGCTCCAGGATCGCCTCGGCGGCGTCGCGGTCGTTGATCTTGGACAGCAGGCGACCCCAGGAGCCCACGGCGGGCTTCAGGACCACCGGGTAGCCGAGCCGCTCGATGGCCTGCAGGGCCGCCTCGGGCGTGTGGGCCACCAGAACGCGCGGGGTGGGGATCCCGTCCCGGATCAGGGCCAGCGTCGTGAGCAGCTTGTCCCCGCAGGTGTTGGCCACCTCGTAGGTGTTCACCGTCCTGACGCCGCAATCGTTGAGATACCTCAGGGTGTGCAGGGCCCGGGAGTGGTTGATGCAGCGCTCCAGGATGACGTCGAAGTCCCAGCGCCGCTGGTGGAGATCCAGGATGATCTCCCGGTCGTCGATGCGGTCAAAGACGAGCCCCCGCCCGCGGAACTCGTCGAACAGGAGCTTCTCTTCCTTGCGGACCAGCGAGCAGAGGATGCCGATCTTCATTCGCCCCAATCCTCCTCTTCCTCCGGAGCCGGTGCCAGCGCGGGTGGATCGAGGCCGAGCACCTCCAAGTCCAGCCCGCAATCGGGGCACTGGATGATCTCTCCGACTTCGGTGGAGGGCTCCAGATGGATCTCGGCTTCACATTCGGTGCAGAGCGCCATGGTCATCACCTCCATAGGAAGGAAGAACGGGCGGAAGGATAACATGCACCTCCGTCCGCTATCAAGGAAAAGGCAGGCGTCTCTCGCACTTTGTTGCCTCGATAGCCCCACGATAGGGGGAGGAAGAATTCGCTGAGCTACCACATTTCCCTTGACACCGCTGGCGCGGAGGCGATATGTGAAGGGATGTTCCAAGTGTGAGCGTCACGCCGCAGAAGGGGTCTCTGCGCGAACCCTGTGACGGTAGGTGTGCTGTTCGGCCCAAGAGCATCTCCCTGATCTGAGACGGTTGTTCAAGAGGATCAACTCAACGGGAAGCCAAAGAGAGAGGGAGGAGCCTATGACACCGCGGATCTTCTCAGGGCAAATCCATCGCCGCGCGTTTCTCAAGGGCGCTGCAGCGGCCGGCGTCCTGCAGGTCACCGGCCCGTTCGTCATCCGCGCCCGCGGCGAAACGCCGCTGCGCATCGGCATGATCGATCCGCTCACCGGATCCTATGCGGCGCCCGCCCAGAACGAAGTGACCGGCGCCAAGCTCGCCGTAGCGAAGATCAACGCCAAGGGGGGCATTCTCGGCCGCCCGGTCGAATTGCTGGTCGAGGATTCGGCGAATGACTCCGGCACCGGCGTGCAGAAGGCGCACAAGCTGATCGACCGCGACGAGGTGACGTTCCTCATCGGGGATGTGAACTCGGCGGTCGCTCTGGCGCTCGCCGAGGTCACCAGTCAAAAGAAGATGCTGCATATCATTCCGGGCGGCCACACCGACCCGATCACCGGGACGAGCTGTCACTGGAACGTCTATCGCGTCTGCAACTCCACGCGGACGGTGTCCAACGCGGTGGCCGAGCGGTTGTACAAGAAATATGGCAAGAAGTGGCACTTTATCACGCCGGACTACGCCTTCGGCCGCACGCTGCAGGAGGGCTTCGCGGTCAACCTCAAGAATTTCGGCGGCACTGCCACCGGGAACGAACTTGCCCCGCTGGGGACCACCGACTTCTCCGCGTATCTGATCAAGGCGCGCGCCGCCAAGCCCGACGTTATCCTCGTGCTGGTCCAAGGCCAGGACATGGTCAATTGCATGAAGCAGATCGTCCAGTTCGGCATCAACAAGCAGATTCCGATTTCCGGGGGCTATACCGAGCTCGAGGATGTGGAGGCGGAGTCGCCCGAGGCGCGGTTCGGGAACTGGATGCTCGAGTGGTACTGGAACCAGCCCGGCGTCCCGCACGTCAAGGAGTTCGTGGCCGAGATTCGCAAGGTGAACGGCGGCAAGGTGCCCACCGCGCGCCATTGGTTCGGGTACGCGGGGGCCTACACCATCGGGCTGATCGCCAACCAGGAAAAGAGCATCGATTCCCTCAAGCTCGCCCGCGCACTGGGCGGCTTCGAGCTGCCGCCAGAGGTGAAGCTTCAGCCCAACAAGGTGTACTACCGCGCAGGCGACCACCAGCTCATCATCTCGGCCTTCCTCGGGGAGGTGGTGGCGAAGGGCAAGGACGACCCCCAGGATCTGTTCCGCGTTGACGAGGTGGCGGCCGGCGCCAAGACGGCACTGCCGGAGACCGAGACCGGCTGCAAGCTGCAGTGGCCGGCATAGCGCGCATACGTGACTGACGACCGCGAGCACGCGGCCCCCGGGTCGCGTGCTCGCGGTGTTGTCGGGGGGGCCTTCGGTGGCGATCGGCGGGAGGGCCCGAGCCTTGCGCCCAGAACACACAGGTTCTGACTCATGACGCAACTGTTGCTCTTCAATGTGACCAACGGACTGATCATCGGCACCTTCTACGTGCTGATGTCCCTCGGCCTGTCGCTCATCATCAATCTCAGCGGCGTGATCAACTTCGCCCATGGCGGCTTCCTGGTCCTGGGCGGCTATCTTGCATACACCCTTGCACCCTATCTGGGCTTTTGGGGATCGCTCCTGGTCTCGCCGCTGCTCACCGCCGTCATCGGCCTCGCCGTCGAACGCCTGATGATCCGCAGGCTCTATGGACGCGATCCCCTCTACAGTCTGCTGCTCACGTTTGGCCTCGCCTACATTCTGGAGGATGGGACACGCTTCCTCTGGGGGGCGCAGGGCCTTCCGGTGACGATTCCGGCGGTCCTGCAGCAGCCCATGAGCGCCGAGTTCTTCTTCCTCACCGGGTACCGGCTGTTCATGATCGGCATCGTGGCTGCGGCGGTACTGCTGCTCTTCGTTCTGCTGCGCCACACCCGCATCGGCGTCCGTATCCGGGCGGGAACGCTCGACCTCGAGACGGTGGCCGCGCTCGGCATCAACGTGGGACGGCTGCGCACGCTGAATTTTGGGATGGGGATCTTTCTGGCCGGACTGAGCGGGGTGCTGGCCGGCGGCCAGCTCGGGCTCGAGCCGACCATGGGCGCCGGCCTGATCATGCCGAGCTTCATCGCCATCATCGTGGGAGGCGTGGGGAGCCTTCCCGGCACGCTGCTCGGGGGACTCCTGATCGGCGTAGCCTCGGGCGTCACCGCCGTCTTCTTCCCCCCCGCGAGCCAAGCCGTGATGTACGTGCTCATGGCCGTGGTGCTGCTCATCCGGCCGCGCGGATTGCTGGGCGAGGAAGGCATGCTGACATGAAGGCTCGAGGACTCACGACGAGCCAGATCATACTGGGTGGCCTGTGGGCCGCGCTGCTGTTGGCGCCCTACTGGATGCCCTGGGTCGGCGGTTATACGGCACTGGGCTCGCGGGTGCTCGTGCTCGGCCTCGCGGCCATGTCGGTCAATTTCCTGCTGGGATTTACCGGCATGCTCTCGTTCGGCCATGCGGCCTACTTTGGGCTGGGTGCGTACGGCGCCGGTCTCTGCCTGAAGCTGCTGGCGGCGAGCACGCCGCTCGCGCTCCTGGTCGGCACGCTCACGGGCGGCATTGCCGGCGCGGTGCTCGGCACGCTCATCGTGCGCCGGCGCGGTATCTACTTCGCCATGGTGACGATCGCGTTCGGGGAAGTGTTCTATTACATCGCATTCCAGTGGAGCACCCTGACCGGGGGAGACGACGGGTTGGTCGGCTTCTCGCGCCAGCCCCTCCATTTCGGGCCGTTCACCATCGACATCCTGAACAACGGGACCGCCTTCTACTACTTCGTCCTGGTGTGTTTCGCGATCACCATCGGCCTCATGGCCTTCCTGCTGCGCTCGCCGTTCGGCCACACCATGATCGCGATCCGCGAGAACGAGCGCCGCGCCCGCTTCCTGGGCATCCCCATCGAGCGGCACATCTGGATCGCCTTCACGCTGTCATGCTTCTTCATCAGTCTGGCCGGATCGCTCTACGCGCTCCTCAACAATTTCGCCGATCCGAAGGGGCTGCATTACGACCTTTCGGGCAACCTGGTGATCATGGCGGTGATGGGCGGCATGCGTAGCTTCTGGGGGCCGCTCTTGGGTGCGGCCATCTTTGTCGTCCTGCAAGACTTCCTGTCGAGCCTTACCACCAACTGGATGTCCTTCGTCGGCGCGCTGTTCGTGCTGGTTGTCCTGTTCTTCCCCCGCGGGGTGCTCGGGGTCCTGCGCCGGAGGAGCGAGACGTGAGCGTACTCGAGGTCAAGAACGTCAGCAAGAGCTTCGGCAGGGTCCCCGCGGTCCGCGACGTGTCGCTCCGCGTGCCGCAGGGAGAGCTGCGCGCCGTGATCGGACCCAATGGCGCCGGCAAGACCACCTTCTTCAATCTCATCAGCGGCCTGGTCCCACCGACCGCCGGCTCCATCCTGTACGACGGCCGCGACGTCACCAGGCTGCCGGCCCACAGGCGGGTGGCGCTGGGTATGGCGCGCACGTTCCAGATCACCGAGATCTTCCCGGAGCTCACGGTGTTCGAAAACGTACGGATCGGGGCCGAGGTCACCGTGGGCTATCGCCTGCGGCCCTGGATCAGCCGCACGGAGCAGGCGGACCTCCGTCGTCGCATCGAGAAGACGCTGGCGCAGGCGGGCCTCGAGGCCAAATCGGACCGGCTGGTGGGCGAGCTGGCCCACGGGGATCAGCGGGCGACCGAGATCGCCATGGCTCTGTCGCTGGACCCGCACCTGCTGCTGCTGGACGAGCCGACCGCCGGAATGGGCGATCAGGAGACGTACCAGATCACCCAGCTCATCCACCGGCTGCGTGGCGGTGGTGCTCTCACGATCGTCCTGATCGAGCACGACATGCGCGTGGTCTTCCACCTCGCCGATCGTATCAGCGTGCTCGACCAAGGCGCGCTCCTCGCCGAGGGCACGCCGAAGGAAATCGCCGAAAATGGGGCCGTACAGGCCGCCTATCTGGGCAAAGCCGCATGAGCACCGCACTCGAGGTCGAAGGGCTCCAAACGTTCTACGGCAAGAGCCACATCCTCCATGGAGTGAGCCTTCAGGTCGCCGAGGGCACGATCACGGCGCTCCTCGGCCGCAATGGCGCTGGGAAGACCACGACGCTGCGCAGCCTGATGGGCCTGACCCCCCCGCGCGAGGGACGGATCAAGACCTTCGGGATCGAGACCACGCGCTGGTCGACCTTCCAGATCGCCGCGCTGGGCGTCGGCTATGTGCCGGAGGGACGGCGGGTATTCGCCAACTTGACGGTCGAGGAGAACCTTAAGGTGCCGCTGGAGCGCAGCGGTCCGTGGACGATCGAACGGATTTTCCAGCTCTTCCCGGGGCTCGCCGAGCGCCGGCAGAGCCGCGGGCGCCAACTCTCGGGCGGCGAGCAGGAAATGCTGGCCATCGCCCGTGCCCTGCTGGTCAATCCCAAGCTGCTCATCCTCGACGAGCCGTCGCAGGGGCTGGCCCCGTTGGTCCTGCGCGAGGTGTTTCGCATCGTTGCCCAGATGCGCCAGGAGGGGATCTCCGTCCTGCTCGTGGAGCAGAACGTGCGTCTGAGCCTGGATATCGCGGACCACGCCTATGTGCTGGACGACGGCAACGTGGTCTTTTCCGGCCTGGCGCAAGAGCTCGGCGCCGACGAGGTGCGGATGGCGGCGCTGGCTGGCGCCAGCGCCGAGGAGTGGACCTCAGCGCCAAACTAGAACAAGGCTTTCATGCTGTCGCGCTCGCCGCCGACCCGACCGGCACCGCGCACAAACCCTGAGCGCATCCACCGTTCAATCTCCCGGGAGCGGCCGGGGCGCGAGGGCTCCACGGCAGCGGCATCCCCGAACACCCGGCGATTCAAGCCCAGATGGATGCGAGGCCGGTGGTCGCCGAGCCGGGCGAGCCCCCCACTCCGTATGCCCCCACCAACCGCCCCTGAGGATTGGGCGTGGCCTGTCCTGCCCGTTGTGATCGTCAGAGATCGCGTGTCCGACGACGGTGTTTGTTGGCGTCAAAGTCGGTGGGGGAGCTTGCTACGATCTCAGTCAGGGGAAGAATGCTTCACGCCGAGAAATCTGACAGCGGACTACCCGGAGGCCGATGTGCCCTCGGCACGTCTTGACACCAACGGATGGTTCGGTTCGCGTCAAGAGGACTTGGGCAGGAGATCAGAAAGGAGATCGACTCGGCCCACATCACCTTTATGAAACGGAGCAAGCTCTATGAAAAGAATGGTGGCGATGGGCTGTCTGGCGATGGTTCTGGGAATGTTTCTCCTCCCCGGTGGAGCGGCGGCGGTTGATCCGGCGCAGGTACAGCGATTAAAGTCCATGAAACGCTGTCTGAACTGCGACTTGCATAAGGTGGACCTGAGCGGGACAAACCTAAGCGAGGCAGATCTAAGCGGGACAAACCTAAGCGAGGCAGACCTACACGAGGTAAACCTGAGCAGGGCAAAGTTGAGCAAGGCAACCCTGCGAAAGGCAAACCTGCGGGGGGCAACCCTACGCGAGGCAACCCTGAACAGTGCAGACCTGGGCGGGGCAAACCTGACTGGGGCAGACCTGGGCGGGGCAAACCTGAACAGCGCAGACCTGCGGGGGGCAATCCTGACCGGGGCAACCCTGCGCGAGGCATACATGGGCGGGGCAAACCTGACTGGGGCAGACCTGCGGGGGGCAAACCTGCGGGGGGCAATCCTGACCGGGGCAAACCTGGACAGGGTAACATGGACAGACGGGAGTAAATGTAAAGACGGGTCTGTCGGACAATGCAATAAGTAGCCCTGTGTTCAGGACATGGCTGGAGATCATCGTCGTGCTGACGTCCGTGTACCCCAAGAGTTCCCAAATGGGGCAGGTCAATCCGGTTCCCGGCATCCTGATGGCCGGATCGGACCCGCGCCGCGATGGCTGGGCGTTGGTGTATTGAGCCAGCGCGGCGCAGGTGAACCGGTGGGCAAGCGTGAGCTGGGCTCCCGCTTCCCAGGCCCCACCAGTGGGGCGTGCACGGTCCAACCCACGAGGACGGCATCGGAGGGATCGACCATGGCGACACAGAAGGTCAGTCTGCGCGTGGGGGCCTGGTTCGGCGAACGCCAGATCGAACTGGCCTTCCCGACACACTGGGAGGTTGTCGAGTGCCGCATGGGCGGACACGACAAGCCGGCCCTGACGGACGCGGAGATGCGGGCGGCCTTCCAGAACCCCATCGGCAGCCCAAGGCTTCGGGAGTTGGCTCAGGACAAGAAGGAGGTCGTGATCCTCTTCGACGATATGCCCAAGCCCACGCCCACCAGCCGGATCGTCCCCTTCGTCCTGGAAGAGCTGCACGCGGGAGGCATTCGCGACGACCAGATCCGGTTCCTCTGCGCCCCGGGTACGCATCGCCAGCTTATGTACGGGGAGTTCGCGGCTAAGCTGGGCGAGGAGATCGTTCAGACCTACCCGGTCTACAATCACAACTGCCACGAGAACACGGTGCATGTGGGGACCACCAGCCACGGAACCCCGGTTTATGTAAACCGGGAGTTCGTCGCCTGCGATCTCCGGCTGGGGATCGGCAGCATCATTCCCCATGCCTCGGCGGGCTTCGGGGCAGGCGGCAAGATCATCCTGCCGGGGATCGCGGGGATGCAGACGGTGGCCGCCCACCATGTCAATATGAAGAAGGGCCCCCGGGGCCACACCGCAGCCTTGGGCCGGGTGGATGACAACCAGTTCCGCCTGGACATCGAGGAGGCCGCGCGGCTGGCCGGTCTGCACTTCAAGGTCGACGCCGTCCTGAACAACCGGCGCGAGGTGGTCGGGCTCTTTGCCGGCGACTTCGTGGCCGAGCATCGCGTCGGGGTCCAGGTGGCCCGCGAGGTCTACGCGACCACGATGCTGAAGGATGCCGACATCCTGGTCAGCAACGGCTACCCCGATGAGTGCCAGTTCATGCGCTCCACGTTCCTGGTGCCCCACTCCTTGAAAGAGGGGGGCGATGTGATCATCGTGAACCACTCCTATGGCGGCCAGGGGGTCCACATGTGGGCGGGCCGCTGGGGCACGGAGTTCGGCGGCGGCGGGTGGAGCACCGGCAACCGCGCCAGGCACCTGGCCAAGGCGTCCCGGGTGTACATCCTGGCCCCCACCCTCTCCAAGGTGGACCGGATGGAGTTCGGTGCGGCGGAGAAGGTCGTGTGGTACCAGAGCTGGGGGGAGGTCTTGGCCGACCTCGTCTCCCGGCATGGCGCGGGCACCCGGGTGGCCGTCTACCCATACGCGCCCCTCCAGCTCCCGGAGCCGGCGGAGTGGGAGAGATGACAAGGAAAGGAGAGCGTGCAATGAGCGATGAGACCCCGGCGCAAGGAACCCGCCCGACAATCCTCTGTGTTGATGACGACCCGCTGGTCCTCGGCGTCTGCAGGACGGCGCTGGAAGACCGCGGCTATCGGGTGGTGATAGCGATTGATGGCCGCGCCGGGATCGTGCTGGCCCAAAAACAACGACCAGTGCTGATTCTCCTGGACATCATGATGCGCGGCATGGATGGCTTCGAGGTCTGCCGCCAGCTGCGAGCCGATCCAGCCTTCCGACAGACCCCTATTGTCCTCATGACGGCGATGAACGCGCCCGATTTGGAGGCCAAGGGCGCGAAGGCCGGCGCAACCCTGAGCATCGACAAGGTGATCGACCCGGGGCAGATCGTCAATACTGTTGAGCAGGTGTTGGGGCGGACGCGCAGCCCAGAGACACCATTACGTGGGCAGGTCAGGGACTTCCTAAAATAGCCCTTGGCAGGTCTGCACCCGCCTTGGGCCTCGGGGTCCCAATGCTCGTTCGTTCCTGTCCTTCGTGCTCAGCGGTGTTGGAGAAAAGCAAAATGCCTGTCCTGCAGATCATGATCCTGGCGGTGGTTCAAGGACTGACGGAGCTCTTGCCGGTCTCCAGCTCGGCCCACGTCATCGTGGCAGAGCGCCTCATGGGGCTCGATCCCGGGTCGCCCGAGATGACCTTCCTGCTAGTTATGCTGCATACGGGAACGATGTTCTCGGTGCTGATCTACTTCTGGCGGCGCTGGAAACGCTTGCTGGCGCCTGCGGGAGGGACGGCCGACTCGGCGGGCAACATGGAGAAGGGCCACTTCTTGAAAATGCTCATACTCGCGACCGCCTGCACCGGCATCCTCGGGCTGGCCCTGAAGATCATCATCGAGCAGGGGATCCTGGAAGGCGTCCTGGGGTATCCGCAGGGAGAGGTGGAGCAGCTCTTCCGGAATCTGCCGTTGATCGGCGGGGCGCTCCTCGCGGGAGGACTGCTGATCATCGCGGCAGGGACCTGGAAGCGCGCGGAGAAGCCCTCCGGTCTTACCGGGGGGTCCTCTGTCCTGATCGGCACAATGCAGGGACTCTGCCTCCCGTTCCGGGGATTCTCGCGCTCCGGGGCCACGATCTCCACCGCGTTGTGTTGTGGCATTCGCCGAGAGCTGGCGGAAGACTTCAGCTTCGCGCTGGCGGTGCTCCTGACGCCGCCCGTGATCGTGCTGGAGCTGCGGCGGCTCCTCAAAGCCTCCGGCGTCCATGCGACCACAGGCGCCGACTCTGATCGCCCTGGCCCTGCCGGGGGTTCTGGGCATGTGCGGCAGCTTCCTGGCGGGGTTGGTGGCGCTGTGGTGGCTGTCCTCCTGGCTGGAACGGGGCCGCTGGAGCTATTTCGGCTATTACGGCGTCTTCTTCTCGGGCGTCGTATTCCTCAGCCACTGGATTGGTCTCTGAGAAACACAGGGCTCGACCGGACGGGCGGTGGAGGACTATTGCTCAAGTGGCGGTCCGCTTCGCTTCATACCCATGGGTATTGTCGAACCCAGTTTGTATTTTCGGGACCGACAACCTCTGCCGGTGGCTTCCCAGGGATTGCATCCGCGCGACTACCTCCCGCCCCGCGGCGGCCAGAGTTGGCGGCGGGCACCGCCGGGAAAGATGACTTCCACGGCACCCGAGGCGCTGCGGCTCACTGTAAGGTCGAGCGTCCCCGGCATGGCCCCAGGATCCGCGCGCATGGTGATCAGTAGCCGTTCTCGTTCCGCCAGTGACTTAACGGCCACCCTGAGGGCCGGACCCTCCACGACCCCCTGCCCGACCAGCGGCGCGAAGGCCGTCCGGACGGCTTCCGCCTCGGTTTGGCGAAGCCCCTCGACCGCCAGATTCCCGATGCGGCCCTCGCTGATCGCGATCTCCATCTCCTCCGAGTCCCGATGGACTTGCCGGGGAAAGGCGCGCGCCAGCACGTACCCCTTCGCCAGGTAGTACTTCACGACTTGTCTCGCCACGCCCCGCAGCTCCTCCTGGGTCGGCGGCTGCCCGAGAGGCTCCGTCACCAGGCCATTCAGCTCCTGTGCCGAGATTACGGTATTCCCGACGAACCGTAGCTTGCCGGTCTGAATCGGAGGCGCCGGAGCGGGGGGTGCCGCTTCTCCGCCGCCTTGCGCTGTCCGTGCCGGCGCCTCGGCCCTCCGATCAGCCCCTTCCTCTATCCGTCGGCGTTCCGCCTTCAGCCTCTCCTCCTCACCCGCGAGACGCGCCCTTTCCTCTTCCAGCCGCTTTCGCTCGGCCTCCAGGCGTTCTGCCTCTGCCTTGCGCTGGGCATCGTCTGCCGTGGGCTCTTGGACCGCCGCGCTGGTCGCGGGCGCTGCGGAGGACGGCGGCGACGAACGAGGTGGAGGGAGCGGGGTCGGGCGAAACCAGACCGTGCCGGCCAGCGCCACCCCCGCCGCGGCGGCCGCGGCGGCCGTCCCCCAGATCCAGAGCGATCGCTTGCCGCGCTGTGCCGGCGGCCGGCGGGGAGGGATGATCCTGGTGGTGGCAGCGTCAGACGGCCGACTTTTCGCCGTGGCTTGCAACTCCTTCGCCAGTTCGGCGGCGCTGGTTTGGCGCTCTGCCGGATCTTTGGCGAGAGCGCGCCGCAGGCAGACCTCAAGCGGACTCGGCAGCGAGGGGTTGAGTCGGCGAATGGGTATCGGCTCTTCGTGGACGATGCGGTAGAGAATCGTGCTGACGGTCTCCCCAGGAAAGGTCTTCTCCCCGGTCAGGAGCTCGTACAGTACTGCTGCCAACGAGAAGAGATCGGAGCGGCCGTCCACCTTCCCCCCGGCGATCTGCTCCGGGGACATGTAGCTCGGCGTTCCGAAGATCTGTCCCGTGCGGGTGGCCTCTGCCCCCGACAGGCGGGCAATGCCGAAGTCAGTAACCTTCACGAGCCCGTCCCGCCGGAAGAGGATATTGGCAGGCTTGATGTCCCGGTGAACGACCCCCTGCCGATGTGCGTAATCAAGCGCCTGCGCGATCTCCTTCCCGATGGAGACGACCTGTTCCGTCGGGAAGGGACCCTGCGCCCGGAGACGCTGATCGAGGGGCTCGCCCTCGACCAGTTCCATGACCAGGAACGGCCGCCCGTCGTCCTCGCCGACGTCGTGGATCGCCACAATGTTCGGATGGGTCAGGCGACCGGCGGCGCGCGCTTCTCGCCGGAACCGTTCCCGCCAGGCTTGCACCTCCTGGGGGTCGGCACCCGCAGACGGGGTCAGCACCTTGACCGCGACCAATCGATCAATCTCCGGATCGCGGGCTCGATAGACTTGACCGGTGGCACCACGGCCAAGCTCGGCGAGGATCTCATAGCGGCCCACGCGTTCCATGATCGGAGCCCTCCCGGCTTCACACGGAAGCCCCAGGAAAACTACCCGATACGATCTATTCCAGCAACAGGAAAGTCGGGAAGATCAGGCGGGAGGGAGCCATGGCAACGAATCGTGCTCAGGCCGTGCAAGGCATGAGGAGGATCATGCCGAGCTTCCGATCATGCCGAGCAGTCTTCTCTGGATCTCCCCAGCGCACTCTGATGGGCTCCTCGCCCTTGCTCAGCTCGGCATGATGGAGAGTGTCAGTAAGATTTGACGGCCAGACAGAGCTTTTTCGGACCACAGGAGCCGGGCGTTTAGGGAGATCGGCCGCCGACGGGAGGTACTCTCCAGCGCGCCCTCAGTCCCTCGTGCTGCCTGCAGTGCCTGTATCAACCCAAAACGCGGCCAGCTCCTTTTGCCCGTCCTGCCCGTCCCGATAGGTGACGGTCACCTCGTCGCCTGGGGCGAGGGGTCCGAGCGCCATCTTCGAGGGGATCGTGAACGTCATCCCGCCGACCAGCGTCAGGGTCCGGCGAGCCGGATCTACGCGTAGGATCGTGCCCTGGGTCGTCTGCACCGGAACCAGGGCGCAGGCTGTGGAGGCGACGAGTAGGGCCCCAATCACGGTTACCGCAAGCAGCTTCTGCATCAGTGGTCCTCCGTTGTGGGGA
>CAVSHW010000015.1:0-49336 GCA_963727695.1 uncultured Methylomirabilota bacterium | reverse complement strand
ACCTGGAACCGTAGCCCGCCCTCGCGGACCACGCGGAACTCTCCCGTCGCGGCCTGGGCTCGTACTGCGCGGGCCCCCCCTGCTTGCGGCGCACCTTCAGGATCACCCCATCCGGGTCCACCCCGAGGACCACGGGGATGCTCACCAGCGCATCCTTGAGACGAGCCTCGGCCCGGCCGGGATCCACGCTGGGCGGCGCGGCATACTCCTGGACGTGGACCCACCCTTCGTAGAGATCCACCGCAAGGGCATATTCCGGGAGGTCCGCGTCGTAAACCCGGTAGCAGGTGCCCCCTTCCTGCTGCGCCCATTTGCCGAGGTGGCGCAGATTCTTGCGCAGACGGTTGGCGAACATCTCGGTCCCGGCCAAGAGCGGCTTGGTCGCACGGTCGGACATCGGCTTCCTCTGCTGCTTTTGGCGTTCGGCCGCGGTCACCGGTCGAGACGGTACGAGAGGGGGATCCGGATCCACCCGGCCAGGACGGGATACGGGCCGGCGCGGCGAACGGTCTGGGCGGAGGTCTCGTCCAAGAGTGGGTGGCCGGAGGAGCGCACGACTTCGATCGTCTCCACCGAGCCATCGCCGGCGATGCGGAAGCGCACCTCCACGGTTCCTTGTATCCCCTCCCGGCGCGCAGTCTCTGGGTACACCTTGGCGTGCTCGATCTTCTGGCGGATGACTCGCAGAAGATCGGTCACACCCACCCCGGTACCGCCGCGCCCCGGCGCCCCTCCCAGACTTGCCACGCCGCCTCGCGCTGCGCCTGCGCCGTCCCCTTCCCCCGCCCCGCCGCGACCGGAGCCGGTCCCGTTGCCACCCGAGTCGGCAGTCTCTCTATCGCCCGTCCCGGCCAGGCCGGTTCCGCTCCCAGCGATGGGAATCAGAAACACACCCGAGAAGCGTTCCGGCGCCCCGCTTGCAAGCGAACCACCGGATTCATTCGCCGCGCCAGGCCCGCCCCCGGCGTGTCCGCCCGCTTCTTCGATCACCCGCGGCATCCGCCCCTCGCCTTCCGCTTCATGGGCCGCCCGCGGCGGAACAGGGGACGCGATATCGACAGGTGCTGCGGGAGACATCGGCGGCGCGGCCGCCGTGACCCGCGCGATCGAGATCTCATCAGGCAGGGTGGCGCGGGGGGAAACCCTGTCGCTGGCAAGCCGCCGCACCATCCGGCGCGCCACCGAGGGCGACTTCGGTGGCGGGGCCGGCGCGCGTGTGGGTTGTGACGCCTCGATGGATGGGGGTGCCTGCGGCTCCTCCACCAGCCGGACGCGTAGTCCCGCCTTGGGGGCATCAGTGGCCGGCTGAAGGAGGAAGAGCGCGCCCACCACCAAGAGGTGAAGCAGGCAGGAGCTCGCCGCCCACCCTGGCCGCTGCCAGGTCGATCGCCGGCCCCCCACGAACTCCAGCCGCTTCATGGCCAACTCCAGGTAGCCCTCAGTAGTAGTTCTCGAACCGAATCGTCAGCCCGCCCAGGACGCTGATCCCGGGCGCGGGCATGAGATAGGGCTGCGCCGGAAACCCGCCCCAGATCCCGTAGGTCTCATATTTGTTGTTGGTCAGGTTGTTCAGCCGCAAGAACGTCGTGAGGAGCTTCCAGGTGTAGGAGGCCCGCAGATTCAAGACGTAGTAGTCCTGCACCCGGAAACTGGACAGGTTTACCTCGTTGTTCAACAGGACTTGCCGCCCCACGTAGGTCCCGTCGAGGCTGATCTCCATCCCATGGATCGGCCGATACGTGGCCGTGGCCGTGAGTCGGTGGAGTGGGACCAGCGCCACCCGATCGCCCGCCTGCGGCAGCGTGGCGTTCCCGGCCGTTCCACCGGTGTACCTGGCATCCGTATAGGCGTAGGTAGCCTGCAGGTCCACCTGCGAGTGGGGGTGCAGCCGGGTCTCAAACTCCACCCCTTGCCGCCGACTCTCTGGCGCGTTTCGGTTGGTGAAGGCCAGCGAGTCGTAGACAATTTCGTTCTGAACGTCGGTGACGAAGAATGCCGCCCGGAGATTGATCCAGTTCAGCGGCTGGACGCGCACCCCGGTTTCGTACGTCGTGCTCGTGACCGGCTTCAGGTCCGGATTCGATCCGAACCCCGCATAGGCGAACAACTCGTCCGAGGTAGGAACCCGGAACCCCTGCCCATAGTTGAAATAGATCGACACCGGCTGCCAGGGGGTGTAGGTGATGCCGGCGCGGGGCGTCCAGCGGTTGAACGTCTTGTGGTCGTTGTCCGCGGGAGTCAGGTTGTCCGTGAAGGCCATCCGGGTCGTGTCGTAGCGCACGGATCCGGTCAGCACGATCTCCCGCGTCAGGTCGAAGGTCTCCTGGGCGAAGAAGGCCTGATCATCGACGCCGATTGTGCGATCGCTGGGCCCGAAGACACTCCATGACTTGGCGGTCACATCGCTGTGGTCCAACTCCCCGCCCAAGACAAAGCGGTTTGTCCGCCCCCAGAACTGCGTCTCGTTGGACAACTGCAGGGTGCCCCCGGGCGTGGCGGTATCCATGATACCTTGAAACGGGCCGCCGCCATAGTTCCCCTGAAACGTCCCCAGCGAGCTCTTCCGATAGGAGCCGTTGGCCGCAAGGGAGAACCCCCACGCGAGCTGTTGTCGCCCCTGAAAGGTGAAGAAGGACATGTCATTGTCGTAGAGAGAGGAGTTCCCGCTCTGTTGGCGATCCTGGACCAGGAGGGACAGGGGCAGTGACCCTGGCTGCTCCAGCCGATCACTGACGTATTGGTAGCCGATACTTAGATCCGTCGCGTCCGAGGGCCGATACCCCAGACGTCCCGTGAAATTGGTCACCCGTCCGTCCGACTCTTGACGGAATCCGCTCTCGCGATCCCAGACCACGCTCGCATAGTAGTCCAGGTCCTTGAGCGCCCCGCTGGTACCCATGGGGCCGCTGGTGTTCGCCTTGAGCTGGTAGTGATGGTCGCTTCCGAAATCGCTCTCCACCGTCGTCTGGGGTGTCTTCCCGCCCCGCTTGGTCGTGATGTTGATGACGCCCCCGAGTGCGTTCCGGCCATACAGCGCCGTGGCCCCGGGCAACACCTCGATCCGCTCGATGTCCTGAATGGGGATGAGGTCGAAGTTGACCTGGTTGAAGTCGGGCTCGTTGACGCGCACCCCGTCCACAAAGACCGAGACGCTGGGGCTCGGCTGCCCGTTAAAGCCCCGTAGATCGACCGTCTGTTGAAAACGATTACCGATCATGTCATAGAAGACGATCCCGGGCACGGCTTGTTGGAGAGCCTCCTGCACCGTGCGCGGCTTGGTGTGTTCGATCTCCTCACTGGTGATCACATATACCTGGCCGGGCACCCGGCGAAGCTCCTGGATCTGATCCGAGATGCGGGCGCCGCTCACCACCACCGGCTCCAGCGTGAGCTCCGACTCTTGCGGCGGGCTGTCCTGGGCCGAGGCGAGCCGGCCGAGCAACACCACCACGAGACAACCGACGACCATGAACATGGTCACGACGAAAGCCCTGGAAATTCGAGATACCGTACGAGACATGATGGCCACACTCCTTGCCGCGAGGTGAAGAGGCCGCGCCCCCTCGGATAGGTCTCCTGACTTGTGGATCGTCGCTTCCCCGCGCCTTCCCATTCCAGGTACGGCAATTTGGGACAGTGGCAATCTGGCGATTTGGCAAAGGGGAGGCAGGCGAAACGCTCTCCCGAATTGCCCAGTGGCCCAGTTGCCTCGTTGCCGTCCCTCGAAACAGTGGCTTGCTGCGGGATCGCTCCCCACTCACAGTGGCGGGACCGTGCTGGATTTCCCCGGAGGGCTCACCGAGCCTACGCGCGGGGCAACCAGCTTCCCTTACATCCGAGGGGTGAGAAAATTCGACTCAAAGGGTCCGGGCTGCGGCAGCGGGCTTCGCAGGCGCGGCCGGCCGGAGGCCGGGTCGCGCTCCACCTCCACCGCACACCCGTACGCCCGTTCCAGCGTCTCTGACGTCATCACCTCCTCTGGACGACCGAAGGCCTGTACGCGCCCCTCGACAAGCAAGAGGAGGCGGTCGCAGTGCTCGGCCGCGAGATTGAGATCATGCGAAACCAGGACCGTCGTGCGCCGCCCCTCCGGCCGTCGGGCCAGGACCGTCGTGAGGACGGTCCGCTGGTGGCGGAGATCCAGATGGGCGGTGGGCTCGTCCAGGAGGAGGATCGACGGCTCCTGGGTCAGGGCCCGGGCGATGGAGACGAGCTGTCGCTCTCCGCCCGACAGTTCGTCAATCGACCGACCGGCCAGCCCGCCGATCCCCATCGTCTCCATGGCTGCCCAGGCGATCTGGTGATCCCGGCTCCCCCAGGCGGCCCCCGTGGTGTGCGGATAGCGCCCCATCAGCACGACCTCGGCCACGCGAAAGGGAAAGGCAACCTGGAACTCTTGCGGCACCACGGCCACCTGGCGCGCCAGGGCCAGCCGGCCGGTCGCGGCGACATCCCGGCCGGCGATCTGGATCCGGCCGCGCTGCGGAACCAGGACCTTGCTGAGGAGGCGGAGCAGCGTGCTCTTCCCAGCCGTGTTCGGTCCCACCACGCCCACCAGCTCACCGGGCAGGACCGCGAAGGTCACCCCGTCCAGGCCGAGCCCTGGCCGGTACTGAAACGTGAGATCCTGGACGACGATCGCGCTCACCATGACTCCGCGCCGCGCCGGCGCCGCAAGAGATACACGAACAGGGGCGCCCCGCAGAAGGAGGTGATGACGCCGACGGGGAGTTCCGTGGCGCCGGCCGCCGTGCGGGCTCCAAGGTCGGCCAGGATCAGGAACGCCGCCCCCAGGAGGACGCTCATCGGGACCAGGTTGCGGTTGTCCGGACCGAGGAGCAGCCGGGCCGCGTGCGGGACGATCAGCCCGACAAACCCGATCGACCCGGCCGCCGAGATCGCCGCCCCGGTGATCAGCGAGGCCGCCACGAAAACCACCCGCTTCACCCGCTCCGCCTCCACCCCCAGTTGCAATGCCTGCTCCTCCCCCAACGCCAGGACGTTCAGGCGGGGCGCTTCGCGGAAAAGCGCGGCGACACCGATCCCCAGAACCACCGCCAGGACCCCCAGACTGCCCGTGCTTGCCGGGCCCAGGTTTCCCATCAACCAGAAGATCACCCCCTGCAGCTCTGCCGCGGCCAGGAGGACCGTGGCCAGCATCACGCACGAGGTAAAGAACAGCCCGACGATGACGCCGGAAAGCAGCAGCGTCGTCATGGGCAGCCGTCCATCCACCCGGGCGATCGCATACACCAGCGCCGCCGCCAGGAGCGCCCCCGCAAAGGCGAACAGGGTGGTCACGGCCGGGTTGGACGTCGGCCCCGCCACCCCCAGGAGCATCGCGACCATGAGGCCGAAGGATGCGCCGCTGCTCACGCCCAGAATCGACGGGTCGGCCAGTGGGTTACGGGAGATTGCCTGGAATCCGAGACCGGCCAGCGAGAGACAGGCCCCCACGATCCCGGCCAAAAGCGCCCGCGGCAGCCGGATCTTCCGCACGATCGTCGCCACCGCGTCGTCCGACCCTGCCCCGCCCTTGACGAGGGCCTGGATCGCCTCCTGGGGCTTGATGGGCACGCTGCCCACCATCACGGAGAGAAGAAGGCTCGCCAGCAGGAGCCCCCCCATCCAGAGGAAGACCCCCCTCCGCGAGATTCCGATGCCCTGCCCTTCCGTCCGTACTCTCACCGGAACTCCTGCCGCTCACCCGGCTCGCGGTGAATGGCCTGGGCGAGCCTGGCCAGGCCCTCTCCCACCCTCGGCCCGGGCCGGAGGACCGTGTCCCCTGGGATCGGCACCACGCGACCGGAGCGGATGGCCGGGACCGCCTGCCATTCTTGCCACTCGCGCGGCGTGACGGCCGCGGCCGATGCCGCTCGTTCCACGTCCGCTCGGTGGTCGGCCACCAGGATGATCTGGGGTGCGTGCCCGATCACCTGCTCCCAGCCAAGACGAGGGTAGGGGACGGCCCGCTCCTTGACCACGTTTTGCCCGCCCGCCAGACCCAGCAGATCACTGATGTAGCTGGCGGCTCCTGCGGCGATCATCGGGTCGGTCCAGATCAGATAGAGAACCCGCGGGCGCGGTTGGTCGGCCACGGCGGTCCGGACCACGCTGACGCGTTCCTGGATCTCCCACACCACCCGCCACGCCGCCCGCTCCGCCCCCAGCACGCGGCCAAGCGATTTGATCGATTCGATCACCCCCGCGTAGCTGTCCGGCTTGAAGGCGAAGGTGGCGATCCCGAGCCGCTCCAGTTGCTCCATCGTGCTTCGGGAGTTCCCCTCCGCCGTCGTCAGCACCAGATCCGGGGCGAGGGACACGATCCGCTCCAGACTCGGCGCGGCGATGCCGCCCACTCTGGGCTTGCTCCGCGCCTCGGGCGGGAAGTCGCAGACCTCTGTCACACCGACCAGCCAGTCGCCCCGGCCTAAGGCATAGACAGTTTCCGTGAGGCTCGGCGCAAGCGATACGACCCGCAGCGGCCGGTCCGGGACGACGACAGTCCGCCCCAGCATGTCTGACTTGGTCGCGGCGGCGACCGACGACACCGCGACCAGAAGCCAGCACCCAACCAGAAGCAGCCCTCCGCCCCAGATACATACCCTGTGCTCGCATCTCATGGTCCGTCAGCCCCTTCAAACACAGAAGCCCCGATCCGCATTGGGCGGGTCGGGGCACCTCGAGCCAGCAGTCCGAAGAGAGTCCGGGAGACTGAAGGTGGGCCGCCCCTCCCCGCGGAGGGATCACAACACCCAGAAAGCTGAGCAGGTTTCCTGGCTCGCGGCTTCGGCTTACTCTCTGCGCCTTCCCATTCCGCTACCAGCGGAACAGTGGCCCGTGCAGATTTCAACGCCGCTCACAGTTGCGGGGCAGCAATGGATTCCCTCCGCAACCGGGCCGGCCCGGCTTGGAGGCTCACCATTTTCCCTCGGGGTCCCCTCCCGGGGACCACTCAGCCTCACCTATGCGATTGTCCGAACGCCTCCTTTGTTGTGTGACCAACAACCGATAGCGGGATATCTAGTGGAAGCCGGACGAGAAGTCAAGCGCTTTGTTGAAAACGGGCACAAACCAACAAGGACATCCCGCATGGGATGCCCTTGTTGGTGGCTTTCGATCTCGGACAAAGAAAGAAGGACTAGGACTTCTTCTCGGGAGCCGGGGCCGGAGCCTTCTCCGCCTTCTCCGCCTTCTTCTCAGCCTTCGCCGCCTTCGCCGCCTTCGCCTTCTCAGCCTTCGCCGCCTTCGCCGCCTTCGCCTTCTCGGCCTTCTCAGCCTTCGCCGCCTTCGCCTTCTCGGCCTTCTCAGCCTTCGTCGCCGGAGCCGCAGCCGGGGCCATCGGAGCCGGGGCCGCCGGGGCCGCCTTCGCCTCCGGAGCCTTCGTCGCCGGAGCCTGAGCGAACGACACGCTGGAGAAAGAGACCGCAACAGCCAGAGCCAGGGCCAACACGATCAACTTCTTCATTCTCGTTTCACCCCCTTTCGATTGACATTCACAAATCCACCGATATGAAACCACACTTTTACTCAGCAGTATTCGTGCCATCACAGATGAAAACATCGAGAATACACACCTAGTGTTTTCAAGCAGTTATAATATCGTCGGGGATACGTCTTGTATTGATTGTTTCTTTCGACTTTGACGCGATGCCCCGTTTGGGATTCCTCTGCACGATTTGGAGTATCTAGCTATTTCCGAGTCTCAAACCGTCGATCCCCTCATTCGTCTCTTCAGGCGACCGGCGGCTTCCAATAATTCATTGGCGTGATCGAGCGCCGTGGTGGACCGCGTCGGACCGCCAAGCATCCGGGCCAATTCCCGCGACCTCTCCTCCGCCGTTAACCTCCGGACGACGGTCTCGGTACGGTCGTTTGCGCTCTTCTTCTCGACGACCACGTGCTGGTCCCCAAAGCAGGCGAGTTGCGGCAGGTGGGTGACGCAGAGCACCTGATGTCCGCGCGCGGCAGCCAGGAGTTTCCGCCCCACCACCTCGCCCATGCTCCCGCCGATTCCCGCATCCACCTCGTCGAAGATCACGGTCGGCGTCTGATCCGCATCCGCCAGGATCGTCCGGATCGCCAGCATGACGCGCGACAACTCTCCCCCCGAGGCGATCTTGTGGAGCGGCTTCAGCGCCTCCCCGGGATTCGGGGAGATCAGAAACTCGACTTCATCCAATCCATAGGAGCCGAGTGACGCATCCTCCGGGGCCCCGACGACGACCCGCGCCTCGAAGGCGGCCTTGGCCATACCCAAGGCGGTGAGCTCCGTCAGGATGGCTTCCTGAAGGGTCCGCCCGGCCTTGCGGCGCGCGCCGGACATCCGCTCGGCTCGAGCCAGGAGATCCTGCCGGCACGTCTGAAGCTCCCGCTCCAGCTCTTGCAGACGCGCGCCCGATCGCTCGAGTGTCTCCAGATCTTTCCGCGCCTGCGCCAACTGTTCCAAGAGGTCTGGGATGCTCCCGCCGTACTTCCGCTTCAGCCGTCCGATCTCGTGCAAGCGGGCCTCGATCGCCTCCAGACGCTCCGGGTCGAACTCGATGCGGCCCCGATAATCTCGGAGGCTCCTCGCCGCCTCGCCGAGGTGGACCAAGGCCGTCTCCAGCGCCTCCAGGATCTCGGCGAGGCGTGGGTCGATCCCCGCCGCCTCCCGGGCGCGCGTGGCGGTCGCCCCGAGCCTCGTCAGGATCGCCTCATCCGATTCCTCCAACTCGACATACGCCTGCTCGACCGCCGAGAAGAGCCGTTCGTGGTTGGCCAGAATGGCCCGCTCCGCCGTGAGCGACTCCTCCTCCTCCGGCACGAGCTGCGCCCCATCGATCTCCCGACGCTGGTGCTCCAAGAGTTCAATCCGGCGCTCCCGCTCGCGCTGCGCCGTGAGGAGCGTCTCTCGCTCACGACCGAGTCCCTGCCAGCGGAGGTAACGCTCCCGGTAGGCGCGGACGTCCTCGAAGATCCCGGCATAGGCGTCCAGGAACTCCCGATGCCGCTTGGGATCCAGCAAGGGCTGGCCCGGGTGTTGCCCGTGGATGTCCACCAGCCCTTCGCCGAGGGCCCGGAGCGTTGCGGCCGAGGAGAGCCGGCCCGCGACGTAGGCCTTGCTCTTCCCGTCCCGGAACAGATGTCGGCGCAAGACGAGGAGCTCGCCCGGCTCGACGGCGATCCCCTCGTCCGCCAGAAGCGTCGTCACGCGCGGATCCGCCGGCGGGTCGAAGGCGGCCTCCACCATCGCCTCCTCCGCCCCGGAGCGCAGCAGCTCCTCGCTGCTCCTGGCCCCCAGGACCAGTTGGAGCGCGTCGATGAGGATAGACTTCCCCGCCCCGGTCTCCCCCGTGAGCACGTTCAGACCGGGGGAGAAGGAGACCGTCAGCGCGTCGATCACCGCCACGTTGTGAATGCTGAGTTCGCGGAGCATACGGATCCCTGCGGCAGCCGCCTGCCATTAGGAGCCGTTACGAAATAACATGACCATCTGTTGTGATTTCGTTACGGCTCCTTATGCCGTTCCGGAATTTCTCCGGTCAAGTAATTCTTTGACAACGGCTTGCCGGGCGACCTAGCGCTCGCCCCAGCGGAGCTTGGTCCGGAGCACCTCGAAATAGTTCAGCTTGGGCGACTTCACCAGGGTGATGGAGTGCGGGGAACGCGCCACGGTGACCGTGTCCCGGTGGTGCAGACCGACATCGACCTGGCCGTCCACGGTCAGGTGCACTCCCTCGCCCGGCGAGCGCTGGACAATCTCGATCCTGGCCCCCTCGGGCAGCACCAGCGGACGATTCGTGAGCGTGTGGGGGCAGATGGGAATCACCACCAGCGCCGGCAGCGTCGGGTACAGGATGGGCCCGCCCGCCGCAAGACAGTAGGCTGTGGATCCAGTGGGCGTGGCCACGATGAGGCCGTCCGCCCGGTAGGTCGTCACATACTCGTCGTTGACAAACGTCTCCAACTCCACGATGCGCGAGGGACCGGTCTTGCTGATCACCACATCGTTCAGGGCCACGTAGGCCCCCACCGGCTCCTCGCCACGCCGCACCTGGGCCGCCAGGGTCAGGCGGCGGCTGACGGCGAAGTCGTCCTTGAGGACGCTCTCCAGCGCGGGGAAAAGCTCGGGGAGCGTGACCTCGGTCAAGAACCCCAGGCTGCCGAGGTTCACACCCAGGATCGGCACCTCCCGGGCCCCCATCAGCCGCGCGATGGAGAGGATCGTCCCGTCCCCGCCCAGGACCACCACCAGGTCCGCGGCCGCCACCACCTCGGCCCGGGTGAGGCTCGGCCCGCAGCCGGGACAGGCTGCGGCAGCCTCCGGGTCGAGAAGCACCTCTCGGCCTTGTTTCCAGAGCCAGTCGACCAGTTCCCGGAGGATCGGCTCGACTTCGGTCTTCTTTGGCTTGACGGCGATGCCGATGCGTCGGACGGACATGCCTCTCGCTCCCGTCTCAGGCCGCCGCGAGCGCCCGGACGATCAGGTTGGCGACGTCGCTTTCCCCGCCGCCGCTGGTGAGATGGATCAGAAATTCCCGATTGCCCATCGGCCCCAGGAGCGGCGAAGCCGTGATCCCGGCCACCGCGCACCCCAAGCCGATCGCATGGCCCGCGACCCGCTCCAGGACGGCCTGGTGCAGGGCGGGGTCGCGGACCACGCCCCGCTTTCCCACCTGTCCCTTGCCGACCTCGAACTGGGGCTTGACTAGCGCCACGACCTCGAACGGCCGCGCGACAAGCCGCAGGACGGGCGGCAAGACCAACGCCAGCGAGATGAACGAGACATCGATCACTGCCAGGTCCGGCACCGTCGGGAGCTGGGACGGCTCCATGAATCGGATGTTGGTCCGCTCCAGGACGTGCACCCGCGCATCCCGCCGCAGGCGGTGGTCGAGTTGCCCGTACCCCACGTCCACCGCCACCACCAGCCGCGCCCCGGCCTGAAGCAGGCAGTCCGTAAAGCCACCCGTGGACGCGCCAACATCCAGACAGACCCGGTCGCGAGGGTGCACCCCGAAAGCCTCGAGGGCATGCCGCAGCTTCACGCCGCCCCGGCTGACGAAGGGGTGGTCCGGCCCGCTGACCTCGAGCAGCGCCTCCAGCGGAACCAGGGTGCCGGGCTTGTCCACGCGCTGACCGGCCAAGAAGACCTTCCCCGCCAACAGCAGCCGCTGCGCCTCCGCGCGGCTGGCAGAGAGTCCTCGCTCCACCAGCAAAAGGTCCACGCGGCGCCGGGTGGCCATCAGGCCGCGCTTTCTCCCCGCCGCGGCTCCAGCCGGCGTACCTTGACCAGGGCTTCCGCCGCGACCTGGATCCCCTCTGCCGTGAGGCCGTAGCGCGCCCGCATGCTCGCCTGGCTCCCCTGCTCCACGAGCACGTCAGGGATGCCGAGACGAGTCACCTGGATGCCGCCGAGGTGCAGTTCCTCGAACAGCTCCAGCACCGCCGACCCGAACCCTCCCGCCAGCATGTGCTCCTCCACCGTCAGCACCCGCCCCACCCGGCGCGCCACCTCTGGAATCAGCACCCGGTCCAGCGGCTTCACGAAGCGGGGGTTGATCACGGCGGCCGAGATGCCCGCCTTCGTCAGGTGGTCCGCCGCCTCCAGCGCCGGCTGCACCAGCGTTCCTAGAGGGAGAAGAAGCACATCGTCTCCGTTTCGGAGCAGCTCCGCGGTCCCCAGGGGATAGGTTGTGGCCTCCTGCTCGATCGGCACGCCGTACCCTGCCCCTCGTGGGTAGCGCACGGCGGCTGGTCCGTCACAGGTAAGCGCCGTCTTCAGGCAGTGCTGTATGTCGTTCTCGTCCTTGGGGGCCAGAATGATCATGTTGGGTAGCGTTCGGAGGAACGCCAGGTCGTAGAGCCCTTGGTGCGTGGGCCCATCGTCCCCGACGATCCCGGCCCGATCCATGGCAAAGACCACCGGCAGCCGCTGGAGGCACACGTCGTGGACCACCTGGTCGTAGCCGCGTTGCAGGAAGGTCGAGTAGATTGCCGCCACCGGCCGCAGTCCCTGCGCAGCCAGGCCGGCGGCGAAGACAACGGCGTGCTGCTCGGCGATCCCGACGTCGAAGAACCGCGTGGGGTGCGCCTTTTGGAACTTTGCCAGGCCGGTCCCTTCGGCCATGGCGGCGGTGATCGCCACGATCCGATCGTCCTCGTCGGCCAGCCGGATGAGGGCCTGGGCAAAAGCATCGGTGTAGCTCATGGGGGCGACCTTCTTCTTGAAGGTGCCCGTCTCCACCTCGAAGGGGGCCGCACCGTGCCATTTCACCGCGTCGCCCTCCGCCGGGGCGTACCCTCTTCCCTTCATCGTCACCACGTGCAGGAGCACCGGCCCCTTGAGCTCGGTCACGTTGTCCAAGGTGGTCAGCAGGTGATCCAGATTGTGCCCGTCGATCGGCCCGACATACGTAAATCCCAACTCTTCGAAGAGGACGCCGGACGTCACCAGGCCTTTCGCCATTTCCTCCATGCGCTTCGCCATGTCCGCCACCCGCGGGCCGACCATGGGGATCTGTGTCAGCAGGTGCTGCCCCCCTGAACGGACCCGGGTCATCAGACGGCCGGTCAGCACGCGATTCAAGTAGGCGGAGACGGCCCCCACGTTCGGGGAGATGGACATGGTGTTGTCGTTCAGGACGACGAGGATATCCCGCTTCAGCGCGCCCGCCTGGTTCAACCCCTCCCAGGAGAGTCCCGAGGTGAGCGCCCCGTCCCCCACCACCGCGACCAGGCGGTAATGCTCTCCGGTGAGCGCCCGCGCCTCCGCCATCCCCACCGCCGCGGAAAGGGCCGTGCCTGCGTGGGCGGCCCCGAACGAATCGTGCGGGCTCTCGTCCCGCCGCGTGAAGCCGCTGAGTCCCCGCTCCTGCCGCAGCGTGGGGAACCGGTCGCGCCGACCGGTGAGGATCTTATGCGCATAGGCCTGGTGGCTGACGTCCCAGAGGATCTTGTCCGTGGGGGAGTCGTAGACGTAGTGGAGGGCCAGCGTCAGCTCGACGGTGCCCAAGTTTGACGCCAGGTGCCCCCCGGTTTTGGCCACGGTCCGGATGATCAGCTCGCGGATCTCCTCCGCCACCTTGGGCAGAACCGATCGGTCAAGCTTCTTGAGATCGGACGGTGAATCGATCTTCTCCAGGTACACCCTATTCCCCTTCTCTAGGCGCCAGGACTACGAGCGCCGCCTCCCAACATACTCGGCCAGCGCGGCCAGGACCGCCCCGCCCTCTCCCAGGAGCCCCAGGGCCTCTATCGCCTCCCGGAGAAGCCGGGCGGCGTCTCGTCGCGCGGTCTCCAGACCAAAGACCGCCGGATAGGTCGCCTTCTTCTTGCGAAGATCGCTGCCGGCCGTCTTCCCCATCTCCGCGCTGTTGCCTTCGATGTCCAGGATGTCGTCCACGATCTGGAACGCCAGCCCCAGCCGCTCCCCGTACCGGGTGAGCGCCGCCAGGGCCGCCTCATCCGCGCCGCCGGCCAGCGCCCCGACCCGCAGCGAGGCGCGGAGCAGCGCACCCGTCTTCTTCGCGTGCAGGGCGAGAAGGGTCTCCGGATCCAGCCTCTGCCCCTCGGCCTGGATGTCCATGGTCTGGCCCCCGACCATCCCGACGCTTCCCGCCGCCGAGGCGATCTCGGCGACGATCTGCAAGCGGCGCGGGGCCGGGACCCCTCCGGCGGCCGGGTCCGCCAGGACCAGGAACGCGTGGGTGAGCAGGGCGTCCCCCGCCAGGATGGCGACGGCCTCACCGTAAACCTTGTGGCAGGTGAGCCGCCCCCGCCGGTAGTCGTCGTCGTCCATGGCCGGCAGGTCGTCGTGCACCAGGGAGTAGGTGTGGATCAGCTCCAGCGCCACCGCGGCCGGCATGGCGTCATCGAGTTTTCCCCCCACCGCCTCGCAGCCGAAGAGCGCCAGCATCGGGCGGAGCCTCTTGCCGCCGGCGAGCACGCTGTAGCGCATCGCCTCATGGATCGTGGCGGGCGGCACCTCCGCTTCCGGAAGCCATCGCGTGAGCGCCGCATCCACCAGCGTCCGGCGCTCGGCCATGATCTCGGCCAGGGTTCGACCAGCCAGCAGGTCAGCCATCCGTCCGCTCCTTCATCCCGCACCGCAAAGGGAATCTCGGCCTCCGTCCCATCCGAGGCCTTGGTCAGAAGATCCACCCGCCGCTCGGCGTCCTCCAGTCGGGCGGCGCAGAGCCGTGCCAGCCGGACGCCGTCTTCGAAGGCGCCGAGCGACGCCTCCAGGGGGAGATCGCCTGCTTCGAGCCGTCCCACCACGGCTTCCAACTGGCTCAGAGCCTCTTCAAACGTCGGTTCGCTCATCATCGTTCCTCGGAGGGGTGGATCCCCTGCACGACGCAGTGGAGCTCCCCGCGGTGGAGCCGCACCGCCACATCCGTGCCCACCGCGGCCTCGGCGGCGGCCTTCAAGATGCGGCGCTCGGGCAGGGCGAAGCAGATGCTGTACCCCCGCCCCAGGATGCCCAGCGGGCTGAGGGACTCCAGGTTCGACGCCGCGCGCGCCAGCCGCGCGCCCCGGACGGTGCGAAACAGCTCCCACCACGCCATGAGGCGCTGTCGGAGAGCCTGCAGCCGCTCCCGGCGGCGGGCGAGCTGTGCGGCCGGACTGAGAAAAGACAGGTGGCGTCTCAGCATCTCCACCCGCCCCCGCCGGACCTCGAGCAGATGCTGGACGGCCGCCTGGCCCCGTGCCACCAACTCGTCCACCCGCTGGCGCAACTCGTCGCGCCGCGCCACCACCAGCTCCGCCGCCGCCGACGGCGTGGGGGCCCGAAGATCCGCCACAAAGTCCGCGATGGTCACGTCGGTCTCGTGCCCCACCGCCGAGATCACGGGGATGGGGCTTGCCGCGATGGCGCGCGCCACCACCTCTTCGTTGAAGGCCCAGAGATCCTCCAGCGATCCCCCGCCGCGCGCCACAATCAGGACATCCAGATCCGTCCGGGACCCCAGACGCTTGAGGGCCGCCGCGATCTCTGTTGCCGCGCCTTCGCCCTGGACCGCCACCGGATGGATCAGGATCTTCAGGCCAGGGAATCGCCGTCCCACGATCGTCAGCAAGTCCCGGATCACCGCGCCCGTAGGCGAGGTGATGATGCCGATCTTCCTGGGGAGGAGCGGGAGCGGCCGCTTGCGGCCGGCGTCGAAGAGCCCCTCGGCCTCCAGCCTGGCCTTCAATTGCTCGAACGCGAGCTGGAGCGCCCCGACCCCCTTGGGCTCCATGAACTCGACGTTGATCTGGTACTCCCCGCGCCGCTCGTAAACCGTGAGCGTCCCGCAGACGAGGACGGCCAGACCGTCCGTCGGCTGGAACCTGAGCAGCCGATTGTTTCCGCGAAACATCACCCCCCGGATCTGAGCCTGGGCGTCCTTCAGCGTGAAATACATATGCCCGGAGGTGTGGTGCTTGAAATTAGACAACTCCCCTTCCACCCAGAGGGCGGAAAAGCCGTCCTCCAGGACGGCTTTCACCTCGGCGGTCAGGGCCCCGACCGTATAGACGTGTCGCGTGGAAGGGATCATTCATGACCTTGTAGCACGCGATCTTCCGGGTTGTCAAACGGTTTAGGAGCCTGTTGGCCAACCACGAGGATTGCCCATCCGTCGCCTCTGCGCCCCGCCTCGCCCCATCTCGGCTCTCGGCTCTCGGCTCACGTCTCGTGGCTCTCGGCTCGTGGCTCGCGGCTCTCAACTCTCTCGGCTCTTGGCTCTTGGCTCTCGATGTGTTAGCGTCCCTGCCCATGACGCGTGACGAGTTGACCGGCGTCGCCCAGGCGGCCGCCGCGACAGCCTGTTTCTCGACGGGCGCGATTCTGGTCCGCTGGGCGGGCGAGCTCTCTCCGGTGGAGATCACCAGCCTCCGCATGCTCTTGGGCGCCGGCTTCGTCGGCCTGGCCGCCTGGGCCGCGCGGGAGCCGCTCAGAATCCCTGCGTCGGAGTGGGTCCGCCTCATCCCCATCGGGCTCGTCGCCGCCCTGCATTTCCTCTGTTTCATCGCCTCCCTCTCTTTCACCTCCGTAGGCGCACGCGCTCACACTCACCTACACCGCTCCGCTCTTCATCGCGGCCCTCTCTCGCCTCGTGCTCAAGGAGTCGCTCCCCCGGCGGACGCTTCCCGGCTCCCTCGTGACCTTGACCGGCGTCGCCGTGCTGGCCGGGTTCGAGCCCCGCCTCGACCGGGGCATGCTCTGGGGCGATGCGCTCGCCGTGGCCGCGGCGGCGTGGTACGCCCTCTACTCGCTCCTCGGCCGCCGCGAGCGGGCTCGGCTGCCCCTCTTGACCTATGCGGGGGGCGTCTACCTCGTCGCCGGGCTGGTCACCAGCCCTTTCGCCGCCGCCTTCGCGAGTTCCACCCATCCGGCGCGCGCCCTCGCCGCGGTGTGTGCCATGGCCCTGGTGCCCTCGGCCCTCGGCCACACCCTGTACAACGCGGCGATCCGGCGGCTGCACCCCAGTATCCCCAACCTTATCGCCACCCAGGAGGTGACGCTGGGGATCCTGCTGGCCTGGCTGCTTCTTGGGGAGCCCATCACCTGGAATGTGGCGGCCGGGGCGCTCCTCACGCTCCTCGGGGTCGGCCTCGTCCTCTGGTGATCCGGTGAGAGCCGGCGAACCGGCAGCGAGCCGATTGGGCGGCTCGGATGGATTCACCCATAGTTGCCAAGTTGCCCGATTGTCGAATCGCCCAGCCTGCCCATTTACCGAATCCGCATCCACCCTCTTGCCAACCCCCACCTTCTTCGCGTATAAGTGGGGTGGTGAAGATCGGAGGTGAGGGCGGCATGCCGAACCTGTACACCATCCACTGTCCCGCGATCCCGGATCACCGGGTGGGCTGGATGCCGATTCCGGCCCCCAATCAGTCTCTCCCCCTGATGGCGGCGGGCAGGCCGGGGAAGAACCCCGACCTGGTGAAACGCTTGCAGCGCTGCCCGAGCTGCGTGGTCCGTTTCGTAATCAAGCCCTGACCCCTCGCAGGATCCGGAACGGCGAGGCCATTCCCCTTCCTGCGGCGGGACGGCATGACAAGGAGGCTCCGCGTGACATCTCGTATGACGGCAATGACCCTGTGTGTCGCCCTGATCGCGACCGGATGCGCAAGCATGTCCCTCAAGGCATACAAACCCAAGACCGAAGACGAGGCCCAGGTCGTCTCCGTGCTGATGCGGATCTCGAAGGGAATGGAGATGAAGTCGGTGGAGGTGGTCATGCTGCCGTATGCCGACGACGTCTACATCGGAAACTTCAACAGATACCTCGGCGTCGCCACCCCCGGGGCCCCGACCCGCATCTCGAAGCCTGAGCTGGCCCAAGCCTATTTCCAACTCTTCAGGTCGACCAAAGATCTCTCCATGGACATCACCGAATTCCGGCTGGCCGTCTCGGGAGACCGGGCCGTCGCCGAGGGACGCCTGGAGCTTTTCTACAAGATCGAGGCAGGGAGAAACGAGGCCAAGTCGGATTACATCCGCAACGACGTTACCTGGCGGCTGAAGCGCACCCCGCTCGGCTGGAAGATCCTCGAAGAGGTGTACCGGTAAAGAAGCCGGGCTGAAGACCGGAGAGGGGAACTGCGGACTATTTCAAGACCCCCCACAGGCTATTGTAGTCGTCGGTCCAGACACGGAAGTGTGGCCGGACAACCAACACCTTGCCGGCATCACGGATCTGCGCGGATTCGAGCAGCCTGCGGTTTGACGTCACGAGGATCTGGTCGGTAGCAGAAAGCCAGTAGTCGGCCCCCTCCTCGCTGTCCGGAGTGTCGGAAACCAGCACCGCAGCCAGACCGTACTCCTGTGCGAGGCTCGCCACCACCGGCGCGATGTCGAGGAAGCGGTTGGTGGCCTGGAACGCCAGCACGCCGCCCGGTTTTAAGTGGCGTACGTATACCGCCATCGCCTCCCGGGTCAGAAGATGCATCGGGATCGAGTCGCCCGAGAACGCGTCCATCACCAGCACGTCGAACTGCTGGCTCGGTTCGCGCTCCAGACTCAGACGCCCGTCGCCGAGCACGGTTTCGATCGTGGCCGGGCTTTCGGTCAGGAAGGTGAATTCGCGCTTGGCGAGATCGATCACCTGCGGGTTGATCTCGTAAAAACGGAACGTGTCCCCCTTGCGCGCGTAAGCGATCATCGAGCCCGCGCCGAGTCCGATCACCCCGACTCTTCGCGGCGGATCGGGCAGGCTCGCGAAGAGCCGGCCGTAGCCGCTGGTCGGGCCGAAGTAGCTGCTCGGCCTGAAGCGCATCTCGGGGTCGAGCAACTGACCGCCGTGCATGATGCCGCCGTGCACCATCGAGCGGAACGGCACCGGATCGCGATATTCGATCGTGCGAACCACGCTGTAGAAATTGCGCATCATCACGCGCGAGCTGGCGACCTGGTACTCGACCGCCTTGCCCGCCCCCCATCCCGTTGCGCCGACCACTGCCGCCGACGCCGCGATCGCCCACCAGGCGATGCGGACGGTGCGATAGAGTAACAGCAGCGCGCACGCGACGAGCCCGATGGCCAGCTCGAAGTAGCCCGTCAATACATAGGGCGCGAGCAGTCCAACCAGCAGCCCACCGATGGCGCCGCCGAGTGAGATCATCAGGTAGTAGGTCGTCAGGTAGCGCGGCGCGGGCTTGAGCAGCGCCAGCTCGCCGTGGCAGAACATGCAGCAGACAAACAGCCCCGCGAGATACATCGGGATCACGAGCTTCAGATCGAGCGAGTCCGAATACCACGCCATCACCGGCAGCAGCACCGCGGCGAGTGAGAGGAAGACGTTTCGCCGATACCAGCGCGGATGGTCAAAACACAGAATGAAGGTCGCGAGGTACAGGCTCAGCGGGAGGATCCACAGGAACGGCAGCGAAGCCACGTTCTGGCAGATGTGGTTCGTCACCGCAAGCAGCAGAAACGAGGCCATCGCTGCGAGCGCAAGCCAGGTCAACAGTCGCACGCCGCGGGGCGCCGCCTCACCGGAGGCCGCGGTGGCCTGCCCCGGAGCGAAAATGGTCGCCTCGCTGCGCGCGCTGGCAATGGCGGCGTAGCCGCACGACAACACGAAGAGCGCGTAGAACCACGACCAGACGATCGACTGCGTGCCGGTCGATACCCACGGCTCGATCATGACCGGGTACGCCAGCAGCGCGAGCAGCGACGCCAGATTCGACAGCGCGAACAGCCGGTACGGAACCGCGTGCTCGAAGCGCCGCGTAAACCACACTTGCAGCAGTGGGCTGGTGGTCGACAGCAGGAAGTATGGAAGCCCGATGGTGAGCGCCAGCAGCCCGAGGATTCGCCAACTCGGATTCTCGTCCCCCTGCGGTTTCCACGCCGCATCCGGCGTGATGGGCAGCACCAGTAAGCTCAGCGCGAGCAGGGTGACGTGCAGCGCGACCTGGCGCCTTGGCGTCAGACGGCGCGTCGTCAGGTCGGCATAAGTATACCCGACCAGCAGGACCATCTGGAAGAACACCATGCAGGTCGCCCACACCGCAGCCGAGCCGCCAAACCACGGCAGGATCTGTTTGGCGATGATAGGTTGCACCAGAAACAGCAGGAAGGCGCCCAAGAAGATGGCGCTAGCGTAAGGAATCATTACGGCTCTTACTGCGTTGGGGGTAGGTCGAATTCAGGCGGCAATGCTTGCGGGCCGGGGATGATCCCCGCGATGTCTGGGTCTTCGCCGGTCTTCGGGGAGGCATTTGCCCGGCGGTCCTTGGTTTCGACCCGACGAGCGTCCTTTTCCTTCCGCTTTTCCTGTCGGGCCTTTTCCTTTGCCCGTTTCTGAAAGCTCGGCCTCGAATCCTTGCCCATTACTTCACTCCCGAAGCTGACTTCTCACGTCCTTCCCTGGGGGTCTGCGGCCTGCCATTCGATGGCCCCAGGTTCGAAGCGCGAGTCTCACTCCTCGTCTTTGTTATCCAACGTCTCACGTGCCCAGAAGGCGACATCATCCGCCCCCTGATCCTCCTGGGAATCGTCCACACCACCAGCGAAGAACTGACCCCGAGTGAGTTCGCGCAAGGGACCCTTGGGCGCCCGCTCTCCTCTCGAACTGGCACCCCTGGGCTTGCGCTTGCTCCGCGGCGGCGAGTCAGGGCCGAAGGTCCGCGTCGGCTGGTCCGGCCGCTGTGCCCCCTCCCTTGGGATCGGCCCGCTCGGCCGGCCTCCCTGGGCAAAAGCGTTTGGCCTGGGAGCAGCTCCCTCTTCCCGGGGGCGTGCCTCGTTGACTACGAGCGGCCGCCCCTTAAACACTTGCTGATGAAAGCGACGAATAGCCTCTTCCGCCTGGGTAGCATCGCTGAACTCGACAAAGGCAAACCCTCTCGGCTTGCCGGTCTCCCGGTCGGTAAGAAGCCGCACGGACAACGGCTTCCCGCTTGCCGAGAAGAACTCCACCAACTCGGCCTCCGTCACATCATACGCCAGGTTTCCCACGAAGAGTCGAACCGACATCAATCCCCCTATCGAGCGATCTTCGTGACGTTTTCCGCCGCCGGGCCCTTCTGCCCCTGTACGATGTCGAACTCCACGCGATCCCCCTCCGTCAGCGACTTGAACCCCTCGGCCCGAATCGCCGAGTGATGGACAAAGCAATCCTTCTGGTCCCCGTCCGGCGTGATGAAGCCGAAGCCCTTGCTGTCGTTGAACCACTTCACCGTTCCAACGCTCCGCATCGTGACACTCCCTTCGTCTGGTGTATTTCAGGAGACAAAAAAAGACCCGGCTCTGATCGGGTCCTTCTTGGACCTGCCGTAACAACACGCCGATGTGGCGGTTTGAGATGCCGAACTATCTCAGACCACGCCGGCCCTGTCAATTGATTTTCCACACCCGTTCCGGCGAGGGCCAGGGAATCGAACTCAACGGAAGATCGCCTAGCCCAAAAAGGAGGTCCGGATGGGAGGGGTTTCCTGGAGCATACACCTATTGGTGGCATCGGCCCCGGGCTGACTTGCATGGTGCCGGGGGGCCGGACCCATATTGGGACGAACCATCCGGTCCATCACCGGCAGGCAATGGAGGGCAATCAGCACTGGTTAGTGTCTCGGTGGGAACGAGCGCCAAGTTTCAGCGGGCGCGGCTTTCTTGCGCTCCGCTGAAAGCTTTTGTTAGCTCTTAATTATTTCAATATCTGGCAAATTATCTGCCACCTCTTGAAAACTTACACTTGATTTCAGCACTCTTACGACTTGAGGTATTGGCTCAGGCCATATTTCCGGTAGATCAGCCTCACCTTTGACGATAATCGGGAATGCAAGTCTTTCTGCCGGCGGGATAAATAGCGCCTCAACTCCTGGCTTATTACCTCTTGCATCAATACGATACCAACCAATGTCTGGGAGATATACTGCATTGAGGGCATGCAAACAGAATGGAGGTCGATTATCATCAATTGTCAGCCTTTGGTAACAAATCCCCGCTGGAATTCCATTTGCTCTTAGCAAGGCTGCCAATAGATGGCTTTTTGCATAGCAATATCCAGTTTTATATTCAAGAACCTCTGACGCTTTGCATGTCACTGGATTTAACTGATAGTCATTGCTATGTTTTATTTCATCTCGAACATACTCAAAACATACTTTCGCAATTTCTTCTGAATTGACCAAACCCTGGGAAATCTCTTTGGCTTTTTCCATAACCAAAGGATTATCCCAATCTATGACTTCGCTTGATGCCAGATAATTATCCATACTTCTTCTTGAGCTAACGTTCAGGAATCAGGCACGGCGCGGGTGGCGACGCTGACCTACCCCCATTGATTGGTCCACCTACAATATTAGTTCAAGTCGGCTCCTAACGCCAGCGCCGGGAGCGGCAGCGGGGCAAGCATACGCAACGCACGCGCCGCGGTGGCCGGAGCGATATGAAGAGGCGAACAGAAAGGCGGCGGCGGAGAGACAGAGCTGCCTGCCCGAGTCAGGTCCAGAGGGCTGTCCATGGTTAAACTCATAGGACCTCTTCGGCTGGCCGATCCGGGGAGATAGGATGCTTGGGAGACTACTCTTGCTCCAGCGCGGCTGTCAAGTAACCCAGAACAACGCGGAAACAACCCCTCGGTCGTTTACGGCTCGGATTTGTGCCACGGTCGTTTATACTACTCGGAGGCGCGGTAATCCACTTCCTGCGCCCACATCTACCGGATCCCGCCTCTCCTGCTAGACACGCCCGTCCGGTTCGGCGTATGATCCCGTTCAATTCCCCCGTAGAACCGACTCCCGACCCTTGCTCCATCGGTCCGAAGGAGGTCCCTGATGCTCCTTGACCCGCTCAAGGACACAGTGCCCTCACCGCCGGACGCCCGTGGCCGCGCCATCCTGGGCCTCCTCGACGAAGTCTCACATGCCGAGGCTCTTGACCTCGCCTGCCGCACTCTGGTCGGCATTCTCCTCGACGCCCGGCCCCGGTTCGAGGAGTCCATCGCAGATCAGGCCAGCTTCAATACGCTGTGCCTCCACGTCGAGCAGTGGGTGAAGCGGGAGGTGAAGCCGCTCCGCTTCCGCGACACGAAGGGGAGGGTGATCGGCTGATGCGGGTTCACCGCCTCCTCATCCTCGGCCCCTCAGACGAACCCCTCTGGGTCCGCCTCTACGTCCAGCCCGTGGGGGATCACTGGACGGCCATGATCGTCGCGGATAGCGTGGAACCCCCGAAGTCTGGCGAGTTGAAGGGAACGGGCCTGTTCGGCGACACCGCGGCTGAGGCCAAGGAACTGGCATTACGGTATCTGGGCGGGTGTGGGGAGCAGAACTGAAGGAGAGTAGACGTGGCAGAACACGGGAAGCCTGATGACCTCATCATCCTCCAAGAACTCGCCGTCTCCAACGCCTATAAGATCGCGGCGATGGTGGCGGTGCTGGAACGCAAGGGCCTCCTCACCCAGGCGGAAGTGCTGGAAGAGATCACGCGGCTGAAGGTGAAGACACCAACAGGGAGGTAATTGATCAACAATGTGGGCCGCTTCACGCTCGGGGCAACGGCAATCGATCTTGCCGCGCCATGCGCGGAGAGCCCATCACTCACCCAGAAAGGAGGTCCCGGTGAAGCGCCTCGCCATGCTGATCCTGCCCATTCTCCTGTGGGCGTCCCTTGGATGGGCCGGGGCCGGCCTGGACGCCCCCAAGGTCGCAGACGCCACCATCCAGGCATATTTCTCCCCGAACGGCGGCTGTACGGAAGCCGTGGTGGAGGCCCTGGGACAGGCGAAGAGCACCGTCAAGGTTCAGGCGTACTCCTTCACCTCCGTGCCCATCGCCACGGCCCTGGTGGACGCCCACAAGCGGGGGGTGCAGGTGGAGGTCCTCCTCGACAAGAGCTAGCGGACCGAGAAGCACTCCGTGGCCGACTTCCTCGCCCACGCGGGCATCCCGACCTGGATCGACGCCCAGCACAGGATCGCCCACAACAAAATCATGGTGATCGACGGCGCGGTGGTGATCACTGGCGCGTTCAACTTCACCAAGGGGCCGAGTATGACAACGCCGAGAACCTGCTCATCATTCGAAGCCAGGCTCTGGCTGCCCAGTACACCCGGAACTGGGAGACTCACGCCGGGCACTCCGAGCCGTATGCGGGCCGGGGGCGCTGATCCCTATCCGGTGGGCCATACGGTGAGCATCCGGGAGCCAGGGGACCCGACCGGACGAGACTTGTTGCCCAAGCTCGATGCGGATAGCCTGAAGAAGGCCGTGGCGTCGGAGTTGTGGCCGAGGAATTGAAGGGCAGGCTTACGCAGAGCGAGGAGATCGAGAATAAAGAATCACTCGCACCAGGCGGATGGGCGCACGGTTGCCCAGGTCTTGTTGAGGCCGTTCCAGTGGTGGGCAAGCACCCGTGGGCTATGTTCTGGGGAAGCGTCGTGCTCTTTCCGTGCTTCTTTCTTCCGGTGGCAAGCCAACTTTCCTATGAGGCAGGACGGTGGATCGTCTGGGTGGGGATCCTGGTGCTGCTGGAGGGGACGGTGGGTTACGTATCCTTCCGAAGGATCTGATCGAGGATGGCGATGCCCTGATCGATTTCCTCTTGCGTCACGGTCAGGGCTGGCATGAACCGTAAGGTGTCCGGGCGCGGCGCATTCACCAGCAACCCATGCTCGCGCGCGACGTCGACGACCTGCGAGCCGATCTCTCGTGTGAGATTCAGCCCCAAGAGCAGCCCCTTCCCTCGCACTTCCCCGCAGCCATGCTTGCGGGATAACTCCTCGAGGCGAGTGACGAGATACCGTCCGACCTCGAAGACGTGCGCAAGAAATCCTGGCGCGGTGAGGGCCTCGATCACCGCACAGCCGACTGCTGTCATGAGCGAGTTCCCGTTGAAGGTCCCGCCTTGATCGCCATGCTCGAAGCAGCACACATCGCTGTGGGCAACCAAGGCGGCGAGTGGAACGCCTCCTCCGAGCCCTTTCCCGAGGGTCAGGATGTCGGGGAGAATTCCCGTGTGTTCATATCCGAACAGCTTGCCCGTACGCCCCATGCCGGTTTGGATTTCATCCAGAATCAGCAGGACCCCCTTCTCTTGACACAGCTCGCGCACGCCGCGCAGAAACTCATCGGTGGCGGAGAAGACGCCGGCCTCCCCTTGAATGGGTTCGAGCATCACCGCAACCGTCTTGTCGCTGATGGCCGCAGCGACGGCGGCGAGATCGTTCAGGGGCACTTTGGGGAAACCCGGCACCTTCGGCTCGAAGAGGGCATCCCATTGCGGCTTCCCGGACGCAGACATGGTGGCCAGCGTCCGACCATGGAAGGCGTGCTCCATAGTGATGATCTCGTAGGCGCCGCTCCGATTCCGTTGCCCCCACTTGCGGGCCAACTTGATCGCCCCTTCATTGGCCTCTGCGCCGCTATTGGCGAAGAAGGTCCGGTGCAGGCCGCTGTGGTGGGCAAGGTGCGACGCCAGCCGGATCATCGGCTCGTTATAGAACGCGGGACTGCAGTTGATGAGCTGGGCCCCTTGCTTGGTAAGGGCGCCCACGACAACCGGGGACGAGTGCCCCAAGCAGTTCACCGCCCACCCCTGGACGAAATCCAGATACTCCTTCCCGTCCTGATCCGTGAGCCAGGAGCCATGCCCCTCGACAAAGACGATCGGGGGGCGCTTGGTGATCTCCATAAGGGCGGCAACATCGTCCGGGCTCTTCATGTCGGTCTCTTCCTCGCTGCTGAGCCAGAGAGTAGGGGCTGGAGAACTCCTAGACCAAATGCGCGAGTGGATATGTACTCCGTCCAGTGACCGGCGTCAAGCCAGATCAACCTCAACTTCGCATAGCGGAAAAGAAGATATAGGCCGGGCAAGCGGTGGGTGTGGCGGAAACCGCACTTCAGGAGCCGCGACCCAAAGCCCTTCCGCGTGGGTGTCGCTACAAGGGACCCACCCTGTACTGCCCACTCAACGTGGAGCGTCCGCGCGGCATCCTCCCCTCGATATGAATCAATGGATCATAAGCGCTTCTTCCCAATGGAGCAGTTGCCGCCAGTCTGGTTCGTGCGCAGACTGTAAGGGGCGGGCCCCCGGCACCCCAATTGTGCAAGACATTCCTCCGGCCCAAGGATCCCCTTCGGCTCTGCTTCGCCAACGCCTTCCGTCATGGACGGCCTCGATTCGCGCAAATCTGGGTCCGCTCCTCCGGCACGCTAACCATTGCCGATCACCTTTCATTGCCTGCCGGTGATGGATCGAATGGAGAGCCGGCCCCGAAAAATAGGACAGGCGTTTAAGTGAAAACTCTGCTCTACTGGACGGGACGCAATGTCGTCCCACAAGGAGAGCAGCCCATGAAACGGTCCCGACGGAACCACGCCCCCGCCTTCAAGGCCAAGGTGGCCCTCGCGGCCCTGAAGGGCGATCGCACGCTGGCCGAGCTCGCGCAGCAGTTCGATGTCCACCCCAACCAGATCATGCAGTGGAAAGCCCAGCTCCTGGAGCGGGCGCTGGAGCTCTTCGCCACCCCGGCCGAGCGCTCGGCCGGGGCGCCCGATGTCAAGGCCCTCCACGCCAAGATCGGCCAGCTGGCCATGGAGAACGATTTTTTGGCCGGCGCGCTCGGTCGGCTCCCCGATGCGAGCGGCACGCGATGATTACCCCCCAGCACCCCCTGCCGGTGACGCGCCAGTGTCGGCTGGTGGCCGTGGCCCGGTCGTCGGTGTACTACACGCCCCAACCGGTCCCGGCGGCCACCCTGGCCCTGATGCGCCAACTCGACGAACTGCACCTGCTGCATCCCTTTGCCGGCAGCCGAATGCTCCGGGATCTGTTGCGCCTCCACGGCGTGCACGTCGGCCGCAAGCACGTGGCCACCCTGATGCGCCGGATGGGAATCGAGGCGCTGTACCGGCACCCCCGGACCACCCAGCCGCACCCGGGGCATCAGGTGTTCCCGTACCTGCTCCGCTCCCTGGACATTACGGCCCCCAACCAGGCGTGGGCCATGGATCTCACCTACATCCCCATGCGCCGCGGGTTCCTCTACCTGGTCGCCGTGTTGGACTGGGCGACCCGCCGGGTCCTGGCCTGGCGCCTCTCGAACACCCTGACCGGGGACTGTTGCCTGGACGCCCTGGAGACCGCGATCCGGGCACACGGCTGCCCCGGGATCCTGAACACCGACCAGGGCAGTCAGTTCACCAGCGCGGCCTTCGTCGGGGCTGTGCACGACCATGGGATCCAGCTCAGCATGGACGGCCGAGGGGCCTGGCGCGATAATCTCTTTGTCGAGCGCCTGTGGAAGAGCGTCAAGTACGAGGAAGTGTATCTGCATGCCTATGACACCGTGGCCGAGGCCCAGCAGCACCTGACGGTCTACTTTGCCTTTTACAACCAGGGCCGCCCGCACACGGCGCTGGACGGCCGGACCCCCGATATGGTCTACTTCGCTGTGCGGCCTCAGCGTGAGGCAGCGTAACGTGAACTCGGCAGAGTGTCACTTAACGAGCCCGGTTTCCTGTCCAAGTCCCTGGGGCCACCGCTTGGTCACTCCATTCTGGGTCCGTTTCTCCGGGCACTCCATTTTCGCATAACGGTTCGAGCACATGGGCATGCGCAGGTGCGATCGATCAGGGCCGCTGTCACTCCGCGCGGCCGAATTGGCGAATCGCCTCATGGGTGGCGAATGCGCGACGTGGAGGAGCTGGCATGGGTGCGTCCTTACGCCGGCCGATTCCCATTCCCATGATAGACGGCTTCGGCCCTGAGTATTGGACTGGGACACAAGCGACATCCCTGCCCTGAACGCAAGGATACTTCGACTTTTCACTCCATTAGGGTGCCGGGGGGCGTCCCGTCCTGTGGGGCCTAGCAGTTGGTGGAGAAGTGGGAGCCCGCCATGTGCTGGAGATCCTCCGGGATGAGTTGGATCTTGCCATGGCACTGAGCGGCCCCGCCACGGTAGCCGACATCGACGCCAGTCTCGTGGATAGGCGCCGAGAAGTGGTGTGAGTTCTTGACGGTTCCGAGAATCTCGCGAGGCCTGAACTGCTATCCACCAGAACAGAACCTCACAGTCCCTCGATGAGCACGTCTTGAGCACCCTTCCAAAGCACCAGACGCCCGAGCTCGCGAAGGTTCTCGCGGCCATCGACTATCGTCGCAAAGTGGTTCCCGGCGAGTTGGCCCACCTTGCTGGCAAACACGCTCGATCCGTACGGGACCAGGATCTCCATTTCGCTCAGGCCACCGGGGTACAGGAGGATCTCTCCAGGGGCCGGGTGGCTAGTGTGGTTCTCGTAATCGATCCCGAGACGCCGCTCGCCGAAGGGCATCCACATCGCTTCACCGCTCCAACGGGCGTGGATGATTTGGGTCCTTAGCGGTAGCAGCTTCCGGAACGCCTCAACGGTTTGGGGGGCCAGCTCCGTTTCGAGCTTTGCCGTGAAGGTGTAGGGACCGATAGTGAGGCGTAGCATGGTCATCCTCCCCGAGCGGCCAACGGGCCGCGCTTGCGGTCTGGCAGTTCAAGCGAAGTCCAGGCGACCTTCGGCCGCTGGTATCCTGGGATGCGGACCGACATGGGGGTGAGCGGGAGGGCAGGCGCAAGGCAGCATAGGTCGCGGTTTGAAATGCTCCCCTGCCGAAACCGGCCGCGCCGTGGGGGCCGCGTCTCCGGGCTGTCCCACGGACCTTGCAGCACGGCAGGGGATCTCTGACTCGGCACGCTGGAACGCGTCAGAGCAATTGTGTCCCGGAATGCTCAAAGCGGGCCCGACCGCTTCGCCACCTCGTCGGCCATCCTAGCGGACTCGAAATCCGCGGCCGCACGCAGACCCCGGACCACGCCATCCCGGTCCGCCTCGGGGCGGTTCTGGCTCACTTTCCACTTCCCGACCAATCGGGCGATCGGCAGCTCGATCCCGATCACGGCCTGCAGCAGAGTCTGGACGAATTCCTCTGGGGCGTCGGCGACCTTCCAGGGCGTCGGCCGCGCGGCTTCGTACTTGTTCGTGAGTCGCTCCACCAGGCCGCGCAGCCAGACCGGATCTTCGACGATCCGGATTGGTCCGTGGGCGTGCACGACGACGTAGTTGAACGTCGGGACGACCTTCCCCGTTTCCTGCTTGGTCCGATACCAGGAGGGGGTAATGTAGGATTGCGCCCCCTGGAAGATCGCCAGGGCCTGCACCTGGGGCGAGACGTCGCGCCAGACGGGATTGGCACGCGCGACGTGGGCGCGGAGCGTTCCGAGCGGGGCCGGTTCGGGGTCCAGCTCGAACGGGAGAAGATCGGCCGTCAGCCCGTCGAAGCAAAGCGTGACCAGGGTCCCCAGACCGTGCGACCGAATTAGCTCGTGCAGCAGCTCGACGCGCGATTCGGAAAACGCCGGGGGAACATACATCGCACCCTCCTCGGACCTGCCGTCCCGATCGGCCTATTCGCGGACCGCGCGCCATCCTGCGCGTTCTGGGCCTTCCGAGCAATACGGTTAATAGGGGATCCACATCTCAAACGCTATAGGCACTCGACAGATGCCCCCTCGGAAGAGCACCATGCCTGGAAATCCCCCCGGTATCCGAGCGTCACTCCCCGCCTCCCCGACCCGAACGGAGGCCGCCTCACCCCTCACTGGGCGCTGTTACTCGCACTCACTCCTTCTGATGCTTATCAATGTAGTACAACCCGGCAATACAAAGGCAGGAGATGTAAATCACCGCAACCATCCAAAAAGCAAGAAAGGGCAGCCCAAGGACCAGCGGCTTCACCCGATTGACAAAGGGGACCATACCGATCGCCCACACAAAAGGAATCAGGGTCAACACAACCTTGAGAACCTTCATGGCGTCACCCTCCTCTTAGGAGATGAAAGCACCACGTGCTAAGATAGCGTCCCCTCGCCTCATCCATCAGTGAGCGTGCACGACGACTCCTGTCCACGCCGGCCCGCCCGTCGGCTCTAGCCCTGGGCCTTTGCCTTCTCCGGGGAATACGTCACGAGGCTGATGAGCACGAACAGGGCAAAATTGGCGACGAGCGCGACGAACCCCGCGTTCAAATTCATGCCGAGAATGGGGGCGGGGTCCAGCTTATTCAGCATCAGATAGAAGACCAGCCCCTCGCCCACAATCAGCCCGATGTAGGCGGCCACCCGGGTGGCTTTCTTCCAAAACAGACCGAGAACGATCAACGGGAAGAATTGGGTCACCCCCGAGTAGCCGGTGAGCAACAGGTTCACCAGCATGGTGGGGGCGAAGATCGCGAGGCAGAGGGCCACGACGGTCAGCACGAGAACGACGACCCGGGCGAGCTTCCGGATAGTGTCGGGTGTGGCCTGCCGTCCGACCGTCTTCCCGTAGATGTTCCGGGTGACCAGCATCGAGGTGGACAGGAGGAGATCGGCGGCGGGGATCATACAAGCCAAGGCCCCGGCACCGCCCACCAACCCCAGGGCCCACCCGGGAAAGGCCTTTCGCACCGTTTCCATGAAGGCCATATCCGGCGTCTTGAGCGCGGGCACCAACACCAGCAGTGCGGTGAAGCCGATTAGCATCGGAAAGAGCATGCAGATCTGGTAGAGCGGCAGGAACACCGCATTGTGCCGCAAGACCTCCGGGCTCTTGGCGCTGAAACTGTTGGCCTGGAGGTGAGGCCACATGTAAAACCCCAGGCTGGTCAATACCAGGGTGGACATCAGCCAACTTACATCCAGATTCTTTGTGCCGCCGGGCAAGGCCAGGAATCCTGGCTTGGCGGCATCGAGCGCCTCGAACATGCCGCCCAGACTGCCGAAGTAATGGATCGGTAAATAGAGGCCGAAGAAGACGACGGCCACGATCATGACGATATCCTTGAGGACGGCCGTCGCCGCTACCCCACGCAATCCGCTCAGGTAGACGAACGCAGCCACCATCGCGAACGCGATCAACATAGCCGGCACGCGCGTGATAGTGCCGGAGGAGCACGTTTCGATGATGAGACCCAGCCCGGTCAACTGTAATTGGAGATAGGGGAGCAGGAAGGCCACCCCAACAAAGGCCACCAGGATGCCTAACGGCTCACTCTTGTAGAGGTAGGCCACCAGATCCGGCTGGGTCATCAAATCGTGTTGCCGTCCGATGGGGGACATCGCCGGCAAGACGTAGTAGCCGACAACGTAGGCCAGGGCTCCGTAGCCGAGGATGTAGAACGTCGGACCACCCCGAGAATACGCCCACCCGCTACCGCCGAGAAAGGCGAAGGCCGTGTAGATCTCACCAGCCAGGATGAACCAGCTCAGCCCTCGGCCGAAGCTTCGTCCCCCGATCGCCCAGCCTTCGAGGTTCATGCCCTTGTGCCGCAGGCCGGGGATCAGCCCGAGGACGGTCGCACCAATCACAAAGAGGAAGATTATCAGGAGAGGCGTCACTTCCGTACCCATGGCGTACCTCCTTTCGCTTGCGACCAGTTCACCTGCCCGCCTGAACAACGCTGTCAGAACTAGAGAGCCACCGCCCCCCGGAACCTGCCAGGTCTCACCCCGGCCCTCCGTCTTGGGAAGGTCTCCACTGACGCCTGGACGTGACCTGCCGCATTCCCGCTCCGCCTCCCACGCTTCTCAGTCGGATCGGGTTCCTATAAGCCCCCGGCCTGCATTCCCTCCCGGAAGCACGGGGCCAGCCCGCCTCACCCGGACAATCCGCCGAGCGGGTTTGGTCACCCCGAGGTCAGGACCGCATTGTAGAGCGCAGCGAAGAACTCCGCGCCGTTCGGGATGACTCGCTCGTCAATGTCGAAGGTCGCGCTGTGGTGGCCACCGGATATTGGTGTCCCAAGCATCACGAAGAGGGCTTTCCCGCCCCGGTTCTGCACTCGCTCCATCATCACCGTCACGTCCTCGGAGGCGTAGAAGGCGGTCTCCGGCACGATTTCCGTGACCGACGGCAGCGTTGCGGCGACTCGGGTCCCCAGCTCCACGAGGTCCGGCGAGTTGTCCGCGCATATGCAGTTGCCCGCGGGTGTGATCTCCAACCCGAGGTCATACATCCGCGCCGCGCCCTCCAGCACGGCGCGCGCCCGCGCGATCATGTACGCGTTGATCTCGTTCGTCACCCCTCGAGTCTCCATATGGAAAGAAGCCTGCTCGGGGATGACGGCCCAGGCGGTGCCCGCCTGCAAGACACCCACGTTGATGCGCGAGGCCCCCAGGCCGTGCCGGGCGATAGCGTAAAGGTTGGTCACCGCCACGCAGGCGCCGAGCAGGGCATTCTTGCCTTCGTCCGGACGGAGGCCCGCGTGAGTCGCGCGCCCCGTGTAGGTTACTTCGAAGCGGGACAGGGCCAGGAAGCTGTGAACGTTCAAGGCGATCTGGCCGGCGGCCTTGAGAGCGAGGCCGACGTGCCCGCCAATAAAGTAGTCGACATCCTCCAAGTGGCCCCGATCGATCATCGCCTGGGCGCCGCAGCCGCCCTCCTCACTCGGCTGGAAGAGCAGTTTGACCTTTCCCTGGATCCGCTCCCGGTTCTCCGCGAAGTGCCGAGCGAGCAACAGGCCGATGGCTACATGGGCGTCATGCCCGCACATATGGGCATAGCCGGGATACCGCGAGACGAACCCCTCCCGGGCAGGCCGATGGGAGGGCTCGCTGGACTCGAGCACCTCGTTGGAGTCGATGTCGAACCGAAAGGCGACAGTCGGACCCGGAGACCGCCCCTCGAGCAGCCCGACCACGCCCGTGAACCCGCCTCGGGCCGGGGCGAGGAACGCCTCCTTGGCCCCGTCTTGGAGCGCCCGGTCATACTCGGCCTGCAACTGTTCAGGGCCCGGCAGGCGCAGCTGCCCCTCGGGGGCTATCACGTCCCGGCCCTGGAGCACTCGGTATCCCCAGTCCGACAGTTTTTCAGCCACCAACCCCGTGGCGTAGAACTCGCGCCAGCAGGGCTGTGGATGCTGGTGCAGATTACGGCGCCAAGCGACGGCATCCTGGCTATGCGCCGCGATGGTTTGCTCGGGGGAGTGATTGGTACAGGCTTTCATCAGATCACCCTCGCTTTCGCGGATGCGTTACCGGCCCTGGGACGAGGGAACAGAGGGAACCGTCTGGGCAAACTGCTGCTTGGGTCTGGAGAGCTGTCCCTGGCCGATCCCATCGGGCCATTTCCATCGGTCGAGCCGGGAGGGGCAACGGATCGGAGAGTACTCCTGCCCGTCTCGGCCTGTCAAGCGCTGACACATCTTGTGGCGGGTGTCGGATGAGGGACCTGTCCCGGGACACCCCGATGTGGCTTCTTGCGCCCGCATGGGGGTGGCGCGTACCCACCGAACCCGCCCGCCTGGCCATGGCCTGCCTCGTCCGCGGGCGTTTCGTCTTAGAGTTCGGCTGGCTGGAACGAGGTTGATGGGGCACGGAAGACTTTTGCTCAATTGGCGTGCCGGGGGTAGAGTAGGACACTGCACGTACGAGAGTAGGTCAGGCCTATTTGTTCCCGCCCCTTTCGTCTGGCGGTGCCTCACGAGCCCGACCGTGCCCGAACGCCAGCACCCCCTCATCGAACCGGACTTGCGGTTTGCCCGCATCCGGCTCTCCGATCACCTTCACCGCAAGCCAGACGCCCGAGCCGTCCACGGCGCAGTGGTCGGCAACCGGTAGAGTCCGAGCCGCCCGTACAGCACGGGAGTCGGAAAGACTCGATACCCGTCGGTTCGCACCCGATGCTTGCGTCGGAGGTAGGTCGGGCTCCGACTTGGCCTTGCGGTACAGCTTCCGCTGGAGATCCCGCACACGAGCTGGAGGTTCGAGCCTCACGGCAATCCCCTCGCGAGCTCCCCGTAGGAAGCATGGTGAAAGCGCGGCCGCGCCAATGAGTACTCGGGGCATACGCCGGTTCATTTCTCCAGTGTTGCGGGACAACGCCCAACTCCAGCAGAAGCTTGATTCTGTCTTCACGAGAGCCTTCTTGATAAAATTAAAACACCCTACTTCCTTGAAACGGGGTCAGGCCTCGACTGCAGACATCGCTGCGCAGCGGCGGACGGCTACTCGCGGCGTTCCTGTCGTGCGGACGATGTGAAGGTGCGGCGGCTTCATCGGGAATTCGCGCCGGCGCGGCCCTGCTCTAGTAGGCTGCTGAAAAACTCATTCTTCGGCAGGCTGCTCAAAAAGGTCCATATGCAAGGCGGCGCGCGCAGGGCCGAGTGAGGCGTACCACTGGGTACGCCGCAACGAGTGCCCGAGTAAGCCAACGCCGCAGATGGGCCTTTTTCAGCGGCCTACTAATCGCTCCAGGAACGGTCGGGGCGCCTTGAGCTCCCGGGCGAGCGCCCCTGCGTCTTTTCCGTCCGTGCCGGGAAGACGCGGGTCGGCGCCGGCCTCGAGCAGCGCGTCGAGGACTTGCAGCGCGTCCTTCACCGGCAGCTTCTCCTTCAGGCCGACGATATTCCTGCCGGTGACGTACGGCAGCAGGGTCTTGATCATCAGGAGGAGCGCGGTCGCCCCCTCGCCGTCTGCGGCGTTGACGTCGATGCCCGCCCCCTTCAGCTCTGCTAGGATCCGCGGCAGCGCCAGCACGCCTTCGAAATAGCTCGCGGTGTCGTGCAGGATCGTCCGGCCGTACTTGTCGGCGGCAGCGAGGTCGCAGCCCAGCTCGTGCAGCACCCGCAGCCGCTCGGGGCGGCTCGCCGTGTCACGCCGGACGTGCGCGGGGTTCTTCCCCTCCTTCCGGAGGCCGTCCAGCTTCGCCCCGCGCGCCGCGACGAAGCGGATCATCTCGGGCGTCGCGGCATCCATCAGCAGCGCGTCGGTCACCTGGGCGCCCGCCTCGGTGAGCAACTGGAACATTTCGCAGGCGCGCGGGTAACTGGAGGCCACGAGAAAAGAGAGGGCCTTGCAGTCCTGGCCGGGCCGCGCGCCCTTCTCGAGCAGCCAGGGAATCAGGTCGAGCTGCCCGTCCAGCGCCGCATGGTCCAGGACGCTCATGTCGTGCGATCGCGCCTCGAGATTTACTCCGGCGGCGACCAGCGCTTCGAGCATCTCCCGGTTGCCTTTCCTGGCGGCAAGGTGGAGCGGCGCCTTACCGTGTTCCCCGAAACGATCAGGGTCGGCGCCCAGGGCGAGCAGCCGCAGCCCGAGCGGCGTGCGTCCTTTTTCTATGGCCAGCCCGAGCGGCGTCCCGTAATGATCGCATATGCTGTTCAGGTCCGCGCCACGCGCGGCCAGCAGATCGATCATGGCGAGGCACGTCTGCGTATCGGCGGGCTCCGGCAGCGCGACGGCGACGTGCAGCGGCGAGAACTTCCAGCCGATGAGCGTGTCCTGCTCGTTCGGATCGGCGCCCTCGTCGAGGGCGTGTTCGACGGCCTTCAGGTTCCTGCTCTGGATCAGCAGGTGCAGCCTGGGCTCGCCCTCGGTCTGCCGCCTCCCCCACCAGGACGCGTACCAGGCGAGGCCCAGCGCAATCGCCAGCGTGACTGCGACGCTCACCATGGAAGAGGGTCGCTCCCACTGCGGGGGCGAGGCGACCAGCCAGATCGTCCCGCCCAGGACCGCGAGGGTGATGAGCATGTTGTAATGGGCGAGGATCGCCAGGTCGCGCCCGAGATAGACGCCGCCGACGAGGTAGACGATGAACAACGCATACGTCCACGGCTCGCCGAGACACAGCCACGCGCCCAGCCAGACGAACAGGAGGATGACCGGCCCGTGCACCAGAACGCCCGGCATGCGGTACGCGGAGAAGCCCTGTGCCTTGGGGAAGGGTGAGCGGAAGTAGTGCCAGAGCATGATTCACTCCCGTTGACGCGACGCGAGTTCGACTCGGGCTATACCCCTTCAGGGCGCGTCGTGACCGTCGGCCCCTTGCCCGCTTCGCCCTCGGAAGGGGAATGACCAATCGGTGGGTTACATCGGCGGACTCTGGCGCGGCGGCGCGGCCGTCTCGCTTTCCAGGAGGTGCAGCTTCCGCGGATCGAGCCGGAGGAAGACTTGTCCGTCCAGGATCCCTCGCTCGCGGGGATCCGGCACGTCCACGATGAATTCCCGTAGCGGCGCGGCGTCCCGCAGGGGGACGTCGACCCAGTAGCGGACCCACTGCCCCACGAACATGTGGGTGCGGATCTTGCCCTCCAGCAGGTTCACGCCCGGCGCCGCCGGCGCCGTGGTATTGAGTTCGATCGCCTCGGGCCGGATGCTCAGGACGGCCTCCTGCCTGGCCTGCACGGTTCTTCCCGCGGTCTCTACCACGATCGGCACCCCGCCGAAATCCAGTCGGGACTGCCCCGCCCCCACGTCCAGGATGCGCCCCCGCATGAAGTTCGCGATGCCCACGAAGTCGGCGACGAACTCCTTCGCCGGCGTGTAATAGATCTCCCAGGGGGTCCCGTACTGCACCACCTCGCCCTGGTACATCACCGCGATCCGGTCGGAGATGGACAGGGCCTCCTCCTGGTCATGGGTGACATAGACGGTGGTGATCCCGACCCGCTGCTGGATCAGCCGGAGTTCCGCCCTGATGCTGATGCGAAGCTTGGCGTCCAGATTCGAGAGGGGCTCGTCCAAGAGGAGGACCTCGGGCTCCATCACCAGGACCCGAGCCAGCGCCACCCGCTGCTGCTGGCCGCCGCTGATCATCCCCGGCATCCGCTCGCCCAGGCCGTGCAGCCCCAGATCTTGGAGGACCTTCTCCACCTTCTGGCGGAGGGCCTCCCCTCGCAGGCCGGCGATCTTCAGGCCGTAGGACACGTTCTCGAAGACGGTCATATGGGGGAAGAGCGCATAGTCCTGGAACACCATGGCCGCATTCCGACGGTGGGACGGGATATCGTTCACCCGGCGGCCGCCGATATAGAGATCGCCCTCGTCCGTATCGTAAAAACCGGCCAGCGTCCGCAGGATCGTGGTCTTGCCGCACCCGCTGGGTCCGAGTAGCGTCGTGAAGCTCCCCCGGGGGATCTCCAGCGAGACATCCCGCACCGCGGTCACAGAGCCGAAGCGCTTGGTCAGGTGGCGAATGGAGATATGGGCTTGGGTCTCTGTCATATCCGGAACAGCTCCACGTGCCGCCCGAAGAGCAGGCGGGAGAGGACCAGGATGGCGCCCGAAAGGAGCAGGAGAGCCGTGGTGAGTGCCGCCGCCGCCCCCCGGTAGCCATCGTTGGCAAGGTTGAGGATGGTGAAGGTGGCCACGACGTTCTTAGCGGTGACCAGGAAAACGATCACCGAGAGGGTGGTAACCGCGCGGATGAAGGAGACCACGAAGGCCGAGACCAGCGAGCCCTTGAGCAGCGGCAGCTCGATGTCCCAAAATGTGCGTAGCGACCCCGCCCCCAGATTGGCGGCGGCCTCGGACAGCGAGGGGGAGATCTGCTTGAGCCGACCGATCCCCGTCTGGTATCCCATGGGGATGTTCCAGAAGATCATGCTGAGAATAACGATGGCCGCCGTCCCGTAGAGGTCCAGGGGCCTCCGGTTGAAGGCCAGGGAGTAGCCGATGCCGAACACCACGCCGGGGATGGCCGCCGGCAGGATGGCCACGAAGTCCAGGAGCCACCGGCACGGGAACCGCTTCCGCGAGACGAGGTAGGAGGCCAGGATGGAGAGGAGCGAGCTGGCCGTGGCGGCCACGGCGGCAAAGACCAGGCTGTGGATGAGGGCCGAGGAGTTGTCGAGTACATCCCGCCAGTGCCGAAGGGTCGGCGTGTAGTCGAAGCCCCACCCCCGGCTGAAGGCCCCGGCCAGGAGCCCCACAAAGATGCAGAGGATGAGGAGCGAGACCAGGCTCAGGAAGGCGAAGAGGGGCCCGGTCACGTACCAGGGCGTCCGGGGGATCGCCAGCACGGCCATCTTGCCCGTGATGGTGGTGTATTGCCGGCGGCCGACCCAGTACCGCTGTAGCAGGAACAGCCCTAGGGCCGGCACAAGCAGCATCGAGGAGAGGACCGCTGCCCCCGTCACATCCCCCCAACCGGAGATGCGGGCCCAGGCCTCGGTCGGCAGGACGGTGTAGTGGCCGGCGATCATCACCGGATTGCCGAAATCCGCCAGGACGTAGATCGCGACGAGCAGGGCCGCCCCCGCCACCCCGGGTCGCGCCAACGGCAGGACCACCGTGCGGAACACCCGCCAGCCGCCGGCCCCGAGGTTCCGGGCTGCGTACTCCACCGAGGGGGCAATGGACTGCAGCACGCCCTCCATCATCAGGGCGGCGATGGGAAAGAAAGCGATGGTCTGGGACAGCCATAGACCGTGCCAGCCGATAATGTTGTACCGGGTGCCAAAGAGGCTGTAGCTCACCAGGCCGTTTCGCCCGAACATCAGGATGTAGCTGAAGGCGATCATGAAGGGCGGGGAAAACAGCGGGAGGAGCGCGATCGTCCGGAAGAGGCCCTTCCAGGGGACGGTCGTGCGCGTGAAGGCGAAGGCAAAGAGGAAGCCCGTAACTGTGGCACTGGTCGTGGAGAGCAGGACGATCACGCCGGTGTGCAGCGTGGCGGTGAGATACCGTTCGTTCCCGGGGAAACCCGCGAAGTCCCGGAGGGACGGGTAGAAGAGCACCCGCAGCACCGGATAGATCACGAAGAGCCCTAGCAACGCGAACAACCCGAGAAGCGCGAGGAGGAGCAGCGGCTCGCGGGCCAGCTTCCGCATGGGCGGTCTCCCGAGGAGAAAAAAGCCCGGGGGCGATCCCCCGGGCTCACTGTGGCTGGGGTAGTGTACCTACTTGCCGGTGATCTCGGACCACCGCTTCTTCCAGGCGTCTAGGTTCTTGCCCACGGCCGCCTGGTCGTAGTTCACGAACTGGATGTTCTCGAAGGCCGGCACGCCCTCCGGCATCTTCACGCCGCCCCGCGTGGGGTAGCGGAGGCCGTTCTTGGCATTGATCTCCATCGGCTTGGGCGTAAGGATGAAGTCCACAAACTTCTGGGCGGCGGCAAGGTGCGGCGCGCCCTTGATGATGGAGACGCCGCCGATTTCATAGCCGTCGTCCTTGGGGAAAACGACCGCCACCGGCAGGTTCTCCGCCTTCTTCTGCCGGATCAGGTCGTGCCCCCACGCGATCCCGGCGATGGCCTGCCCCTGGGCCACCAGGGGAATGGAGCCGTTGGCGCCAGGCGTGTACTGCGAGACGTTCTTGTGCAGGTCGGCGATGTACTGGAAGCCTTTATCCGCGCTCCCCAGGCGGAAGATCTGGGTCGCCACGAAGATCACCGCGCCCCCCGTCGTGGCCGGGTTGGATGCGATGACCTCGCCCTTGTAGGCCGGGTTCAAGAGGTCGTCCCAACTGGCCGGGAGCTTCAGGCCCTTGGACGCCAGCTCGGCCTGGAAGCGCTTCTCGTTGACCAGGAGCGCCAGCGCCCCCAGGTACCAGCCGCTCCAGTAGCCGCTGGGATCCAGGAACTTCTTGTCGATGCCGGCCTTGACAATCTCGGGGGAGACGTACTTGGCGAGGAAGTTCTCTTTGCCGAGGTCGTCGTGGATGGAGGAATTCCCCCCGATAAAGATGTCCGCCCGCGCGTTGGATGCCTCGGTCCTGACGCGCGAGGCGATGGTCCCCGCCTGCTCGATCTGGAGGGCGACCTCGGCCGTGAGGCCCGTCGCCTGCTTGAAAGCATCCGCGATCTCATCAATGGTCTTTTTGTCCAGCGCGGCGTAGATCACCACGTCGGCGGCCCGCGCAATCCCCACACTCAGGATTGCCAGGGCCAGCACCACCACCAGTATCAGGGTTCGCTTCATGGCCTTTCCCTCTCTCTTTGCCTGCTGAGTCCCAGAGACACTGACCGCATCTTCCGGTCAAGAATATCGTGCACCCTCCCAAACCGGACGGGCCCCCGGCTGGATGATGTTACCGAGAACGATACTCCTTTTTAACTCGCATATAACCCTCGCCACTGTCAAGCGGAATTCATCGGATCGTTCGAGACTCAAGCTATCCGACTAGATGCCCGTCCCGCGAGCCGCTCTTTCGCTACTCGACCTCAAAAGAGGTACAGTATGGCCGCTCTGATAGCTATCCCACCGGCGTTAGACCAGCCCGATGAGCCGCCACCAGGTCAGTGCCGTGATCAACCAGGCAACCCAGACCACGATCCCGATCGGCAGAGACGACTTGAGCAGATCATTCGGGGTGAAATAGCCGGTCCCCAGCAAGATGATGTTTCCGTTCGTATTGAACGGGAAGAAGAGGGCGTAGGCCATCATGATGGCCAGCGGCAAACAGAACTTGGCCACGTCGAAGCCCATGGATTGGGCGATGCTCACATAGATCGGCGCCATCACCCCCGTCATGGAGGTGGTGGTAGACCAGCACATGTGGCTGAAGATCGTGAAACCGATCAGCAGCATCAGGAGGGTGAACTCGGGCACTCGCTGCAGGCCGAACGAGGCAAACAAGTTCTTGAAGACCACATCCACGGCCTTGGATTGGGCCAGCGCGGTGCTGAGCGTCGTCACGCCACCCACATACACGTACAGCTCCCACGGCAGGGCATTCTGCGTGTCCTTCCACTCCAGCACCCCGGTTCGCGGCATGAAGATCAGCGAGGACACCACAAACGCGATCATGGTCGCGTTCAGCCCGTGCCACCGGTCCGTGGCCCAGAGGAGGACCGCGATCAGAAAATACACGATTGCCTTCTTTTCCGCGCCCGACATCGGGCCCATCGCCGCCAGTTCACTCTCCACCCGCGTCAGCCCCCCGCGGATCTCTGTCATCTCCGGCGGGAACATCTTGAGCAAGAACCAGCCGCTGAAGAAGAGCAGGAAGAGGTTGGTCGGCGCCGCGGCGAGCGCCCAGTAGCTCCAGCTCGTGTACACCGAGGCGCCCACCGCCCCGATGATCGCGCTGACGAACATCACGTTCGGGATTGTCCCGGTCAGGAAGGCTGACCCCGTGATATTGTTGGCGATAGCCATGGACAGGGCCAGCGATCGGCCGAAATTGCTCTCCCCCGCCTTGACCTGGTACGACTCTGCGATCCCCTCGACCACCGGGACCATGGCGAGCGCCCGGGCGGTGTTGCTCGGCGTGAATGGCGCGATCGCGAAATTGGTCAGCGATGCGGCCATGACGGCGCCGAATGGACGCCCGCCGATGGCCCGGACGACATGGAGCAGAAGGCGCTTGGCCACCCCGGTGTTGGTCATGGCGATGCAGATGACGAACCCGGTCACGATCAGCCAGAGATTGGCGGCCGAAAAGCCGGAGAGCGCAAAATCGGTGCTGCGGACCAGCACGCCGTCCTTCATCTGTCCGGCGACGTTTCCGACCCAAAAATAGAGCAGGCAGGTGATAAAGAAGATGCTGACTGCAAAATTTACACCCAGGGTCACCCACAGCACGATGGCACCACCAAAGATGGACAAGAGCTTATGCTGCGTGGGGGTGACTCCGGACACCGGAGAGAGCCAGATCGCCAGGCCAACGGCGCAGGCAAGGACGAGGCCGTACCGCTTCCCCCACGACGCGGCGGTTTTCTTGGGCGAATCTACCGATGCACCTGAGGCTGCCATGACGACCCCCTTCTGCGTGCAGTCCAGCGACGCCCCATCCGGCGGCGTCGGCTGGCGGTTATCCCTGCCTCTGCCGCACGGGGGGCGATTCTCTCCTGGCGAGTGGACCCAGGCGATCGCTGACCTGCGCTCTATTCCTCCGCCGTCAGTTGGCGAATCTTGGCGGCGCCGCGCGGCACCCGCCGGATCCGGCCGGCGTCGGCCTTCAGGATCGCCAGTTCGGCCAGTGTGAGGACCTTGCAGCCGTCCTCCAGGTGGCCCGCGATCGTCTTGTCGCCTTCGCACAGCGTCACGTGCAGGTGCGGTTCCCCGTCCGCGATGATCCCCTGGATTGCCGCGATCTCGTACGAGCCCGTGAGTTCGATGTAGTGCTGATGGCGTGTGAGCAGGTTCGGCGGATATCCCGCGACCGAGTGATGGATCCGGCAGTCGCTGAACGTACCGATGCCGGACACCACGATCCCCATCCGGATCTTCTCCGCTACCAGCAGTTCCCGGAGTCCCTCCAAGAGCAACTCCCCGGGGTCAAACCGCACCAGGATCACCTCAGACGTCAGCCGACTCCGGATTGCTTCCATCCCCACTCCCTCCACCGCCGGGTCAATCGTGCCCGCGGCACCACCGGACAATCGTCAGCGGAATGTGTACGACAATATTCACTCTAGCCTTGAGCCGGATGCGGGGTCAAGGGGAAACAGGACAAGAGTTCTTGGGAAGAGGACCTCTGCTTACTTGTAGACCACAGGTCCGGAGCGAATGCGGCGGCGAACTCGTCAGGCCTGGCAGGTTCCCCCGGGTTTCAACCCGAATTCCTTGGCCACCTTCTCAAACGCCGGGAAGGAGCTCAGGATCAACTGTTTCGGGACACAGTAGGCGATGCGGAAGTACCCCGGGCTGCCGAAGCCGCTGCCCGGGACCAGGAGCAGGTTGTACTTGGCCGCGGCCTGGATGAAGGCGACATCATCGGGGATCGGGCTCCTGGGGAACAGGTAGAACGCCCCTTGGGGCTTCACCAGGGCGAACCCGAGCTTCGACAGGTGGGAGCACAGCAAATCGCGGCGCTCCTGATACACCTCGATGCCCACCGATTCTCCCTGCAGGTCCGCGATGAGCCGCTGCATCAGGGCCGGCGCATTGACGAAGCCCAGGATGCGGTTCGCGAACACCAACCCGTCGAAGAGAAGTCCGGCTTCAGGGATCGCCGGGTGGATGGCGATGTAGCCGATCCGTTCTCCAGGCAGGGCGAGATCCTTGCTGTGCGAGGTCACCAGGATGCCGTGCTCGAAGATGCCGAGGATCGGCGGCACGCGGACGCCGTCGTACACCAGGGCCGCGTAGGGCTCGTCGGAGATCAGGTAGATCGTGGAGTTGAATTCCCCCTCTTTCTGCCTGAGGATCTCGGCGAGTGCCCGCAGAGCGCGCGCAGGGTAGACCACCCCGGTGGGGTTGTTGGGGGAGTTGATCAGGACGGCGCGGGTCCGAGGCGTGATCGCCCCGGCAATCGCCGCGATGTCGAGCTGAAAATCAGGTCGGGTCTTGACCACCACCAGGTTGCCCTGATGGTTGCCGGCATAGAAACCGTACTCGACGAAATAGGGCGCGTTAGCGATCACCTCGTCGCCGGGGTTCAGGATGGTCTTGAGGACCACATTGAGTCCGCCCCCGGCGCCGACCGTCATGACCACGTGGTTTTCCGTAAGGGCGAGGCCGGCTTGCCGTCCGACGTGCAAGGCGATCGCGCGCCGGGTCTCCGGATAGCCGGCGTTGCTCATGTACTTGTGCATCCCCGGCACGGGATCCTGCGTGAGAGCCCGCAGGCGTTTCGTCACGCAATCCGGCGGGTCCAGGTCGGGGTTACCGAGCGTGAAATCGTAGACGTGGTCTGGGCCGTGGAGCTGGCGCAACCGGTCGCCCTCTTCGAACATCTTGCGGATCCACGAGGAGCGGCTCAGGGACTCTCGAATCTTGTCGGCGACGGACATCGTTCGGCCTCCCCCTGTCGTTGCCAAATATGCATACCGTGCGATCCTGCGAATCTCCCACCCCCGGAGATCACGCAGCCACCCATTCGTAGCGGTGGTGCAGCCCGGCCACTTCCGGGAAGGCGACGATCGCTCCCCGATCGGGCGGCTGCACTGGTCGGGTATCAGGGCAATCCATATCCAGGCACTCCCCCGCCGGATGCTCCTGATTATAGCGCTCCGCGTAAACATTCTACCACTGACCCCTGAATGCGTGGGGACCCCCAGCGCGGAGATGCACCGTATAATGGCTCGATCACGGCCACCGCCTCCTCCTGGACCAGGTACAGGGAGAGTTGGGTCTGTGACGCCCCAGGAGCCGCAAGAGACCCAGCGACCTCGCGACGGTCGGGTTCTCGTCTAGTCATGGATCAGGCGGATGGTGTCGCCGGGATCGGTCGTAGATTTGGCCGCTGTCGATGGCTCGCGCTCCAGCCCGCTGTCGCCGTCGCCGGTATCGAGAAAGAGGGTCATCTCCAGGCCGTGCTGCCGGCTGTACAACTCGAAGTAGCGGCCGCGCGCCGCCAGGAGCTCCTCGTGAGCCCCCCGCTCCACAATGCGGCCCTCCTCGATCACCAGGATCTGCTCCGCGCGGCGAATGGTGGAGAGCCGGTGCGCAATCACAATGGAGACCCGCTGCCGTTGGCCCCCGGACAGCCGCACCCCCCGCTCGCCCACGAGCGTGTCGTACCCATCCTGCAGCACCACGTCCAACTGGGTGCGATAGGCGCCGAGATCAAGGGTGGCCAGATCCACGCCGTCAACCCACACCACCCCTGTCGTCGGTGCATGGAACGCCGCGACGAGCCCGATGATGGTGGACTTCCCGGCGCCCGAGGGGCCGACCAGGGCGGTCACGGTGCCGGGAGCAGCGCGGAAGGATATCTCGTCGAGCACCTCCTTGCCTCCCTCGTAGGCGAAGCGCACCCGGTCGAACGTCACGTCACCGCGGAGCGTGGAAATCGCCACCGTCCGCCGCGGATCCGCCTCCTCCGGCCGCTCCCGGAGCACCTCGCGCGTCCGCTCTAGCCCCGCGAGCGCCTCGGACAACTGCGTGCCAATGCTCACCACCTGGAAGATCGGCGCCACCAGGAACGCCAGGAACGCCGTGAACGTCACAAACCCGCCCAGGGTCAGCGCGCCGGCGAAGATCTCCCGGGCGCCGACATACATCATCACCGCCCCCACCGCCCCCATGAACAAGGAGTCGGACGGGCCGTACGATCCCCGGCTCCGGCCCGACCCCGCTCTCACCCCTCTGCCAGTCGGATGGGCTGTGCGGTACGCCTGCCTAGGCCGTTCGTTGGAAATCATTTCGCCTGCTTTGCGTTTTCAGGATCGACAGGTCGTGCCTCCTGCCACTACCACTCACCCCGCAGCCGCTCCCTGTGCTGGCGTTCGAAGCCGATTTGAATTATCATTTCAGGTAGGCCGTCACTGGGGGCAGGCGAACGTGTCGAATCCAACGCAGAGGAGGACCAGATGACGCAGCCACGGGGGATCCGCAGGCGCGATTTTCTCCGCTGGGCAGCGGTGGTGGCCGGCGCGTCCGGACTTGGCGGGTCGGGGATCTCCGCGGCCGCGATGCCGGGTCCCTCGGAGAAGCTCGGCGCCCAGTACATCGGCAAGCTGGAAGGCCCGGAGATCCTCCGGGACGTCGCCAAGTTCCCCATGCAGTTCGGTGAGGCGCCCATGCTGGCCGAGCTGGTGAAGGCCGGCAAGCTCCCCCCGGTGGCGCAGCGCCTGCCCGAGCGGGCAGACCTGATGGTCGTCAAGCCGCTCAAGGAGATCGGGAAATACGGCGGGCGATGGCGCCGCGGGTTCACGGGCCCTGCGGACAACGAGAACGGGAACCGGATCTGCTCCACGGACAAGCTCCTCATGTGGGACTACACCGGCAACACGGTGATGCCGGCGCTCGTCAAGGACTGGCGGCAGAGCACGGACGGGAAGACCACCGCGCTGTTCCTGCGCCGAGGCCTCCGGTGGTCGGACGGCCACCCCTGCACCGCCGACGACTTCCTTTTCTGGTACGAGGACATCTACCAGAACAAGGACCTCGTCCCCACGCCGATCCCGGACCTCCAGATCAACGGGCATCCGGGCCGGATGGTCAAGCGGGACGACTACACGGTCGTCTTCGAGTTTCCCGAGCCCTACTTCCTCTTCGTGGAGATCCTGGCCGGCGACACGCTGATCGGCGGTGGCCAGGCGACCGGGATGGCCCGCGCCTCGTTCATGGGGTCTTACGCGCCGGCCCATTACCTCAAGCAGTTCCTCCCCAAGTACTCGTCGGCCGACGAGGTCACGCGGAAGGCCAAGGCGGCGGGCTTCGACGGGTGGGTGAGCTACCTCCGCAATCGCACCAACTGGGCCTTGAATGTTGACCTGCCGGTCCTGACCCCCTGGAAGACCACGAGTCCCATCAATACGTCGAGCTGGACCCTGGACCGCAACCCGTATTACTGGGGTGTGGATCCAGCCGGGAACCAACTTCCGTATATCGACCGGATCACGATGGGGTTGGCCGAGAACCTGGAAGTGCTCAACATGCGCGCCATCGCGGGCGAGTACGATCTCCAGGAACGCCACATGGACCTGAAGAAGCTGCCGGTGCTGCTCGAGAACGCGAAGAAAGGGCAATACACCGTCCACCTCGACACGCGGACCAACGGTGCGGACATCGCGCTCATCTTCAACATGGCGTTCGAGGGGGACGCCGAGGTTGGCAAGTGGCTCAGGAGCAAGGACTTCCGCCACGCGCTAGCACTGGGGCTCAACCGGGATCAGTTGAATGAGGCGTTCTTCCTGGGGCTGGGCGTGCCCGGCTCCATCGTACCCGCCGAGAGCGTGGACCTGAACCCGGGAAAGGAGTACCGCACGAAGTGGGCGACGCATGACGTGAAGCAGGCGAACGCGCTGCTGGACAAGCTCGGGCTGAGCGCGAAGGACAGTGAGGGGTACCGCCTGCGCAGCGACGGCAAGGGGCGCCTGCGGATCGGCCTGCTCACGATCGGACAGCAGCAGTTCACCTATACACAGTTCGCAGAGATGGTGGCGCAGCAGTGGAAGGCGATCGGGATCGCTGCGGATGTGAACGAGGCGGAGCGCAGCCTCGCGTACACCAAACTGGGCAACGGCGACCATCACATCTTCGTCTGGACGATCGGCGGCGCCGAGAACCTTTATCTCTACCCGCGGTACGTCCTGCCCGTCGATCCGGCAGACTCGCCCATCGGCATGTCGTTCGCCCGCTGGTACGCCTCGAACGGGACCCAGGGCAAGAAGCCGACGGACCCCGAGATGCTGCGCGCGATGGACCTGTTCCGCGCCGCCGCCGGCAAAAAGGAGGCGGAGCGTGTCCAGATCGGCAAGGAGATCTGGAAAATCATGGTAGAGGGGTGCTGGGTCATCGGCACGGTGGGGCAGACGCCGGCCTTGATGGGCGTGCGTCTGGTCAAGAACAACATGGGCAACATCCCCGCCCGGCAGCTCAACGCGCAGCACGCGCGCCTGCCGAATACCTCGCACCCGGCGACATTCTTCTTCAAGAGCTAAGCCGTTGTCAAAGAATGACTTGACCGGAGAAATTCCAGAAACGGCATAAGGAGCCGTAACGAAATTCCAATGAATGGACAAGTTATTTCGTAACGGCTCCTAACAGAAGGAGCGGGCAGCGATCGGCAACCACCAACGTCACGCTGGGCGCCGATGGCTGACCGCTGGGAGAGTGCCATGCGCGAGAATCGGGTGAAGGCGAAGATGCGGCAGGGGACCCTGGCTCTTGGGACGGCCGTCAGTCTGGCCGATCCTGCGGTCATCGAGCTGATCGGCCTGGCGGGGTTCGACGCGGCGTTCATCGACATGGAGCACACCTGCCTGGATTTCGGTGTGATCGAGGGGATGGTCCGCGCCTGCGAGCTGACCGGCATCACGTCCATCGTGCGGGTGCCGGAGAACAATCCGAAGACGATCCTTCGACTGCTGGACGCCGGCGTGCAGGGCATCCAGGTGCCGCACATTGCCGGCGTGGCGGATGCGGTGGCGGCGGTGAAGGCCGTCCGGTACGCGCCGCTCGGTGACCGGGGGATGGCCGGCGGCTCGCGCGCGGCGCTCTACGGCACCGTCCCCCTCAAAGAGCACCTCGCTACCTCGAATGCCGAGACCCTGCTGACGCTGATGGTCGAGGACCTGCGGGCGCTCCGGGAACTGGCGGACATCGCCGCCGTGCCGGGGGTGGACCTCATTGCGGTCGGCCCGGGTGACATGTCCGCCGCCCTGGGTGTGACCGACCCGCGCGACCCGCGTCTCAAGGAGACGATCGAAGGGGTGGCGGCGACGCTGAAGAAGGTGGGCAAGGCCCGGATGGCTTTCGCGATGGGCTTGGCGGCGTACCCGGTGACCGTCGCGCAGCTCACGGCGATGGGCGTCGCCTACTCAAACGTCTGGCCGGGGGATGTGGGCCGGCTGCTGCAGTCTTATCGAAGCCAGGTGCAGCAACTTCGGGCCGATTTGGGGTGAGGGCGCCGGCGGGGGCGGGATATTCTTGACCCAAAAAATGAAGAGGGCAGGCGGGAAACCCACGCCTGCCCTCTTTCACTTGTCGAATGCCCGCGGCTCGCCGCGAGAAGATTCACTTCGCGTCCTGGCGAATCTCCTGCCTGATCTGGTTCTCCTGCTGGTTCATCCCCCGCTGCTGGCCCTTGGTGATGTAACCGCCCCGGACCCTCCCGTTCTTGCTGTTGGCCTTGGCGTCCGCGTAGTCTTCCTTGCGAATCGCGTGGATCTGTCCGAGCTGCTGGTTCCGCTGCTGGGCCGAGATCTTCCCTTGCTTGTAGCGATTGTTCACCTGGTTCCGCTCGCGGTCCACGCGCTTCAGGGTCTGCGTCTGGCGCGGGTGATTCTTCTGAAACTTCGGGTCCTTCTCCGGGCCGGCGGCCCAGACCGGGGATCCCGGGGCGAGGAGGGTCCCCGCCAGCATCAGGCCGAACAGCGTGGTCTTGTACGTCGTCATGTCCGATCTCCTTGTCTGAGAGTGGGTGCCTACGATCTCACCAGTGGGTGTGCGGGGCCGGCTCGCCTACTTCTTTTCGTTCTTTTCGGCTTGCGCGTGCAGGGTCTGCTTCCGCTCGTGCCGCACCTCTTTCCGATCCTGATGGAGGTCCCGCCGGTCGTGCCGGACGGCCTTGGCCTCCTTGTGGAGGGCCGCCCGATCCTTGCGGACCGCCTGCCGGTCCTTGGCGCGGGCGGCGCGGTCCTGCTGGAGCGCCTGCCGGTCTTGCCCGAGGGCCGCCCGATCGGCGGTGACGGCCGCCTGGTTCCCCGCCTTCTGATCCGCCTGGAGCTTCTGCCAGTCCTGCCGATCCTGCTGCCGGGCCTGGCGGATGGTCTGGTTCTCCTTCGAGAGCGTCTGGGCGTCCTGCCGGAGGTTCTGCCGGGTCTGGCGGACGGCCGACCGGTCTTGCTGCAGATCTTGCCGGTCTTGCTGGACGTCCGAGGTGCCGGGAGTGGTGGGCGGCGCCGGCGGGGTGGTCTGGGCCTGCGCCCCCGAGATCCCCAACGCCAGCGTCACGAGACAGCCTGCTACGAGACCGATCCAGGGTTTCATGAGGTCCTCCTTGAATACGTGGGTTCTGAGAGGGCTCGCATTATTCACACTACTGAGTTAGTCACCCGGGCGCGCCAAAGGTTTAATGGTAGGGACCCGCACGCGGGTCGAGTCGGGCGTCAACCTCGAACGCAATCCCTCAAAATCGATTGGTCGTGTTACATTGCAGGCAAGAGAAAAGCAAAAACGCGAGGCTCACGTAACCTCGCGTTTTTGCTTGGTGGCCCTATCGGGATTCGAACCCGAGTCATTCCCAGGGGAATTTCTACTGAGCGCTCTTATAGTAGGCCCTAAGAAGTAAATGGGCCTTCTCTTTGGCCACGGAGATCTCCTTCATAGTCTTGTCCGCATCGGCGGATCTAAATGCCCCAACGAGCGTACACCATGCATCCATTTTGACAATCACGTCACTTATCGCCTGCTTGAGCGCCGCCGCTGATTTGTTCCCAGCGATGTCCTTCTTCGGGAAAGACCGATCTAGCTGTAACCAGGCAACAGATGCGCTCTTGTCTAACTTGGTCCCAGAGGGCGAGCAGGCAGCCGCATCCATACGACTGTAGGTCCGATCAATCCCAATAATGGCCTCATCGGCCAGTCTCACGAAGAGTCTTCGATCGAAGGCTTCGGATCCAAACGCGGATACAGCAATAAGAAGAAAGGCTAAGGCGAAACAGGTCGCGCGCATAATTACCTCCTCGACGGGGCCTCCAGAGAGGGACGATCTATAGAGGATGCGCCCCACGGCGGGGCGGAAGAGGCGAGAGATCAAAACAAGGAATAATTATCACCAACCTGGGCAGGCGT
>CAVSHW010000014.1:0-84338 GCA_963727695.1 uncultured Methylomirabilota bacterium | reverse complement strand
CCCGTCGCAGCCCATGCGGATGATTCGAAAGGCGTGGGAAGCCTGCTGAGTGGATCGAAGCGGCGCAAAGAACCAAGCGGGTCCGACACGCTCAAGCGCACGCGCCGTGATGACCGAGGCCATGCCGGGGGCCGGGGCGACTCCAGCCCCCCCCGAGAGGCGCTCCTAGGCGGCCTTCCGCGTGCCCTCCAGGAACGTGACGTACCGATGCAGTCCATCGAAGAAGAGTCGCTCGTATTCAAGCAGCGCCTCGATGGATTCCTCGTGGTCCAGAACCTCCAGCTTCGTCCATAGCTCCGGCTCGTGCTTCCGGAGATAAGGGATGGCGCCCTCGATGTACTCTCCCTGTAGCCGTTTGCCCATGGCGCTGATGAGCGCCTCGAGGTCAGCCGTGTCCTTTTCTTTTTCTTTCCGATCGTCCCACCGTCCTCGCGGGGTGGGCCGCTCCAGTAGCGCTAGCATATGTCTACCCCCCTTTCCGCAAAGAGCCTCTGCTCTCTTCTTCGGCCCTTGCTCATGGGATCTGAATACCATACGCATGTATGGTTGTCAACCTATTTCCATACTGAAGGCTAATGCATTAAGCGTGCCCGCGTCAAGCGAGATAAGAAGACCGCGCCGGAGTGAAACGAATGCCAGGGCAAAACCGTGAGATTGTGTCGAATGTGATCTAGAAATCAGCGAGTTAGAGGTGACCGCTTCCCCCGACACCGGCTGCGGCAGCCAAGCCCATCTGGTCCAGAGCCTGCACCAAACTCCGATCCTACGGAGGGTCTGTACGAATTTGAGCAAAATTCTTCCGCGTTGGGGCAAAAACGGGCGGCGCCATAATCCACTGGGCGCCGCCCGAGATGGCAGGAATATGGAGATGAACCGTCACTACCAGTTGAAGACGCTGTCCAGATCTTCCGCCGACGCATCGAACACCGAGTTGTGCGGCGGGAGCGGCTCGGTCCGCATGTATTCGGGGATCCGATCGTCCGCTGCGGTGAAGCCGGCCCGCCGGTTGAACTCGCGCTCCAGCGAGATTGTCTCTTTCCCCAGGACCTGCAGGATGTCGGACCCCACCTGCCAGCCGTAGCGGGCGGACAGCAAGTCGGGGATCACCTCTGGATTCACCATGAACCCGAACCCCGCAAAAATGCAGGCGCCCAGCGTGTCGAAGCCGGCCATGTTGATCTGGGCCCCGCGCGAGGTCGCGATGTTTGCTTTGGCGTCCAGGTGGTCGACCTTGGCCCGGACCGTGTTCCCCGCCGTGTGGTCCGCCCCTTGCGGGGACGTCGCATAGGTCGTGCCCGTGCCCTTGATGGCGCGCGGCTCATAGGCGGACATGGCCTGCCCCTTCACCACCGGCACCCGCAGGACGCCGAGGACCCGCCCCGCCACGGCTGCCCCGTGACCGAGGATCCGTCCCAGCGGTGTGCCCTTGCGGATTTCTCCCAAGAGTTCCAGCGCGCGGTCGCCATCACCAAACTTCATAAGTCCGGCTTCGGCGGCGACGCCCAGGGCCGCACCCATGTCAATGGTATCCAGACCGAGATCGCTGACCTCCCGGTTCACCCGGGCGATGGTGTCGAGGTCGGCGATGCCCAGATTCGAGCCCAATAGCCCGATGGTTTCGTATTCCAGCGGCGAGACGATGGCCTTGCCGTCCTCGCCCCCATACGTATTGGAGCACTGGATGACGCAGCCGGCCATGCAGGCATGCGTGGTCTCGCTCTCGCCGCCGCGCTTGAGGAGAAGGTCGCGCATCTGCTCGCCGCTGATTGTCTCGGCCCCCTCGAACCGACCGCTGCTGAAGTTCCGGGTCGGCAGACCCCCGAGCGCATCGCACATTCGCACCATGGCCGGCGTGCCGTAGTCCTGATAGGCCTTGGTCTGCGGATGATCGAGTGTGTTCTTTGTGAACAGCTTCTGGGCTTGCTTGAATTTCTCGCGGTCGACGATGGCGGGTTTCTTCCCGCCGGCGTCATCGAAGACGATGGCTTTGAGGCGCTTCGACCCCATCACCGCGCCCAGGCCGCCCCGGGCCGCGATCCGGGAAGGCACCCGGTCCTTGTCCAGGTTCTGGATCCCGGCCGCCGAGAGCAGCATTTCGCCGGCCGGCCCGATCAGGGCGATTGCCACCTTCTCCCCGTACCGTTTGAGCAGTCGGGACGCCGCTTCGTGGACACCGAGACCCGCGATATCGTCCGCAGGCTCGAAGCGCGCCCCCGCGAGGCTGAGATGCAAAACCCACCACCCGGACCGCACATCCCCGCTTGTGGGCAACTGATCCTCAATGATCAGGGCCTTCATGCCCAGGTTGGTCATGTGCAGCCCGGTGGAGCCGCCGGCATTCGCCTCCTTGATCCCGCGGGTCAACGGACTCTTGGCGCCGAACGAGAGGCGATCGCAGCTCGAGAGCATGTGGCCCACGAGGAGACCCGGGGCCAAGACGAGCTTGTTACGGGGGCCAAGCGGCTCGCAGTCGGGAGGCACCTCATCCACAAGGATGCGGGCAGACAGCCCTCGCCCGCCCAGGCGGCTCCAACTCTCAGGCGCAGGTTCTCGCTTCAAAGTCCGCTCGCGCAAGTTGATACGACAAACATCCATGGCACCTCACTCCTTCTGAAAGGAACCCTTTCCCAACACGCACACAACCCGGACTACGCCGTTTCCCGGCGCCGCTCTTCGTAGAGAAACAGGGCGGCGGCGCCCAACACACCGGACTGCTTGGACAGGCCGGACCGGACGATTCGTGTCCGGGAGAAGGCGCGTTCGAACGCGTAATATCGCGCCCAGCGCCGTACCGGCTCCACCAGGATCTCGCCGGCCTCCATCACTCCGCCGCCCAGGATGATCATCTCGGGGTTGCAGAGGTTGATGAGGGCGGCCACGCCGGCTCCCAGCGCCTGCGCCGCCTTCGCCACCACCGCCTCTGCCACAGCATCGCCCCGATCAGCGGCGCGAAAGACGACCGATGGATTGATCCGGCCAAGATCCCCGCCGGTCAATTCGCTCCAAATGGAAGAGCGCTCCTCCTGGAGGAGTTCGCGCACCTGAGCGACAAGATCGGGGCCCGAGGCGTAGGCCTTCACACATCCCCGGCTTCCGCAGAAACAGGGGCGCCCATCCAACTCCACCGTGATGTGCCCGACTTCTCCTGCGTAACCGCCGGCCCCCCGGACCAAGTCTCCGTTCAGGATCAGGCCGCCACCCACTCCCGTGCCTGCCGCGATCATGGCCAGATGGCGAAGCCCCTTCCCTTGACCGAAGGTCCACTCCGCCAGAGTGAGCGCGTTCACATCGTTGTCCACCACGACCGGTAGGCCGGTACGCTCTTGTAACACATCCCGGAGAGGCAGATTCCCAAGCTCGCGAATATTCTGAATGTCGGGACCGATCCGCCCGGTCCCTTCTTCCACAGCGCCGGGGACGCCCACCCCGAGGCCTCGAACAGGAAGCTGCAATCTGCGGCTCTCATCTTCCAAGCTGGCGACAAGCTCCAGCAGATTCTTGAGAATCCCCTCACCTCGCCCAAAACGATCCGTCGCCACCGCCTGGGAGGTGATGATCGCCCCGTTTTGGTCCACCAACCCCCCCGCCAAGGCGGTGCCTCCCACGTCCACGGCCAGGATATGATCGGCTGCTTCCCGCGTGGTCATTGCGCACCCGCCGACGCCGCGGCCAGCATCCCATAGTGGATCAGCCGGACTCCGGACGCCGCCAGCGCAGTCTTCACCGCGGGATCGCACAGCGCGCGGAGCTCGCCTTCGCGCTGCGCGGTGTAACTGCTGATCGCGAGCGCCTCGTCCGCGTATCCGGGATGGCACGACAACTCCGTGACACCCTCCCCCATCGAGCGGATGCACTCCCGCAGGCGTTCCGTCGTCCAATAGGCGTCGGGGCCAACATCCCCGATCAGGTGATCCGCCGCGGATAGCCCCCGCCCCCGGATAAGGGCTGCCATCTCCGGGGTGAGCGCTCGCACCGGGACCCCGAGCTCGCCGGCGGCATCCAGGACCGCCGCCAGGACGCGGGGAAGCCGATGCATGTGGTAATGGGTGTCCAGATGCGTGGGGCGGCGCCCGAAAACTTCCTCGAAACGCCGGGCCTGGGCGGCGATCTCTGCTCGAATCTCCAGCATTGCGCCGGATTCCCCCACGCGACTCCGGTCGCGGACAAAGTGCCCGGCCCCGTCAACCAGCGAAGGGACGCTGCCGGCGGGCAAGACGGGCGCCCCCAGGGTCAGGTTGACGTGGAGCCCCAAGCCGAGGCCGCTCGCCTCCCGAGCCAGATCCCGCGTCCGCGTGAGACCGGGAAGATTCACCATGACGGTGGTGCTGGTGATGATCCCGTGCCGATGCCCGTCGAGGATGCCGCGCGTCACGCCCTCGGTCAGATTGAAGTCATCGGCATTGACGATGAGGTACTTCGTCACCGACTACCCCCCGCTGCACGACAAGAGAAGAAGAATACCGAAAACCTATCAGAGCAGAGCCAGACCGTCAATCGTGCAGCCGAGGAGTAGGGAGATCTGCTGAGCGGTCGAGACGGGACCCGCTCGGAGAGACTGGCTGAAACGCAGTATATTGACAGATGCTCATAGTATGATATTATATCAACCTCAGAACTCAAGGTGGTGACCGCGTGGAGGGAACGGACGTGACGTGCACAGAGTGTGGTGGCGAGATGACGGTACGGCGGGAGAATTACCGCTACGACGCCTGCGGGCTCCCCAACGTCACGCTGCAGAAAGTCGAGGTAGGTCGCTGCCCGAAGTGCGGCGAGACCGAGGTGGCCATCCCCAGCCTGGAGGGACTGCATCGGTCGCTCGCCCAGGCGATCATTCGGAAGCCGAGTCGACTGGTACCGGCCGAGATTCGATTTCTCCGCAAGTACCTGGGTTGGTCTGGGGCAGACTTCGCTGCGCGTATGGGGACCGCTGCGGAAACGGTCTCTCGCTGGGAAACGGGGGCCGCCCCCATGGGGCCCACCGCGGATCGCCTCCTTCGACTGATGGTCGCGACCACCGCACCGAAGGGGGATTATTCGCTCGATGTTCTGGCCACCATCGGCCGCGAACCGACCCCCCGACCGATGCGCCTCAGCTTCGCCACCGACCGCCGGGCAGGTTGGCGCTTGGAGACAGCGACCGCGTAAGTGACCGCCCCCGCCGCCGGGAGAGGCCAACGATGATTGCATCAGGCCAAAGGAACTGCATCTCCCGTCAGGATCGGCAAGTCAAGGTAGCGAGAATCTGCCCGGCCGGCGAGCACAAGGCCAAGTCGACTCCAAGGAATGCTCAGATCTACAGGGCAATCCGCTGAATGGCGACAAGTTGTCTCTACACCTACGCCCCCATTACAAGGATAACGGAAGCAACGTCCCGGATTAACATGGAGAAGAAGAAGTTCGTGTACTACGAAGAAGCCAAGATGCTGGTCGGCTGGCTGGAGGAGTTTCCAGACTATCATACGCAGGGCGAGACCCTGGAGGAGCTGCAGGAAAATCTCAAGGACATCTATGCAGAGCTCGTGAGCGGGAGCATCCCTGCGGTCCACCACATCGGAGAGCTTGTGGTCGGATGAAACACACGGACCCGATCCGCAGGCTCGAACAGATGGGCTGCACCCTTCTTCGTCCCGGCGCCCGCCACGACTGGTATCACAACCCCACGACGAAGGCCTCGCAACCAGTCCCCCGCCATCGCGGATCGTCGAGAGTCTGGCCAAGCACATCCTCAAGATGTTGAGGTAGGCATCTCGCAAGCGCCGAGCGCTTTTCACTCAACGGCACCCGACTGGCGGTTCATTCCCTCCCTTCACTCCCGCGGCGTCTACGTCTCCACTTATGTAATGTGACATAAGTGGCAACGTCCCCTACTATACAACAACTCCGCAGCTCATCGCTGTTGATATTTGCTTGGCCGATGATGTGGCGGCTGAGGGCGTTAATCTGCTGCAGGCCAATTGGAATTCGCGTTTCATATCACGAACCATGCTCCGCTCCGTAGCAAGCCGGCGATCGTGAACAGAAAGCAGACACAAAAGGGCGGGGAATCCCCGATTGGGGATTCCCCGCCGCGCATTCACTCGGATGCCGGGGCGGTCAAGTCGCCCCGTGGAGATTCTACCCGCCGAACTTCCCCTTCAGGTATGCGATGCTCTTCTTGTGGTTCTCGATGGCCTGCTCCAGCGTGGCCGGCTGATCCAGCTCGAATCCGACATACGGCATCTTGGCCTTGGTGACGATGGCGAAGATGATGTCAAAATCCAGCTCGTTGTCACCGATCACCTGCTGGACCTTGTGATCCGGCGACGAGGTCTTCAGGTGCATGTAGCCCATCCGGCTGGCGTACTTCTCGACGAACGCCTGAGCATCCGCCGGCTTGGTCACCACCCGCGACACGCAGAAGAAGTTGCCGGTGTCGAACTGGAACCCCAGATTGCTATTGGCGTTGCCGAACAGCTCCACCGTCCCAAAGGTGCTGACGCCGTCCCCCTTGATGGGCTCTAGCCCGTTCTCCACCACGTACTGCAAACCCACCGCCTTGGCCATATTAGCAGCCTGGTTCGCCCTCTTCACCGCCTTATGCAGCTCGGCATAGGTCCAGGACGTCTTCTTCTCGTTGTTCGCGAACTCCAGACCCGGGCCCGCCGTGCGGATCGTCCGCGGGCCGTCGACGAAGACCGCCGCATTGGCCAGGCCGCGCGAGAAGACTTCCCAGAAGTTGTCGTCCAGGAGGCCGATGTTCATCGCATAGGCCACCTCGATGTTCCGCTGCTTGGCATAGGCCGCCAGCTCTTTGCACTGCGCCAGGGTGAGGGTGGCGAAAGGATCGCGAATCTCTATCCACCAGAATCCCTGCTCGTTGGCGAAATCGATTGCCTTTTTCGCGCTCTCCACGCCGAGCGGCCACTGCTTAATGAAGTTGACGTTGAGGAATCCGATCTTCAGATCGGGGTACTTCTTCAGGACGATCTTGTCGGCGGCGAAGCCGCTACCCGCGAAAACTGCGACGCACAAGAAGAGTGTGATGATGACCGACATCCGCTTCATGATCTCCTCCTTCGTGTGAGTGGGATGGCAGGACGTCGTGTCCCGGGATTTCCAGAGTTCCAGATGTGGAACTCTGTTTATCTATTGGAGAAATAGGTACTCCCAATCCCTCCCGGCTGTCAAGGGCTTTTCCGTTTTAGGGCTGTCCAGCCAGGCCCCTACGCCAGCACCCGCCGGATTGCCCGAAGCGACCGACCGATGATGCCGCGGATCTCCGGCAAGGGCGGGATTTCCGGTGCGCGCCAGCGTGGCTCGAAGTTGCGGGAGCGCTGACGCGGGGACAATTCATAACTCACCGGCACTCCCGGCATGCGCTCTTTCAAGACTCGGGCAAGCGCAGGGAGATCCAGCTCGCCGTCTCCGAGCGCCACCCAGCGGAGGAGGCCGTCAACAATCTTGGGGGTCTTCACGTGGACGTGCGCGACGACCGGCGCCAACAACGCCAACTCCTCCACGGGGTTGATGGCCCCCTTCGAGTAATACCAGGCGTTCCCCGTATCGTAATTGACCCGGATCGCCGGATGGTTGATCTCGCGGATGAAATTCAAGATCTGTTGCTCCCGATCCAGCAGGTCTCCGTGGTTTTCCAGGGCGATGACGACACCCAGATCTCTCGCCCGCTCCGCGATGGCCGGAATGTTCGCATGAAAACCGGCAAGATTTCCCGCCGGACCGGCGATGGAGTTCACACACCGCGCGCCGATGTTCCGCGCAAACTCCAGCCGGCGATGAAAACGGTCCACCGAGTCGGGCTGCGTGAGGTCCATGTGGGCAGACAGGGAGAGGCAAGCGAGGCCCCGCGCAAGAAGGTTTGCGCGCAGCCACGCGGCGCGGCGGTCGCAGAAATCCTCCTCCACCAGGTGCTGGAACACCTTGTCCACGCTGGCCGGCTCGACGTACTTCACGCCGAGCGCCGCCAGCTCGTCCAGCGCGACCTCCAGCGAATGGCCGTCGAAGGCCATCGTGCTCACGGATACGATGCGGTCCATAGGCGATATCCCCACTGGAACTTCGACAGCCTCTCAGTTAGCCATGTGCAGCATCCTGGGTATGACCAGGCTGAACCACGGAACAAAGGTCACCACCAGCATGCCACAGAACATCACGATCAAATACGGACCCAACCGACGGGTAAGCTCTTCCATGCTGGTCTCGGCAATGCCGCAGGTCACGTATATCCCGATGCCGATCGGTGGAGAAAACGTTCCAAATCCCATCGCGATGATGAGGATGATGCCGTATTGCAGTGGATGAATCCCGAACTTGACCGCGATCGGCATCAGCATTGGCGCGAAGATCAAGAGCGCCGGCAGCCCCTCGAGCAGCGCCCCCGTGATCACGAGAGTGATCACCGTCCCCAGCAAGAAGAACCAGGTCGAGCCGCCTATCGAGAGGAGGGCGGCCCCGATCTTGTCCGGTAAGTTGACCACCGACAATGACCAGGAGAAGGCGAATGCGGAGCTGATGATGAACAGGATCATCCCCGAGGTCGTGCATGTTTGAACCACCGTGTTCCAGAAGGATCGCGGCCCCATCTCGCGATAAAAGATCACTCCCAGGGCCAGGGCGTACACCACGGCTACCGAGGAGATTTCGGTCGGGGTCGCCACGCCGGCCATGATGCCGCCGATCAGAAACACCGGCACCACAAGCGATGGAATGGCGATCAGCGTGGCCCGCACCGCTTCTCTCGCCGGCACCACAATACCGGCCGGCATCCCGTATTTGCGAGCGCGGACATGGATCAGAACCATCAGCCAGACGGCCATGAAGGCGGCCGGCAGGAGTCCGGCCATGAACAATGCTCCAACCGAGAGCGCGGTGATCGAGCCCAGAACCAGCATCGGAAAACTCGGCGGAACCGTCTCTCCCATGATTGCCGAAGCGGCCAGGACCGCGGCGGCCTCCCCCATGTTGTAGCCGCCCCTCTTCAGCATCCCCTTCATGGATGATCCGACCGCTGCCACATCGGCCACCTTGGAGCCGGAGATTCCGGAAACGATGTACATCGCCACGACGATGACCTGCAGCAGCCCACCGGGCAGGCGGCCGATCAGGGCGATGACACATTCTGCCAGCCGCCGGCTCAACCCGCCTTCGGTCATGATAAACCCGGCGTAGACAAAGAACGGAATGGTCAGCAGCACGTACCCCAAGATCCCGCCGTACATCGTCTGCGGTACCGACCTGATGGGAGCCTGCCCTACCACATAGAGGAACAACATCCCCGTCATGGACAGGACGAAACCAATGGGAACGCCGATGGTCAACAAGAGGACGAACACGGCCAACGTCAGCCACAGAACCAATGCCTGCACACCCCATGGACCCCACATGTTCCGGGCGATCACAAGCGCGGCGATCAGCGTGGCGATCGTGATCCCCGCCGGAACTACGCTTTCCCTCGGCCGAGCCCACAACCGCTGCACGGCAATGATCGCCATCAGCGTCATCCCGACCGGCAACGGCATCATGAACCAGGCTTCCGGCATGCCGATGATCGGGGACAACATCTCGAAGCGCGAGTGCACCAAAGGAAGCGAGAGCCACCCAATCATGATGGCCAGGAACAGGATGAGCCAGTCAACCCCGGCTGCGAGGAATCGCTGCCACGTACCTGGAAACCGTTGCGTGATCACCTCGACAGCCATGTGCTTGTCTCGGGCGTAGGCAACCGCCCCCCCGATAAAGGCGATCGTCGTCAACGTGATCATGGAGATTTCCTGGCCCCAGATGGTCTGATAGTCGAACAGGTATCTCGTCACCACGTTGGTAAACATGATGCCCAACTGGCTCAGCAGAGCGATCGCCAGAAGCACATCGAGCAGGAAAATGACCTTGCGCTGCAGCCAGCCCAGGCTTCCAACCGATGCGGCGTGGCTGGCGGGGCCAGCAGATGCAGGTGGAAGAGGCTCCTCCGCCTTTGCCTTGGACATCTATGCCTCCTGCTGGGATAGCGACAGCGTCATGCCGAGTGGACGTCGGAGTGCGGCCGCGGTCGAGCGCAAGAAGGGCTCGACCGCGGCTGTGAGACAGGATCCCAGTCACTACGCGAACCGGAAATGTGGAGCCGATGCTGCCGTCAGGCCGTTATTTGGTCTCCTGAATCTGATCGATGAACTTCTTCGCATCGTCCCCATACAGCTTTGCGTATTCGGCATACAGCGGCTTGGCCTTTTCTATGAAGGCCTGCTTGTCAACCTGGTTGACCTGCATGCCGGCATCTTTCAAAGCCGCCACCAGCTTGGTATCTTCCTGCCACGTGTAATCGCGCTGGAACTTTCCGGCTTCGACCGCAGACTCCTCAGTCATCTTCCGAATGTCGGCTGGCAGCTTGTCCCACAGTGGCCCACTGTACATGAACATGTGAACCAGGAACTGGTGTCCGGTCAGGGAGAGGTATTTCTGCGCCTCGTACAGTTTCGAGCGATAGATGTTTGAGGGGGGATTCTCTTGACCGTCGAATACACCCTGCTTCAAGGCCATATAGACTTCCGTGAAGGGGAGCGGCGCCGGATTCGCGCCAAAGGCCTTGAAGGTATCGATGTTGACCTTCGACTCCGGAACGCGAATCTTCAGCCCCTTCAAGTCGTCTGGCTTATTGATGGGGCGCACATTGTTGGTTATGTAGCGCAGCCCCGCCTCCCAGAACGCCATCACATGGACCCCCTTCTTGTTGACCCGGTCTTTGATCTGGAGGCCGATCGGCCCGTCGACGACGCGATAGGCGTGGTCCCGATCGCGGAACAGGTATGGCAGCTCAAAGATGTTCAGCAGGGGATCGTAGGCGGAGTAGAAGCCGAGTGTGACCATGGTGATTTCCAGGGTGCCCGAGCGCAACGCCTCAACAAAGTCACGCTGCGAGCCGAGCTGGCCGGCGGGGTGGACGCGGACTTCCACTCTGCCGTTGCTCTTCTTTTCGAGGATCTCTTTGAACTTGTTGGCGCCGACGTTCTCCGGATGGTCCGGTGCGGTGCCGGTGGCGACTCTCATGATGATCGTGTCGGCGGCCAGAGCGTTTCCAGTTGCAGCTCCCATCAACAAGATCAGGGCTGCGGCGATCGCCAATGCCAATCCTTTCCTCATTCGCCTACTCCTTTCATGTGAGAACCCGTCAGGAAAGCCTACACGCATCGCACCAACATACTTCACGTCAAACCCCTTCTCACCTCCCCGACACAGACCGATCTCCTCATGGGGACGGGGATCTGGATCGGCTAGTTCATATCGGTGAGGTACGTCATAAACCCCTTGACCTGGCTCTGCGTCCCCGTGTCCAGCATGGTGATCGTCCAGTGGGTCATCTTACACTTCTCACCAATGCAAAACCGACAACGGACAACAGACAACCGATCAGCCGACGCTCTCACCGTTTGCCATTGTCGGTTGTCGGTTGTCGGTTTTCAATTTCAACCCCCCCCTGCTTCCCCTCAGGGCGTGCCCGTCCCCTACGGCACCTGGATGCCCGACGCCAGCCGTGGCGTGCCGTCGGCGGTGTATCCGCCATCCACGTACAGCACGGCGCCGGTGGTGTAACGAGCCGCGTCGGAGGCCAGGAAGGCCACGGCACGTCCGATGTCCTCGGGCTGGCCGATCTCGCCCCAGGGCACTCGATGGAGCACGGCCGTCCGCTTCTCCACATCCTCGGGCTTCGTGCTTTGATAGAGAGGCAGATTGATCTCCGTTATGATGGTCCCACAGGCCACCACATTGACGTTGATCCGATGCGGCGCCAGTTCGACGGCAAGCTGCTTGCTGAACATGTCGATGGCCGCCTTGGTGGCGCAGTAGGGGCCCATCCCGGCCTTGGCCACGTGGCCATGGATCGAGGAGATGCTGATAATCTTCCCGCCTCCACCGCGCTCGACCATGTGGCGGCCGACCAGGCGCGAGCAATGGAAGCAGCCATAGAGGTTGGTGTGGACTACCCGGTCCCATTCCTCCAGCGGGATCTCCAGGATCGGCTTCCGGCTGACGATCCCGGCGTTGTTCACCAGAATGTCGATCCTGCCGAATCGCTCCAGCGCCTTCCCCACCAGCCGCTCCACGTCGGCGAAGACCCCGACGTCCCCCTGAATCGCCTCGGCGTCCCCGCCCCCTTCCCGGATCAGTCGGACCACCTCTTCAGCGGCGTCCGCCCGCTCCCGGTACACCACCACGATCGTTGCGCCTTCCGCCGCCAACGTGCGGGTGATCCCCCGCCCGATCCCTCGGGCCCCGCCCGTGACCAACGCAACCTTTCCCTTGAGTTGAAGATCCATGATGCCCCTCATCCCCTCCTGCGACCTAACCGGGTCACGCCGGCCGGTGACGAACCAAGATGCCCGCGGCTTGCTCCAAGACCCGGTTACCGCTTCTCCCACTCGACCGGATTGAAATAGTCAGTCGCCTTCCACCGCATGACCTCGGGGGTCGCCAGGTGAATAATCTCCTTGTAGAATTCCAATTTCTCCTCGTCGCTGAGAGGCGTGAAGTGCTCCGCCACGGCCAGGTTCTTCTTCAGTTGCTCCATGGACTCCATGCCGACGATGGTGGTGCTTACGGGAAGCGCCAGACTGTACCGGAGCGCCCGCTCGTTGTGGGGTACGAGCGCCGTCAGGCCCATCACCTTCATCCCGATGACCGCGATCCCCTTGGCGTTGGCGACCGGCAGGAACTCTTCCGCGAAGCTGAGGATGAAATGGTCGAGGGCCGACAACGCGACCAGCATGCTGTCGAAGGGGAACCGCTTTAACGCCTCGACCTGCACCTGCGGATTCCGGTGCCCGCTCATGCTGATGTACCGGATCTTCCCCTGCTCCCGCGCCAGGACGGCCGCCTCCAGCGCCCCTCCCGGTGCGGTGAGTTTGTCCAGTTCTTCCGTGTTCCAGATATTGTGCATCCGCCACTCGTCCACGTGGTCCGTCTGGAGCGCCGCTAGGCTCTCCTCGAGGTGCGCCATGGCCTCCTGGCGCGTGCGACCTCTGGTCTTTGTGGCAATCCACATGTCGCGCCGCCGGTGTTTGGCCACTTTGCCGACGCGCTCCTCGGACTGCCCTTCGGAGTAGACCCGCGCGGTGTCGAAATAGCGAATCCCGTGATCCAGGGCGTAGTTGATCATCCGAACCGCTTCCGCCTCGGAGCATTGGTGGCCATCCACGATTCGCTGCGCGCCAAAGCTCAGGATGGAGAACTTCTCCCCGGTCTTGCCGAACGGTCTCACTTCCATCAATCACAACCTCCCTCTCGCACTACCGCGTGATGATCCCCGCGCTCAGGAATCCCCCGTCCACATAAAGGAACTGGCCCGTGATGTAGCCCATGTCCGGCGCGACCAGCTTCGCCACCGCCGCGGCGCAATCTTCGGGCGTGCCCAGCCTTCCCATCGGAATCCGCTCCAGCCGCTTGGCGATCGCCTGGGGCGAAACATTGGTTCGCGTGTAGGGAGAGTCGATCACGCCCGGCGCCATCACGTTGACCGTGATCCCATGCGGGGCGAGATCGCAGGCCATCGCCCTGGTCAGGGAATGGACGGCCCCCTTGGCCGCCGTGTAGGCGGCGAAGGGAATATTGTACGCCTCGGCGACGATGGAGCCGATGTTCACGATCCGCCCCCACTTCCGCGGCACCATCTGTCTCGCCGCGGCGAGACTGCAGTAGAAGTAGCTGTCCACGCACCCCGCGAACGTGTTGCGCCAGTCCGCGTACGTCGTCTCCAGAAAGGTGGCGCGGATGCGCCAAGCCGTGCCGTTGACCAGAATATCCGTCGGACCAAGCCGGTCGGCGACCCGCCCGAAGAACGCCTCGACCGTCTCCGGCACCGTGAGGTCGAGGGCTTCCGCCATGAAGTTCGCCTTCGCCTGCTCCAGTGCCCCAGCCACCTTTTCCAGCTTGGCGGGCGTGTGTCCCGTCACGGCCACCGCTGCCCCTTCGGCCGCCAGGCGCAGAGCGATGGCCTGCCCCAAGGGGCTGGTCACGCCCGTTATCACCGCCACCTTTTCGGACAGCGTCATTTGCAGGGCTCCTTGTCTACTTGCGCAAGATTCATCTGCCCATCACCACGTTCGGCAGGAATGTGACCAATCCAGGGACGTACGTGATCAACCCCAGCACCACGACGAGCGCCACCATGAAGACCGCGCATTCTCTGGTGAATTCCGTCACCGTCACCTTGGCCAGGCTGACCATAACGTAGAGGACCATACCGACCGGCGGCGTAAGAAGGCCGATCATCAGGTTCAGCGTGAGCACGACCCCGAAGTGCACCGGATCGATCCCCACCTTTGTGATGAGGTCCATCAGCACCGGCGTGAGGATGACCAGGATGGCAGTCGTCTCCATCAGACAGCCCAGGATCAGGAGCAGGACGTTCACCATCAGTAGGATGACCCAGGGCTCCCGCGAGATGGACAGGAAGAAGTTGGTGAATATCTGCGGGACCCCTTCCCGAGCCAACAGCCATCCATACAGTCCCGCACTGGCGATGATGAAGGTGATCCGGGCGGTATTCCCGGCCACCGTCGTGAGCAACCGCACGAATCCGGCGGGCGTCAGTTCACGATAGAAGATCATGGAGAGGAAGACGGCATAGACGACGGCAACCACTGCCGCCTCCGTGGGAGTCACGATCCCGCTGAAAATGCCCCCGAGAATGATCACGGGAAAGAGCATCACCGGGATCGCGTGCCAGATGCTGCGTAAGGCATCGCCCACACTCATCCACCCTTCTGCCCGGTACCCCCGCCGCTTCGCGACCATGTACACGGCGCCCATCATGAAGACGCCCATCAGGGCACCGGGCACTACGCCGCCCAGGAACAGCCGACCCACCGACACCCCGGTGATGCCGCCGTAGATCACGAAGGGGATGCTGGGAGGAATCACCGGCCCGATAGTGGAGGCCGCTCCAACCAGGGCCGCCGAGAAAACCCGCGGGTATCCCGCCTGCATCATAGCCGGAATCAGGACCGCGCCCGTGCCCGTCGCGTCCGCCACGGCGGAGCCGGACATCCCGGCCATGATCATATTGGTGACCACCGTCACGTGACCGAGACCGCCCCGGATGCCCCCCACCAGGGCCTGGGCCAGGTCCACCAGGCGCTTGGTGATCCCGCCCTGATTCATCAGTTCGCCTGCAAGGAAGAAGAACGGAATTGCGAGCAGGACGAACGAATCCACTCCAACCGCGACGCGCTGGGCGACCACGACGAGCGGGATGTCGCCGCGGATGAGCAGATAGACCACCGAGGCGCCCGTCATGGCAAAGGCCACCGGGAACTCGAGCGCCATCAGGATCAGGAGGACGCCGATGAGCACGAGGGGCATCATGGGCGCTCCTCCTGTTCGGCGACCTGCGGCTTCCGCCAACTCTCGATCATCCCGAAGGCCATCAGCACGGCACCGACCGGGATCGCGAGGTATAGGTATCCGCGCGAGATCTCCATGGCCGGAAACTCCAGGCTCCACGTCGTCATCGTCAATGAAACACCTTCCCAGAGGAACAGCGCGAGGAGCAGGAGGACGCACACGTCCACGAACCGCGCGACCCCACGCCGAACAATGGGTGGGAGAAAGATGACCAGCGTGTCGATGCTGATGTGGGAGCGCGACCGGAAGCCCACATACGCTCCCACGAACGTCACCCAAGCGAAGAGCAGCGAGGCCAGCTCCTCGGTCCAAGTGAGGGGACTGTTCAAGACGTAGCGAAACAGGACGCTGATGAAGACAATGCAGGTCATCGCGCCCATGCAGAGCGCGAGTCCCCAGCCGATCAGGCGATCAATCCAATGCCCCATGTCTCCTCCGCCCATCTCCCCTTCTGGTCGCGCAGGCTTCATACCCGGCAAGGGGGCCGGCATGTCGGTGGAATGCCGGCCCCCTCGATGCGGCAAGCGATTGCGTCACTTCACCGCCTGGATCTTCTCGTACAGCCCCGGCTCCCACTTCTCCGAGACCTTCCTCCAGACATCCTTGGTCGCTTCGCGGAAGGCCTTCACGTCCGGCTGGACGACGACCATCCCCTTTTCCTTCAGCTTGTCGAGGTACTCCTTCTCGCTCTTCAAGATGATATCATTCTGGAAGTTGCCTGCGTCGAATGCCGCTTCGGTCAGAATCTTCCGGAACTCCGGCGACATCCCCTGGAAGAACTTTTCGTTGATGACCACCGCCTGATTCTGCGTGATGTGCGCCGTCAGCATCAGGAATTTCTGGACCTCGAAGAACTTATTGTTGTAGATGACGGATGGCGGGTTCTCCTGCCCGTCAATCACACCGCTCTGCAGCCCGAGATAGACCTCCTTGAAATCCATGGTCGTGGGATTGGCACCCATCGCCTTGATCGTCTCCAGGTAGATCGCGGTCGGCTGGACGCGAATCTTCATGCCCTTGAGATCCTCGGGCTTGTTGACCGCCTTCGTCTTGGTGGTGAGGTAACGGTTCCCGAACAGCCAGCCGAAATCCAGCACGCGTATGCCCTTGGCCTTCACTAGCCGCTCCGCCAGGCCCTGGCCGACCGGACCGCGCACGGTCTTCATCATGTGGTCCACGTCCCGCCAGACGTAGGGCGCTGCGAACACCTCCACATCGGGAAGGAATCGGCCCACCGATCCTGAACTCCCTTCGAACATGTGCACCGTACCGAGCTGCACTCCCTCCAAGAGTTCTTGCTCCGTCCCGAGCTGTGACGCCGGGAAGATCTGCACCTGGACCTGCCCCTTGGTCCGCTCGTTCACCAGATCGGCAAACTTCTTCAGGCCGGTCTGGACGATGTCATCCGTGGACTGCACGTTGCCGAGTTTGATCACGATGGGCTGCTGCGCCAAGACCGGCGGCGCCAGGAGAAACATCCCGACCGCGAGCAATGCGCCTATGACGATCCCGTGCTTCATGGCCGTCCCTCCTTCTGATGCTTGGTTGCCCGATTGAGGTCCAGTTGCCCTAGAGGCCTTTCCCCGCCAGCGCCGCCGCCATGGTGATGGCACGCGCGAGCATGTTGTGCTTGGCGATCCCCTTCCACGCGATGTCGTACGCCGTCCCATGCGGCGTTGTCACCACCGGAACGGGCATCCCCAGGAAGAGACTGACGCCCGGCTGGTCGCGCCCGATGATCTTCCGCCCGATGTTCGCCTGGTCGTGATACATCAGAACCAGGCCCTGGTAGTCGCCGCGCAAGGCTAGCGGGAAGGCGCTGTCGGGCGGCAGGGGTCCCGCCACGTCGAACCCTTCGCCCTTGGCCTGCTGGATGGCCGGCCCGATGACGTCGATCTCTTCCCGGCCGAACATCCCCCCTTCGCCAGAGTGCACGTTGAGCGCCACCACGCCGATCTTCGCCCGGCTCACTTTGGCGGCCTTCAGCACCTTGTCCAGGCTCCGGATCTTGGCCAGGACGGCCTCCTTGGTGATGAGATCAGGAATGGCCCGGAAGGCCACGTGGAAGGTCACCGGCGTCGTCCAGATCCCGGCCACCTCGCCCACCTGATACGCCGCGCCGGCCGCGAAGCGCTCCTCGTAGTAGGTCATGTCGTCCATGGCCTTGTATCCGGCCATGTGGAAGGCCTCCTTATTGAAGGGGGCCGAGGTGATGCCGGCGACCTCTCCGGCCTCGGCCAGCTCGACGGCCTTGCGACAACACGCGGCTGCCGCCTCGCCCCAGCGGGCATCCAGCGTGCCGGGCTTCAGGCTGTCCGGGGGCATCTCCCCGGCCGGGATGACATCCAGGGTTCCCGGATCGAGTCCGGCCCCTTGCAGGGAGGCAACGGTCCGGACGATCAGTCCCCCCCTCACAAGCTCCATGGCCCGGAATATGATCCGCGGGTCCCCAATGACTACCGGGCGGCACGCCTTCCGAACATCCGGCTCGGCGAGGGCGCGAGCCACGATCTCCGGGCTGATCCCGGCGGGGTCCCCCATGGTCACAGCAACCAGTGATTGGCTCATACTTGTGCTCCTTTATCCTCGATGATGGGGACGGCCCGGATCGGCAATCCCGTAGCCCCTTTGAAGGCCGCCACCTTAGATTCTGTTCTGGTCCCGACCTATCGCTCTCCCGACTGTCCGTGCGGCGCGGCCGTGAAGTCCACGGACATCTGGTACCGATCGCCCCGGAAGACGGACTTGCCGTATTGCATGGGTCCTTCGGGCTCGAAGTACCAGATATGCTCGCGGACCAGAACCGGCGCGCCGACCTTCGTTTCCAACAGCCGGGCCTCCTCCCGCCGGGCTGTCGAAGCGGTCACCTTGAGATTCAGCCGGGTTCGCGGCTTGCCCAAAACACGTCGAAGAGCCGGCACCAGCGGCTGGGTGTGGATCTCGTCAGTCGTCAGTGCATCGCCGATCTGCTTGGGCAGATACCGGATCTCGTAGCCCACGACCTGGCCATTCACGAAGCGCAGCCGCTCGAGGACGGCGACTATCGTCCCTTCGGCGAGGCCCAGATTCTCGGCGACCTTCCCTTCCGCCGACTCGGTGCGCATGTCGAGGAGCTTGATGCTGGTCGTCGCTCCCCGCGCCAGCATCTCCTCCTCGAAGCTCAGGAAGGGTTTGCTGTGCTCCAGACGCGGCTCCGCCACGAAACTGCCGCGGCCGCGGTGCCGCTCGATCAGGCCCTCGAACACGAGGCGCGCCAGGGCGTGCCGGACGGTCGTTCGGCTGATGGAGAATTGCTGGCAGAGCTGCGATTCTGGGGGGACGGGATCGCCTGGCTTCAGGACACCACTGCGGATACCTTCGCGGAGATGGCTCTCGATGCGATAGTAGTTCGGAATAAACTTCTCGACTGGGTCCACGGCCGGTCCTCCCCGTGACGCGGGAGGAAATATAAATGTAATGACATTGTAACGTCAAGACACAATCGTAACCCAGCAAAGGATCTGATGGGGGAATGACCACCAAGGAGAGGGATGCGGAAGAGAGGCGTTAGAGGGCTTCGGCGATGGCATCGCCCATCGCCGGGGTGGTGGCCGTCCCACCGATGTCCGCCGTCCGTACCCGGCCGACAGTGAGGACGCGGGCCGTCGCCCCTTCGATCCGGTCTGCCGCTGCGGTAAGTCTGGCGTCCCCGTGCTCGGCGGCCAGCCAGTTGAGCATGAGGGCGCCGGAGAGAATCGTGGCCACGGGGTTGGCCAGCCCCTTGCCGGCGATATCGGGCGCGGTCCCGTGGGAGGGCTCGAACATGCCCCGGTGCTCTCCGAGGTTCGCCGAGGGGGAGAACCCGAGTCCCCCGACCAGCGCGGCGCAGAGGTCGGAGAGGATGTCCCCGTGCTGGTTCTCGGTCACCACCACATCGAAGCGCTCCGGCCGCCGGACGAGATGCACCGTCATGGCATCGATGTAGGCTGTATCCTTCTCGATCTCCGGATACTCCGCCCCGATCTCGTGGAACACTTGGCGAAACAGGGCCCAGCAGGCCAGAACATTGCTCTTGTCTACGCAGGTGACGCGGCGCTTTCCGTCGCCGGGCGCCCCCGGTCCGCGGCGGGCAAGGTCGAAGGCACAACGCACGATCCGTTCCGTGGCTCGGCGTGTGATCACGATCGGATTCACGGCGACCTCGTCATGCAGCGTCGTGCCCGCCCAGCGGGAGGCATAGATCCCTTCCGTGTTCTCCCGCACGATGGTGAGGCGCACCTGGCCGGCCGCCTTCCCCTTCAGCGGACAGTGGTCGGCATGGAACAGCCGCACCGGCCGCACGGCCGCAAACAGGGTCAGGCTCTTGCGCAGCTCCCAGGCGATCGAGACGCCGGTCCCGTCGGGCAGCCGGACCTCCGGCAGCCCAGTCGCCCCGAGGAAGACCGCATCGGCCTCCGCGCAGGTCCGCCGGCTCTCCTCCGGAAAGGCCATACCCGTGTCCCGGTAGAGCGCGGCCCCTGCCGCCACCTCGACGAATTCGCACTCGGGCGCCCCGCTCTTCACGAGAGCCCCCCGAAGAACCTTGAGGCCCTCGCGGATCACCTCGGGGCCGATCCCGTCCCCCGGGACCACCGCGATGCGATACATCCTTCCGAGAGCTTCCCGTTCACCCATCTCTTCCCCTTCGCCTCTCAGCCTCCCGAAGTACCCGGGTCGCCCAGGCTGCTCCTATGTCCCGAGTCAGAGGTTCGCCACCATATTCCAAGGCCCGGGGAGGCCCCTGAGCGCCGCGCCCGCGGGCGAGCCTGTCCCCGGCACGGAGGCCGCCGTCTCTTGGCGGCCGACCCGGGGTAAAGGCGAGCCGGCATCGACGAGGAGCTAGGCGTCGAGGGGCGTCCCCCGGCCGCGAATTGGTACAGGTCTACCGATTCACAACACTAGGTTTCCAGCCACAAGCTCGCGCCTGTCGGGGCCATTCGAACCGCGGGCACAGGCTGGTCATGTCAGAGCAGCGAGTACAGGTACGGGAGCGTCTTCGCCGAGTTCCGCTCCGCCAGGAGCCGCTCCATGGTCGGGACGTCGATCCGATCCGTGATGGCCTCGAGCTTCCGGGTCAGCTGGAACGCCGCCGCGAAGTTCTCCGCGGTGTCGATCTCCTTGGGGTAGACGTCGAAGGCGTACCAGTCGTCCGTGTAGCCGAGCTTCCGCAGCGCGTACAGGAACTCGATCGATTCCCAGAAGTGAAATGCGCCGGGGAGCATGTCCCAGTCCCAGCGCCCGTCGTTGTCGTTCAGGTGGACGTAGAAGAGGCGGCCGGCCTTGGCGAGGAGGGCGGCGGACTGGGCGGGGCGCTCCTCGGCGTACAGCGCGTGGCCCAGGTCGAGCGTCACCCCCAGGTTCCCGATCCCTGCTCCAGAGGCAGAAGGCCGCCGTCTCCCCCGCCGTGCCGAAGAGGCAGCGGGCCACCGGATCGCTCTTCTTGTACTCGATGCAGATCTTGGTGGCCGGGTTGTGGGCGCACGCCGCGCGGAACGTCTCGGCGGCCGAATCGTAGGCTCGGTCGTAGTCCAGCTCGAACAGCGCGTCGGCCCCGTCGTTCAGCGGACAGGTGCTGATCCGGCCGATCCCGAACTCCGCCGCCATGTCCATGGCCCGCTTCAGGTCATCGACCACCTCCCGCCGCTCCGCGGGGCTCTCGGCGATGAACGCCCCCCGCCACCACTTGCCGGTCCGGCGCGAGCGGAAGTTCATCCCGGAGAGGCCGAAGCCGTACCGCGCGAGGAGCGCCTTCAGCTCCGCCGGCTTCTCGAAGTCTCCCGGGTAGCACAGCTCCAGGCCGTCCAGGCCCGGGATCCCCTTGGCCATCTCCAGCCGCTCGGCCAGCGTCCGGCTCCCCTGGTACACCATGTAGCGATTTCGGGTCTCGCCCAGAAAGGCGGTGATGATAGCGAACTTGTTCACTCGGACTCCTTTGCTCGCGGTCCGTCTATCCCGGCTCCCCGCTTCAGGATTTGCCAGATCTCCCGCCGGAGCTCCAGAAAGGCCGGCTCCGTCTTCATCTCTTCGCGGCGCGGACGCGCGAAGGGCACCCGGACCTCCCGCACGATCCGCGCCGGTCTCGGGCTGAACACGATGATCCGATCGGCGAGGTAGATCGCCTCTTCGATCCCGTGCGTCACGAACAGCACGGTCTTCTGCTCCTGCTCCCAGATGGTGAGGAGCTCGTCCTGGAGGATGTCCCGCGTCTGCACGTCGAGCGCCCCGAACGGCTCGTCCATCAAGAGGACCTCGGGCTGGATGGCGAAGGCCCGCGCGATCCCCACCCGCTGCTGCATGCCGCCGCTGAGCTGATGCGGGAACGAATCCTCGAATCCGCTCAACCCGACCAGGCGCAGATAGCGCCGCGCCTGCTCCCGCCGCTCGGGATTCGCGATCCCCTTGACCTCCAGGCCGAACTCGACGTTGCCCAGCGCCGTCCGCCAGGGGAAGAGGTCGAAGGTCTGGAAGACCATCCCTCGCCCCTTCCCCGGCAGCCCGGTGATGTCGTTGCCGTCCAGGTGGATCGACCCCGTGTCGCACGGCAGCAGGCCGTCGATCATCCGGAGCAGCGTGGATTTCCCGCACCCGCTGGGCCCCAGCAGGGCCAGGAACTCCAGGTTGCTCACCTCGAGCGAGAGCGCCTCGACCACCGGCATGGGCCGGCCGTCGGGCCGGTGAAAGCTCTTGCTGACGTTCCTGACTTCCAGCTTGGCGGAGGTCATGGGTCAGCGCAGCTCCTTCAGGGCCTGGTCGAGGTACGTCCGATCCACGACCTTCGCCATGTCCACCTTGCCCTCCAGCGCTTCGGCCGCCTTGTACACCGGGACCAGATCCTTGAAGTTCTGCACGGTGAAGCTCTCCATGGCCCCCGGGAAGGCGTTCACCTGCTTCACCAGGATGTCCCACACCGGCTTGATGGTGTCGTCCGGCGCCTTGGCCGCACCCTCGTTGGTCGAATACTTCCGGTACTCGTCGGCGAACCAGGCGAAGTCCTTGCTTGCCCGCCGGAAGGCGAGGAGATTGGCCTTGAGCAGGTCCACCGCGGCCCGCTTGTTCTCCGGCTTCTTCAGCCACTCGGCGGTGGCGAAGTAGACCTCGCCGAACCAGGCCTTGTACTCCTTGGCCGGATCGAGGAGCACGGGGTAGTTCCCCTGCTTCGCGATCTCGAAGGCCTGATCGAAGTGGACCGGCACGGCATCCACCCGGCCGGCCAGCAGCGCCTTGGTGCGGCCGCCGGAGCCGCCGATCTCGATCACGGTCACCTTGCTCAGGTCCACCCCCCGCTTGAGGAGCGGCCCCACCAGGAGGACGTGGGTGAAGTCCCCCTTGGAGTTGACCGCCACCACGGCGTCCGGCTTCTGGAGGTCCTGCAGCTGTTTGATCTTGTTCCCGTTCACCACGAACACCAGGCTAGTGCTGTTGAACACCAGACCGATGATCTTCACGTCCGCGCCCGCCTCGGCCGCGCGCAGGGTGATGATCGGATCGCCCGCGCCGATGTCCCCCTGCCCGGACACGATGGTCTCGGTGATGACGCGCTGCGAGGCGAAGCGCGTGGTCTTGGCGGCGGCGTACCCTGGCATGCGTGGGCAAGATCTCTTTCATGGCGGCCATGGCGGGGATGTGGATCCCCAGACTGAAGCCGACGACGGCAATGTCCAGGACGCGGCCGGCCTGCGCCTGGACGATGCGCGGTGCCGCCAGTTCCAGCGCGCCACCCCCCGCCAGGGCAGCCCCGGCTCCCAACGTCATGGATTTCAGCAGTTCTCGTCTCGAGATCATCATGGCTCGTCCTCCTCGTGCCATCGCACCATACCACTCGCCGCGCCCGATTCCGATGGTTCGCCCCTCAATTCTCAGCTCTCAGCTCTCGGCTCTCTAGTCCCTCACGCCGGACCCCGTCGCTCCTCGTACCATGGTGCCAGGTGCCGTCCCACCACACGCAGCAGCGTGGTGGCCAGCAGGCTCACCCCCATCAGCGTGATCAGCAGCCCGAGGAGCGGCGCCGTACTCATATCGAGGCCGGTCCTGTGGATCAGGCCGCCATACCCCACGATGACGTACATCTCGGCCACCACCATGGCGCGAATCGCGTGCACCAGGCCGATCCGGGCCCCTGTGATCAGGTACGGATACAGCGCCGGAATGAGCACCTTCCAGAACAGCGCTGTCCGGGAGGCCGCGAAGGAGCACGCCACGTCCAGGTAGCGCGGGTCCACGCCGCGGGCCCCGTGGTATGTCGTGAGAACGATATACCAGGCCGAGGCCATGAAGACGATGGACGCCCGGAAGGCGAAGCCGCTGCCGAAGAGGAGCAGGAAGAGCGGAACCAGGGCCGCCACCGAGACCACCACGCACATGCTGACCCACGGATGGAAGATCACGTCGCAGAGGCGGGATCTCCCCATGGCGATCCCCAGCGGCATGCCGACCAGACAGGCCAGCCCGAAGCCGACCAGCATCTGCCGAATCGACCCGGCGAGCTCGGCCAGCATGGTCCCCCCCCGGAGCAGCGCCAGGTATTCCTTGGCCACCACGCTAAAGGGGGCGAAGAGCGCGTCGCCCATGATCCGCCCGACCACTTCCCAGACCACGAGGGTGATTGCGATCCCTGCAAGTTGGAGGCTTACTCGTTGAGCCCGACTCATTCCGTGTCCTTCAATTCGCGCAATCGCGCATTCCGAAATTCGAAATCGTCGCCCCCTCGCCCCTGCCCCCCTGCACGTCCTTCAGCAATCGCTCAGTGCCGGACGTGCCAGGGAAGCATGCGGGCCTCCAGGGCCTTGAGCCCCTCCTGCACCAGGAGGCCAAGCACGGCCAGGATCGTGAGCACCGCCAGAAGGCCGGCGCTGTCGAACCGGTTCTGCGCCGCCTGCATATACTTCCCCAGATTCACCGTGGCGAAGAACAGCTCCGCCGTGATCATGGCGATGACCGCCCGGACCATCCCGATCCGCAGCGCCGCGAACAGGAAGGGGAGGCTGGCCGGCAGGAGCACCTTGCGGAACAGGAGCCACCGCCCCGCCCCGAACGCCCGGCCCACGTCGATCAGGGTGCGCTCCACGTTCCGTGCACCCGCCGACACGGTCACCAGGATATCGAAGACACACATCAGGAAGACCAGCGCCGTGCGCGCCGGAAAAAAGAGGCCGAACCAGATCACGATGAAGGGAACGAAGGCCATGGTCGGAATCGAGTAGATGGCGTTCACGATCGGGTCGAACATGGCGAAGGCCGTCTCGCTCCGCCCCATCAGGAAGCCCAGGGGAACCGCCACCGCGACCGCCAGCGCGTAGCCCAGCAGCGTGTGCCCCAGCGAATACCAGAGGAGCCGGGGGAGCTCCAGGTTGACGGTGTGAAGGTACAGGTGCCGGGCCACGGCCGTGGGAGGGGACAGGACGAACTTGGAGAATTGGGCCGCGATCAGCTCCCAGGCGATCAGGCCGCCGAGGAGTGATAACCCGTAGAGCACGGGAGTCTTGTGTCGCACCGCGCGCTCCTTACTCCGATTGTGGCCGCGGCTGCCCCTGCGGCCAGGAGGCGAAATCGAGGTTCATCTGATAGCGGTCCCCCCGATAGATCGACTTGCCGTACTGGATGGGACCCTCGGGATCCACGTACCAGGTGTTTTCCCGGACCAATACCGGTGCGCCGACCTTCATCTCGAGGTGCTTCGCCTCGCGCGGCCGCGCCGCCGATGAGGTGATCCGCAGGCGGAGCCGGCTATGGACCCGTCCGATGATCCGCCGCATGGCCGGGACCAGTGGCTGGTTGTGGATTTCGTCCTCCGTCAGCGCATCCCCGATCCAGCGGGGAAAGTAGCGGATCTCGTAGCCGACCAGTTGCCCATCGACGATCCGCTGGCGCTCCAGCACCAGAACGGGGGTGTTCTCGGGAATCCCCAGACTCTCGGCGACCTTGCCTTCCGCGGGCTCGATGCGCTTCGCGATCAGTCGACTCGCCGTCTTGGAGCCCCGCGCCTGCATCTCCTCCTCGAAGCTCGGGAAGACATGCGTGTGCTGGAAGCGCGCCTCGGCTACGAAGCTCCCCCGCCCGCGCTGGCGCTCGATCACCCCCTCGAAGACCAATCGGGAAAGCGCCTGGCGGATGGTCATGCGGCTGATGCCGAACTGCTGGGAGAGTTGTGATTCGGGGGGGATCGGCTGACCCGGCTTCAGATCACCGCTCTGGATGCGATCGCGCAGGTACTTTTCGACCCGGTAATAGTTGGGGGTGAACCGATCCTCCGCGGACATTCTCACCTCCAGAAATGCCGCGGACTATATTGTATAGACATCTAGATGTCAAGATGGATTCCAGAAAAATAGCCATCAGATTCCGCGATCTTAGCGGGATCCCCCGGGCTGCGCCGGGGGGGAGAGACGGATCGGAACTCGTACACCAACTCCCCGGGCTTGACCAGACCCAGCTCCTCGCGGGCGATCGCCTCGACCCTGGCGGGATCGGTGCGCAGACCGCGCACCTCCTCCGCCAGGGCGGCGTTCGCAGAGGTCACCTGATCGATCTCGCGCTCCAGGGCGGCGCGATCCCGATGCATCTGGTAGAGGCGCAACAGGGATCGGTTCCCCATCACCGAGACCACGACCAGCGCCAAGAGAAAGATGACGGCGAGTCTCAGATGCCGGAACGGCGACGGCCGATCCCTGTCGGGCGGGCGGAACATGGTCTCCTCAGGCTCCGAGCCGGCGGAAGTGCGCCAAGGCGTTCTTCCCCAGATACACCCCAGTCTCGCCCAGGTCCTCTTCGATGCGCAGGAGCTGATTGTACTTGGCCACCCGGTCCGTCCGAGACGCCGAGCCGGTCTTGATCTGCCCGGCGTTGGTGGCCACGGCCAGGTCCGCGATGGTGGTATCCTCGGTCTCGCCAGAGCGATGGGACACGATGGCCGCGTAACCCGCCCGGTGCGCCATAAGGATGGCGTCCAGTGTCTCGGTGAGGGTCCCGATCTGGTTGACCTTGATCAGGATAGCGTTGGCGATCCCCTTCGCGATCCCCTCTTTCAGTATGCTGGGGTTCGTTACGAAGATATCGTCCCCGATGAGCTGTATCTTGCCTCCGATGTTCTTTGTCAGGGCCGCCCAGCCGTCCCAGTCCACCTCGGACATGCCATCCTCGATCGACACGATGGGATACTTGGCCACCCATTTGGCGTAGAACTCCACCATCTCTTCGGAGGTCAGCTTCTTCCCACCCTCGCCTTCGAGAATGTAGCGCTTCTCCTTTTCCGAGTAGAACTCGCTGGCCGCCGGGTCGAGGGCGATAAAGACATCCTGCCCCGGCTTGTACCCAGCCTTCTCGACGGCGGTGAGGATGAGTTGCAACGCCTCCTCGTTGGTCTTCAGGTTAGGCGCAAACCCCCCTTCGTCTCCCACCGCGGTGTTGTATCCTTTCTTCTTCAGCACATCGCGCAGCGCATGGAAGACCTCGGCGCCCATACGCAGGGCGTCGCGAAAGCATGAGGCCCCGAGGGGCATGATCATGAACTCTTGCAGGTCGACGGTGTTGTCCGCGTGCTTCCCGCCGTTCAGGATGTTCATCATGGGGGAGGGCAGGGTCTTGGCGTTCACCCCGCCGAGATACCGGTAGAGCGGCAGCCCCACCTCGTCCGCCGCCGCCTTGGCCACGGCCATGGACACACCAAGCAGCGCGTTGGCGCCGAGCTTCTTCTTCTCGGGCGTCCCGTCCAGCTCGCACAGGAAATGATCCAGATCGGTCTGATTCGAGGCCTCCATGCCCTCGATCTCGGGGGCGATGGTCTGATTGACGTTCTCCACGGCCTTGGTGACGCCTTTCCCCTGGTAACGGCTCGTGTCGCCATCGCGAAGCTCTAGCGCCTCGCGCGAGCCCGTGGACGCCCCGGACGGCACCGCCGCCCGGCCCAGGGCGCCGCTCTCCAGTAACACCTCTACCTCTACCGTGGGATTCCCCCGCGAATCGAGGATCTCCCGTGCGCGGACATCGCTGATCTCGCTCATACGCTTGCTCCATTCCTGCGCATACCGCGCTTCCCCCTCATCTTCCGATGAAGTTTTCCCCCGCCGTCACCAGGCGGTCGAGCCGCTCCGGGCTCGCCGCCTCGACGTACAGCCGAACCACCGGTTTCGTCTCCGAGACACGGAACAGCAGCCAGCTCCCGTCCTCCAGGATCATCTTCACACCGTCCAGATGGTTCACCTCGATCACCGCCAGGCCCGCCAAGTTCCCGGGCGCTTCTTTCAGACGCTCCTCCAGACCGTCTGCGGCGCTTTGCTCCAGCCGGTAGTCCAGCCGCTTCGTGAGGAAAGTCCCGACCTCTCCGTAGAGCTCTTGGAGCAGCGTCTTGAGGCGCGCTCCTCCGCGCGACGCCACCAGCTCCACCGCCAGCAGGCAGGCGAGGATCCCGTCTTTCTCGGGAACGTGCCCCTTGACCGAGAGCCCGGCGCTCTCCTCCCCGCCCAGCACGATCGCGTCCTTGGCGATCAGCTCGCCGATGTACTTGAAGCCGACCGGCGTCTCATAGACCGGGATCTCCATCTGGCGCGCCACCGCGTCCACCAGGTGGGTGGTCGCCACGGAGCGGGCCGCGCCGCCGGTCCACCCGCGGGTCTTCACCAGGTGGCGCAGCAGGATCCCGAGGAAGTAGTTCGGCTCCAAGAACGACCCGTCCGCATCCACCAGCCCGAACCGGCCCGCATCCCCGTCGGTCGCCAGCCCCAGGTGCGCCGAGGACTCCACCACCTGAAAGGCCAGCTCCTGCAACTGGTCCTCCGCCGCCTCGGGCGATCGGCCGCCGAAATTCGGGTCCCGAAAGCCGTGCAGCACGGCGACCTCGCACCCGGCGTCCCGGAGCAGGGTATCCAGATACCCATGGGCGGAGCCGTAGAGCGGGTCGATCACCACGCGGAGCCTCGCCTCGCGGATCGTCTCCAGACTCACCAGACTCCGCATCCGTTCCAGATAGGCGGGTCGCGGGTCGATCCGCTTGATCAAGCCTCGGCTCTCGGCCCCGCCCGGCGATACCTCCCGCACCCGGGGATCGAGCAGAAGCTGGTTCGCCCGCTCCTGGATCCACTGCGTGGCCTCGGGCAGGGCGGGGCCGCCCCAGGCCGCCGAGAACTTGATCCCGTTGTACTCCGGCGGGTGTTGGCTCGCAGTGACGATCACGCCGCCGGCAGCGTGGCGCCGGAGGATCTCGTGGGCCACCACCGGCGTCGGGGTGTCACGCTCGCACAGGAACGCGATGATCCCCTGGGCCGCCATCACCCTCGCCACTTGGGCCGCGAAGGCCTCGGAGAGGAAGCGGGTGTCGTAGCCGATCACCATCCCCCGGTCGCCGGCCCGTGGGTCATGAGACAGGGCGTATTCCCCGATCGCCTGACTGACCGCCCGGACGCCCGTGAATGTGAAGTCCTCGGCGATGATTCCCCGCCACATGGAGGTCCCGAACCTGATCGCGCTCATGGTCTTCCCGCCCCTCTTCCCAGCCAGTTCTGCACCTGCTCCCGATACTCTTCGGCGATCTGCTCCGCCCGCGCCCGCGTTCTCGCCTCCGCCAGGATGTGAAACACGGGGCGGTCCGGATCCGGGTAGAGAATCGCCCAATCGGCCCCCAGGTGGACCTTCACCCCGTCCACCAACTCCACCTCCTCATGCTTGGTGGCCTCGATCAGCGTCCGCATCAGGGACCCCTTCCGCTCCCACGGGCAGGGGACCTGATGGCGAACCATCACCCGCTGGGGGACGTGCCGGATCGCCTGGTGCATGCTGAGGTCGCTCAGCGCGAGCATCTCCAAGATCTTGAGCGTGGCCAGCATGGCGTCGAAGGCCGGCTGGAATCCGGGAAAGACAAACCCGCCGAAGGCATCCCCGACGAAGACCACGCCCTCTTGCGCCGCGGTCTCCATCAGCGCGCGCGGCGCGATCTTGGTCCGGACTACCCGGAATCCCCCCGGGGCGACCAGATCCTCCAGGACGCCGCTGGCGGTGACGGGAACCCCGATCGTACCGGCGGGTTGTGTCCGCGCCATCAACAGGGCCACAACGGCCAGGGCCAGCTCGTCGGGGATCAGGTCTCCCTTATCGTCAACCAGGAACAGTTTCTCGGCCCCGGCATCCAGCATGAACCCGAGGTCGGCGCCGAGAATGCGGACGATCTCGCAGAGCTGCTTCAGCGACTGCTGAAACTCCTCGGCGGTCTTGACGATGCGGGCCTCGTCCATGTAAGCGTTGAGCGCGATGACCTCGCACCCCAGCTTGCCCAAGATGTAGGGAAAGATCGTCGAGGCGCTGCCGTAGGCGTAGTCGATCACCACCTTGGGGGCGCGGGCGCGGATGGCGTCCCGATTGATGAAGCCCAGAATCCCCTCTTCATAATATTCGACGTCATACTCGGGGAAGCTGAGTCGTCCCGTGTCCTCCATCTTGGCCCGGCGGAAATCCTCGCGGAAGAAGAGCCGCTCGACCCCCTTCTCGCGGCCGGCGGCGAGGTCCATCCCCCGCTCGTCGAAGAATTTGATATCGATCAGCGCAGCCTCGAAGGGCGAGCGCCGGACGTGCACCCCCGCCACCGCCCCGTGTTTGCCCATCTGATAGCGGACCACGGGGATGGGCGAGACGCGCAGGTCGTGGACATCCACCCCGGCCGAGAGGAGTCCACAGATGATGGCTCGGTTGATGAGACGCGAGGTCCGGTGCGGGTCCCGGCTGGTGCAGACGAGCGCGTGCTCCCTGAGCGTCGCGCCAAAGGCGGCCCCCAGCTTGACGGCGAACTCGGGCGTGATCTCGACGTTGCCCAGCCCGGTGATGCCGTAGGCCCCAAAAAGCGAGCGCGCCCATCGGTCGCCCCAGACCAGGCTGGCCGAGAGGATGGCCCCGTCCTCCACCAGCTTCTGGGGCCAGACCTTGACGTCGGCCTTGACCACCGACCCCTCGCCGATACAGCAGCCATCGCTGACCAGGGCCCCCTCGAACAGCCGGGCGCGCGCCTTGACCTCGCTGCCGCGTCCCACCACGTTCTCGGCCAGGGCCGCGCCCGGACCGATGGTGACCTCATTCCAGAGCACGGAGTCGGTGATGACCGCCCCGTTCTCCACCACGCAGTCGTCCCCGATGACGCTGTTGGTGATGCGCGCGTTGGCCTCCACCCGGGTATTCTTCCCGATCAAGACTGCCCCCCGAAGGCCCGCGGTGAAATCCACCTGGCTGCCTTCATCCAGCCAGATCGCCTGATCCAGGCCCTCCACCTTGCGCCCGGGGATCTGCACCCGCACCCGTCCGGCCAGGATGTCCTGATGGGCGAGGCGGTACTCCATCAGGTCTCCCACGTCCCGCCAGTAGCCTTCGGCCACGTAGCCGTAAAGCCGCCGCCCCTCTCGCATCATCAGGGGAAAAAGGTCCCTGCTGAAATCGAACTCCCGCCGGGGGGGGATCAGGTCCAGCACGGACGGCTCCAACACGTAGATCCCGGTGTTTACCGTATCGCTGAAGACCTCGCTCCAAGTCGGCTTCTCCAGGAAGCGGCTGATCCGGCCGTCCGGCTCGGTAATGACGACGCCATACTGGAGGGGGTTCTCCACCCGCGTGAGCAGGATGGTGAGATCCGCGTTGCGGTCGCGATGAAAGGCGATGGCCGCTCCCAGGTCGAAGTCGGTGAGCACGTCGCCGCTGATGACCAGGAAGGGATCGCCGAGACAGGCTGCCGCGTTCTTCACCGCCCCCACCGTCCCGTAATCTTCGGCGGCGGAGACGTACGTCATCTTCACCCCGAACGCCGACCCGTCCCGGAAATGGTTCTCGATCAGCGCGGGCTGAAAATGGAGCAACGTCACTAGGTCCGTGATCCCGTGCCGGCGGAGCAAGTCCACGACGTGCTCCATCATGGGCTTGTTGGCCATGGGAATCATGGGCTTTGGGATCGCGTTGGACAGCGGCCGCAAACGGGTCCCGAACCCCCCGGCCATGATCACGGCTTTCATGTGCCCGGCCTCCTGTTGACCCCACAGGTCCGGAGAGGGTCGTCCACCGGCTCTCCGCTGCACTATAGGTGCGGCCTGCGAGGGTTGTCAAGCGGCTTTGGCGGGACAGCCACAGCCGGCGGGACACCCGCGGCATCTGTGGGCCGATAGATTCGCGGCACCCGGGGGCCGATGCGGCAGAGGGTCTCGTAGCTGATCGTCCCGGCGAGCTCGGCGACTGCGTCGGCCGTGATCTCCTCGTCCCCCTGGCGGCCGATCAGGACGGCCTCGTCGCCCACGCGGACCTCGGGCAGCGCGGTCACATCCAGCATACTCATGTCCATGCACACGCGGCCGACGATCGGAACGCGGCCCCCGCGGACCAGGGCCTGACCGCGATTGGACAGCAGGCGAGGGAGTCCATCCGCGTAACCGATCGGGATGGTGGCGATCCGCATCGCGTGCGGCGCCACGAAGGTGCGGCCGTAGCTGATGCTGCTCCCGGCGATCACATCTTTCAGCTGCGTGATGGCCGTTCGCAGGCGGAGCGCCGGATGCAGGACCGGATCATCCGGGCGGCGCGCCCCGCGCGGGTGGCACCCGTACAGCATGATCCCGGGCCGGACCAGATCGAGCCGCGATCCCGGGTGCAAGAGGAGAGCGGCGCTGTTGGCCGCATGCCGGAGCGGGACGGCGATGCCCGCCTCGCGAAGCGCTTGGGTGACCGCCTCGAACCGGGCCATCTGCTCTTGCGTGAACGCCGGGTCGTCCGCATCGGCGTCCGCGAAGTGCGTCATGAGTCCTGCCAGACGGATCGCAGGCAGCCTGGCAAGGTGGTCCGCCGCCGGACGCACCTCCCCAGGCGGCAGACCCACGCGGCCCATGCCGGTGTCCACCTTGAGGTGAAGCGAGACCACCCGCCCTCGCCTCCTGGCCATCCGGTCCAATGCATCGGCCTGGGCCGGGTCCGAGACGCACTGATCCAGCCCGTGGTCGACCACCAGCTCGGCTTGCTCCGGAGCGATCGGGCCCAGGACCAGGATGCGGGATGGGATCCCGGCCTCCCGGAGATCGACGGCCTCCTCGGGCACCGCCACGCCGAGCCAGGTCGCTCCGGCGGTTAGGGCGGTCCTGGCTACCGGAGCGGCGCCATGCCCGTAGGCATCGGCTTTCACCACTGCCATCACCTGGGCGGACGGGCCGGCCAGACGGCAAGCAAGCAGAACGTTCTCCCTGATGGCATCAAGATCGATCTCGGCCCGAGTTTCACGCATCGCCCGACCCTCTTGGCCCTTGCATCTTTGTCGCCGAATCTAGCAGGAATTCCAACGAGTTGCAAACCCCATGATGGCCCAATACGGCCCCCAGGTATCCCGGACGAGTTTTTTTGCTTGCAAACCTACCACTTATGACTTAGATTTCCGCTCATCAGCACTCATCAGAGGAGAGTGCTAACAATAAGAGGGTGGCTGCAGCAACCTGCCAGCGGCTGGCTAACCCCCCAAACCTCATTGTTGCGGCAGGCAAACCCGGGCAACCGCTCCTCAGGGGGCTGTCCGAAACTCGGTTTGCCTTGGATGGCTGACGCGGGACGATTCCCCGCATTTGTGGAAAGGAGTGACTGACGATGAAGAAGTTCAAGCCACTGCAAGACCGCATCTTGGTGAAGCGCCTGGAAGAGAAAGAGACCAAGAAGGGCGGCATCATCATCCCGGACACCGCCAAGGAGAAGCCGCAGGAGGGCGAAGTCATCGCCGTGGGCCCCGGGAAGGTGACGGACGACGGGAAGCTCCAGCCCATGGGGGTCAAGGTGGGCGACAAGATCCTCTTCGGGAAGTACTCGGGGAGCGAGGTCAAGCTGGTCGACGAAGAATACCTGATCATGCGCGAAGAGGATGTCCTGGGTATCCTGCAATAAGGCGCGCGCGAACAATTACGGCAGTGATGTCGCTGCATAAATCTCAACACACGAAGGAGGACAGAGCATGCCAGCCAAGCAACTGATGTTCGATGAGGAGGCCCGCCGGGCGATCCTCCGCGGCGTGGACAAGCTGGCCAACGCCGTGAAGACCACCCTCGGCCCCAAGGGGCGGAATGTCGTGCTCGACAAGAAGTTCGGCGCGCCCACCATCACCAAGGACGGCGTGACCGTGGCGAAGGAGATCGAGCTGGAGGATGCCTTCGAGAACATGGGCGCCCAGATGGTGAAGGAAGTCGCCTCCAAGACCTCGGATGTCGCCGGCGACGGGACCACCACCGCAACCGTCCTGGCCCAGTCCATCATCCGCGAGGGCATGCGGAACGTCACCGCCGGCAGCAACCCGATGGCCCTCAAGCGCGGCATCGACAAGGCAGTCGAGGCCGTGATCGAAGAGATCAAGAAGATCTCCAAGCCGACCAAGGGCAAGAAGGAGATCGCCCAGGTCGCCACTATCTCGGCCAATAACGACAAGACCATCGGCGACCTGATCGCCGACGCCATGGAGAAGGTGGGCAAGGACGGCGTCATCACCGTGGAAGAAGCCAAGGGCGTCGAGACCACCCTGGACGTGGTTGAGGGGATGCAGTTCGACCGCGGATACATCTCGCCCTACATGGTCTCCGATCCGGAGCGCATGGAGGTGGTGCTGGATAACCCCCTGATCCTGATCCACGAAAAGAAGATCGCCGGGATGAAGGACCTCTTGCCGATCCTGGAGCAGATCGCCAAGATGGGGAAGCCCTTCCTGATCATCGCCGAGGAGGTCGAGGGTGAGGCCCTGGCCACCCTGGTGGTGAACAAGCTGCGCGGCACCCTGCAGTGCGCGGCCGTCAAGGCCCCCGGCTTCGGCGATCGCCGCAAGGAGATGCTGAAGGACATCGCCGTCCTCACCGGCGGTGAGGTGATCTCCGAGGAGCTGGGCATCAAGCTGGAGAACATCCGCCTGGAGGATCTGGGCAAGTGCAAGAAGGTGATCGTGGACAAAGAGAACACCACCATCATCGAGGGCGCCGGCAAGGACAAGGAGATCGAGGGCCGGATCAAGCAGATCCGCACCCAGATCGAAGACACCACCTCCGACTACGACCGGGAGAAGCTGCAGGAGCGCCTGGCAAAGCTCTCCGGCGGCGTGGCCGTGATCAAGGTCGGGGCCCCGACCGAAGTGGCCATGAAGGAGAAGAAGGCCCGCGTTGAAGACGCCCTGAACGCCACCCGGGCGGCCGTGGAAGAGGGCATCGTGCCCGGCGGCGGTGTGGTGCTCCTGCGCGGCTTGACGGCTCTGGACAAGGTCCGGGCCAGCGGGGACGAGAAGATCGGGCTGGAGATCGTCCGGCGCGCCCTGGAAGAGCCGATCCGGCAGATTGCCGAGAACGCCGGCGTCGAGGGCTCCATCGTGGTGCAGAAGGTCCGGGAGAATACCGGTTCTTACGGCTTCAACGCCGAGACGGAGCAGTACGAGGACATGATGGTGGCCGGGATCATCGATCCGACCAAGGTGACCCGGATTGCCTTGCAGAACGCCGCCAGCATCGCCGGGCTCATGGTGACGACCGAGTGCATGATCACCGAGATTCCGGAGAAGGAGAAGGCCCCGGCCATGCCACCGCATGGCGGCGGCGGCGACATGTACTAAACCGACAGCCTACTGCTGTCGGCGCCAGCCACGCTGGCATCGGAGCCGATCTTTGGTGTTGACCCACCCTCGGCTCCGTGGGTATAGAAGCCCCGGGCGGCGATCCCGCCCGGGGCTTTCTTTTCTGATGACGCGGATTCAAGCGTGATGACGCTGGATGAACTTCTCTTAGGCAAGATCCGCGAGGGAAGCCGGGTGTGTGGCGGGGCACACGAGGCCGGCTGGGCTCCCGATTCATTCTCCTGACCCTCCTCGTCCATGCGGTCTTGATTGTCGGCCTGTGGCTCCTGGGCCTGTCCTCGGAGGCTCTCCTCCATGGGGGGAGAGCCGCCAAGGCCGGGATGGTCCTTTTGCCCTTGGTCGCTTTCCTCGGAAGTCTCGGCCTGGCCTGGCTGGATTCCGTACAGGCCATCATCGTGACTGGCACGCTTCTGCGCTCGCTCGGCGATGCGCTGCTCGACTCGCCGCCTTCATCCGGCCTCAGACCCGAGGAACAGCTCGCCACCTTTGCCTCTCCCGAGCGCCTGGCGCGCGCGCTCCGTCTCACCGACCTCCCGCTGCTCCTGTTCTTGGCCCGGGTCATCCTCCGTCTGGACATCAAGCCGCTCCTGGCGGCGCACACGGGTTTCGGTCGGGAGACGCTGGTTCGCGAGATGGAGCGCATGGGCCGCCGGCGTGCCGCCGCGCTTCTTCGTCGGCTTCGGGCCTTCGTCTGGCTGTGTCTGGGGGGCACCGTGCTGCTCTCTCTGTTCGATCGCCTGGCTTATCCGCTGATTCCCATCTTCCGACAGCGAGTTCGACAGCTACAATCGGATCGCCTCTGCGCCCCCTCCACCCTGCGTCTCTGCCGCATGCCCTGTCGCCGTCGGCTCTCCGTTCGAATTGACCGGTTCGGGGCGGGATGCTACATTGCACACTGGAGGCCGGGCATGAGCAGCGCGCCAGCGATCCCGCTTCGGGTCGAGTGCTATGCGGGCTACCGGGCGGAGGAGCGGCCGGAGGCCTTCTGGCTGCGCGACCGGCGGGTCGCGGTCCGGGCGATCCTGGACCGCTGGTATGGCGAGGACCACGCCTACTTCAAGCTGGCCGGCGAGGACGGCGTGCGGTACATCCTGCGGCGCGATGTCTATCGCGACGAATGGGAGTTGATCCTCATGGAAGTCCCGGGCACCCCGGCCACGGAGGTGGGACGCTGATGCGGCGGCTTCGTGCATTTTCGCTGGTGGACATCGTGATCACCCAAGCGCTCCCCGGCTTTTTCTTCTGCGCGGGATGGGCCGCCATGTACGAAATCTACCACGAAGACGGCTCCTACTACAGTACGCTCATGCAGGAGATCTTGAGCGGCGAGGGACTCTTCCCGTACTTCGTGGTCGCGGCCGTGCTGATGGCCTTCCCGGTCGGCATGATCATCGATTCGCTGCGCGAGCTGGTAGGCGAAGGGTGGCTGCGAATTCCCCGGACCCACCCGCGGGAGCGAGCGCGCCGCTCCCCGCTCTCCTGGATGCTCGAGATTGCCCTCCCGCCCGACCGCCTGGCCGAGCGCTACCTGCTCTACCGGCACGCCTGGGCGACACTGCTCACGCCGGCCAAGACGGCCGGAAACCTGGCGATCATCATCGGCGTCTTTCTCTTCTGGTTTATCATCAAGATCGTTCGCATGCAGGGGTGGCATGTCTTTTCTCTGGCCTTCATCATCGGCACCCCGGTGGCCGGGCTGGGCATCGTCCTCGCCCTCCTGGTTCGATACGCAGCCGGGCTGGCCGAATTCCACCGCGTGGTGCGGGAGTCCATCTTCCCCCCTCCACCCCCCGCGCTTCCGCCTCCCGCCGACACCGTTCCTCCCGCCACCCCGTGAGGGGCGCGATCGCCCGTCTCCGGGCGTGACAAGGTAGGTCAGTCCAGACGGTCGTTTCTCCCCCCTTGACACGGGAGGGGCTCGGTCGTAGCATTCGCCAGTTTTCGGAGCCACGGAACTTTGCGGCACCAATGATTTCGTCGCCACCGGTATCGCCGGGATGGCGTTGCAGGAGGAATCAATGCGAGTCATCATCGTCGGGTGCGGCCGGGTCGGGTCCCACCTGGCCAGTGCCCTGTCGGCGGAACGGCACGACGTCGTTGTCATCGACAAGAGCCCGCTCTCCTTCGGACGGCTTTCCCGAGAGTTCACCGGACGGATGCTCACCGGGGTGGGTTTTGACCGCGAGATCCTCCAAAAAGCGGACATCGAGGGCGCCGACGCCTTTGCTGCCACGACCGACAGCGATAACGCCAACATCGTAGCCGCCGTGACCGCCAAGGAGACCTTTCGTGTCCCCCACGTGGTTGCGCGGATCTATAATTCGCAAGCCGCCGAGATTTACCGCCGCGAAGGAATTCCGACAGTCACCCCGACCCTCTGGGCTGCCAACACCATGAAGACCATGATCGCAAACCCCCTCATGACCGCCATCGCCGTATTGGGCAACGGGGAGGTCCAAATGCTGACCATCGAGGCGCCAAAGGCGATGGCAGGGAGGATGATCAAGGAGTTCGCGATCCCGGGAGAAGCCACGATTGCTGCCCTCGTCCGTCGGGGTCAGGCGACGATCCCATCGCTCGATGCCAAGCTGGAGCTCGGCGACGTCCTCCACATCGCCGCTGCCGCATCGGTAATCCCCAAGCTGGAAAAGCTGATCGCCCATTGACGGCAAGGAGTGTCTCATGATTGCAGTGATCGTCGGCGGTGGGCGCGGGGGCTCTTACCTCGCTCAGGACTTGCTGTCCCAGGGGTATCAGGTGAAAGTAGTGGACCGCCGGCCCGATGTGGTCGCCAAGTTGCGGCAGGAGATCGACGGGGAGGTCATCTGTGGAGATGGCTGCAGCCCGCAGATCCTTGAGCAGATTGGTGCGGCGAAGGCGGATCTCGTTGTGGCGGTCCTGCATGCTGATGAGGACAATTTGGTAGTCTGCCGGATGGCGAAGCACCACTTTCACGTTCGCCGGGTGATCGCTCGCGTGAACAATCCGCGCAATCAATGGCTGTATACCAAAGCGTGGGGGGTGGACGTTGCCATCAGCCAGGTACACCTCACCGCCAAGGTCATCGAAGAGGAGATCGGCCTTGGCGAGTTGGTCACGCTCCTCAAGCTCAACCGAGGCGAAGCCTCGCTGGTCGAGCTGTGTCTTCCCGAAACCTCCCCTTGTCGAGACAAGGCGATCCGCGACCTCAACCTACCGGCGGATACCGTCATCGCCAGCGTGATTCGCGGCGGGAAGCTGCTCGTCCCGCGCGGCGACACCCGGCTCGAGTCGGGCGACGAGATCCTGGCCATCAGCACCGTGGCCGCAGAGCAGGCCCTCAAGAACACCCTGGTCGGACCCGCGTAGGCCCTTGTCATGATCACTGTCCTGAAGCGCCTCTTCGTCGGCACTCCCATGACGACTGCCCAGGCCAAACACGAGCGGCTGGGTAAGATCGCCGCCCTCGCGATTTTCTCCTCCGACTGCATGTCCTCCGTCGCCTATGCCACAGAGGAGATCCTGCTCGTCTTGGTGCTGGGGGGAACGCTCGCCCTGCAATACTCCCCGCCCATCGGGATCGCCATTGGGGCGCTGGTGGCCATTGTGGCCACCTCATACTGGCAGACCATCCATGCGTATCCCTCCGGCGGTGGCGCCTATATCGTCGCCAAGGACAACCTCGGGACTCTTCCGGGTCTGGTGGCCGGCTCGGCACTCCTGGTCGACTACGTCCTGACCGTCTCCGTCAGCACGGCATCGGGCGTCGCGGCCATCACGTCAGCTTTTCCGGCCCTTTACCCACACCGGATCGTCATCTGCGTCGCGTGCGTTCTTGCCGTCATGCTGGCGAACCTTCGCGGCCTCCGCGAGACCGGTCGCACCTTCGCCGTTCCCACCTACGGGTTCATCCTTGCCCTGACGATCCTGATCATCGGCGGTTTCTATCAGTTCTTCACCCAGGGCGCCCCGCCCCCACCGGCAAACCTCCCAGTGCTGGAGCCCCTCGGCGTCTTCCTTGTGTTGCGTGCATTTTCCGGGGGATGCGCGGCCCTTACCGGAATCGAGGCAATGGCCAACGGAGTGCAGGCCTTCAAGCCGCCCGAGTCCCGCAACGCCAGCATCACGCTCGTCTGGATGGCTTTCATCTTGGGTAGCTCGTTCATGGCGGTGACGTTTCTTTCGTACTATTTCCACATTGTGCCCAACACCGAAGAGACGGTGGTTTCGATGCTGGCCCGCCAGGTCTTTGGCCGGACATGGATGTACTATGTCATTCAGGCGTTCACCGCGATCATTCTGCTCCTCGCGGTGACCACGAGTTTCGCCGGGTTTCCTATGCTGGCCTCTCTGATGGCCAAGGACGGATTCCTCCCCCGTCAGTTCGCCAACCTGGGAGATCGCTTGGTCTTCAGCAACGGCATCCTTATCCTGGCAGGTATTTCCAGCGCATTGCTCGTCATCTTTGGCGGCAGCACCCACGCCCTGATTCCGCTGTACGCCATCGGCGTGTTCACCGCCTTCACGCTTTCTCAGGCGGGGATGGTTCTGCATTGGTGGAAGGAGCACGGGCCTCGCTGGCTTCCGCACTCCATCATGAATGGGTTCGGCGCAATCGCGACCGCCATGGTGGTCGCGGTCGTCGGGGCGACAAAATTCCTCCACGGTGCCTGGATCGTCATCATCGTCGTCCCGCTGATGGTCCTGGCGTTCCTCGCGATTCGACGCCACTATGACTCGCTGAGGGGACAGCTCACCCTGCAGGGATTCTCACCCCCCAAGCTCGGCCGCCATCCGGTGGTGGTTCTGGTGGGCGGAATCCATCGCGGCGTCATCATGGCCCTCACCTACGCCAAAGCCATCTCGCCCAACGTCACGGCCATCGCCGTGGACCTCGATCCGACGGCCACCTCGCGGCTTCAAATGCACTGGCGGGAGTGGGCGCCGGACGTTCCATTGGTGATCCTCGACTCCCCGTATCGATCGGTACTCCAGCCGGTCCTTCACTATATCGACCAGATGGAGAAACAGCGGGATGGGGACTACATGACGATCATCCTCCCCGAATTCATCCCGGCCAAGTGGTGGCACCATCTGCTGCACAATCAGACAGCGCTGCTCCTCAAGACCGCAATCCTCTTCCGGCGCGGCAAAGTGGCCATCAGCATCCCTTACCATCTGGATCGCTGAGGAAATCGGCGAACGATCCAGCCATCGAATTGTCGATCAGTATCTCAGCGTTTCGGTTTGACCCGCAGGGTCTGCCGCTCTATTATTGCAACCTTTGGCGGTGCAGATCCGCACCGCAGATTCGTCCACCCCTTGGCCATGCCATGCTACGTCCCCTTGTCCGGTCCAGACCCACACCAAGGATCAGAGGCTGGGGATCGGGAATCGGAGGTTGGTTTGATGTCCGCACCGAATGAATCGAGACCGCTCGCCCGCACCAAAGTCGTCGTCGCTACATCCGTCATGCTCAGCTTCATTTCATTCTGGCGGGCGGCGGCCATCGTCCTGAACGATTTGGCCTCGTCGGCCTTTTACGTAGGTGGGATTGCCGAGCAGGCGGTCGGCCGCGCCGCACCCTGGTTCATCCTCGGTGTAATGCTGTTCTCATACGCGGTGCGCGCCGTCTACGTCGAATCTTGCGCCATGTTCACTCGCGGCGGCGTCTATCGCGTCGTGAAGGAGGCAATGGGAGGCACGCTGGCCAAGCTATCGGTCTCGGCGCTGATGTTCGATTACGTCCTGACCGGACCGATCTCCGGTGTCTCCGCCGGACAATACATTATCGGCCTCGTGGCGCAGACACTGACGTATCTTGGCCACCCCTGGCAGCCGGAGAAGGATACGGTGAACTTGGCGTCGGCAGGGATCGCCATCCTGATCACTCTATACTTTTGGTGGCGGAACACCCAAGGAATGCACGAATCGTCCACCGATGCCCTGCGGATCATGTACGTGACGACCGCTATGGTCATCATCATGATTCTGTGGTGCACCGTCACCATCCTGACACAGCCCGACAAGCAGCGACTTCCGCCGGCGCCCACCCCGTGGCACCTGTCCTTTAATAGCGACGCCGTCGGTTGGATGCCGCAGATCGCTCCCCACTCTTTCCACATCCAGGCCAGCGAGGCGCCACGCGCCGATGCGATTTCCGCTGCCGAAGCTCAGGAGGAGCCAAAGTACGGTTTGGATCCGAAGGGGGGAATGCTCCTCGGTCTCATCGGGATCCTTATCGCATTCGGACACTCGGTCCTCGCCATGTCCGGTGAAGAATCTCTCGCCCAGGTGAACCGAGAGATCGAGTATCCTAAGCACAAGAATCTCATGCGGGCAGGGATGGTGATCTTCGTCTATTCCCTCCTGTTCACGTCGCTGGTCTCGTTTTTCGCCTATGCTATCATCCCCGATACCGTGCGCCCGCAGTACTTCGACAACCTGATCAGCGGGATCACCATGAACGCGGTCGGCCCACTCCCGCTAAAACTGCTCTTCCAGGGCTTTGTGGTGGTCGTGGGTTTCCTGATCCTGGCAGGGGCCGTCAATACCGCCATCGTCGGGTCAAACGGTGTGTTGCAGCGGGTGAGCGAGGATGGCGTCCTGACCGATTGGTTCCGCGCCCCCCACAAGCGGTTCGGTACCTCTTACCGACTGATCAATCTGATCGTGATCCTCCAGCTCGTGACCATCATCGGGTCTCGCGGCAACGTGTACGTCCTGGGCGAGGCCTATGCCTTCGGCGTGGTCTGGTCGTTCGCCACGAAGGCACTCGCTGTGCTCGTCCTACGCTATACGGACAAGTCACCCCGCGAGTGGAAGGTCCCGCTCAACGCTTGGCTCGGCCGCCACGAGCTACCGCTGGGACTGGGAATGATCGCCGCCCTCTTGTTTTCCATCGCCGGAATCAACCTCTTCACCAAAGAGGTCGCGACGATCAGCGGCGTGGCCTTCACGCTGATATTCTTCGTCGTCTTCGAGGTGTCGGAGCGCATCAACGTGCGGCGGAAGGGGGCCGCCGCGCACGTGGAGTTAGACCAATTTCAACTACATCCCGAGGCCGAGGTCTCGAGCGGCTCGCTCGGCGTTCGGCCGGGGAGCGTCCTGTGTTTGGTAAGGGGCGTGAACCATCTGGAGCACCTCGTCAAGGCACTGGAATTGACCCACACGGGCAAACGCAACCTGGTGGTCATGACCGTCCGGATCGCTCGCGGACCGGATACGGGCTACCAGAACCTGGACGCACAGCGGCTCTTCTCGGCCTACGAGCAGCAGCTCTTCACAAAGGTCGTAGCCGTCGCCGAGAAGTTCGGCAAGCACGTGGACCTGCTCGTCGTTCCATCTACAGACGCGTACCAGGCCGCCGCCATGACCGCGGCACAGATCGACTCCTGGGACCTCTTCGCAGGCATCTCGGAGGTGATGGCCCCCGAAGAGCAGGCTCGCCGCATGGGAGAGGCCTGGGAGAGTCTTCCGGAGAAGTCATCGCATCGGATCCGCTATCGCATCGTGGACGCCAACGGCGAGGTCCACGATTTTCTCCTAGGCGCCCACGCCCCGGCCCTGACGGATGAGGACATCGCCTTCCTCCATCGGATCTGGCTCGACGTCGCCAGCCACTTGGGAGCGAAGGAGGTTCACCACCGCGACGTCGTCTCGATTGCGCTGGAACATCTGGCAGAGGGGCTCGCCGGAAATGAGCGGGCGCTCCTCCTGGCCAAGTTTGGAGCGCAAGAACAGTCGCCGAACGGCCAATCGGGGAGCCCGATCGGACCGTCCGCGGCCACCGAGCCTACTCCGAGGCCAGCCGATAGCCCACGCCTGGCTCCGTGAGCAGATAGCGAGGGCGGGCGGGGTCGCGTTCCATCTTCCGGCATAATTGTGCAACGTAGACGCGGAGATACTGTGCCTGATCGGTCTGCGTGGGGCCCCCTACTTCCTTCTGCCCGTTCTTCCACCCGGCTTCCCTACGTCAGCAGGCCTCCACTACACCGCATGACATCACAATCGCTTGACAATGTCCGCAGGCGGGATTAGCATCCGCCCCCGGCTACAGGAACCCCCTGTAGCCTTTGTTTTGGAGGACGTATGCTCGGCTCTCTGAAGCAAAAACTCTTGGGCCGGCCCCTGGCAACTGCCAGCGAAAAGCATCAGCGGCTGGGCAAGTTCATGGGCCTCGCCGTGTTTGCCTCGGACGCTCTCTCATCCGTCGCCTATGGCACGGAAGAGATCATGCTGGTCTTGGTGCTGGCGGGCGCAGCGGCCCTGCCGCTCGCCTTCCCGATAATGATCGGGATCGTCATCCTGGTGTGTATTGTCGCCGCCTCGTACTGGCAAACCATCCATGCCTACCCGTCGGGCGGGGGCTCGTATATCGTCGCAAAGGACAACCTAGGTACCCTGCCGGGCCTGGTCGCCGGCGCCTCCCTGCTCATCGACTATGTCCTCACCGTGGCGGTGAGCACGGCCTCGGGCGTGGCCGCCATCACGTCGGCCTTTCCAGTGCTGTTCCCATGGCGGGTCGAAATCTGCATCCTCACGGTCATCGCCGTGACGATCGCCAACTTGCGAGGCGTGCGCGAGTCCGCCAAGATCTTCACGCTCCCCACCTACTGGTTCATCGGAAGTCTGGGCATCCTTATCCTGGCAGGCTTCTATCGGGTCGTGACGGGAGACGTCCAGCCATATCCGACGGAACACATTCAGACCACGGAGGCCATCGGTCTCTTCCTGATCCTGCGAGCCTTTGCTTCCGGCTGCGCGACGCTCACCGGCATCGAAGCCGTGAGCAACGGCATCCCGGCCTTCCGGCCGCCCGAACCCAAGAATGCCAGCATCACCCTAGTCTGGATGGCGGCGATCCTGGCCGTCACTTCGCTGGGTACGGCGTATCTGGCCCACGCGTACAACATTTCCCCCAAGGAGTCGGAGACTGTGGTCTCCATGCTGGGGCGGGCCGCCATCGGGCAAAACGTTCTTTATTACAATATCCAGGCGGCCACGGCCATGGTTCTCTTTCTCGCCGTGAATACCTCCTATGCCGACTTCCCCCGATTGTCCTCGATCCTGGCCCGAGACGGGTTCATGCCGCGCCAGATGGCGAACCGCGGCGACCGCCTGGTTTTCAGCAACGGCGTCCTCATCTTGGCGGGTCTCTCCATTCTCCTGCTGATCGTCTTTCAGGGAAGCACGCATGCACTCATCCCCCTATACGCCGTAGGCGTGTTCCTTTCCTTCACCCTCTCACAGGCCGGCATGGTTCGCCACTGGCTGAAGGAGGAGCACCCGGCCCCTCACCACATCTTGCTCAACGGGCTGGGCGCCGCGACGACGGGGGTTGTCACCATCGTCATCGCCGTCTCCAAGTTTACCCATGGGGCCTGGATGGTGATCGTCCTCATCCCGCTCATCGTCCTGGGATTCTCCCGGGTCAACCAACACTACCAGAAGGTGGCTCGGCAGCTCTCGCTCGCGGGGGCCCGGCGGCCGCGGATTGGGAAGAACCTCGTCGTGGTGCTGATCGCCGGCCTCCACAAAGGGACGATCGAGGCCCTGGAATATGCCAGGTCCATCTCCCCAAGTGTCACCGCCCTGACCGTGGATCTCGATCCGACGCAGACGACGAAGCTCCGTCTGCGCTGGGCCGAGTGGGAACCGGACATTCCGCTGCTGGTCCTCGAGTCGCCTTACCGCTCGATCGTCCGACCCCTGATGGACTATATCGATCGGATGGAGCGTCAGGGCGAAGGCCAGTACTTAACCGTGGTGTTGCCGGAGTTCGTCCCCTCGCATTGGTGGGAGCACATCCTGCACAACCAGACCGCGCTTCTGATCAAGGCCGCTCTGCTCTTCCGACCCGGGAAGGTCTGTGTGAGCGTACCCTATCACCTCGAAGGCTGACGGTCGCTCCACCGGATTGCACTCCCGCCTCGCCTGCCTTTAGTGCCTCTTGAATGGAGACTGGCCGCCTTACTCGGTTTAATCCTGGCGATCCCACCCAGCGGCCAATTGCACGGCCTCGTGGTTGATTCTGCCGCTATCAATCGTCAGCTTGGCGCCGGCAGGGACCTTCCCTTCATTCCACAAAACTGAATTGAGCAGGCGTTCGGCCAGTGCCGTCCAGAAGGCGCTCCCAACGGGGAGACGGCGGTGGAGCGCGCGTTCCATAGAATCCAGAGCCTCGGGCTCAATCTCGACCAGAACCTCCTGTTCTCTCCCCTCGGGATGTCGGACCATGAAGCGGCGTCGGTGGTGGCCATGGGATTCGTCCGTCGCGCAGGCAATGGGCCAGAGGTGAAAGCCGTTTAGGGTCAGCCTGCTGACGACCGGCCCGAGTGCGACCGCCCCCTCTTTGGGCTCACCGGCCAGGGGAGAGGTGAGGCCCGGCTTCCCCAGCGCGGCTGTCAAAGCATTGCGCAGGATTTCTGGCGTCATGGGTTTACGCACGAAATCGGTGGCGCCCAGCCTCATGGCATCGACGGCGAGATCAATCGATGCGAAGGCCGTGACCATGATGACCCGCGCGCCCGGATTTCGCTCCCTCAGGTGTCGCAACGTCTCCAGGCCATCCATTCCGGGCATCTTCTGGTCAAGCAGCACCGCATCCCACTCCGAGCCGTCGCCAAACGCCTCGAGCCCCTGAGGACCATCCGCCGCCTCGCCGGCCTCATAGCCTGACGCCTCCAGCGTCAAGCGCATCACTTGCCGGATGTGATCTTCGTCATCAATGATGAGAATACGCTTTGCCATACCCTACCCTCGCGTGTTTGCCGGCTTTTGGGCCGACTATTATTGGGCCGCCCGCAGAGTGAATGTAAACGTGGTCCCATGCCCAACGAGTGATTTCACGACGATTTGTCCGCCATGCGCCTCCACGATTCGCTTGGAGATGGCAAGACCCAGCCCGGCGCCTCCGGGTGGAGCGCCCGGGACCTGTGCAAACTTGTCGAAGATGTGCGGAAGGTACTCGGGGGGGATACCGCGGCCCGAATCCCTCACCGAGACGGCGACGTGCCCATCGTGCTGCACCACCTGAATCCGAATTGATCCCCCTTCGACGGTATACCGCAGGGCGTTCATCACCAGATTCGTGATGACCCGCTCGATCTGGGGCCGGTCCGCCAGCACCGGCGGAATGTCCGCAGGAATATCCGCCACCAGGGCGATCCGCTTCGCCTCCGCTCGGCCATGCAACGGGGCGGTCGCGGCGTGAATGAGATCACCAATGCGAACGGCCAGGCAATTCGGCGCGCTCTCGCCTGCTTCGATCCTGGAGAGATCGAGGAGATCGCGCATCAACTTCTCCAGACGCTCGCAGTCCTCGCGGCAGGCCTGCAAGACGGTCCGCTGCTTGTCCGTCAGGGCGCCCACCGCGCCTTCCAGGAGGAGATGCACGCTCATCTGGACGCTCGTCAGCGGAGTACGCAGCTCATGCGAGGCCGTGGCAATAAACTCGGACTTGACGCGGTCGATCTCGCGCAAGTGCGTGATGTCCTCCAACAGCGTGACCGCACCGAGGAGGCGACCTTCGTCGTCGCGCATCGGCGTCGTACGAAGCCGAAACGCCCGCTCCGCGCCGTCCACGTCGAGGGGCAATACCGAAGCGGCGCCTTCGCCGGCGACCGGTCGTTGCGAGCTCAAGGCCTCGGAGACCGCCACGGCAATCCGGCTGTCTCGGGCGATCTCCTCAATATGTTTGCCCGCATTCTCCGTTTCCGATCCGAAGATCTCTTCGGCGGCAGGGTTGAGTTTGGTCACCCCTCCTTGGTCATCCGTGACGATCACCGGATCATACAGCGAATCGATCGCGGCTTCCGTCGTCTGTTGAGCAATCACAAGCTTGCCGAGGTCCGAGCGGCGGAGTTGCCGGATACGCTCCGCCATCCTGTTGAACCCTGCCGCCAGAATGCCAACCTCATCGCGCGAGTCCACGGACGCTTTGGCATCCAGGTCCCCTCCGGCGATCTTGGCCGCGGCGGCCGTCAGTTCCCGCAGGGGACCAACGATCCGGTTGGCGAGGAAGAAAGCGAAAATGAGCCCCGCGACCACGAGCGACCCCGCGATGAGGAGAGTCGCGACAAACCAGCGCTGGGCCACGCCCGCCGCCGCCTCGGATTTGGCGACCATCGCCTGCTGATTGATCTGCAGCAGGTTGTCGCAATCGGTGCGGAGCTGATTGATCAATGGTTCCAGCCGGATGAAGGATTCACTCCCTCCGGGAGTCTTCGCCCCGGATGTGCCCACATCCATCGAGGGAATGTTGCGGTGTGTTTTGATCTCCGCCAGAAATGCGTCCACCTGCTGATAGTATTCCTCCCGATGGCGGCGGATTGCCTCGATGATATCGCCCTCGCCCGGCTCCGTGATGTTGTTCGCCGCGCCCTGGAGGGTCGCATCGAAGCGCGTGCGATAATCGCTTAGTCTCTTGAGGGCCTGCTCGCGGTGGCCAAGGAGAGCGAAGAGGGCTGCGGAGTTCTGCCGCTCCAGGCTGTCTCGCATATCCTGAGCGGCGACGACCGAGTCATAGTTGTTCGCGATGATGTTCCGCGACACCCCGCCCATTTCGCGGAGATGCCACGCGCTCCAGCCCCCAAGGATGACCAGGGTTGCCGTGAAGACGAGATACCCGATGAGGAGCTTCGTGCGGATATTCATGGATCTGTTCCGACAAAGAAGTGCGGCCCGAGGGCCGCGCGTGGCCTCCCCCGTCTGAGAAACGGGAGGCGTACTTGCAACAAGACACTACCACCGCCGACCCTACTGTCAAGCCGAAAGCGGGGGCAGGAATGCCCGGAGAGCGGCCACTGCGTCCTCCCGCGGTTGGCCGCGGTGTCGAGAGGGCCCACAGGCGGCTCTGGAGAGAGCATGCCCTATCACCTTGGAGGCTGAGTAGCTTGCTTGACCCCGAAACCCCGGCCCCTTAGAATGCCGGCATGAACCCCCAACACGACCGCCGGCAATATGTCTCCATGCCCGCGCGCGCCTATTCGGTCTTACTCCTTTGCCTGGAGCTCCTCGCTTTTTCTGCCGCGTTTCCGGGCCCGGCCTTCTCGGCCGATGTCTATTTCTCCCCGGACGGCGGCATTCGACAGCGCCTCGTCCGCACCATTCAGCAATCCCGGCACTACATTGACATCGCCGTGTACCAGTTCACATCCACCGAGTTGGCCTCCGCTCTTGTGGCGGCCAAAGACCGTGGGGTGCGGATCCGCATCTTGACGGACCGGGAGATGATCGAGTCCGATGGGCCGGCCCTGCGGAAATTGCGGTCCGCCGGCATCGCGATCCGATCCCTCGGCGTTGTCGAGCAAAGCCTCATGCACAACAAGTTCGCCGTCTTTGACGATCGCGTGGTCGCCACCGGCAGCTACAATTGGACGCAAAGCGCCGAGCGAGCCAACTACGAGAATCTTGTCCTGCTTGATGATCCTGAGGTGGTGGCACAATTCGAGCGGGAGTTTCAACGGCTTTGGCGGGAGGCGAAAGAGTGAGGCCAAAGAGAACGGAAGAACTGGATGAAAGCCAGGATCCCTGGGTTACGAAAAGGCCCTCGCCAGGCCGCTGGGTGGAAATCTCTTGCCCTGCACGGCGCCGTCTGCTACATAGAGGAGCGAGGGACTCGAACGTCGGCTAAAAACGTGACGGAGGTGGAATGCCAGGCTTTGGCAGCCGATTGATCTTGACAGCGATCCTGATTGCCAGCACGTTCTCCCCGTTGCCCCCGCCGGTCAATGCCGCCGACGGCGATCGAGTCGCAGAACCCCCACTTCCCCAAGCCGCCCCTCCTGGAACCCAACGTCGATTTCTGGAAGCAGATCTACACCGAATACGGCGTCGGCGACTTCGTCCTCCATGATCGGAACAACCTCGGCGTGATCTACGGCGTCGTGCGTGTCGGCGACACCACGAACCAGTGCCGCGCCGCCAAATTGGCCCAGTCCGAGATCCAGCGTCTGCGGGAGAAACACCAGGATCTTCTCACGAAGCTTGCCGCCGGCGTCCCGCCGGAAGAGCTCGGCCCCGAGGCCGAGTCCGTCTCGCAGGCGTGGGGATGTCCCTGTCCGCCGGACGTTCTGCTGCGCGCCGCGGACAACATCCGGGTCCAGCAGGGGCTCCGCCAGAAGGTGGACGAGGGGTTGCGGCGCGCCCGGAAACTCCTACCCCGCATCCTTGCCATCCTGCGGGAGCACAAGCTCCCCATGGAGCTGGCAGCCCTTCCCATGGTCGAGTCGAGCTACGACCCACAGGCCTACTCCAAGGCCGGGGCCGTGGGCCTCTGGCAGTTCATCCGATCCACCGGGAAGCAGTACCTGACCATCACGCGCAAGCGCGACGACCGCCGCGACCCCATCCGGGCCACCGAATGCCGCCGCGCACCTCTTACGGCACAACTACGAGGCCCTGGGGTCCTGGCCTCTTGCCATCACCGCCTATAACCACGGGAGGGAGGGAATCCTGGCGGCTCGGACCGCCGTGGGGAGCAGCGCGATCGAAGAGATCATCGCCCGCTACACCGGTCCCCGTTTCGGCTTCGCCTCCAGGAACTTCTACGCCGAGTTCCTCGCCGCGCTGGAAGTCGTCCACCCCGTCATCCTCGAACACACCCAACCCTCGAACGCCCGCCCTCCGCTCTCTGCCGGCGTTCGGCAGGGCTGACCCCCGCCTCGGCGGAACGCAAGGCGCACCCATGACCGCATTCCGTTCTTCTTTGAGAAAGGTTCTCCATGATACCGCGACTCCTCTTTTGTCACACGCTCTTCGGGAAGAATACCGCGCGCATCGGGGACTATCGCGTCGCGCACGGATACGAGGGGGTCGAGTGGGGACTGGACGGCTGGCGGCTGATGAAGCCGGAGGGCCGGCGGCGGCAACTGCTGGAACGGCTGCGAACGGCGGCGCCCCGCTGCTCCGTCCACGCGCCCTACACCGATCTGGAGATCGGGCACCGCGACCCGGAACACGCGGGGGCGGCCTGCCGCATCTTGCAGGACTACCTGGACGCGGCGGCCGACCTCGGCGCCCATCACGTGAATATCCACGTGGGTACCTTCAGCCCCGACCCTGAAGAGCTCTGCCACGAGACACTGGCCCGGAACCTGACGACCCTGATGGAGCACGCCCTGCGCCGCGGTGTCCCCCTCACCGTGGAGAACCTCCGCGGCGGGCCGTCCAGCGACCCGGACAGCTTTGCCGCCCTCCTCCGCCGGACGGGCGCCCCGGTGACCTTCGACCTCGGCCACGCCGGCGGCTGCCCGTGGGTCTTGGAGGGGCGGGGGACGGTGGTGGATTTCCTCCGCGCCGTCCCCACCCGGATTCTCTCCGCCCACCTCTACCTGATCGAGCGGAACGACATCCATTTCGCCCCCGATACTCTGGCGGACCTCGCGCCCGCGCTCGACGCCCTTACCGAGCGGGGCTGCGACTTCTGGGTGCTCGAGCTGCATGCGCTGGACGCGCTGGAGCGCACCAGGCGGATCGTGGATGAGTACCTGCGCGAGCGCGGGGAACGCGCCCCGAACTGATCGCTCCCTCGCGCTCCCGACCGAAATCGCCTTGACCCGCCCGGCTACCGCTGGTATGGTCCCCTTCATGCGATACACCGGCGCCGAAGTCGTCTGGGAATGCCTGGTCCGCGAGGGAGTTGACGTCGTCTGGGCCTATCCGGGCGGTGCCGCCCTGCCGCTCTTCGACGCGCTCTCCAAGTACCCGCAGATCCACTATGTCCTCGTCCGGCACGAGCAGGCTGCCGCCCACGCGGCGGATGGCTATGCGCGCGCCACGGGAAAGGTGGGGGTCTGCGCCGCCACCTCCGGGCCGGGAGCCACCAACCTGGTCACCGGAATCGCCACGGCGATGCTGGACTCCGTCCCCATGGTCGCCATCACGGCGCAGGTCGCCGACTCGGTCATCGGCACCGACGCCTTCCAAGAGATCAACATCACCGGCATCACCCTGCCCATCACCAAGCACAACTACCTGGTGCGCGAGGGCAAGGACATGGCCCGGACGATGCGCGAGGCGTTCTTCCTGGCCAGGACCGGGCGGCCGGGGCCGGTCCTGGTGGATCTGCCCAAAGACATCTTGACCGCCCCGTGCGACTTCCACTACCCGGAGCGGGTCTCGCGCCCCGGCTACCGGCCGGTCCTGCGCTCTACCCCCTACCACGTGAAGCGCGCCGCGCAGGCCATCGCCGACGCCAAGCGGCCCGTGATCCTGGCCGGCCACGGGGTCCACGTGGCCACGGCCTGGGAGGCGCTGCGGCAGTTTGCCGAGCGGATCAACGCCCCGGTGGTGAGCACCCTGCTCGGTCTGAGCGCCCTTTCGGCCGACCATCCGCTGGCCCTCGGCATGGCGGGGATGCATGGCGTGGCCTGGGCCAACCTGGCCGTCCAGAACGCCGACCTGCTCATCGCCATGGGGATGCGCATGGACGACCGGTTCACCGGCAGCCTCTCCCACTTCGCCCCCCAGGCGAAGCTCCTGCACGTGGACATCGACCCGGCCGAGATCGGCAAGCGCGTTCCCACCTTCCTCCCGATGGTGGGCGACGTCCGCTTCGTCATGGAGGCCTTGACAGCGGAGCTGACCGAGCAGAACCACCGCGACTGGCTGGCCCAGATCGAATCCTGGCGCACGCAACATCCCCTGGAGGTCCACGGCCAGGGCGCCCTTCCTCCGCAGGAGGTCATCCGCGCGCTGCACGAGATCACGGACGGCCAGGGCGTGCTGGTCAGCGACGTCGGCCAGCACCAGATGTGGGTGGCCCAGCACTACCGCTTCCGACGGTTGAACAGCTTCTTCACCTCCGGCGGCCTGGGCACCATGGGCTACTCGCTCCCGGCCGCCCTTGGCGTGCAGGCCGGCCACCCCACCGAGCCCGTCTGGGTCGTCGTGGGGGACGGCAGCTTCCAGATGAACCTGCAGGAGCTGGCCACCGTCACCCAGGAGCGGCTCCCCATCAAGATCGTGATCATGGACAACGGCTACCTGGGCATGGTCCGGCAGTGGCAGGAGCTGTTCCATGGCGCCCGGTATATCGGCACGCCGATCAGCGGCCCGGATTACGTCCAACTGGCGGCCAGTTACGGCATCCCGGCGCGGCGGGTCACTGCCGCGGACGGAACTGCCGGCCGCTTTCGCCGCCGCCCGCCAGGCGGACGGCCCCTTCCTCCTGGACTGCAAGGTGGACGGGGGCGAGAACGTCTATCCCATGGTCCGGCCGGGGACCAGCAACGCCGACTTCATGGAGGATCCGAGGGGGAGGGCCCAAGAATGAGGCATGTCTTGGTGGCGCTGGTGCAGGACGAGCCCGCCATGCTGGCCCGGATGGGGAACCTCTTTGCCCGGCGCGGCTATAACGTGGAGAGCTTCACCGCCGGCGCGTCCGAGCTGCCGGGGGTGACGCGGATCACCATCGTCGTGGAGGGGTCCGAGCACGGCCCTGGATCAGGTGGCCAAGCAGTTCCGCAAGCTCATCGGCGCGGTCAAGGTGGCCGACGTCACCGCCGACAAGGAGCAGCTCGCCTACGAGATGCTGCTGGTCAAGGTGGGGGTCACCTCCAAGACGCGGCAGGAGGTCGTCAGCCTGGCCGACCTGTTCAAGGCCCGCATCGTGGACGTCTCCTCGACCACCCTGATGCTGGAGTCCACGGGCGAACCGGACAAGCTGGACAAGCTCCTCGAGGTCCTGAAGCCCTTTCGGCATCAAGGAGCAGGCCCGCACCGGCGCCGTCTTCATGGGCCGCGGCGCCAAGGTCCTCAACCAGCGCCCCGGTTCCCCCCCCGACCGCAAATATCTGGCGGAGTGAAGCTGAGGGCCTGATTCAATTGAAAACGGACAACCGACAATGAAAAACCGGTCAGCGGACTGCGTCATTGGCCGGTTGTCAGTTGTCGGTTTCTCATTTTGCATTGGAAAGGGGTTGCCATGGATCTCGGGTTGAAGGAGCGGGTTGCCATCGTCACCGGGGCGGGCAGGGGGATCGGTCGGGCCACGGCGCTCGCGCTGGCCGATGAAGGAGCTTTGGTGGTGCTGGCCTCGCGCTCGGTAAGCGAGATCGAGTCCGCGGCGATCCGCCACGCCGCGTCCCTACCGTTCGGCCAACCTCGCAATTCGCGATCGTCCCCAGCGGCTTGCCGGCCACATTCGCTCTTCTGCGCCTCGCCCAATCTTGTCGGCAAGTGATCGGCTTTCCCAGTGCCTCCAGCTCGAATTGAAACCAGACAACCCTCGGGAAGCACCAACAACCCCGGTCTGAAGAGCCGTCTTTTCCGCTCCTGCCGCGGAAGAGATCGCTGCGGAGCCTTTCGGCGGGACTGACGTCATCCCTGGACAAGGTTCGGGAGCGCTTTCCTCGCTTTTGATCCGTGCCTCTACCGCGTTGCCGTCTCAGCCCGCGAAGCACTGCTTGCCTCCGTCGACCCGGATCACCTGACCCGTGATGTAGCTCGCGTCCTCGGAGGCGAGGAAGGCAACCATCCGGGCGATCTCGATCGGCCGACCGTAGCGTTCCAGCGTGCCCTCCTCGACCGTCATCGCGTCCTCGATGGGACGGCTGGCCGCGAAGCGGGGGGTGAGGATGTCCCCGGGCGCGATGGCGTTGGCGGTCACGTTGTGAGGCCTGAGCATGACGCCCAGGCAACGGGTGTACTCGTGCACCGCCGCCTTGGCCGTGGCGTAGATGGCCCCCTGAGTCAGGCCGATGAGACCCGCCACGCTCCCGATGTTGATGATCCGGCCGCTCCGACGCTCGATCATCTCGGGGACCACCTCCCGGCAGACCAGGAGGCAGGTCATCAGGTTTCGGTCGAGCACCGACCGGAGATCATCGTAGGAGGTGAAGACCGGGTCGTTGCGCGTGGGCCTGCCCGCCATGGGCGCCCCCGTCCCGGCTGCTCCGATGTCGCCCCCGGCGCAGTTGACCAGAATGTCGATCCGGCCGAAGGCCGCCCGGATCGCTTGCACCATGCCCCGAACCACCTCCGGGTCGGCAAGGTTTCCGTGGAAGGGAAGAACCTTGCTCCCGGATTCCGCCGCAATTGCCTTGGCGACCGCCTCGAGGGAATCCGCCTCGCCAAAGGCCCGGGCCGAGGTGGGGGTCGTTCCCTGAATGGCCACCGAGGCCCCGAGGTTCGCGCAGTGGGTTGCGATGACCCGGCCGATGCCCCGGGAAGACCCGGTCACGAAAGCTACCTTCCCCACAAATGCCTTGCTGTTTGCCATCTCGTGGTCTCCTTGTCTCTGGTTTCTCCCCCGGGGTCTGCCGCCGGGGAACGCGCCGCCCGGTATCTCGCGGGCGCGCTCAGGTTCGGAAGAGAGCCGCAATCTTGCAGCTCTCGACGGGGTCGCGGCCGATGGCCGTCTCGTCCGACAGCACAACCCCGCCATAGCCCTTCATCAACGCCTCGTACAGCATGCACACTTCCGACCGGGTGGGAGTGGGATGCTCGGCCATGTGCTCGAAGATCTGCCCCGCCAGGAGCACCGGCACCGGCATGCCGCGCACGCGGTTCGAGAACTGGTAGGCAGCGGCGGCCATCGCCTTCGCCCCCAGCTCGGCGCCGAGGTCCCCCCGGCACAGCCACAACTCGTCGGCGGCCGCCGCGATCTGCGCCGCCTCGTCCACCGCGGACTGCCGCTCAAGCTTGGCGATCAGGGAAGCCGACGCCCCGATCTGTGCCCGATAGGCGGCCATCTCGGCGCCATCCTTGACATACGACAGAGCGTAGCGGATGCCCGCGAGACTCCGCGTCTGCGCCAGGATCAGTCGATCCGTCTCGCTCAACGACTCCTGGCGGTACGTGGAAGCGGTGTATGTGATCCCCTTCCGAGGGCTGATCGCCCCGCCCTGGGTCACGCGAGCGGAAAGCGCGTCCGCGTCCTGCGATTCGAGCACGAGACGAATCTTGGCATCGTTGAGCGCGATCTCGCCGCTGGACACGGAAGCGGCTCGGAAGAAGTCCGGGTGCGGAACCGGCAACACCTGTGGGCCGTCGGCCGACGCCGCACACACCAGCTCCACCCGCTGTCCGCAGGTGAGCTGGCGGGCGGGGAACCGGCCCAGACGCCACTTGCTGCCCTGCAGGTCCAGGATCAGCGATGGCCGCGGATTCCGCGCCGAGAGGACGGCGCTCAGCCGATCGATCCAGGCGCACAGCTCCGGCAAGGACAGGTGCGAGGTGTTCAGACGGAACGCAGTCACTCCGGCCGCAAGCATGGCCTGCCACGTCGTGCCGGTATCACTGCTCGGCCCAAGCGTTGCGACGATCCGGTAGTCCACCCGCTGCTCTTCCCGTTGTTTGTCTCTGCTCATAGAACGCACGCAGGCTCGTGCGCGAGCCTATCGAAGGGCTTGCGCCGTGTCAACCGGGAAGTGCCCTCTTCCGGATCGCGCGAGGGGCTGAGAATACCCGAGAGGATCTTGATGGACCGTGAGGCCAGGGTGGAAGCTCGGCGTCCGAGGCCGTCGCGTTTTCTGTTGACTTCCCTCCATGCTCACGGGTAGCGTCTCTGCGCTCTTCCGCACGATCCTCAAGGAGCCGTAACGAAATTCCAATGAATGGACAAGTTATTTCGTAACGGCTCCTAATCAGCGCGACCAGAATCGGGTCCGGGGGGCGAACAGATGAGTCTTCTGATCAGGCGGTCCACGCTCATCCTGCCGGTGAATGTCCCGCGGTTCGTCGAGAAGGCGCATCTGCGCGGCGCGGACGCGATCATGCTGGACCTGGAGGACGCGGTCCCGCTGAAAGAGAAGGACGCCGCCCGCCGGTTGGTCCGCGCCTCTCTCCCCCTCGCCGCCCGCGGCGGCGCCGAGACCTTCGTGCGGGTCAATCGCGACCCCGCCACTCTCGCCGAGGATCTGGACGCGTCGATTTACCCCGGCCTGGATGGCATCTGTTTTCCGAAAACGGAGTCGGCCGAGGAGGTCGAGGGGCTGGCGGCGCAGATCGCGAACCTGGAGCGCAGCCGGGGCCTTTCCCCCGGACGGATCGAGCTGGCGCTGCTCATCGAAAGTCCCCGCGGCTTGCTGAATCTGAGAGCCATCGCCGCCGCGAGCCCGCGGGGCCGCACCATCGCCCTGGGCCCGGAGGACTACTGCCTGGAAATCGGGGTCGGACCCTCTGCGGACGGGGCGGAGCTACGCTACCCCCTTTCGAAGGTTGTGACCGTCTGCAAGGCGGCAGGAGTCGCCCCCATGGGGCTCTTGGGAAGTATCGGAGAATTTCGGAACCTCCCAGCGTTCGCGCGGGCCGCAGCCGGGGCCCGGGATCTCGGCTGCGTAGGAGCCTCCTGCATCCACCCGGACCAGGTCCCCATCTTGCACCAGGTCTTCTCGCCGCCGCCGGAGAAGGTCGAATACGCGCGCAAGACTGCGGAGGCCTTCGAGGAGGGGCTGCGACGCGGCACGGCATCGGTGAGCGTCGGCGGCGCGATGGTGGACACTCCGGTCTATGTGCGGGCCCGACGGATCCTGGAGTACGCTGAAGCCGTCGCCGCGGTCGAAAAGCGGAAGGCGGATGCGTGTGCTCGATCGGGGTGAAGGCGCAGAGGGTCAAGGAGCGCTCATGGCGGGAACAGATCTGACGGATTTCATCCGGGACCGACGGAGCGAGGCAGCGCAGTCACGGCTCCCGCTCCGCGACATCCGGATTCTTGACCTCGGCTCGGTCGTGGCCGCCCCCTTCGCCGCTACGATCCTCGGCGACTACGGCGCCGAGGTCCTCAAGGTCGAGCCCCCGACCGTTCCCGACGCCATCCGCTACTGGGCGGTGATCGAGGAGCGGTATCAGCCTTTCTGGCTCCTCGCCTCGCGGAACAAGCTCCCCATCACGCTGAATCTCAAGCATCCCCAGGGGCAGCGGATCCTCGCCCAACTGGTGGCCCAGTCCGACGTCCTGATCGAGAACATGCGCCCCGGGACGCTCGACCGGCTTGGCTTTCCCGCCCCCATGCTCTGGGAGCTCAATCCGGGCCTCATCATCGGCCGGATCTCGGGATACGGCCAGACTGGGCCCTCTGCGTCCAAACCCGGCTTCGGCACCCTGGCCGAGGCCATGAGCGGATTCACTCACATGAACGCCCACCCGGGCGGCCCGCCCACCAACCCACCGCTGGCCCTGGCTGACATGATCGCCGGCACCCAGCTCGCGCTGGGCGTGATGATCGCACTGCGCGGTCAGAAGCGCGGCGAGCGCGGCGGCCAAGACTTGGACCTGTCACTCTATGAACCCCTCTTCGGCTTCATGGGGGCCGACTTCCTGACCTATGCCCTCTCGGGCGCCATCCCTCAGCCCTCCGGAAACGAATCCCACTTTTCGTCCCCGCGGAACAATTACCAGACGCAGGATGGGAAGTGGGTGGCTCTCTCGGCCAGCTCGCAGGCTCCCTTCGAGCGGCTCGTAGACCTCCTGGAGCACCCGGAGCTCAAGACCGCTCCCGGCTTCCTGAACAACCAGGAGCGGCTCCAACAGACAAGCCGGGATCTCCTGAATCAGATCATCGGCGATTGGATCCGGGCGCGACCGCTCTGCGAGGTGCTGGAAGCGTGCGAGAAGACAGGCGTGACCATCGGCCCTGTCTACAACATGGAGGACATCGCGCGCGATCCGCAGTACCAGGCGCGGGGAAGCATCATCCCCCTCGTCGATCCCGCTTCAGGAAAGACCATCCCGCTCCCCCAGGCTTCCATCCGCATGTCCGCGACCCCCGGCCAGGTCCGCTTTCCCGGACTCCCCATGGGCGCCGCGAACGAGGTCATCCTGCAAGACCTCCTAGGCTACTCCCTGGAGCAGATTGCCGCTCTCAAATCCTCCGGCGCGATCTAACAGGCTGCTGAAAAAGGCCCATCTGCTGCGTTGGCACGCTTGGGCGCTCGCTGCGGCGTACCTGAAGTACGCCTCACTCGGCCCTTCGCGAGCCGCCTTGCATCTGGACCTTTTTGAGCAGCCTGAATGCACGCAGACACAAATTCGATGACGTATACGTTAGCCGTATAGGTCCAGGTCCCCCGGGCCGACCCGAGACGCCGCGCCCGCGGGCAAGCCCGTCCCCGGCCCGGAGGTCCGCTCGCTGAGCGGACCGACCCGGGGTAAGGGCGAGCCGGCCTCGACGAGGCGCTAGGCGTCCGAGGGTCGGTCCGGGGGACCGGCGATATGTCACCGTAATTGTGGGCAAAAGTACTAAGGTGCTGTGGCGTCGGGCGCACCCGCATCGTCGAGGCCGCCCGGTCTGACTGGATTGTCTTCCCGTACGAAATCAGCGGCGGGTCGCCGGGATCACTTCTTTCGCGCCTGCGCCACAAGCTCGTTCAGGGTATCGAAGTCGGCCGCTCCGGGGACGAGCTCCGTCCCGACGATCAGGGCCGGCGTGCCACGGATGCCCAGCGCTTCCCGGAGCCGGCCATTCCGCGCGAGGATCTCCGCCACGGCCGGGTCCGCCATGTCTTTCTCGAGCCGGGCGGCGTCGAGGCCGACCTGGGCGGCAATCTGGAGGACTCCCTGCTCGGTCAGCCGCTCGCTCGCCGCCATCAGAGCGGCGTGCATCGCCTCGTGCTTCCCCTGCTTCTGGGCGGCCAGGGCCGCGCGCGCCGCGAAGGTCGAAACCGGGCCGAGGATCGGCAGATCCTTGTACACAAGGCGGATGTCCGGGTCCGCCTGGAGGAGCTTCTTGAGTTCGCTCACCTCGCCCTTGCAGTAGCCGCATTGGTAATCGAAGAATTCCACGATCGTCACCGCGCCCTGCGGATTCCCCCCGACGGGGCTGCCGGGGTCCTGAGTCAGCTCGGCCAGATGGGAGCGGACCGCCTCGGCCGCCTGCTTCCGCTGGGCCTCTTGTTCGCGCCGCTCCATCTCCTGGAGGGCTTCCGCGACCACCTCGGGATGCGCCCGGAGATACTCTTGGATGACCGTCTCGATCTCCTGCCGGCGGGCCGCCTCCGGTGACTCCGCCGCCGGAGCCACGAGGGGGAAAGCGAGTAGCAGGACGAAGGCGAGCCCGCCCACGATGAACCCACGCAAAGAACTCATATTTCCTTCTCCGATTTCTCCCACGCCCACTTGAAGACCAGAATCCTTATCCGCTCCCCGCCTTCACCTCTTCGCTTCACCCTTCAGCCCCATCAGGCCGTCGTTGAAGATCCGCGCGTCCATCGTCTTTAGATCTGGAGCCACCTTTGGGCGGAACGCCATCTGGGCCAGGACGTCTTTCTCCAGGTCCACACCCGGCGCGATTTCCGTGATCATCACGCCCTCTTTCGTGATCACGAGAACCGCGCGCTCGGTGATGAACTGCACCCGCTGGCCCTGTTCCGCGGCCAGCTCTCCGCTGAACGTGACCTGCGCCACCTGGGGAACGAACTTCTTGAACCGCCCCTCCTTCACGATCGTGAGCCGACCGTCCCCAACCTTCACCTGCAGTCCGCCGGCCGTGAAGGTCCCGCAGAACACCACCGCCTTGGCGCCCTGCGAGATGTTGACGAATCCGCCGACACCCGGCATCCTGCCCTGGAACTTGCTCACATTCACGTTGCCGCGATGGTCCGCCTCGGCCATCCCGAGAAAGGTGAAGTCCAGCCCTCCCCCGTCGTAGAAGTCGAACTGATAGCACTGGTCAATGATCGCCTCGGGGTTCGAGGACATGCCGAAGATCACGCCCGGCGCCGGGATGCCGCCGGTGATCCCTTGCTCGATCGTGGCGGTGATCCGGTCCGAGATCCCCTCCTCGGCCGCCACCAGCGCCAAGCCGTCGGGCATCCCCACCCCCATGTTCAAAACAGCGCGGGGCAAGCCCACGATCTCCAGCGCCGCCCGACGCGCGATCACCTTACGTTCGTCCAGTTCCATGGCGGCGATGGATCCCACCGGCACCCGAACCTCGCCGCTGAAGGCCGGGTTGTATTCCCCCTCCACGCTCTGCCACTGGCCGGGGTGCACCACGATGTGGTCCACCAGGGTGTGGGGAACCTTGACCATCTTGGGGTGCAGCGTCCCGGCCTGCGCCAGCCGCTTCACCTGCGCGATCACGATACCGCCCGAGTTTCGGGTCGCCATAGCCATGGGCAGGACTTCCAGGAAGGCCGGCTCCTGCTCCAGTGTGATGTTCCCCTTCTCATCCGCGGTGGTGCCGCGGATGAAACAAACATTGAGGGGGAAGGTCCGGTAGAAGAGCCATTCGCGACCAGCCAGCCTGACCACCTCGATCAGGTCCTCGGTGGTACGGGAGTTGAGCTTGCCCCCTTCCAGCCGTGGATCGATAAAGGTCTTGAGTCCGATGTGCGTGACCAGGCCCGGCCGGTGGGCGGCAACCTCCCGCAGCCACTGGGACATGACCCCCTGCGGCCAGCAGTAGGCCTCGATCTTGTTATCGAGGATGAGCTGGGCGTACTTGGGCGACATCCCGTAATGGCCGCCGATGTCGCGCTTGACCAACCCGTCTCCGGTAAGCTGATTCAGACCACTTTCCTTCCAGTCCCCGATGCCGGAGACGTGGAAGACGGTCAGGCTGCGGGGCTGACCGGTCTCTGCGAACTTTTCCGCCAGCATCTTGATGAGGAGGTCCGGCTCCACGTTTCCACCGCCGGCCCCATGGATGGCCAGCGTGTCTCCCGGCTTGATGAGATCGATGGCTGCTCGCGCGCTGATGACTTTCTCGCTCACGCTCTTGCTCCGTTCTGAGGCGAATAGGTCCAATAGGTCATATAGGACTTATAAGAAGTATTCCAGCCGTCCTCCCGTGATGTCCAGGACCGCCCCGTTCAGATACGAGGCGGCTTCGGAGGCGAGGAACGCTACCACCCGGCCGACCTCGGCCGGCTCCCCGATCCGGCCCAGGGGAATCTGCTGCTTGAGCTTATCCAGGGTCGCGGCGGGCAAGATCCCGCGCAGGGTATCCGTCCCGATGAATCCCGGCGCGATGACGTTCGCCGTGATCCCCTTCGGTCCCAGCTCTCGCGCCGCGGTCATGGTGAGGGCGACCACCCCGGCCTTGGCCGCGCCGTAGTGCCCCAGGCTGGCGCGCCCGCCGACCCGTCCGTGGATGGAGGAGGTGTTGATAATCCGGCCCCAGCCCTGCTTGACCATGTGCGGAGCCGCGTACTTGATGCACAGAAAGGCGCTCTTCAGGTGGTTCCCCAGCATGAAGTCCCAGATCTCCTCCGGCATGTCCACCAGGGGCTTGTTGTACTGCGGCCCCGTCGTTCCCGCGTTGTTCACCAGGATGTCCAGACGTCCAAAAGTCTTCAGCGCGGTGTCCACCAGTCGCTGCACGTCCCCCGCCTGGGTGACATCCGCCTGCACCGCGACGGCCCGAGACCCTTTATCCAGCAGCCCCCGGACGACTTGTTCCGCCTCGGCCACGCTCTTGGCCGCGGCCACGACCACCGCCGCCCCTTCGGCCGCCAAGGCTTCGGCCTCCGCGCGGCCGAGCCCCTTGCTCCCGCCGGTCACGATGGCGACCCGCTCCTTCAACCCGAGATCCATGACAACCCCTTTCCAATGCAAAATGGAAAACCGACAACCGAGAACCGGCCAATAACGCAGTCCGTTGACCGGTTCTTCATTGTCCGTTGTCGGTTTTCAATTGAATATGGCAACCCCCTTCCATTGTAAAATGAGAAACTGACAACTGACAACCGGCCAATGACTCGACTCATTGACCGGTTTCTCATTGTCGGTTGTCAGTTTTCAATTGAATCAGGCCTTGAGTACTTCCGCCACCAGAGGGGCGACCGCGACCGGCATCCCGGTTTCCACCGAGATGATCGCCGCCTCGACGATGGCCAGCGTCCGGACGTTGTCTTCCAGGTGCGTCTCCGGCTTCCGCCCCTCACGGATGGCCGCCAGGAATTCCCGCAGGGCATAGGCCTGGTCGGTGAACGACAGCGGGACGGGAGGGATCACTTCTGACGCCCCCTTGTCGTCGTACCAGCGTACCTGCGAATCGGCCTCAAGCCGGAGCATCCCCTGCTCTCCCATCACCGTGATGATCCCGTCCTGCGGGGTGCCGAGGCCGCGCCCCACCATCGTCCCGGTGTAGGCCACGCTCACCCCCTGTTCGAAGGTGAGGATCGCATCCACGCCGGGCAGACCCTGGTACCAGCTCCAGGGGGGGCGGACGCCGACTGCCACGACCTGCCGGCACTCCAGACCGGTGCAGGCACGCATCAGGTCGATGTGGTGCGGGGCCATGTCGTGGAGGAAGGGATGCGCCATCTTTTCCCGCCACCCATCCGTGGTCGTCCGCGTGATGGCTTGCCGGAACTCGTAGCCGATCGAGGCGATCGTCCCGATCCGCCCGTCGCGCAGCGCCTTGCGCAGCGTCTGGGTCTGCGGCCGCCAGCGGTAGTTCTGATCCACCATCAGGGTGGACCCCTTCGCCCCCCGAGCGGCGCGGACAACCTCTCTCGCCTCTGTCGTGGTCATGACCAGGGGCTTCTCGGTGAGCACGTGCATCCCCCGGCCGAGCGCGGCCAGGATCGCCTCTTTGTGGAACATCTCCGGCAGGGCGACGACCACCGCCTGGGCCCCCGCACGCTCCAGCCCTTCCGCGATCGAGCTGAAGCGTCTCGACGCCGGGATCTTGAACTCCTCTCCCGCCCAGGCGAGGAGGTCCGGGTGCTTGGCAACGACCCCCGCCACCTCGCACTCCGAGCAGGACGCGATTTCTTTGAGCCAGTGCTTTCCGAAGAAGCCCAGCCCCATGACGAGAACGCGCAGTCGGTCCATGGCAGCTCCCAGCGCAACGGCCGTGACCCGCCGGCCGTTGGCCTTCTACCGTCAACTCCAGACACGAGAATCCAGCGGACTCCATCACAACGCAGCCAGAATGCCCCCGTCCACGTAAATGATCTGCCCGTTGACGAAATCGGAGGCCCGGGAGGCCAAGAACACAGCCGTCCCGACCAGCTCGGTGGGATCCGCCCAACGGCCGGCCGGGGTGCGGGCGCGCACCCAGGCGTCGAACTTCTGGTCTTCGATTAACGGCCGATTCATTTCAGTCAAGACGTACCCTGGGCCGATGCCGTTCGATTGGATGTTATACTTCGCCCACTCCACCGCCATGGACTTGGTGAGCTGCTTTACTCCGCCCTTGGCTGCGGTGTAGGCCCCCACGGTCGGACGCGACGCCTCGCACATCAGCGAACAGATGTTGATGATCTTCCCAGACTTCCGCGCGATCATCCCCCGGACGACCTGCTGCGTCACCAGAAACAGCCCGGTGAGGTTGGTGTCCAGCACCTCGCGCCACACTTTTTCGTCAAACTGCTCCAGGGGGCTGCGCCGCTGAATTCCCGCGTTATTCACCAGGATGTCAATCCTGCCGACTTCCTGCTCCAGCGCCGCGACCCGCTCGCGAACCTCGGCGCCGTTGACCAAATCGAAACGACAGCCGGAGGCGGTCAAGCCTTCCCCCACGAGTGTCGCCACGGCCCGCTCCAGCTTCTCGGCATTGCGAGCATTGATGACGACTCGAGCCCCGGCTTGCGCCAGCCCGCGCGCGATGGCAAGCCCGATCCCCTGGGTTGCGCCGGTGATCAGTGCAACCTTACCCGTTAGGTCGAAGAGTTCAATTCCCATCGATTTCATTCCTCCCGAGAGCTGCATTATTGCCGGATGCACCGCAAAGAATTCCCGGCTCGCCTACTTGAACTTGTTCACCATGTCCTGGATGCCGGGGATCCCGCGCATCAGGTGCCGATGCTCCTCTTTGAAGTTCTGCACCAGGCCACGCTGGGTCTTCCCCACCAAAATCGTGAAGATGTACTCCTCGTGGCCGGGCGACGTGACCGTCGGGTGATATCCCTTGTCCAGCAGGAAGGTGTCCCCGTTTCGCGTCATGAAGCACTGCGAGGACCCGTCCGGCTGAAAGGCGAACTGCGCGCCAAAACCGGTCTCGGGGCGGAAGCGAAAATGATACACCTCCTCGTGCGCCGTCTCGGCCGATCCCTGGTCTGTATCGTGCTTGTGGGGCGGATACCCGGACCAGCAGCCATGATCGCAATACAGTTCGCTGATGAGGAGATTGTTGGCCCGCCCGTTTCCGTTCTGGCCCAGGAGGTGGAAGATCCGCCGGTGCGATCGCGTCTCGATGGATCCGACGTCGACCATCTCGACCTCTTCGGGCACCACCCGGAACGGGGGAAACGTCTTGTCGCAGACCCCGCCGGCCACGGCCACTTCCGTGCCGTCCTGATTGGCGCGCACCCGGACAACGGCGCCGGCCCCGGCGTACACGGAATCCGCCTTGCCCGACCAGATGTCCTGGCGCCGGCCCACGTCCTTGAAGGGCGTGCCATTCACCTCGATCTCCATGTTGCCGGACAGGACCGCGTACAGGGTCTCGAATCCTTCGATCATGGCCTCATGCTCCTCCCCCTTCTTCAGGCGAACCAGATTGAAGTAGGTCGAGGAGAGAATCGTCGTCGCCGGCGTGATGATCGGCTGGTTCTTGTTGTCGTACTGGCGAATGAACTCTGGCATGTCAACACTCTCCCTCTGAGATCGGAGATTGGAGGAGACCGCTATCCCGGCAACCCGTCCCGCTACGGCCCCAGGAAACGATGGGGGATATAGGTCGCGGTCCAGGGCACAAACGCCACCAGAAGCATGACGGCCACCAGCGCGGCGACGAACGGGTAGCAGTACCGGATTGTCTCGTCATACTTGCATCCGGCGATGCTCGTCGCCACGAAGAGCAGGACCGCCACCGGCGGCGTCACCGCACCGATCTGGGTCGCGATCGTCATCAACAGACCGAAGTGGAACGGATCGAAGCCGTAGGCCTTGGTGACGAACATGCACACGGGGATCAGGATGATCAGGACCGCCAGCGACTCGATGAACATCCCCATGATGAAAATGACCCCGAGCAGGACCAGCAGGATCACGTTCCGGTCGTTGGAGATGCTCTTGAGTAAAGCCAGCACGATCACGTTGAAGTCCAGATAGGCCAGCAGCCAGCCGAAAGCCCCGGCGACCGAGATGATTCCGATGACCGTGGTCGTGACGATGGCCGCATCCACCAGGATCTTGGGCAGGTCGCGGAGCTTCAGCGATTTGTAGATGACGAAGGAGACGATGAAGGCGTACCAGCAGGCCACCACGCCCGCCTCCGTTGCCGTGAATACTCCGGAGAGGATGCCGCCCAGGATGATGACCGGCGCGAGAAGCGCGGACCAGACCTGGCCCAGCGCCTTCATCATCCGCCTGAAGCTGAACTTCCCCGTCGTGATCCGCAGGGCGGGAAACTGCGGGAAGAAGGAGTGAACGTAGATGGTCCCCATCAGGAAGAACCCGATGATGATTCCCGGGATCACCCCGGACAGAAAGAGTCCTCCGATGGACGTCCCGGTCATCGAGCCATAGATGATCATGGTCATGCTGGGGGGAATGATCGGTCCGATGGTTCCGGCGGCAGCCAGGATGGAGGCCGCAAATCCCGGCTGGTAGCCCCGCTCCTTCATGGCGGGAATCAGGATGGAGCCGATGGCCGAGGTGTCCGCGACCGACGAGCCCGATACGCCTGCGAAGATCATGCTGCCGACGACCGAGGCGTGGCCGAGGCCGCCTCGCATGTGCCCGACCACGGTTTCGGAGAACGCCACCATCTTGTTGCTGATCCCCCCCCGGGACATCAATTCCCCCGCCAAGATGAAGAAGGGCATGGCCAAGAGGCTGAACGAATCGAGCATGGCAAACATCTTTTGCGGGAAGATCGCCATGACCACCCCCGGGCTCAGAAACATGCCGAGGAGGCCGGCAATGCCGATGGCCAGGAGCACCGGCGCCCCGCCGAAGAGGAGCAAGAGCAGCGCGACGAAGAGGCCGATCAGCATGTCGCACCTCCCGCCATCTCCCCGGAGCGGAGCCGGCAGACCGAGGCCGTCGTTTTCCGCAGGGCCAGGAGCCCCAGGTAGGTTCCCCCGACCACGAGACTCAAGTAGGCCCGATCCATCCGGAGGCCGAGGGCCGGGCTGTTCTGGTGGCTCGCCACGCCCATGACTATGGACGCGTAGAACACGATGGCCGCTGCCAGCACGACCCACATGCCGTCTATCGCCAGCGCCAGGATCAGTTGCCCCCTCGGCGGCAATCCTTTGACGAAGAGGTTCATGCCGATGTGGGAGCCGCGGTTATAGGCGACCGGGACGGCCAGAAAGACCATCCAGATGTTCGCGTAGACCATGAACTCCTCGCTCCAGCTCAAGGATTGGTTGAGGACGAAGCGGTTGAAGACCTGCATGCCCCCCACGATCACGATGAGGAAAAACAGGACGAAGATGAGGATCTCGAATGCACGGTTCACATACCCAAAGATCTTGTCGAGCATAGCGCTCTCCAGCCTGAGAAGCCGACACGGAGCTCGTGCATCGGATAGCGCGGCGGGGGGAAAGCGCCAGCGCTTCCCCCCGCCGCATTCCGGAAGAGAACGGCACCGCCTAGTTGGTCTCCCGGATGATCTCGAGGAGGTCCGACGCCCCGACCTCCTTGGCAAACTTGTCTTGGACCGCGACGGCGTTCTTGCGGAACCCGCTGGTGTCGATCTTGTGGATCACCATCCCCTTCGTCTTGAGGAAGTCGAATGCCTCCTGCTCCCGCAGGGGTCCCAGGGCCCGCTGAACGTCCCGGGCCATCTTGGCGCCATCCATGATGACCGCCTTTTCCTTGTCCGTGAGCCCGGCCCATTCCTTCTTCGAGTAGGCGAACACCAGCGGCCCGAACAGGTGCTGGGTCAAGGCGATGTACTTCGACACCTCGTAGAACTTCTGCGCCTTGATCACGGCCGAGCCGTGCTCGAGCCCATCGAGCACGCCGGTCTGCATCGCGGTGTACACCTCGCCGAATGCCATCGGGGTGGCATTCGCCCCCATGGCATTGAGGGCCGCGACGTAGGTCGGGGTCTGGATGGTCCGGATCTTCAACCCCTTGATGTCCCCCGGTACCTTCACTTCCTTCTTCGCCGTGACGACGTTCCGGAAGCCCCAGCTATCCATCCAGGCCAGGACCTGGAAACCGCTCTGGTCCAGATCCTTGGCCAATGCCTCCCCGACCTTGCCGTCCAGGACGTGGTGCGCGTGGTCGTAGCTCTTCCACATGAACGGCAGATCCAGGACCGCGGTCTTCTTGCTGAAGTTGTTGAGGATCGCCGTCCCGCTGATCACCGCGCTGGCGCCGGAGCCGAGCTGCATCCCCTCGTACACGGCACGCTCCTCGCCCAGCGCGTTGGCGGCGTAGATCTTGACTTCGAGCGTATCGGAGTTGTCCTCGATCCACTTCTGGAAGATCCAGGCCGCGGTGTGGATCTCCGAGGCGAAGTCGGCCTGGTGGCTGTGCGACAGCTTGATGACCTTCTTGGCGGCGGACGCGGGCGAGACCAGTAAAGTTGTCATGAGGACGGCAATCGCGACAAGGGTAAACCCGCTGAGCTTTTTCATACTCCCTCCTAGCAAAGTGAAGCGTTGATGATGAGGAGAGGCAGCCCTTTCTCGCCTATTCAATTAGTCCAAGCTTTGCCTCATGGCAAGGGAAAACATTGCCCGCTACGAATCTCATGACGAGGCGGGGGTCAAACCGGGAATCAGAATCCCACACGCTCTGCTTCGCCGATTTCCGGTTGCCAGGATCGGCGCGTTGTATTACCATACCTCAGATGGTATTACCTGGAGGAATAGACAAATGACGACCACCATGACAACCAAAGGGCAGGTGACAATTCCAAAGCCGATCCGCGATTTCCTCGGACTCGCTCCGGGCAGCCAGGTCGCGTTTGATTACGGGCCGGACGGGCAAGTGATCCTGAGGCCCGCCGGGCGCGCACACCCCAGGAGATCCGGGCGGAGCCGGTTTGCCCGACTTCGCGGCACAGGGACGCATGCGGGGATGACCACGGACCAGTTGATGAACCTGCTGCGCGGCTACGACGAGGACGCTCGCGATCCGGGTCTCAGGTGATCCTCGCCGACAGCAACGTTCTTCTCGATGTCATAACGGCGGACCGGCAGTGGAGCCGCTGGTCTCAGGCGGCTACTCGACGAATGGTCACGACGGGGGCCGGTTCTCATCAATCCCGTCATCTACGCCGAGCTGGCGCCGGCCTATGACACAATTGAAAAGCTGGACGCAGCCATCGAGGCCGTCGGCCTCGAATTTCACGACATCCCTCGCGCGGCGCTCTTTCTCGCCTCCAGAGCACACGTGCAGTACCGGCGCCAGGGCGGAACTCGCCGAAGCGTGCTGCCGGATTTCTTCGTCGGTGCCCACGCCGCCGTGCTCGACATCCCTTTGCTGACGCGGGACACGCACCGCTACCTCGCCTACTTCCCCACCTTGCGTTTGGCCACCCCCATTCCCGGGCCGCACCCCGCGTGATTCCGGCCCCGCCGGGCTCCTCTGTGCAAGGCGGCGATGCTTCTTGCCGACCGAGGGCGCTCCCAGACACGCGCGCCGATCAGCCCCGGAGGCTTTCCAGGACTCCGGCCAGTTCCTCGACGGAGGGCGGTCTTCGCAGGTTGTGCATGTGCGATCCGGGCCGGCAGGCGACCTCGGAAACGCGGCGCAGGTCGTCCGCCGTCGCCGCGCCGAGACCGAGCGCGCCGAGCGTGCTGGGCAGCCCGACGTCATGGTAGAAGTCCAGCAACTCCTTTCGATCCGCGGCGGGCCACCCCTCCAGGATGGCCTGCACGACCACGCCGAAGGCCACCTTCTCCCCATGGAGGTATGCCGAACCTGCCGGGAGGACGCTGAGCCCGGCATACAGGCTGTGCGCCGCCGCCAGCCCGCCGCTCTCGAAGCCCAGACCGCTCAGCAGGATGTTGGCCTCCACGATCGCCTCGACCGCCTCGCTGACCCGACCCGCGACTGCATCTACGCGCGCCTGTCGGCCGTGCGTCAGAACCGTGCGGTAGCACAGCTCGGCCAGCGCCAGAGCCGCGCGGGACGGGCGACCTCCCACCGGGGTGCGCCCCGCGCCGGCTGCGCAGGTCCGCGCCTCGGGCCAGGTCGCCACGGCGTCGCCCATCCCCGCCACCAGGAAGCGGATCGGCGCGCGGGCGATGATGGCCGTGTCCACCAGGACCAGGCCAGGATTCGCGCGGAGCCGTACCACGCGGAGTTGCGCGTGCTCCTCGGTGTACAGGACCGCCACGCGGCTGGTGGGCGCGTCGGTGGACGCGATCGTCGGGATCATCACCGACGGCAGTCTGAGAGCTTCGGCCAGAAGCTTGCCGGTGTCCAGCGCCTTCCCGCCCCCCGCCGCGATCACCATCTCCGGATTCCACGGCCGCACCGCCGTCGCCAGCCGCTCCACCGCCGCCTCGGTGCATTCCCCGGGGAACGGCTCGGGCCGCCAGGCGATGTCTTCGGAGGCGCAGCCCGCCGCGAGCGCGGGCTCGACCTGCGCCCGCACGATCGGATCCACCACGCCGACGGCCCGCTTCCCTAGGCGCGCGAGGTGCGGTCCGACGGCGGCCAGCACTCCGGCGCCCTGCACGTATGTCCCGGCCGCCGCAAAGATGATCGGAAGTGTCTCACCCATCTGCCCTCTCCTTCGCTGTGTGCCGGTCAATGTTCAACTTGCGCGGAACCCATCGCCGTCTCCGCGCCTTCAGGGGTCGAAGCCTACCACAACCGTTCGGGCTCCGCAAAACACTCGATACGCTCGGTCGGTGCGTCGGCGGACCACGCGAGTCGTGCAGAGCTCGTGCTAAGCCTAACAGGCTACTGAACAACCCGCTTTCCCTCAGGCTGCTCAAAAAGGTCCAGATGCAAGGCGGCGCGCGATGCGAGGCGCGAGGCGTACTTACGCGTACGCCGCAGCGTCGCGCGAGCGCGCCAACGCGGCAGATGGGCCTTTTTCAGCAGCCTGCCAGCCGGTTTTCCCCTTGACAGCGCCCCCGGCCCGCGGCACCCTCGGCATCGGCGGCCAGAGGCGACCTGCCGGGCGCGGCACGTACTCTTCATGAACATTGCCGGCAACCGAGAGCGGAGAGGGCCATGACGCGCCGGTCACTGCTCCTGTTTATCTTCTGCGTAAGTTGCGCCCTGTTCGGCTGCGCGACCCTCCAGCCGAGCGCACGAGTCCCGCCGAAACTCCTGATCGAGTTCGGATGGGACGAGCCCGACACGGCGTTCATGCGGCGGCACATCGCCCAGATGGAACGGAGCCCCTTCGACGGGTGCGTCTTTCACGTCACCTATGCCAAGCCCGACGGCACGCCGGGCCAGTTCCTGTGGGAAGCCTGGAGCGCGCGCGCCTTCACCGAGGCCGAGCTCCAGCCGGCCGCCTCCGATCTCGAAGCCACTCGCTTCACGCGCTTCACGCACAACTTCCTGCGCTTCAACGTCACCCCCGGCGACGTGGACTGGTTCGATGACTTCTCGGCAATCCGAAGCAACGCCCGGCTGGCCGCGCAGGTCGCCCGCGAGGGACACGCCGCGGGTATCCTGTTTGACCTCGAACAGTACAAGGCGCCGCTGTTCGATTACCGCAAGCAGCGCGACGCCGGCGCAAGATCGTGGGACGCATACGCCGCCCAGGCGCGCCGGCGCGGCCGCGAGGTGATGGAGGCCTTCCAGCAGGGCTACCCGGACCTGACGATCTTCCTCACCTTCGGCTACGGCGCGGTCTGGCTGGAATCCAAGAGCGGCACGAGGCCGCTGGCCGACTGCGAGTACGGCTTACTCGCCCCGTTTCTGGACGGCATGGTGGAGGCGGCGAGCGGCCGCACCCGCCTGGTGGACGGCTACGAATCCGCCTACTTCCACAACAAGGACACCGCCGCCTTCGCCGCCGCCTACCGGACGGTGAAGGAATCGCTGCTCCCCATCGTCGCCGACCCAGCCAAGTATCGCCGCCTCGTCTCGGTGGGTTTCGGGCTCTGGATGGACTTCGACTCAAAGGCCAGAGGCTGGGATGGCGTTGACGCGAGCAAGAACTTCTATACACCCGGCGAGTTCGAGACGAGCGTCCGCACGGCACTCGAAATCGCCGACGAATACGTCTGGATCTACACCGAGATCCCCCGCTGGTGGTCTACGGAAGGCCAACCCGTCGACCTCCCCGAAGCCTACGCCGACGCCCTACACCGCGCCCGCCAAACTCTGGCCCCCTGACCCGGCGCACTTTCCCATCTGCCCACAGATCGCCAACTACTTCTGCCCGCATTTGCGATAAGGATAGGCATACATGAGCTTTGCTATTCTCGCTTGACGGGTTCCGCGCGGGTGGGGCAAGATGCCGGCATTGACCGGCATTCGACCCCCGTGGGGGTCCGCCGGGAGCCTGCCATACATCAGAGCCCTGTCCCCTTGAGGTGCGGCCATGAGACGCCGGAAGGAATCCACGGATGGTCAATCCAGCGACGGGTAAGGGCAAGAAGCGGATCACCTTGGGAGCCTTTCTCTGCCAGGGGCTGCTGGGAATGTCCCGCACTTTTCTCGGGACGGCCCTGCCTGCTATCCGCGCGACCTTTAGCCTGAACCTTCTCCAGGCCGGAACCTTCCCCGCCCTCCTCCAGTTGGGCTATTCACTGGCGGTCTTTGCAGGAGGCCCGCTCTCGGACACGCTGGAAAAACGGCGGATGCTCGCCACGGGAGCGCTGGTGATCGGGCTCAGTCTTTTCCTGTTTGGCTTTTCCGGCTGGCTCTGGGCGAGTCTGGTCTGTATGGCCCTGATCGGCGTGGCCGGAGGAGTGATCGAATCCAGCTCAAACCCGCTTCTCGTCCAGCTCTTTCGCGGGCGAGAGTCTTCCGTGATGAACATCCACCACTTCTTCTTCGCCGTGGGCTCGCTCTCGGGCCCCCTCATCGTGGGAGCCGCGTTGGCCGGCGGGATCACCTGGCAGGCGGCCTATCGCATCTACGGGCTGGCCGCCCTGCTGCTCTCCAGCATTCTCTTCCTGCCCGGGATTCCTCCGATCCGATCGGAGCGCCCGTTCGATCGGCGGGGGATGGGAATCCTGCTGCGCGACCCGGCGTTTCTCACTCTCTTTGCCATCACCTTTCTGAGCGTGGGCGTCCAGAACGGCATCGCGTACTGGCTGGTTACCTTTCTGAAGGAGGCGAAGGGATACTCGATCGGCATCGCCAGCACCTCTCTGTCTCTGTATTTCGTGTGTCTCGCCATCGGAAGGCTCCTCACGAGTTTCCTGATCACCCGCGTCAAGGAGACGATCTATCTTCTCACCTTGTTTTCGCTCGTCCTGATCACCCTCGCCTTCATCATCGCCCTTCCCGGACTCGGGGCGCTCCCGTTCATCGGGTTGTGTGGGCTGGCCCAGGCCGGCGTCTTTCCGTCACTGCTTGGGAGGGTCGGCCGCCTCTACTCCAACACCCCGGGAACGGCCTTGGGGCTCATTGCCACCGGCACGGGCCTGGGATCCATGGTCATCGCCTGGCTGATCTCTCTTGTCTCGCAACTGGCCGGCCTTCGCGTGGGCTTTGCGTTTCTGGAGCTCGCCTACCTGCTCTGTGTCGCGCTGATGATTGATCACATTCGACGGCTCAGGGAGCGGACGGCGGCCGCGTCCCCGCGCCCCGCTTCACGGTAGGCGAAAAGAGAACGGAGGGAGATCCATGCGCATGCGGCGATGCCTCGGCCTCGCAGGGTTGCTGGTGATGCTGTTGGCGCGGACAGCGGAGGCGAACCAGCCGCCGGGCCCCCATCTGCTTTTGGCGGAAGTCGCGCTGCTTCCGCTGTTGCTGCTCCTATCGGGGGTCGGTGGCGCCTATGCGGTCCTGCGTGCGCTTCCGGGCCGCCGCAGAGGCCGCAGCCTGCTGCGCTGGGCGGGGGCGGTACTGGCCATTCTGGTATCGGGCGCGAACGAAGGCATCGCGCTGCTGGTGGCGGTGGGCTTCGGCGCCCTTGGATTCGTACGCGGGATCCGGATGGTCCGCTGGGGTCTCGACGCCCGCGCCGCCGCCGTCCGTCCTCCGCATCTGCTGGCGGCCCATCCGGGGAGGCTGATTCCCGCGGGGATCGTCTTGGCCGGGATGACGGCGGCGCTGGTGGGAATGGCGGTCGCGTTCACGGGGTACTGGCCGGGGAGCGATGCGCCCCGCGTGCAGGCGCTACGCAACTTCGTGGCCTACGAACTGGCCGTGGCGCGGCGCGATCAGATCCGGACAGGACAGGTCAAGCTCCGCCAACTCGCGACGGCGACACAGGGTGCGTGCCCGATCCGGTTGCCGGCCGATGCCCAGGTCGAGTTCGCGCCGGATGGGACCACGTTCACCGTGCTGCTGCGGGCGCGGACGGCTTTCCCCATGTTTCCGTACAACTACCTCACGACGCAGCCGTCGTACCGGGCGGACAGCAGCGGCCAGATCCGGATGGCGGCTGTCCATGACCGCAAGACCGCCTGCCCGCCTGACGCTCCCGTGGTGGCGCGGGTGAGCGAGGAAGAGATCACGCGGATGCAGCGCCTCCTGGAGGGATCTGGGGAGTGCCCGTAGTTGAGGCCAAGTCGGCTCCACCGGCTTTCCTGTACCGGTCGCCCGTCTCCTCGGCCAGCCGCTTGAAGCATAGGTCTTCAGGAACGGCAGGCTCTCGCTCCGCGATGCGAAGTTGCGGAAAGCACAGGCAGAGGCCGTGCGGCCTCCGCCTGTGCTACCTGGCTCGAAATGGCGGGCACTGTGTCCGAATGACGCAGCGGACCCCGTGCTACTTCGTCCCCTTCTGCTGATATGCCGCTACCCGTTTTCCGTCCTTGTACTGGGTCACGCCCATATAGGGGTGGACCTGGCCGTTCTCGTCGAAATTGGGATCGCCGTCGTATCCGAGCATGGCCTCGCGCAGATTCGTCTTGAGCATGGCCTGTCGGATCTTCTCCTTGTCGGTCAGCGTATTGGCCCGCTTGAAGACGTCGGCCAACAACTGGATTGACTGATACCCGAGGATGGAGAAGTTGTTCCCCTCGCGGTTATACTTCTTCGCGTACCGCTGCAGCCATTCCTTGACCTCGGGCTTCTCCTTGACGAGCTCGAAGACCGGCCCCTCCATGTACAGGCCTTCCAGCAGCTCCTTCCCGCCGAGCTTGACCATGTTGTCGGTGTTGTAGGTGCTGGCCCCGAACAAGGCCCCCTTGTACCCGAGCTCCTTGAGCTGCTTCAGGAGCCCGATGTTCTGGGCGTCCTCGTTGGTCACCAGATAGATCCCGTCCGGCTTGGCCGCGAGCAGCTTGGTGATCTGCGTGTAGAAATCGGTGTCGCCCCGCTTGAAGTACTCGGTGCCGGTGATCTTGACCCCATGCTTGGTGAGGAGCTCCGTGTAGATCTGGACCGCCCCCCGACCGTAGTCGTCGGTCACCGCCAGGATGGCGAGGCTCTTCACGTTGGAGAGCTTGGTGGCGATGAACTCGACCAGCGGGAAGGCATACATGTCGATGGTGTTGCAGGTGCGGAACATGTAGGGGTACCCCGGCTCGGTGATCTTGGGGTGCACCGCGATCGGCGTCACCTGGATGATCTTGTTCCGCCCGGAGACCTCTTTCTGGGCCAGGGCGACCGTGCTGCAGAAGTCGCCGGTGATGGCCACCACCTGGTCGCGGTTGATCATCTTCTCCGCGTTCGCCACGCCGATGGTGGGATCGCACTTGCTGTCATAGAGGAAGATCTCGATCGGAAGATTCTTGCCCTGGACGGAGACGCCCCCCTTGGTGTTGATCTCCTCCACGGCCATCTTGATGCCTTCGATGGTATAGCTGGCCGCCTCGGCGACCCCGCCGCTGGTAGGGTAGGTGGCCCCGATCCGGAGCGTTTCACCCGCCTCTGCGACAGCGCCTCCCACGAGCAGGGCGACCCCCAGCGCCAGAACTGCGGCCAGCGTGAGACCCTCTTTCCCCCGTCTGTCGTGTGCTCCCATGCTCCACCTCCGTTCTGGATTGTCGCCTCGCGACGCGCCTCGTCTGCGGCCCTCAGCCTCCCAGATAGGCCCGTCGCACCTGATCGTTGTGCAGCAGTTCGTCCTTGGTTCCCGAAACCACGATCCGGCCGGTCTCCATCACATAGCCGCGATGCGCCGCCTCCAGGGCAGCCCCCACGTTCTGCTCCACCAGGAGGACCGCGGTCCCCTCCCGGTTGATGTCCTCGATGATCCGGAACATCTCCTGGACGAGGATGGGGGAGAGGCCGAGGGACGGCTCGTCCAGGAGCAACAGCCTCGGTCGGCTCATCAGCGCCCGGCCGATGGCGAGCATCTGCTGCTCGCCGCCGGACAGCGATCCCGCCAGTTGGAGGGAGCGCTCGCGAAGCCGCGGGAAGTGCTGGTGGACGCGCTCCTCGTCCGCGGCAATCGCCTCCCGGTCACGGCGCAGAAATGCGCCCAATCTCAGGTTGTCCCGCACGGTCATTTCGGGGAACAGGGCCCGCCCCTCCGGGCAGTGGGAGACCCCCAGCCGGACGATGGCGCCGGGCTTCTCCCGCGCGATCGATCTCCCCTCGAAGAGAATGCGGCCGGTCCGCGCACGCAGCAGACCCGAGATGGTGAGCAGCGTGGTTGATTTGCCCGCCCCGTTGGCGCCCAGGATGGCGACGATCTCCCCCCGGCCCACCGTGAGGGAGAGACCCCTGAGGGCCTGCGCGCGGCCGTAGTAGGTGTCGACGCCGTCAAGCGTGAGCAGCACGGGTGTAGCCTTTGCCGAGGTAGATCTCGATGACCCTGGGGTCGTGCTGGACCTGCTCGGGAGTTCCCTCCATCAAGACGCTTCCCGCGTCCAGCACGATGATGCGTCCGCAGAGGTTCATGACCACGTTCATGTCGTGCTCGACCAAAAGGAGCGTGGTTCCACCGCGGTAGATCTGGCGGATGATCTCGATCACCGCCTTCTTTTCCTCCGTGTTCATCCCCGAGGCCGGCTCGTCCAGGAGCAGGAGCTTGGGCTCGGCGGCCAGCGCCGTGGCGATGCCCAGCGCGCGCTGCAGGCCGAAGGGCAGACTTCTCACCGGCTGGTCCTCCCAGCCCGAGAGGCCGACGAATTCGAGCAGGCCCCGGACTTTCTCGCGCGAGGCTCGCTCTTCCCGGCGGTAGGATCGGCTCTGCGCCAGGGAGTGCAGGAATCCGGTCCGCAGGTGCAGGTGCCGGCCGATCAGGACGTTTTCCAGCACCGACAAGTCCGGGAACACATTGATCTTCTGGAAGGTGCGCACCAGGCCCAGCTCTCCGATCAGATGGGGGGGCAGACCGGTGATCTCCTTCCCCTGGTATCGGATTCTGCCGGCGGTTGGCCGCAGGAAGCCGGTGATCAGGTTGAAGAGCGTGGTCTTCCCCGCGCCGTTGGGGCCGATGAGCCCGACGATCTCCCCGGCGTTCACGCTCAGGCCGACCCGGTTGATCGCCGCCAGGCCCCCGAACTGTTTGCTCAGCTCCTCACAATCCAGCAGACTCACCGGTGCTCCGATGGGGACTGGGGCGCCAGCCGCTCTCGGAGATCCCGGAGAAGGCCGACGATCCCCGTGGGCAAGAAGACGACGCACAGCATGAGGACGATCCCGTAGGCGATCCACTGGTAATCCTCGATGCTGCGCAGCACCTCCGGGATGGTCGTGAAGATGGCGGCGCCGACCAGCGGACCCAGCAGGGTTCCCTTGCCGCCCACGATCAGCATCGTGACCTGCCGGAAGCTTTCCGCCGCCGTGAAGCTGACCGGGCTGATGAACCGGAAGTAATGGGCGTACAGGCTGCCGGTGAGGCCGAGAAAGGCGGTGGCCAGGACGAAGGCAGTCATCTTGGTCCGGGTGATGGGGATTCCCACCGATTGAGCCAGGTCCTCGTTCTCTCGGACGGCCAGCATGGCCCGGCCCAGGCGGGATCGGAGGAGCTGGCGGTTGACGTAGATGGCCGCGAGCAGGAAAACCAGACAGAGATAGTAGAAGCCGGTCTTCTCCTCGAAGGCGAGGGCGATTCCGCCGGGAAGGTGAATCGGGGAGGGGGGCGGGATCCGGGTGATCCCCATGGCACCGCCGGTCACCGGGACCCAGTTTTCGAAGACCAGCGACAGGATCTCCACGAAGCCCAGCGTGGTCAGGGCGAAGTAGACCCCGCGCAGCCGCAGCGACGGGTAGCCGATCAGCACGCCGAAGACCGCCGTCGCCAGGATGGCCAGGGGCATGGCGGTCCAGAACGAGAGCGGGAGACGGGTCGTGGCCAGGGCGGACACGTAGGCGCCGATGCCGATGAAGCCCGCATGCGCGATGTTGAACTGGCCCGCGATTCCGGTGATGACGTTGTATCCGTAGACGCTGATCGCGGTCAGGAAGATCATGTTGAGGATGTGCTGGTAATACGAATCGGTCACCACGGCGGGAACGCAGACGGCGAGGCCGAGGAGGCCGAGCTGCACGGCTGTCCCGAGGTGGCGCTTCACGAGGACTCGCTCCTTCCGAACAGCCCCTGGGGTCTGAGCAGCAGGACGCCGATCAGGATGATGAACGCGAAGACGTTCTTGTAGTCAGAGGAGATGTATGCGCCGCCCAGGCTCTCCGCGATCCCCACCAGGAAACCGCCCACCACCGCCCCCTGGACGTTTCCCATCCCTCCCAGGACCACGACCACGAACGCCTTGAGGAGCGGCATGTTGCCCATGGTCGGGAAGACGTAGAAGAGGGGAGCGAGCAGGGCGCCGGCCGCGCCGGCGAGTCCGGAGCTGATGGCGAAGGTGGCCATGTAGATCCGGTCCAGGTCGATCCCCACCAGCGCGGCGCCCTTGGGATTCTGCGCGGTGGCGACGATCGCCTTCCCGAACCGGGTGTAGTTGAGAAAGGCGTAGAGGCACGCGATGAGGATCACGCTGGCCGCCAGGACAATCAGCCGCTGGAGGGTGACCGAGACGGAAAAGAACCGGTACACCACGTCGGTGTACGGGGTCCGGACGCTCTTGGTCTGGGATCCCCAGAGCAGCAGGGCGCCGTTCTCCAGCACGAAGGACAGCCCCAGGGCGATCAGCAGGTCGTTCAGAACGGGGGCGCCGTAGACCGGCCTGAAGACGATTCGCTCGATGGCGACGCCGATCAGCCCGACCACAAGCATGGAGAGCGCCACCCCGATCAGGAATGGGGTCTTGAAGGCCATGCTCAGGAAGTAGATACAGTAGGCTCCCAGCATATAGATCGTGCCGTGGGCGAAGTTGGAGATGTTCATGATCCCGAAGATCATGGTCATCCCCACGGAGATGAGCGCGTAGGCCCCGCCCAGGATCAGCCCATTGAGGCACTGCTGCAAGAACACCGTTCCCTCGATCCGACGCCCCGAGGCGTCGTGCGGTCGTGGCGTGGGGACTGCGGGCCGCCTCGCCCGTGCGGGCGCGGCACCCATACCGGATCGCCCGCCCCGCCGTGGGTGGCTGGGGGTCCGCGAACAGCGGCAGATGGCGCGGGGTCGAGCCGGGTTCTTGTATCATCGAACCCCCGCCCAGGTCAATCCTGTCGAAGACCTCTGTGTCTGCGAATGATGAGGGGATGGAGGGGCCCTTGGTTCCGAAGCAACTCCTCACAGTCGCGTTGGGAGGAGAAGCGAACCCGCAGACCTACGGTAGAACCGTGTTCCGTCTGAGATTGCGGTTGAAACTGATGTCCCCAGCGGGATTCGAACCCACGTTATGGTTACGATCACGTCTTCGCGATTATTCACGAGTAGTTAGGCGGGTGCAGTGAGTCGAAAAATGGGCGCGACTAGAACATGGGGGGGTGAATTTGGCCGTTCAATTCTGTGTGCCCAGTTCGAGGCGTGGACGGCTCCCCAACAACGGCGAATCTGGGCACCGGCACTGGGAGGAAAGGACCTTGCTGGATTGAATACTAACGGCGGCGTTCATCGACGTTTGAGCCGGAGGGCGGCGATGGTGGAAACGTCCGATGCAACGAATTGTAATGCGAGTTAAGGAATTCCTCAACTTCAATTTCTTCCATGTTCTTGTATCTTGCAGCCTTCAATCGGTGTAGGCCATCCTTTACGCGTCCGTTTCGTATAAGAATAATTGGATTGGTCCATCCATTAACGACGAAGTAGGCTATTCTCCGCGCATGGTACTTTTTGACGAGACGACAGTAACCTTGAAAATCTTGTGATTCTCGCTTCCATTCAGCCTTGAGTTCTTCGAGATTATCCTGAAACGCTCGGAAATCAAGATCATTATCCTTGATGGCCTGGGTGATCTCATCTCGCGATGGTTCGCAGGAGACGTTGCACTCTCCGTAGGGGACATCGGGTATGTCAACAACCTTCTTCTTCATTCTTCAATAGGCTCCCAAGGGTCACCACGAGTGATCAATTTCTCGGAAGGGCGAGGTGAATCGGCGGCATGAAGCGGTTGCGTTACAGTCGGTTGTTCAGGCCTCTAATTTCAATTCAACCTGCTTCCGGCGTGAAATGGATCCATAGAGGCAAGGAGAAGCGCATCCTGTGCGACCAAAATAGCCATCGAGGGTCTCGGAATGAAAGCTACCTCCAGGGTAGCTTTCATTCCCACGGCATAGATGAGCGCATCGATCGCTATCCGGGGGTAGCCAGCTTGCCTTCCGCTTCAGTCACGCCGGATTCAGGTTCAACTGTTGCATCGACTTCCTTCAAGTCCCCCCAATCCAAAGTTCGATCCGGGGGGGGTTCGTTCAAGACCTTCAATTCGATCGGCCCTGAGTTATCGTGTTTCAGTCTGATTATCTATACAATGTCGTGACGATATTCATCCTGGCGGCGGCGATATTTGTTCTGAGCTAGGATGCCAAGCGACCACGCAAGTGACTTTTGGGACCGACGCGAGGTCCGGAAAGACGAAGAAATACACCGCTCACACGAAGAAGAGGAACCGGTGCTTTGAGGTCAAGTCAAACAGTCGTATACCCCGCCTCACATGACGAGACGGGGAGATGCGAATACACGATCTCAATAAAGAAAGGTACCGGATACCTTTTGCGAGGTAAGTGCGTGAATTCTTGAAGGGGCGATTTCAGTTCTTGGGGGGCCGAGTGCCAGGTTGGAGGTCTCGAAAATCCAATACAGGCAAGCACGGTGGTGTCCCCGGAGAGAGGTCGAACCCGCGTGCGCAAGGAGTCCCGCGTGTGGCTTGGATTTGCGGCGACGGTGTAGTGTCCCAGCGGGACCCGACCGCGCGTGGACATTTCTCAACGAGGGCATGGCCCTCACGGCGTGATCATTGACTTCTGGTCCGAGAACACGTCCTACGGAGTTCCTGCAGACCACAGGATCGCACGGTGGAAGGTGGCCGCCTGTGGCTCTCCTGCCGACCGTATCGCTCGATGTGCGGCAGACGCGTCACGCCTAGCGCGGTTGGGCGTACTTGCGAATGGCGTCCGGAGCCAATTCTATGCCATGGCCCGGGCGGTCGGGAATCCGGAAGTGACCATCCTCGCAGACCGGCATCCCCTCGAATAGATCGGCGGGTGCCCAATCGATGAATTCCACCAGGGAGCCATTGCTCAGCGCCCCCACAACGTGGAGCGACAGTTCGTGGACTACATGCGGGGACACGGCTACCTGGTAGGCAGCAGCCAGTCGGCCAATCAGGAGGGTTTCAGTGAACCCGTTGGCGCGGCAGACGTCCGGCATGAGGTAGCGGGCTGCGCGGCGCTCGATCAACTCGCGGAACTCGAAGCGTGTCTGGTTGTTCTCTCCCGTCGCGACAGGAATTCGGATCGCGCGTGCCACCTCGGCGCAGGCCCCGATGTCGTCAGCCAGCACCGGCTCCTCGAACCAGAAAAGATCCAGATCGTCAAGTTGCTCTGCCTGGCGAATCGCGCCGAGGACGTCAAGCCGCTGGTTGGCGTCCACCATGAGTCGCACCCCGTCGCCCAGCGCCTGCCGGACCGCCTGGACCCGCTCGCGATTGGCCCGAGGATTGGGGTGGTGGATCTTCATCTTGTAGTACCGGCATCCCATCGCCACATAGCGCCGCGCCTCGGCGATGAGGTCGGCCGTGGAATACGTTGGCCAGCCGCCACTGCCATAAGCTGGCACCCGATCGGTCACGGCACCCCAGAGCTGGTACAGCGGTAGACCCGCCGCCTTTCCCATCAGATCCCACAGCCCGATGTCCAGCGCCGCCACGGCGTAGCCGGCGACGCCCACGCGCCGGATCCCCCGATCGGCCCGGTACATCCGCTCCCAGAGACGCCCCACGAAGCGCGGGTCCTCTCCGATGAGCAGTGGCTTGAGTCGGGTCTCCAGATACGCCTGAACCGCCTCACCGCCACTGCCTCCGAAGACCAGACTGTACCCGAACCCGACCAACCCCTGATCGGTTCGGATGGTGGCGGTGACCAGCTTGTGCTCCGGGAATTCCAACGAGATCGGATGCGGGGTGGGCACGCGGAGCAACAAACTCTCGATCGAAACGATTTTCATGGCGTCCTCTCAGTCAGGAGGCATGGCACCGATTCCAGCGCCCATTTACCCGTGCCGCGGCCCGGCAGGCTCACGACGAGGAAGGTTTCGGGATGCGGATTGGGAGTTTTCGGGAACCACAGGATTCTTTGTTTATTTGCTCGCGCCCATCAATACCGTCGGAAGCCAGAGCGAAAGGGGTTCGATGAAGGTGATCAGGGCCAAACAGAACAGGAGCGGAATATAGAAGACCAGAAGCGCCCGAACCAGCCGGGAGACGGAGATCTCCGCAATGCGGCTCGTCACGAAGAGCACCATCCCAACCGGGGGGGTCAAGAGGCCGAAAACGAGATTGAACACCACGATGAGGCCGAAGTGTATGGGGTTGATGCCGTATTGAATCACGAGGGGCATGAGGACGGGAACGCAGATCGTGATGGCGGCGACGGTTTCCATGAAGCAGCCCACCACCAAGAGAGCGAGGTTGATCACGATCAGCAGGGTGTACTTGTTCAAGGAAAACGACATGACGAATTGCGAAACATCCTGAGGGAGCCGGGCGCTCATGATCATGTAGGCGAACGCGTTGGCTCCCGCGATGATGACCATGATTTCCACCGTCGGCCGAAACGTCTGCTTTATCAGCTCCCAGAACCGCATCACGCTTACTTCTCGATAGACTACCATGGCGAGAATGATTGCATAAAACAGGGCCACGCCGGCGGCTTCGGTGGGCGTGAAGACTCCTAACAAAATGCCTCCGAGAAGAATGACCGGCGTCAGAAGGGGAAGAATGCCTTCCTTCAAGGATTTCCAGAGATGAGCGAAACCTTTGAAGCGGCCCTTTGCGTAGCCTCCCCTCCGCCCCTGAATCGCGATCAGAATCATGAGGGTCGCGCCGATGACGATGCCGGGAACGACTCCCGCGAAAAGCAGCCGTCCGATGGAGACCTCCGCGACGATGCCGTATATGACGAGCGGAACGCTCGGGGGAATGATCGGTCCCAGCGTGGCAGAGGCGGCGGTGACGGCGGCGGAATAATCCCGGTCGTATCCCGCGTCGAGCATGGCCGGTATTTCCACCGCGCCAAGAGCGGCGGCGTCGACGGTGGCGGATCCCGACATACCGGCGAAAATCATGCTCGCCACGACGTTCACCTGGGCCAGCCCGAGCCGAAAATGGCCGACAAGGGCCGAGGCGAAGCGAAAGATCCGCATCGTGATTCCGCCGCTATTCATCAAGTTGCCGGTAAGCAGGAAGATCGGGATGGCGAGAAGCGGAAAACTGTTCAAGCCGTCGAACATGCGCTGAAGCAGAATCGCCGAATCGCCGGAGCCGCCATTATAATAGAAATAGAGAGACCGTCGCCGTAAAGATGATGGCGTAGCCAACGGGGACTCCGATGAAGAACACCGCACACAGGAGACCGCCGAAGAGCAGGGCCGTTTCTATCATTGCGTTCTCTCGCTCTTGCTAACAAAGAGGGTCTCCAGGATCAGCGACGCCGAAAAGAGGCAGGACAACAGAAAGCCCAGCGAAATGATATCGTACAGGTAGCTCGTTCGCAGCCAGACCATGGAGGAGGCCATCTCCGTCCCGGCAATCGCGGACATGCGGAAGCTGTTGCGGGTGAAGACGACATTCACGAAGAGAACGATTCCACCGACGATCAGGCGGCCGACCTTTTCGGTCGTGGCCGAGCGGCCACCGAAGATGTCCAGTGCGATGAGATGAGATTCCTCTCTGATGGAGATCGAAGCGCCCAGAAAGGTGAGCACGACGAGAAGATAGCGAGCCAATTCCTCGGACCACGGCGTCGGAATCTTCAGGACGAAACGGGCGACTACCTGCACAAGCACGATAAGGCAGATGGAAGCGAAGAACACGGCGCAGACGCACTCGACACAATAGGCGGATACCGTCAGAAGCCTTCGGATCGCGGGAATCATATTCTCTTCCCGTCCCCGCCTGAAATGACGGCTCCGCCCGAAGGCGGAGCCGTCATTAAGGCGCCGGTCCCGAGGTCCTATTTCGCGTAGGACATGATTTCGTTCCAGTTCGTGACCTTCCACTTGGTCCTGAAAAGCTCCTCGACGGCCGGCCGCGCGGCGGCCATGAAGGCGGCCCTGTCCGGCTCGATTTGCGTCATTCCATCATGGATCAGCTTGTCGAGCTTTTCCTTGTCGGCCTTCTTCGCGTACTCGCCTCCGGCGACGACCGCTTCCTTGGCGGCCTTTTCGACGATGGCCCTCCGCTCGGCGCTCAATCCCTGCATGAAGCGCTCGCTCAAATTGAACATCGCGACCGACACGTTATGGCCCGTCATCATGAGGTACTTCTGCACTTCCTGGTACTTATAGGAAAGCATCTGCGAGGGGGGGCCTTCGGCGCAGTCGACAACGCCGGTCTGCAGAGCGGTGAAGAGCTCCGGAAGCGCGATCGGCGTCGGGAGAAAGCCGATGGCCTGATAGGTCATGACCATGGCCGGGTCCTGGGGAGTCCTGAGTTTCAATCCCTTCGCGTCGGCGGGAGTTCTGATCGGCTTGTTCGCCGAGAGGTTCCTCATCCCGCGCATATAGACTCCCGCCGTTCTCAGGTTGTTATCGAGCAGGATCTTCTTGATTCCCTCGCCGGGCTTTCCGTTCCAGGCTGCCAGAAAATGGTCGAAGTTCTTGAAGACGTAGATGCCGTCGAAGAAGCCGTAATCCTGAGTGAACATCGTCACGGGAAGAAGGCCCGTCGTAACGCCCTGAGCGTCGCCCAGCTTGACGGCCTGCACGGTTTCCTTCTCTCCGCCCATCGTTCCGCTGTGGAAGACTTCCGCCGTGATCGTCGAATTGCTGTAGGTGTCGACGCGCTTGGCGAACTCCATCGCGGTCACATAGGACTCGTCCCCCGGTGGATAGGCGGTATAAATTTTCATTTTGATTTTTCCTGCCTCCATCGACCCTGCGGCGGCAAGAGATACGACGAACAGGCCCACGAACAGAATCGCAAGCAGTGGCCGAATAATCCTCCGCATCATACACCTC
>CAVSHW010000013.1:0-73923 GCA_963727695.1 uncultured Methylomirabilota bacterium | reverse complement strand
TCCCTCGTCCCTCTCCTGGCACGCGTGTTATAGTCTCGTTCAGGTATTTGCACGCGAAAGGCGAACTGCGAGGGGTGGCGTGACGGGGAAATCGAAGAAGCTGCTCGGTATCGCCCTTCTTTCTCTTGTCGTTGGACTGGGAGGGGTTTCGGCCACGGTTTACGCCACCTGGCCGAACAACGCCCTGGGGGTGTACCTGCTCGATCGAGAGAACCGGCAAGCCAACATCCGCGCCCTGGAGTGGCGGGTGAGTATGGAGACCGAGCCGGCCTCCCGGGCATTCTTCCAGGCGTGGCTGGCGGAAGAAAAGGGGGATCTGGCCCAGGCCATCCGGGGATTCCAGTCGCTGCGCGATGCGGCTCGACCGGGCACGCCGTTTCACCTGCGCACGTCCCTGCGGTTGGGGCTCGCGTTCGGGCTGAACCACGAGCCGGAGCGGGAACTGGCCGTCTACCAGGCACTCGGTGATCAGTATCCGGGTCCAAGCTGGCTGAGCCAGGCGACGTTCCATTTGCGGCGCGGGGAAAAGGATCAGGCTCGCAGCGCGCTCGACGAGGCGCTGGACCGAGACGAGCGGGACGGGAGCCTGGGGGCCGATCGGGCGTTCGCGCAATCCCTGCGCGCCGGTCTTACCCCCGAGCGACGCGAGCGACCCTCTGCGACCAACTGACGCGGGACCGAGCATGTTCTGTCCAGTCTGCGGCGACGAATACGTTGCGGGGATCGCGACCTGTTCGGACTGTGGGGCCCCGCTGATCGACGAACTCCCCCAGGGCGACGGGGAGACGCCGATCGACGACCCGGTCGTCTTGGCCGTCGAGGCGTGGAGCCCGGCCGAGGCCGAGATCCTCTGCTCGCTGCTTCGGGCGCACGAGATCCCGTTCATCCTCAAGGCCGAGAACCAGTACGCCGTTGATGCGACCTACACGGTGGGCCCGCTGGCTCGCCGGCGCATCCTGGTCCGGGCCAGCGACCGGGATCGGGCCCGCGAGATTCTGCGGGCCGCGCCGCTGTCCGAGCTTCCGCCCGAGAGCTGAAGGCGGGCGTGCCGATGCGACCGCACGCCGAGCCCTGCGATGTCCCGGTGTCCCGGAGCGCCGCGTACCCATGATGCCGACCGCCCCCGCCTTCCACGCGAACCCCGTGCTGTTCGGCCACGATTCCACGCCGCGTCTGCTCGCCTTCGAGCTGGAGGGGGACGATCGGATCCGAATCTTTTCGCGCGGCGAAGATGGGCAGGTTGCCTCGTCCCTCCGGGAGTTTCACCCCTTCCTGCTCCTCGCCGGCACGGACCTCCTCGCCGGGTGGGGCGGCGGCTTCGAGGTGGAAGCGCTGCAGGGCGAGGGACTCTATCCCTTCCTGGTGCGGCTGCGCGGCTGGGGCGATGCGCTCAAGGCCCGGGCGCACCTTGCGAAGGTGACCGGCAGGGCCCAGACGGCCCCGGATGCCCCCTTCCTCTTCCTCGGCGATCCGATCCAGCAGCATCTGATGCTCTCGGGGCAGACCCACTTCCTGGAGCTGCCCTTCGAGGCGCTGCGCCGGCTGCAGCTTGACATCGAGACCTATTGCGCCGGCGGGTATGAGTTCCCCAACGCGGCCCGCGCAGAAGATCGGATCATCGCCATCGCGCTCTCCGACAACACGGGATGGGAACAGGTGATCTCGGGGAAGGCGCTCGGCGAGCCGGAGATGCTGCGGGAGCTCGTCCGGATCGTGGCGGAGCGGGACCCGGACGTGATCGAGGGGCACAATCTCTTCCGGTTCGACCTGGAATACATCGAGGCTCGCGCCCGGCGCCACAAGGTGCCTCTGGCGCTCGGGCGGGGCGGGGCGCTGCTTTCGGGGCACGCCTCGCGGATGCAGGTCGCGGAGCGGACGATCACCTATCGAAAGTACGAGGTGTTCGGCCGCCACGTCATCGACACCTGGATCCTGGCCCAGCACTATGACGTGACGGCGCGGGAGTTGGAGGGGTTCGGGCTGAAGGCGCTCGCCCGCACTTCGGCCTGGCCGGCCCCGACCGGACGTACCTGCCGGGCGAGCGGATCTCGGCCGTCTTCGATACCGATCCGGAGACCCTGTTTCGCTACGCCCTGGACGACGTGCGCGAGGTCCGCGCCATCAGCGCGCTGCTCAGCCAGAGCTACTTCGTCCAAGCCCAGATCTTTCCCTTCTCGTACCAGAATGTGGCCCTGCGGGGAAACGCCACCAAGATCGACGCCCTCCTGATCCGGGAGTACCTCCGCCGGCGACAGGCCGTTCCGGCCCCTGAGCCGCCGCAGGAGGTGCTGGGGGGCTACACCGAGATCGCCTATCAAGGGGTGGCCCGCCGGGTGCTGCACTGCGACGTCACCTCGCTCTACCCGTCGGTGATGCTGGCGTTCGGCTACGTCCCCCGGCGCGACAGCCTGGGGGTGTTCGCCGGGCTGCTCCGCGATCTCCGAGCGTTCCGGATCGAGGCCAAGCGGCTGGCGCGGGCGGCGGAGACGGAGGGCGCCCGGGACTACTACGAGGCCCTCCAGAGCACGTTCAAGATCCTGATCAACTCTTTCTACGGCTACCTAGGGTTCCCCCTGGCGCACTTCAACGACTACGAAGCCGCCAACCGGGTGACCGCCAAGGGGCGCGAGCTGATCCAGCGGGTGATGGCGTATCTCCGGACGCGCGGGGCGACGCTGATCGAGGTGGACACAGACGGCCTGTACTTCGTGGCCCCCGAAGACGTCCGGTCGCCCGAGGACGAAGAGCGCCTGCTCGCCGACCTCGCGACGGTCCTTCCGGCGGGGATCGGGCTGGAGCTGGACGGCCGTTATCAGGCCATGTTCAGCTACAAGATGAAGAACTACGCCTTGCTGGACTTCGCGGGCCGCCTGACCATCACCGGATCGGGGCTCCGATCGCGGGGCCTGGAGCTGTTCCAGCGGGAGTGGATGGAGGAGATGTTCCGCCATCTCCTGGCGGGCGAGCCGCAGAAGATTCGGGAACTCACCCGCCGGTATGCCGAGGCCTTCGAGCGCCACACGTTCGACGTCCGCAAGTTCATGAAGACGGAGACGCTCCAGGATTCGCTGGACACCTACCGGGAGAAGATCAAGGGCAGCCGGCGGAACCCGGCGGCCGCCTACGAGCTGGCCCTGCGGTCGGAGCGCGCCCACCAACCGGGAGACCAGGTCTCCTACTACGTGGCCGGGACCTCGAAGCGGGTCAAGGTCCACGAGGCCGCCAAGCCGGCCAGCCAGTGGGATCCAAAGCAGCCGGACGAGAACGTGGAGTACTACAAGGCCAAGCTGGTGGAGCTGGAGGAGAAGTTCCGTCCATTCTTCGAGCGGGAGATCGGCTCTCTCGCGGAGCCGAGTTGAGCGATGGACCGCCGGCGCGCGCGCCCTCCTGGCGCTCTTGAGCGAAACGTGGTATGAACAATTTCTGCCGTAGAGCGATTGCGTATCAGGAATCGGCAGGGGCAAAATGACTAATGACCAATTGCCAATGACCAATTCCGGGGCTCCGCATTGGTCATTAGTCATTGGTCATTCTGGACGGTGCCGGTCGGGCCGCGTGAGGCGGGGCTTCCATGGCGGAGACCGAGACCTATACTCCAGAGACGCTGGAGGAGGTGGGAGCGCTGCTCCTGGCGGCGGATGGAGAGCCGCGCCCTCTGGCCCGCGGCACCAGCCTGATCGCGCGATCCCAGGGCGAACCGGCACCCATCGTCGTCGTGCTCACTCACGTGCCCGAGCTGAATCGTCTGGACTACGAGGAGCGCGACGGGCTCTTGATCGGTGCGGCCCTCCCCCTGGGCGGCGTCCTGGAGTTCCCGCCGGTCCGGGATGCCTACGCCATCCTGGCCGATGGGGGCCGGCTGGCCGGACCGGGCGAGGTCTGGGCGCGCGCGACCCTCGCGGAACTTCTCGGGAACGGGCCGCCGCCGGATCTCGCGGTTCCCCTTATCTGTCTGGGGGCGTCGGTCGCGGTCTTCGGACCCCACGGCTGGTCGGAGATGGCGGTCGAGGCCCTCTGCGTGAAGATGGAAGGGGCGGGGCTTCAGCCCGGCGAGTTCATCGTGGATGTCCGGCTGCCGGCCCGATCGCCCCGCTCTGGTGGCGCGTACGTCCGCTCGGATCCCCAGGGGGACGCGATGGGGGTCGGCGCCTTCCTGCTCATGCAGGACGATCTGGACACGTGTTGCGGCGCACGGCTCGCGGTGTGGCTGGCGCCCGGGACCGTCTTCCGGGCGCTCGACGCAGAGCGGTTCCTGCGGGGGAAGCGGTTCGATGACGGCGTAGTACGACGGACGGGGGAGTTGATTGCGAAAGCCGGCGGGCTCCTTCCGGACCAATCCGATCGGGTGGAGGAGCGGCTGCACGGACTGCGGGAGATCGCCTGTCAGGCGCTCCATGAAGCCCTCGACCGCGCGCGCTCGCATCCGGGAGGCTGATTCGACGCCGGGCGGCAGGCGACCGAACCTGGCCGAGCACTATGGAGATTGAAGGCAAAGTGGCGCTGGTGACAGGGGCGGCGAAACGCGTGGGGCGGAGCATTGCCCTGGCGCTGGCCGAGCGGGGCGCCGAACTGGTCGTGCATTACCGCGATTCCGAGCGCGAGGCGCACGAGGTCCTGGCCCAGGCGAAACGATACGGGGGAAAGCCCGTGGCGGTGCGCGCCGATCTCGCCTCCTCCGCCGAGATCGAGGCGATGGTCGAGACCGCCATGCGCGCCTTCGGCCGGATCGAGATCCTGGTCAACAGCGCGGCCGTTTTCTATCGGACGCCATTCGCCTCCCTGACGGAGGCGGACTGGGACCGCTTTCTGACGGTGAATCTCAAGGCGCCGTTTCTCCTCTGCCACCAGGTCGGGGAGATCATGCGTCGGCAGGGGCGCGGAAAGATCGTCAACCTGGCCGACATTGCGGGGAGCAAGGTCTGGGCGGAATTCATCCCGTACGCAGTCTCGAAGGCGGGGCTGCTCGCCCTCACGGCGGGTCTGGCCAAAGCCTTAGCGCCGGCGGTTCAAGTGAACGCCATCGCGCCGGGTACGGTGCTCTTGCCGGAGGAGAGCACGCCCGAGGAGCGCGAGCAGGCCCTCCGGCGGGTGCCCCTCAAGCGCCTGGGATCGCCGGAGGACGTGGTCCGGGGCGTCCTGTATCTAATCGAGAGCGACTTCGTGACCGGGGAAGTTCTGAACGTGGATGGGGGGCAGCACCTCCTGTGATCGAGCGCGCGGAAGCCGTCGGGATCCCGTGCGTGGTGCTGGGCCCCGGCCACATCGAGCAAGCCCACACGGAGACGGAATACGCGGACGTCCAGCAGGTAGTCAAGGCCGCCGCCATTTATCGGGAGCTGATGCTCGGAGTCTGAGGATTTGGACAGGTCGGCTGCCGCGCCCGATCATGAGCGCTGCGGCCCGACGCCGAAAGGAGACACCATGTTCGGGTTGGGACTACCGGAGCTTATGGTTATTCTCGTCATCGCCCTTCTGGTCTTCGGGGCGGGGCGGCTGCCGGAGATCGGCAGCTCCCTGGGGAAAGCCATCAAGGGATTCAAGGATGCCTCGGATAAGCGGGACCCGGAGCCCGCGGAACCCAAGGGACAGGTTTCCGGCGCTGCAACGAAGGAGTGCCCGCAGTGCGGCCGAGCCGTCACCCCCGATGCCTCGTTCTGCCCAGGCTGTGGGAAAAAACTCTCGGAGGGTGCCTGAGCCCGAGCCAGTGGAGAAATGAAAAGCCCCCGGGGATTTCCCTGGGGGCTTTTGGGTCTCTGCGACGCGTGAATCTTTAGGCGGCCCGAGTGACGTTGGCGGCCTGCAGGCCCTTGGGGCCCTTGACCACATCGAACTCGACAGCCTGTCCCTCGTTCAGGGTCTTGAAGCCATCAGCCTGAATAGCGGAATAGTGCACAAACACATCCTCCCCGTCAGGTCGCTCGATGAACCCAAATCCCTTCGCATCGTTGAACCACTTCACAGTTCCTTTGCTACGCAACGTACAACACCTCCTTCCTCACTGGCGCTACGACGCCCCGCATCGGGGCGCATCCGGCTACCAAATAAAAAAACCGCAGGAGCGGCGTCTGCTCCTACGGTCCTTCCCTACGGAAACAACCAATCGGGATGCTGACTACCGAACTGACAGAAACCATACCCTGCTGCCCCCAGTCTGTCAAGCAGTATTTCTGGGGATGTCCGCGGTGCGTCCTTGACGGGTCGGGGGGCGTCTGATACCTTCTGGTTGCGGTTGATCGTAGCATCCCGCCCGTGCCGCATCCCGGCTTGTGGATCACCGATCCTGGCTGCGTAGGTCCCGATGAGTGATGGCAGGGAGCAGGGTAGCCTCCGGGGAGTGCGTGCGGGGAGTGCCGGCTGGACGGGAGTGCCGGCGGCGCCCGAGGGGGGTCCCGTGAATCTGGAATCGGAGATCCAGCGTCTCCAGCAGAGAGTCCGTGTCCTCTACGGATTGATCGAGACCAGCGCGATCATCAACTCCAGCCTGGACCTGGACGAGGTGTTGCGCTTGGTGCTGGAGAAGGCCCAGGCGGTCACCGGCGCCGAGGCCAGCGCGATCCTGCTCTACAACCCCCAGACGAAGAAGCTGGAGTTCGAGGTCGCCCTGGGGGAGAAGGGCGGTACGATCCAGTCGCTCAAAGAGAAGATCACGCTCGACCTCGGGCAAGGCATCGCCGGGACGGTTGCCCAGACGCGGCGGGCGGAGTGGGTGCCCGATGCCGCCCGGGATCCCCGGGTGGCCAAGAGTGTGGACGCCACCACGGGCTTCGTGACCCGCAATATTCTGTGCGCCCCCCTGCTGGTCCAGGAGCGCCTGATCGGGGTGGCCGAGGTGATGAACATTGCCGATCCGAAGATCGGCGGCCCCGAGGACCTGGAGGTCTTTGAGACTTTCTGTCGGCAGGTGGCCGTCGCGATCGAGAACGCTCGCCTACACAAGGGCATGCTGGAGCGGGAGCGCGAGCGCCAGCAGTTGGAGATCGCCGCGGTGGTGCAGCAGAGCTTCCTCCCCGCGGACTTTCCGATCTGTCCCCGGAACCGCTTTCAGGTGGACGCCAAGACCATTCCGGCCTCGGTGGTAGGGGGGGACCTGTACGACTTCCCGTCGCGCAACGACGACTGGGTGGCGCTGGCGATCGGGGACGTCTCGGGAAAAGGGGTGCCGGCCGCCCTGTTCATGGCCATGCTGATCAGCGACCTGCGTTTCACGGCGCTGAAATTCTGCTCGCCGGGAGACGTGCTCCACGACGTGAACGCGGGGCTCGCGACCCGGGCCCGGCGGGGGATGTTCGTCACGATGCAGTATCTCCTCCTGGACGCCACCACCGGTACGGTCAAGGCTGCCAACGGGGGGCACGTCCCCTTGGTGTGGTATCATCGCCGCACCGGCAAGGCGGAGCCGATCGAACTGCCGGGCGGCCCTCCGCTGGGGATCCTGCCGGAGGCCGTGTACCCGGAGACGACGCTCGCCCTCGAACATGGCGACATCCTGGTGCTGCTCACGGACGGGGTCCTGGAATCCAAGAGCGGGCGCGGAGAAGCGTTCGGCCTGTCCCGGCTCACGGAGGTGATAGAGGCCGCCGGTGCGAGTGGGATGGCGCTCCTCCACCCCATCCTGGATGCGGTCGAGGCGTTTTCGGGCGGGCGGCGGCATGACGATCTAACCTTGGTCGAATTGAGGTGGGGCTGACGATGGCGGAAAAGGAAAGCATCGAGATCCGGCTCACCAGCGACCCGCGGTGGCTACAGGTGTTGCGGGCGGCGGTGGGACAGGTCGGTCATCTGGCCGGCCTGGACCCGGCGACGGTCGATCATCTGAAGCTGGCCGTGGACGAGGCGTGTGCCAACATCATCGTCCACGGCTATGGGGGCGAGCGAGGCCAGCCCATCGTGGCTACGCTGCATCTCTTTCCGGACCGACTGGAGGTGTGTCTGCGGGACTTCGGGAAGACGGTGGCGCCGGAGTCGATCCGGCCCAAGGAGCTGGACGCCTCCCGCCCCGGGGGACTCGGCGTACGCCTCATCTACTGCTGCATGGACGAGGTGACGTACCAGGCGGCGGACGGGCCGGGGATGGAGCTCCGGATGGTCAAGTACCTCCGAGCAGACCGGGGAGGATCGGGTGGAAGTTCACATCAGTAACCATCAGGACGCGGCCGTCATCGAGATCCGGGGCGAAGTGGACCTGTACACCTCGCCGCAGGTGCGCGAGGCGATCGTCGGCGCCACGCAGCGGCGGACACCGAGCGTGATCGTGGATCTGACCGGCGTGGGCTACATGGACAGCTCCGGCGTCGCGACCCTGGTGGAAGGGCTGCAGTTCTGCCGGGGCTACGGCGGCGCCTTCCGGCTGGCCGGCCTCGGGGAGACGGTCCGCCAGGTGTTCCGGTTCGCCAAGCTGGACACGGTGTTCGAGATCTATCCGAGCGCGGGCGAGGCGCTGGCGGCACGGAAGTGACGGAGAGCCGAGGATGACGAGCCGCGAGCCGCGAGCCGAGAGCTGAGGGACGGAGGGGAGACATGGGATCGAGAAGCCATGAGCAGCCCTGAGCTTTTCGCGCGGGTAGGGCGGCGGGCCCTCGGCGTCCGCGAGGAGCTGGCGGAAGCGGCGCGTCTCCTGGTCGCGATCGCCGCCCGCTTGGCCTCGGCCCCGTTCTCCGTCAAGGGCTTCCGCTGGCCGGCCGCCTTCCGGCAGATGGTCCGGATCGGGGTGGAGTCCCTGCCCATCGTCTTTCTGATCGCGGGATCGGTGGGGATGATCGTCGCGCTGCAGGCCGCCACACAGCTCCGCCGGGTGGGGGCAACCATCTATGTGGCGGATCTGGTCGGCGTGTCGCTCACGCGGGAGCTCGGGCCTCTGATGACGGCCATCATCCTCGCCGGCCGGAGCGGCTCGGCCATCGCCGCCGAGCTGGGATCGATGAAGGTGGCGGAGGAAGTGGACGCCCTGACCGCCATGGGGCTGGATCCCGTGGAGTTCCTGGCGCTTCCCCGCGTCCTGGCGATGATGATCATGCTGCCGTGTCTCACGGTGCTGGCGGATGTCGTCGGCATGGGGGGCGGCGTGGCAGTGGCCTGGATCAGCCTGGGGATCCCGGCGGCGAACTATATCCAGCAGACTCTCAACGCCCTCATGGTCAGGGATCTGGTGAGCGGCCTAATCAAGAGCTGGGTCTTCGCCGGCATCATCGCCGGGGTGGGCTGCTACGAGGGGTTTCGCGTCGAGGGAGGGGCCGAGGGGGTCGGCCGGCGGACGACGGCCTCGGTGGTGGTCTCGATCTTTCTGATCATCGCGGCCGACCTGTTCTTCACGCTGATCTTTTACGCGCTGGAGTGAGCCGTAGGGGCCGGGGACCGGACCATGCCATCGACGATGGACGCGGTGATCGACGTGCAGGAGTTGGTGACGCAGTATGGCACGCGCCGGGTCCTGGACGGAGTGAGCCTTCGCGTTCCCACGGGGCAGATCACGGTGATCCTGGGGGGAAGCGGCTGCGGCAAGAGCACGCTGTTGCGCCATCTCATCGGCCTGCAGAGGCCGAACTCGGGCCGGATCTTGGTGAAGGGCCGGGATATCACGCCGCTGGATGGCGAGCAACTGGTCGAGCTCCGGAAGCACATGGGCATCCTCTTCCAGAGCGGGGCCTTGTTCAACTCCATGACGGTCGGTGAGAACGTCGCGCTGCCCTTGCGGGAGCACACGCGGCTGGAAGATTCCACGATCCAGATCATGACCCGGATCAAGCTCCAACTGGTGGGTCTGTCCGGCTTCGAGGACTTCATGCCGGCGCAGCTCTCGGGGGGGATGAAGAAGCGGGCGGGCCTGGCCCGGGCCATCGCCATGGATCCGGAGATCCTCTTCTTCGACGAGCCGTCGGCCGGCCTGGACCCGACTACCGCGGCCGCCCTGGACGAGCTGATCCTCAAGCTCAAGCAGACGTTCCGGATGACGATCGTGGTGGTGACTCATGAGCTTCCCAGTCTCTGTCGTATCGCGGATCACGTGATCATGCTGATGGGGGGCAAAGTCTTGGTCGAGGGGAGTCTGGACGACCTCCGAGCCGCGAGCGACCCGCGGGTGCAGGACTTCTTGGCGCGACGGCCCGCCCCGGAGTCGGGGGACGCCGAGGCGTACCTGCAATCCCTGGTCGGCGCTTAGGAGCCGTTACGAAATAACTTGTCCATCTATTGGAATTTCGTTACGGCTCCTTATGCCGTTTCTGGAATTTCTCCGGTCAAGTTATTCTTTGACAACGGCTTAGCCTGAGGAGACCCATGCGGACACGGGATGAAGTCAAGGCCGGCATCGTCATCATCATTGCCCTGGTGACCCTGACGGCGCTCGTCCTCGGGGTGAGCGGGGCGAGCTTCTGGGAGCGCCACGACCAGTACACCGTCCGTCTGCGCTCGGTGGCGGGGCTGGACCAGGGGGCCCCGGTGCGGCTGGGCGGGCTGAAGATCGGGCGCGTACTTCGGCTGCGTATCCCGCCTGAAGACGTCACGCAGGTCGAGATCGCGCTGGGGATCCAGCAGGGATTCCCGATTCCCCAGGGCACCTGGGCAACGGTGGCCACGCTGGGGCTTCTGGGGGATACCTATCTGCAGCTCACCACCGAGACGAACACCCCGGACCGCATCCCGCCCGGCGGCCAGATCCCCGCCCGGGAAGCCGCCAGCATCGCGGAAGTCATGCAGCGGCTGCAGACAGTCGCGCAGACGACCGACGTCCTGCTGGAGGAGGCGCAGGGGATTCTCCGCAAGGAGCTGCCCGACCTGATGCAGCGGGCCGGCGGCGTGGCCGATGCCGCCCGGACGGCCGTGGTGCATGTGGACGCCTTCGTGGCTCCGGCGAACCGCGAGCGGGTGGAGAAGATTCTGGCCACGCTGGATCAGGTGACCCGCGAGGGTGGCGACGCCGTCCGGCAGGCCCTGGAGCATATCGGTGTGGCTTCGGGGCGATTGGAGGCGACGGTAGGAACGGTGCAGGAGGTTGTGGCCGAAAACCGGGCGGACCTGCGCGAGTCGGTCCAGACTCTGCGCACCGACCTGGAGCGCGTCGGCGGCTCTCTTCGCCGCGGTCGAGCGCACCCTGGAGAGCGCGCAAAGGGCTCTGTCGGAAACGCAGCGAACAGTCTCTCGCGTGGATCAAGTCGTGATCGACAACCGGGAGGGGCTGGACGAGACGCTGGCCGACCTCCGTCGCAGCGCCCAGAATCTTCGAGAGCTCACGCAGTCGGTGAAGGAGCGTCCCTGGACCCTGCTTCGTCCCGCGCCCGTGCCGGAGAAGCCCGGCCTGGAATCCTCCACAGTCAAGGAGCCGCGCCGATGAATCGGAATCTTTCTGCGCCCCGGCGGCGATGGGTGGTCTCACGCATCCTGCGCCCGGCGCGGTCGCTGGTCGGCCTCGCGGGCGGGATGCTGCTCCTTGCCTCCTGCGCCACGGCCCCGGAGGTGCGGTACTTTCGCGTGGACCCGGCGCTGCCCGCGCCGGCCGTCGAGACGCCCCTCCCGGTGACGCTGGGGGTCGCCCGTGTGGCTGCTCCCGAGCCGTACCGCCAGGAACGGATCATCTACCGTACCTCACCCTACGAGGTGCAGTTTTACGGCGCCGACCGCTGGGAGTCCTCCCCGGCGGACATGGTGGGCAACGTCCTGCTGGATCGGTTGCGAAGGAGCGGCCTCTTCCGGCGCGTGGTACCCTGGCGGCATGGAGAAGCAGACGACCGGCTGGAAGTGCGGCTGCGCCGCTTCGAAGAGGTGGACGAGGTTGACGGCTGGTACGGGGTCGTGGAGCTCGAGTACGAGGTGGTGGACGGGGACGGAAAAGGTCTCCTCCACGGGGTGAGCGACCAGCGCGTGCGTGCGGAGTCGCGCTCCGTGGACGGGGTCGTCCGGGCGCTGAGTCAAGGGCTCGCCGTCAGCCTCGACGAGGTGACGGCGAAGACGGCAGAGGCGATCAGAAAGACACAGCCGTAAGCGCCGGGCCGGGATCCGATCCGGTCGTGTCTTGCTACTCAATTTTGCGGAGGGTCTTGACTATGCGGCAGGTGATTATTCTGGGATCCGGGCCGGCCGGGCTTACAGCAGGTGTCTATGCCGCGCGCGCGCACCTTTCGCCCCTGATCGTGGACGGGCACGAGCCGGGTGGGCAGCTCACGCTCACGACCACGGTGGAGAACTTCCCTGGCTTCCCCCAGGGGCTGCTGGGGCCCGATCTCATCCAGGCGATGCGGCAGCAGGCCGAACGGTTTGGCGCACAGTTCCGCCCGGGCACCACAGCGGCCGTGGACCTGAGCCGGCGGCCGTTTCATATCACTATCGACGGGAGTGTGGAGGAGTGTCAGGCACTGATCGTTGCTACCGGCGCCTCGGCCAAGATGCTGGGACTCCCGTCGGAGCGCCAGTTGGTGGGGCACGGCGTCTCCACCTGCGCCACGTGCGACGGCTTCTTCTTCCAGGAGCAAGCGGTGATGTTGGTAGGCGGGGGTGACTCCGCCTTGGAAGAGGCCCTGTTTCTCACGAAGTTCGCGAAAAGGGTGACGGTTGTTCATCGGCGAGATAAGCTGCGGGCCTCCAAGATTATGCAGGAGAAAGCGTTCGCCAATCCGAAGATCGACTTCCTTTGGGACTCGATTCCAGAAGAGATTTTGGATGTCAGCCAGCAGAAGGTGACGGCGGTGCGGATCCGCAACGTCAAGACGGGCGGCATCACAGAGCGCGCCGTGGACGGGATCTTCGTCGCCATCGGCCACACCCCCAACACTCAGATCTTTCAGGGGAAGCTGGAGATGGACGCCGTTGGCTACATCACGACCCACGACGGGACCAAGACCAGCGTGCCGGGGGTCTTTGCGGCCGGCGACGTCCAGGATCACGTGTACCGCCAGGCGATCACCGCGGCGGGGTCGGGCTGCATGGCCGCCATTGATGCCGAGCGATTCCTGGAGCATGGAGGCGGCCATTAACAGGCTGCTGAAAAAGGCCCATCTGCGGCGTTGGCACGCTTGGGCACTCGCTGCGGCGTACCCAGTGTACGCCTCACTCAGCCCTTCGCGCGCCGCCTGGCATCTGGATCTTTTTGAGCAGCCTGGGCGGAGCGGGTCTTTCAGCGGCGTGTTGAGTAACTTGAAGACAGGTGAACTGGTGGAGTGGTGAGGGCGGCGTCGCTGGTTTTGTTCCAGCTCACTGATCCACCAATCCACCAATCCACTTATTGTCGAGCTTTCTGATGGACGCACCTATCGGGCTGGTTCGCGCGCTGCTTCCCGTAACCGTGGCACTCCGTGTGCGCGTTCCCGAAGACCATCCTTCTGTCGCCGTCCTCGGGGACGAGCGCATGGGATCCGCCGTGCTGGTGGAGCCAGGCGTGCTGCTCACGGTCAACTACGTGGTCATGGGCGGGCGGTCGATCCGCGCCACGTATCCCGACGGGGAGTCCGCCGAGGCGGAGATCCTCGCGCAGGATTACGAGAGCGGTCTGGCTGTGCTGCGCGTCCCGCCCCGGGTGGGGGCCGTCGCCGTCCTCGGAGACTCGCGGGCCCTCCTGAAGGGGCAGGATGTCTTCGTCCTGGCCTGCACCAGCCCCACCGAGCGACGGGTGAACAACGGAGTGATCACCGATCTGGGGCCGTTCGTCGCCCACTGGGAGTACCTGCTGGATTCGGCCATTCAATCGTCCGCGATCAACCCCGGCTTTGGCGGCGGCCCGCTGTTCGACAGGCGGGGGCGTCTCCTGGGCGTCACCTCCCTTAGCCTGGGCCGGGTCGGCCGCTTCAGCCTGGCGATTCCCCTTCATCTATTTGTCGAGCACCGGGAGGATCTGCTTCGGTTTGGCCGGGTCCGCGGGCGAGCGCGTCGGGCGTGGGTCGGCGTGTATGCCGAGCCGACGGCGATGGGCGTGGCGGTGGCGGGCCTGGTGCCCGACGGCCCCGCCGCCCGAGCCGGTGTCCGGGAGGGAGACGTCATTCGGACGGTGAATTTCATCGAGGTCTCGACCCGGGAAGACGTCTACCGCCAACTGTGGAAACAATCGGCTGAGGCCGTCGTGCGCCTCGGCATCGTGCGCGAGACGGAACGCCTCACTATCGAAGTCGCGAGCGCTGACCGGGCCGAGTTCTATCGGTAATCCGAGGGGAGAGACCGCGCTCGCGATCCCGAAGAGGCGGGAGGTGCCATGGCATCCGAGACGACGGTAGAAAGACTGCGGGGCATCCTGGAGATCGTGCGCCTGGCGAATGCCGAGACGGATCTGGAGGCCCTGCTGGCGCTGATCCCGCGGCAGGCGTGTGCGCTCCTGGAGGCGGATCGGGCGACGCTGTACCTGTTGGACAAGGGGTCAGGAGACCTCTATTCCGCCGTGACGCTCGGCCTGCCGAATAAGACCATACGTCTTCGACCGCACCAGGGGGTGCCCGGCCTGGTGTATAGCACCGGGAAGTCGGCCCTGCTCACGGACGCCTACGCGGACCCCCGGTTTCACCGTGAGGTGGATGCGGCCAGCGGGTATCACACGCAGCAGATCCTGTGCGTTCCCATCAAGAACCGTCGAGGGGACACGCTGGGCGTCTTGGAGCTGCTCAACAAGCGGACGGGCGACTTCACGCCGGAAGACGAAGACGCCCTGAGCCTCCTGGCGTCTCAGATCGGGATCGCCCTGGCCAACGCCCAGATCTACGACGGGCTGCGGACCAGCCTGGATCGCCTCTCCCGCCTGATGAAGATCGGCGCCGCTATCAGCTCAGAGCTGGACCTGGACGCCCTGCTGCGGACGATTTCCCAGACCACCTCCCACCTCCTCCAGGCGGAGCGGAGCACGGTCTTCGTGGTGGATCCGGTCAAGGAGGAACTCTGGTCGCGTGTGGCCGAGGGGCTGGACAACAAGGAGATTCGGATCCCGCTCACCGCCGGGATCGCGGGGCTGGTGGCCAGCACCGGGAACCCCGTGCGGATCAGCGACGCCTACACGGACCCGCGCTTCAACCCCGAGGTGGACAAGAAGACCGGCTACCAAACCCGCAACATCCTCTGCATGCCGATGCGCAATCCCCGGGGCCAGGTGATCGGCGTGTTCCAGGTTCTCAACAAGCGGGACGGGGAATTCACCCCCCTGGACGAGCAGTTGCTGGGGAGCCTCTCTTCCCAGGCCGCCGTGGCGGTGGAGAACGCCAAGCTCTACGAGGAGGTCCAGGGCAGCCTGATCCGGCTCAAGACTCTGGATCGGATGAAGTCGGATTTTCTGAATGCCATCTCGCACGAGCTCCGGACGCCGCTGGCGCCGATCCTCGGGTATACCGAGATCCTCCTGGCCGGCGGGATGGGAGCCCTGCCGGGAAATGCCACGCGCGGCATCCAGGCGATCGCAGAGAGCGGGCAGCGTTTGCTGAATCTGATCGAGAGCCTGCTCGCCTTTATCCGGCTGGATCAGGGCGAGATGGCGCTGGAGCGGGAGCCGGTGACGCTGTCTTCTCTGCTGGCGTCCGTGGTCGAGCCCTTCAAGGCGCGGGCGGCGGAGCGAAAGCTCGCTCTCTCGCTCGACGCGCCCGAGGATCTACCCAGCGTGCTGGCCGATCCCCGCGAGCTGACCATGGCCCTGAATCACCTGCTGGAGAACGCGATCAAGTTCACGCCTGCAGGGGGCGCAGTCGGCCTCCACACTCGCCGGATCACCGGTGCGGACGGGCAGCCCGGCGTGGAGGTTGCGATCCAGGATACCGGCATCGGGATTCCCGCGGACCAGCACGAGAAGATCTTCGAGCGGTTCTATCAGGCGGACAGCTCGCTCACTCGCCAGTACGGCGGGGTGGGGATCGGCTTGGCGCTGGTGAAACAGAGCATCGAGGCGCACGGCAGCCGCGTGCTTGTGGAAAGCGCCCCCGGGGAGGGCTCGACGTTCCGATTCACCCTGCCGCTCGCCGGGTAAGGACGGCGACTTGGGAGCGACCGTGAGCCTTTCCGCGCGAGTCCGCATCCGCCCCATGGTCCGGCGCGACCTGCCGCAGGTGGCGGCCCTCGAGTTGGCCTGCTTCGGCCGCGAAGCCTGGCCGCTCCAGGCGTTCAAGGACCTCCTGGCCGTCTTTGCAGGATCACGGCCGGCGCGCGGCGCCTTCTGGGTGGCGGAGGATCAGGCGACCGGCGGGGTCGTGGGCTACGCCGGCGTTGAGGTGAGCGCGCTGTGGGGCGAGACGGACATCATCAACATCGCCGTGGCCTCGTCGCACCGCAGGCGCGGCGTGGGGTGTCTTCTGATCGAGCGGATCGTCCGGCTCTGCCGGCAACGGGGAGTCTCGCTGCTCTGGCTGCGGGTGCGGGCCTCGAACCGCGGGGCGCGACGGTTCTACCGGCGGATGGGCTTTCAGGAACGGGGCCGATTCGCGGGATACTACCTGGAGCCGGACGAGTCCGCGGTCATTATGGCGATGGAGCCGGAGGAGCGCTGATTCGATATGCGGAGTCCATGGAACCTGGAGGCGTGACCATGATCTCACTCGACGACTTGAAAGCTTTGGCCCGGCCGGCACGGACGAAGATTGTCCTCTTGGTGATGGACGGCGTCGGCGGGCTCCCCAGATCGTTTGACGGGAAGACGGAGCTGGAGGCGGCCGCCACCCCCAACCTGGATGCGCTGGCCGCTCAGGCGACGCTGGGGCTGGCCGATCCCGTGGCGCCCGGCATCACGCCGGGAAGCGGCCCGGGGCACCTGGGCATCTTCGGATACGACCCGCTCCAGTTTCGAATCGGGCGGGGGGTCCTGGAAGCCGTCGGGATCGATATGCAGATGACCGAGAAGGACCTGGCGGCGCGCGGAAACTTCTGCACGGTGGATGCGCAGGGCCTCATCACCGACCGGCGCGCCGGGCGGATCCCCACCGAGATCTGCGCGAAACTGTGCGGGCTCCTGGAGACGATCAAGATCCCCGGTGTGGAGCTGATCGTGCGGCCGGTGCGGGAGCACCGCTTCGTCGTCCTCTTCCGGGGCGAGGGGCTGGAGGAGGGGCTGTCCGAGAGCGACCCGCAGGAGGTCGGCAAGGCCCCGCTTCCCATCCGTGCCGAGGCGCCCCGCGCGGCCCACGCCGCCGAGATTGCCAACCGGTTTTCAGCCGAGGCGAAGCGAGTCCTGGCCGCCGAGCATCCGGCGAATATGCTCCTCCTCCGCGGCTTCTCCAGGCATCCCGACATCCTAAAGCTCACCGACATCTACGGCGTGCGAGCCGGCGTCATCGCGGTCTACCCGATGTACCGCGGACTTGCCCGGCTGGTCGGGATGCAGGCGGTGAAGGCCGGGGACACCGTCGCCGACGAGTTCACCGCCCTGGAAAAGAGCTTCGGCCAGTTCGATTTCTTCTTCGTCCACATCAAGAAGACCGACAGTTACGGCGAGGACGGGAATTTCGACGGCAAGATGCACGTCATCGAGGAGGTGGACCGGGAGCTTCCGCGCCTGCTCGCGCTCCAGCCGGACGTCATCGTGGTGACCGGCGACCATTCCACGCCGGCACGCATGCAAGGCCCATAGCTGGCACCCGGTGCCGGTGCTCCTGTGGTCGAAGTGGTGCCGACCGGACGGCGCCACGGGGTTCTCCGAGCGGGAGTGTCGGTTCGGAGGTCTCGGCCACATCCGGGCCGCGGAACTCATGCCGCTCATGATGGGGTATGCGGAGCGGCTGGCGAAGTTTGGAGCCTAGGAGGAGGAGCCATGACCGTCGAGAGTGAAGCATACATCTGGTCGTCCGCAGTCCTGGAGGAGATCTGGCAGAAGAGCGCGGCTACCCGCGCGGCGCTCTGCGCCGAGGTCCGCGGGCTCAGCGAGGTCCAGGTCGGCTTCCGACTCGCATCGGGGCGGTGGTCCATCGGCGAGATTCTGGATCACGTCTGCCTGGCGGAGCGGAGCATCACCCGCACCATCTCGCGCATTCTCCAGCAAGCGGCGGGCCGCGGCCAGATCGGCGAGCCGGAGACGATGGAGACCCCCGAGCACCGGATCGATCTGGACGGATACAACCGGTCGGCCGGAGCCCCCGAGTCCGTGTTGCCTTCACCGGATCGGCCCCTGGAGCGGCTTTTGGCAGGCGTGGAGGAGAGCCGCCTTCGCCTGCAAGAGGTGACCCGGCGGGCGGACGGTCGCGTGGTGGGAAACGTCACGCTCCCCCATTTTCAGCTCGGCGAGCTGAACTTCTACCAGTGGCTGGCGGCCGAGGGGGCGCACGAGGCAAAGCACCTGGAACAGATCCGACGGATCAAGGCAGATCCGAGATTTCCGAAGGCCTGACGGGCATGGCGTCGGGTCTCTTTGCCGCGCTATTTCCGGCCGTTCCCCGGCACCTCCCGTACGCGCGAGGGCTGAACATCGTTTTTCGGACTGCCCACCTGGTCACCTCCGGCATCCTCCTCGGCGGTCACGTCTTCGAGATCGCGCCCCACCGACTGATCGTGTTCTTATACCTCACGATCGCGAGCGGCGCCGGCCTGATCTTGCTGGAGCTATATCGCTCGTGCCGATGGGTGTATGAGGGCATGGGCCTCTTGGTCGAGAGCAAGCTGCTTCTCCTCATCGCGGCCGGTATCTGGTGGGACCAGCGGGTGCCCCTCATCATCCTGGTGGTCATTCTCGGCTCGGGTGGTGCTCACATGCCCGCCCGCTATCGGCACTACTCCCTGCTCCACGGCCGGGTCCTCGACGAGCATTCTTCCCCTCGCACCTGACGCTTCCTGCCATGCACTCCCGCCGCCTTCACGACTGGAACGTCACCCCGCAAGAGGCCATCCGCCTCCAAGAGCGGCTGCGCGGCGAGATCGTCGCCCGCGACGACGCGCCTAAGTTCCCCCGGCTCGTGGCCGCCATGGACGTCTCCTACGATCGGCGATCGCCCTGGATCTTCGCGGCGATCGTCGTCTTGAGGCTTCCGCGGCTCGAAATGGTCGAGCAGGCGGCCGTCCGCTGCCGGGCGCGATTCCCGTATGTGCCCGGTCTGCTTTCCTTCCGGGAGTTGCCACCGGGACTTACGGCCTGGGAGCGCCTGCGAACACGACCCGACTGCCTGATCTGCGACGGCCACGGCTACGCCCACCCGCGGCGATTCGGGCTGGCCTGCCACTTTGGTCTGCTGGTGGAGCTGCCCACCATCGGGTGTGCGAAGAGCGTTCTGGTGGGGGAGTACCGGGAGCCGGGAGCGCGCCGGGGGAGCACGTCGGATCTGGTCCACGAGGGGGAAGTGATCGGTGCGGCGGTCCGAACCCGCCAGGCGGTCTCGCCCGTGTTCGTCTCCGTCGGCCACCAAATCAGCCTGCTCGCGGCCGTGCGGACCGTCCTGGCCTGCTCCCCCAGATATCGGATCCCCGAGCCGATCCGGCAGGCGCACGCCCTGGTGAATCGCCTGCGAGAGGCCGAGTCGAACGGGGGGCCGAAATCGGATCAGGCCAGTTAGTCTAAACATTGTACCATCTTCACGACGAAGTGGCCGACAGGGAACTCCCGGCTTGACTGTTTCCCCGGTTTTTGCAATGGTAACGCGTCGAGTCCCTAGCGGCGGCCGGGGAGCGGTGTCGCTCCAGAGCCGGATAGCGCCGCTGGTCCCAATACGTTCCTACCGGTAAAAGTGAAAAGAAGGAGGATGGCATGGCAAGGAGAAAGCGGTTCTTGTCGGTGGCGCTCGTGGCTCTCGTGGCGCTCGTGGCGGTCGGCAGCGGGGCGGCCGTGGCGGCGGACCCCGAAATTCTGCTTGGCTTCACGCCTCCCGTGACCGGCGCTTCGGCCGCGGAGGGTGCGCTGCAGCTCAAGGCCATCAAGCTGGCCCTCAAGGAGATCAACGCGGCCGGCGGCGTGAACGGGAAGAAGATCAACCTGATCGTCGTGGACAACCAGTCCACCAACCCAGGCGCATTGACGGCCTTGCAGAAGGCCGTGGAGCAAGAGAAGGTGCTGGCCCTCGTCGGCTCCGTCAAGAGCACCCAGATCCTGGCCATGTCCGACGCCGTCAAGAATTACGGCGTCCCCATGATGATCGGTGGGACGAACGCCACCCTGACCAAGCAGGGCAACCCCTGGCTGTTCCGCGTCCGGCCGGATGATTCCATCGCGGCGGCCGCCATGGTCAAGTATATCAAGGAAGACAGCAAGCTGACCAAGGTCGGCATCCTGCACGACTCCGACGCCTTCGGAACGGGTGGGGCGGATCTCGTCGAGCAAGGCTCCAAGGCGGCCGGCCTGACCGTGGTGAAGCGCGAGAAGTACACCACCAAGGAGAAGGACTTCACCGCCCAGATCCTCTCCCTGAAGAACGCCGGGACCCAGATCATGGTCCTCTATGGCACGAACCCCGAGGACGTGGCCGTCATCCAGAGACAGTACCGCCAGCTCGGCTCGCCCTTCAAGTACATCGGCTCGCCGTCCAGCCAGATGAAGGACGCCCTGAACCTGTCCCGCGAGGCGGCCAACGGCCTACTGGCCATCGCCGACTTCGTGCCGGGGCAGAGCGAGGCGAACAAGAAGTACGCCGTGGACTACAAGAAGGAATACAACGAGGAGTACGACACCACCTCGGCCTGGACCTACGACGGCCTGAACATCCTGGTCGCCGCCATCAAGAAGGGGGGCGAGGATCGCGCCAAGATCCGCGAGGCCATCTTGGCAACCCAGGGCTACAAGGGTGTGCTGGGAACCTTCTCGTTCACCCCGAACGGCGACGGCCTGAGCGAAGTCAGCGTCGTGGAAATCGACAAGGGGACGCCCAAGCTGCTCAAGGTCGTCAACGTCGGAGCAAAGTAGGCGCCTCCCGCTTCTTCTTTCGAACGCAGGCGCTGGCCCCCCGGTCGCTAAACCGGGGGGCCAGCCGTATGACGGAGGCATTGCAGCATGGACCTCTCCACCAATTTCCAGATGCTGACCGCCGGGCTGGCGATGGGCTCCATTTACGCTCTCGTCGCCCTGGGGTTCGTCCTGATCTTCAACGCCGTGGGCGTCGTGAATTTCGCCCAGGGCGAGTTCGTGATGGTCCCGGCCTTCGTGGCCGTGTGGCTGATGGATATGCTGAAGATCCCGTTCCCCCTGACCTACGTGATCACGGTGATCTTCATGGGGGTGTTCGGCATCGTGTTTCAGCGGATTGCCTACTACCCCTTGCGCAACCGGACGTTCCTCCCCGTCATCATCGCCACGATCGGCGTGTCCATCTTCCTGAAGAACGCGGCGCAGATGGTCTTCGGCGCCGAGCCGTTTCTGATGCATCGGCCGACCCCGCCGGACGTCTTGAACCTGGCGGGGGTGTTCATCGACCCGCAGTACATCGTCATCATCGTCTGCACGTTGGCCCTGCTCGCCTTCCAGTACTTCTTCTTCGAGAAGACGTCGCTGGGCAAGAAGATGCAGGCGACCGCCCAGGACAAAGACATGGCGCGGCTCCTGGGGATCCGGGTTGCCACCATGATCGCGATCACCTTCGCCTACAGCTCCATCTTGGGCGCGGCGGCCGGCATCCTGGTTGGACCCATCTTCTATGTGACCAAGGAGATGGGAGGCATGCTGGGGCTGAAGGCCTTCTGTTCCACGATCATCGGGGGGTTCGGGAGCGTCCCCGGCGCCATCCTGGGTGGGATCTTCCTGGGGGTGATCGAGGTCTTTGCCGCCTTCTACATCTCCAGCGGTTACCGCGACGCCTTCGCGTTCATCATTCTGATCCTGGTCCTGCTCTTCCGCCCGCAAGGGTTCTTCGGCGAGAAGATCGCCGAGAAGGCATAGGGGGGGCACGACGATGAACACACGCGCAGCGAAACCGCTCATCTTGGCCCTCCTGGTCGTCGCCGTCCTCGTCTTCCCGCTGGCGGTGACCAGCAACTACTGGCTGAACCTCGTCAACCTGTCGATCAGTTTCTCGATCGCCTGCCTCGGGCTGAACATCGTCCTGGGCTACGCGGGTCAGCTCTCGCTGGCGCAGGCGGCCTTCTGGGGCGTGGGGGCCTACACTTCCGCCCTCCTCACGACGAGGCTCGGCTGGCCGGTCTGGCCGTGCATGCTGATCGCCTTCATTGTCGCCGGCCTCTTCGGGGTATGCCTGGGCATCCCGACGCTGAAACTCACCGGCCACTACCTGGCCATGACCACGATCGGCTTCGGGATCATCCTGCAACTCATCCTGATCAATGCCATCTGGCTGACCGGGGGGTCGGACGGCATCACAAAGATCCCATCCCCCTGGCTCGGTTCCCTCGAGCTGAAGGACCCCAGCACCTTCTTCTATGTCGCCGCGTTCTCCCTGCTCCTGCTGACCTGGGCCTCCATTCGGCTCAAGGACTCCCGTGTCGGTCGGGCCTTCCTGGCGGTCCAGGGCAACGAGATGGCCGCCGAGACCATGGGCATCGACACCACCCTGTTCAAGATTATGGCCTTCGCCCTCTCGGCGGCGTACGGGGGATACGGCGGGGCGCTCTTCGCCCACAGCGGATCCCATTACATCAGCCCGGATACCTTTTCCTTTGATCAGTCGGTGGTCCTTCTGGCCATGGCGGTCTTGGGCGGGAACGGCTCCGCCATCGGCGCGATCGTCGGCGCCACGCTGCTCACGCTGCTCCCCGAGGTGCTGCGATTCCTTAAGGACTCCTACATGATGGTGTACGCCGCGGGGATTGTGGCGGTCATGATCTTCATGCCGGGCGGCATCGCCGGTCTGGTCAAGGGATTGCCCTTCGCTCTGCGGCTGCGCGCGTGGTGGAACGCCGGTTCGGCGGCGACCCAACAGGTTGCGGTCTCCGTCGCGGCCAGGGACGGCGTTGGCGGCAGACCAATTCCCGCCAAGGTGGCGAGCGGGGCGGGATCGAACGGGACGCTGCTGTCGGTCAAGGGGCTGGCCAAGCACTTTGGCGGTCTCAAGGCGGTTGACGGCGTGGACATGGAGGTCCGACGCGGCGAGATCCAGGCGCTGATCGGGCCCAACGGGTCGGGCAAGACCACCATCCTGAATATGCTGAGCGGTCTGTACGTGCCGACGGCCGGCGAGATCTCGCTCGAGGGGACGGCCATCACGGGACGGAAGCCGCACATCATCACGGCGCACGGCATGGCCCGGACCTTCCAGAACATCCGCCTCTTCGGAGAGCTGACGGTGTTGAACAACGTCCTGATCGGCCAGCACTGCCACTCGAAAGCCGGTCTGGTGCCCAGCGTGGTGCAGCCGCCATCCCAACAGGGTGAAGAGACCGGGATGCGGAAGAAGGCGCTGGAGATGCTGGAGTTTGTCGGCCTGCGGGGCAAGGAGTTCGCCCAGGCCAACAGTTTGCCCTACGGTCAACAGCGGTTACTGGAGCTGGCGCGGGCCCTGGCCTCGGATCCGAAGATCCTCCTGTTGGACGAGCCGGCGGCAGGACTGAACGCCAATGAGACCGAGGCGCTCATCGATCTCCTCTTCCAGATCCGCGACCAGGGGATCACCATCCTTCTGGTCGAGCATGACATGAGCCTGGTGATGAACGTTTCCGATCACATTACTGTCCTGAACTTCGGCAAGAAGATCGCCGAAGGGGCGGCCGAGGCGATCGAGAAGAACCAAGAGGTGATCGACGCCTACCTGGGAACGGAGGTGGGCAATGCTTAAGGTGCAAGGGATCGAGACCTGGTATGGGGCCATTCAGGCCTTGAAGGGGATCTCGCTGGAGGTGAAGCAGGGCGAGATCGTGGCCCTGCTCGGCGCCAACGGCGCCGGCAAGAGCACCACCATCAAGACGATCACCGGCATGCTGAAGCCGGCGAAGGGCACGATCGAGTTCCAGGGTCAGAAGATCACGGGCCGGGATGTCGAGGACATCGCCGAGGCCGGGATCGCGTGCGTGCCGGAAGGGCGGCACATCTTCCCCGGTCTCAGCGTCATCGACAACCTGATGCTGGGCGCCACGCCACGCAAGAACCCCCCCGGGGCCGATCTTGACCGAGACCTGGAGCGGGTGTTCCACCTGTTCCCCATCCTGCAGGAGTTTCGGGATCGTCTGGGCTGGCAGCTTTCCGGCGGTCAACAGCAGATGCTGGCCATCGGCCGCGGCCTGATGTCCGCGGCGAAGCTCCTGCTTCTGGACGAGCCGTCGCTGGGTCTGGCGCCGGTCCTGGTGCAAGAAGTGTTCAAGGTCATCAAGCAGATCAACAAGGCCGGGACGACCATCCTGCTGGTAGAGCAAAACGCCCGCATGGCTCTCCTCATCGCCAACCGCGGGTACGTCCTGGAGACCGGCAAGATGTCCTTGACCGACACCGCGGCGAACCTCCTGGCGAACGAGGACATGAAGGCGCATTATCTGGGCGCCCATGCCCACGTAAAGGAGGCGCGGCAGCGGCGGCTCAACGAACGCCCGTCCGCCTGACACATCGCACGACGCATCCGAAAGAGCCCGGCCAGAGAATCGGCCGGGCTCTTTCGTTTACGCCGGACGTCTGGCCGAAATACTCGCCTTTTGAATTGACCCGAAGGATGCTTCGCCTATAGTCTATAATGGCGCTTGTCCGCCGGGGTCGTGCGGCTACCGATGCTTGCCCACGCCGATCCGCATGCAGAGGTCGCGGACCGGACAGGTGCTGCAAAGCGGGGAGATGGGCTTGCAGATGTGCTGGCCGAACGTCACCAGTAGGTCGTTGTAGGGAATCCAGTGCCGGCGAGGAAGGACCTTGCGGAGGGCGAACTCGGTCTGCTCGGGCGTCTTCGTCTTGACGATCCCCAGCCGGTTGCTGAGGCGATGGACATGGGTATCCACGCAGATGCCGGGCATGCCGAAGCCGATCGTCAGAACCAGATTGGCGGTCTTCCGGCCGACGCCCTTGAAGGCGAGGAGCGCATCCATCTCGTCCGGGACGTTGCCGTCATGCCGTTCCAGGATCGTGCGAGACACCTCCTTGATCGTCCTGGCCTTGGTCCGGTAAAAGCCGGCCGGGTAGATGGCGTTGGCGATCGTTGCCGCCGGCAGCTGGGCCAGGGTCCGCGGGGTCCGGGCGAGGTGGAACAGGCGGGCAGAGGCCTCGCCGGTCACCTCGTCCTTCGTGCGCAGGCTGATCAGGCACGAGATCAGGATCTGGAAAGGGTCGCGGGAATCCTGTGCTACGGAGCCGACGGCCGTGGGGCCGCGCTGGCGGTTGGCCCGAGTGATGGTCCGGACGATTCGGTCGATCTCGGCGACGGTTCTCGGCATCGGCAACCTCGCATGGTGTGGCGGGTGGGCACGACAGGGACGGGGTGAGTATAGCATGCGGTGGGAGTAGAATGGTGCCGGGCGAGGGTGAAAGGACATGGACAAGGCCTGGGTCGTAGCGACATTGGACGGAATTGCCCGGTTCGGCAAGGGAGAGCGCGGCTTCAGCCGGCTGGTGTTCGGGGAGGCGGAGTGGGGTGCGGTTGAGTACGTGACCGGTCTGATGCGCGAAGCCGACCTTGCGGTGCGCACCGACGCCTTCGGGAACCTCATCGGGCGTCTGGAAGGGCGTGAGCCGGGGGCTTCGGTGGTGGCCACGGGGTCGCATCTGGATACCGTGCCGGAAGGCGGGAACTTCGACGGGGTTGTGGGCGTGATCGCGGGTCTGGGAGCCCTGATGCGCCTGAAGGCCCGGGGCCTGCTACGGCGCCCCGTGGAGGTCATAGTCTTTCGGGGAGAGGAGTCTGCTCGGTTCTCCATCCACACGATGGGGAGCAAGGTCATGGCGGGGATTGCCAGCGTGGAGGCGTGGCGCACGCTGCAGGACCACGGCGGAACCACACTCGCCCAGGCCCTGGCCACGCGCGGGCTCGACCTCGAGCGGATTCCCGAGGCGGTCCGGCGTCCCGGGGAGTTCAAGGCGTTCGTGGAGATGCACATCGAGCAGGGCCCCGTGCTGGAAGAGGCGGGCATTCCCATCGGCGTCGTGGAGGGGATCGCCGGTCCCGTCCGGCTCAAGATCAGCGTCGAGGGGGCTGCCTCACACTCGGGGACGACCCCCATGGGCAAGCGGCGCGATGCCCTGGTGAGCGCGGCCCATGTGGTGCTGGCGGTTCAGAACGAAGCGGCGAAGCGGGCCGAGCGCCGGATCGTCGGCACAGTGGGGGTCATGAAGGTCCACCCCGGGGCCATGAATGTCGTGCCGGGCCGGGTGGAGATGTGGGTGGATATCCGAGGGATCGACGCGGAAGACGTTGCCGCCACGGCGCGGGCGGTCCGCGAGGCAGCCGCCCGGATCGCGGATCGGGAGGGCACGCGGATCCAGCCGGAGACGCTCTCGACCGATGCCCCCGTGCCCATGAACCCCGATGTCATTCAAACCATCGAGGCGGCTTGCCGGCGGGTGGGGGTCGCGTATCGGCGCATGCCCAGCGGCGCCGGCCACGATGCGATGAACATGGCGAAGCTGGCGCCGGCAGGGATGATCTTCATTCCCTGCCGGCGGGGCGTCAGCCACAACCCGGACGAGTACGCGGCGCCGGAGGACATCCTGACGGGGATTGATGTCCTGACGGAGACGCTGGCCACGTTGGCGAGCTAGGAGCGGCAACTGGGCAACTAGGCGATCAGGCGATTCGGCAAAGCCCGAGACAGTTGTGCTTCCCCAGTTGTCGAGTTGCCCGCTTGCCAAGGTGTCTCTTCCTAGAGGGAAGACCATGCGCATCTTCTTCGCGGGAGCCGCGCGGACCGTCACCGGCTCCCAGCACCTGCTGGAGTTCGTGACGCGATGCCGCGGCAACCGGAGGAAGATCTTCGTGATCCACGGCGAGGAAAGCCAGTCACTGGCCCTGGCAAAACGTCTCACGGAGCTGGGCATCCCGGAGGTCCAGGTGCCGATGCAGGGCGAGTTCGTCCGGGTGTGAGCGGGGCCGAGGGCGGGCGCGGCGCTTTTCCGCCAGCGCCGGATTGACTTTTCGCGCCTGCCCTCCTAGTCTTCCTGCGGCCGAGAACGGCTGCCGATCATGCCGCAGGAGGCAAAGGACCGGTTCTCCGAGACCATCTGATCCGAGCCGTCGCGAGGCGGGGCGCGCCACGCGCCCAGCCGGGGACCCGGCGCGACGGCAGGAAGAGAGAGGACGTCGCATGTCAGAGCCACTCCATTTCCTGACGTTTGGCCCTCACCCGGACGACGCCGAGATCGGGACGGGGGCGTTCCTGCTGAAGATGAAGGCCCGAGGTTACCGGACCGGAATGATCATCCTGACCGAAGGGGACATGGGCAGCGGGACACCGGAGATCCGCCGCGAAGAGACCCAGCGCGCCGCCCGCGACCTCAAGCTGGACGTCCACGAGGTCCTGAACCTGGGGGACACACGCCTGGAAGACTCCCACGAGATCCGCATCGTGGTGGCCTCGCTGGTCCGCAAATACCGCCCGCAGATCGTCCTGGCCCCCTATTACGGACTGGAGCCGGGTCGCGGCCGCGGCCACGCGGACCACATCGCCTGCGGCAACGTCGTGACGCACGGGGTGAACTTCGCTCACCTGGACAAATTCCCTGCCGAGGGGCCGGCACACGCCGTCAGGAAGATGTTCTACTACTTCTTGCCCCCCTACATGAAGCCGACCTTCATCGTCCCCGTAGACGAGGAGTTTCCGCAGGCCATTCGGGCCCTGGCCAACCACAAGTCCCAGTTCGACCGCTCCGATCGGCCAAAATTCTTCCCGACCCGGCTGGAGGCCTTCGCCGGCTATCTGGGGGCACAGGTGGGCGCGAAGTACGGCCAGGCCTTCTACGTGCAGGATCCGCTCAAGATCGAGGACCCTCTCCCGATCTTTGGCTGAGATCCGATGGGGGCGCGTGCGGTCTCGAAGCCGATCCTGATTGGCGGGCAGATATGAGCATCGCAAAGCGATTGGTCGTCATCGGTGTTATCTTTCTCTGCGTCTTCACCGCTGGCACGATCGCCTTCATGTTCGTCGAGGGTTGGCCGTTCATGGATGCCCTCTACATGACGACGATCACGATCTTCAGCGTAGGATTCGAGGAGGTACATCCCCTGGAAACCCGCGGGCGAATCCTGACCATTCTGCTGATCCTGGGTGGCGCCGGGACGCTCGCCATCGGGTTCAGCATGGTGACCGCGTTCATCGTCGAGGGCGAACTTCGGGATGTGCTGGGGAAGCGACGCATGGAAAAGACGCTGGCACGACTCAACGGGCACATCATCGTCTGCGGGGCGGGCGAGACCGGGAAACATGTCACCGAGGAACTGATCAGGACGAAGACATCTTGCGTGGTGATCGAGCAGCGCCTCGCGGACCTCAAACATCGGGAGCGGCTGGGATCCACCCCGCTCATCGAGGGGGACGCCACCGACAGCGCGGTTCTCGCGCACGCGCATATCGCCCAGGCACGCGGCCTCATCACCACGCTTCCCTCGGACAAGGACAACCTGTTCGTGATCCTGACCGCGCGCGAGCTGAATCCGAGGCTCCGGATCGTGAGTCGAGCCATCGAGGACGAGAGTTACCCCAAGCTGCGGAAAGCCGGGGCGGACTCCGTCGTCTCCTCAAACCAGATCGGCGGGCTGCGCATGGTCTCGGAGCTGATCCGGCCGCGGGTCGTCTCGTTCCTGGATTCGATGCTCCGCGACCCGACTCGCACCCTGCGGCTTGGAGAGGCGGAGGTTCCGGCGAATTCTCCGGTGATCGGGAAGACGCTGCGGGAGATCGACATCCACAAGCGGGTGGGCCTGGTTGTGATCGCCATCGGCCACCCGGGTGATGACGGGTACGCGTATAATCCAGAGGCGTCCACCGAGCTTCGCGCCGGCGATGTCCTGATCATCTGCGGCGAGACGGCGCAACTGGAAGCCCTCCGGACGATTCTGGCCAGCGGGTAGCACCGGCGGCAACAGCGAGAATGGGCGTGGGCTTTGAGGGGGTGCGTGTGAGCGAACTGAAGCCGTGGAAACATATAAGCAGCCAAACGCTTTATCGGTGCGAGCGCGCCGTGGTCCGGGAAGATCTGCTGGAGCTGCCGGGGGGCCAGGAGCGGCCGTATGCGGTCCTCCAGCTTGGAGGGGGTGCCGGGGTCGTGCCCCTCACGGCCCACGATGAGGTGATCCTGGTCCGGCAGTACCGGCACGTCACCCGAGGGTTCTGCTGGGAAATCCCCGGCGGCGGGATACAGCCGGGCGAATCTCCGGAGGAGGCCGCTCAGCGGGAACTGCGGGAAGAGGCGGGCTGCCGGGCGGGCCGCCTCAGGCGTCTGGGTAGTTTCTGGCCGAACAACGCGTATCTGGACGAGGTGATCCACGTCTATCTGGCCGAGGACCTGGTACCCGATTCGCTCCCGGCCGACCAGGACGAACAGCTGGAACGGCGCGCCTTCCCCTTCCAAGAGGCCCTGGCCATGGCGCAAGACGATCGGATTACCTGCGGCTTGACCAAGCTGGCGATCCTGTGGGTAGCGGTGGCCACGCGTGCGCCGGGTCTATTCTCCTCCTGTCCTTCCAGTGCGGGTGGGGAATAGATGCAGATGCCGCGCTGGCTCAGGGATTCGGAGGAGCAGACCGGCGGACCCACGATCTATGTCGTCGGGGATATCCACGGCTGTGTCGAGCCGTTGCGGCGGCTTCTGGGGAAGGTTTCCCCCCGGCCGGAGGACGAGGTGGTCTTCGTTGGCGACTACATCGACCGGGGACCCTGCTCGCGCGAGGTGGTGGACTATCTGCTGAGCCGCCCCTACCGATGCATCTTCCTGTTGGGGAACCACGAGCGGATGCTCCTCAGCTTCCTAAACGGTGAGGACGAGGATCTCTACCTGGCTAACGGCGGTCAGGAGACCCTGCGGAGCTACGGGGGGGATCCTGAGGACATTCCGGCGTCCCATCTGACCTTCTTCCAGACCCTCCGGCCGACGTACGAGACCTCCGACTATCTCTTCGTCCACGCCGGGATCCGGCCGATGATCCCGCTGGCGGAACAGAGCATCCATGATCTGATCTGGATTCGCCACGAGTTCATCAGATTCATCGGGATGTATCCCAAGCCGGTGATCTTCGGCCACACACCGCTCCGACAGGTCCTGATGGTCGAAGACCGCATCGGGATCGACACCGGCTGCGTGTACGGCGGAAAGCTGACCTGTCTAAAACTCCCTCAGCGCGAGATTATCCAGGTACCCGGCTGGCGCGACTAGCAGGCTGCTGAAAGTGGCCCAGTCTGCGAACCCGCCAGCGGCTGGGTACCCCGCTTGCTCGGGCACTCGCTGCGGCGTACCTGAAGTACGCCTCGACTCACCTGCGGCGGGTTCCGCCGAATACCCATCCAAGGGATGGGTGCGCCGCCTTGCATCTGGACCTCTTTGAGCAGCCTGAACGAAAGTCGGGCTTTTCAGGCAGCCTGCTACTCGATAGCACGGTGTGCACGACCTACTCGCGCTCGCCCCGGGGCCGCACGGCCGACCAGCATTCTCGAAGGCTCCGCATAGGAAAGGCGCCCCATTCCCTGCGCCCCGCGCCGGCTACTTGCCGCCGGGGCGCAGAGGCAAGCTGAGTTTCCAGGTGTTGCTCTCGGTGAAGATGCGGACCAGTTCGGCGTCCAGGTGGCCGTCCTTGACCTCGAACCCCAGGATGTCCAGAGCCTTTTCCGGTGGGAGCGCGCGCTTGTACGGCCGGTCGGCGGCCGTGAGGGCGTCGTAGATGTCGCAGATGGCCATCATCTTGGCCTGGAGCGGGATGTCGTCGGTGCGCAGGCTGTTGGGATAGCCGGTGCCGTCCAGCTTCTCGTGATGCGCATAGGCGATGGTGGGGACGCGGCGAAGGTCCTTGGTCCAGGGGATCTGGCGCAGGAAGCGGAAGCTGTGGGTGACGTGGGACTCGATCTCCAGCCGCTCCTGAAGGTTGAGGCTGCCCTTGGCGATGGAGAGGTTCTCGGTCTCCTTGGTGAAAAGATAGGGCTGGAAGCTCCCGTCCACGTCCGCATACGTGTTAGCCGCGATCTCCAGGATCCGCTCGAAGCCCCCCTTGGCGAGGACGGTGGGCTTGTTCGCCTCCAGGATGAAGGCAAACTGATCGTCCACCTCGGCCAGTTTGCGCTCCATCTCTTTGTCCAGGGCCGCCAGTTCTTCCTCGGCCTTGGGACCAAGCGTCAGGGCCAGCGAGAGCTTCCGCAGGAGGAATTCGCTCTCCACTGCCTTCTTGACGAACTTGAAGCGGGCCTTGACGATCTCCAGGTCCGGCTCGTAGAGCTTGTTCGCCTTCACCAGGACCGGCTCGCGGACGCCGACCTTACCGAAGTCGTGGAGGAGCGAAGCGTAGCGGAGCTCGCGCATGTCCTCGGGGGAGAATCTCGCGGCGGCGTACGGGCCCACGTCCGATCGGTCCACGTTCTCGGCCAGGCCGATCGTGAGGACGGCCACCCGCTCCGAATGGCCGGAGGTCGCAGGGTCTCGCGATTCGATGGCGTACACGGAGGCCTTGATGAATCCCTCGAAGAGCTTCTGGATATCTTCGTAGAGGATGGCGTTCTCAACTGCCACGGCCGCTTGGCTGGATAAAGCGAGGAGTAGATCTTCGTCCTCGGCCGTGAAGGCGCCGTCCAGTTTGTTCAGAACCTGCAGGACGCCGATGACCTCCTCGTGTTTGTTGCGCATCGGGGCGCACAGGATGTTGCGCGTCCGGTATCCCGTGCGGCGATCCGTCTCCTGGTTGAATCGGGGGTCGGCGTACGCATCCGGGATATTGATCGTCTTCCCGGTCTGGGCGACGTAGCCCGAGATGCCCATGCCGATCTTGATCCGGATCTCGCGCACCTCCAGACCCTGCGCGATCTTGGACCAGAGCTCGTTCCGCTCGCGATCGACCAGGAAGAGCGAACTCCGATCGGCTTCCATGACCCGCGTCACCTCGCCCAGGATCAACTGGAGGAGGCGGTCCAGGTTCCGCTCCGAGGTCATGGCTTTGCCCACGTCCAGGAGGGCGGTCAACTTCTCGATGCGGGTGGCGAGCTGTGCAGGGTTCATCGCAATATCCTTGTCGGGGGGTGAATCCGTCGGACGAACAAAGCGGGGCTAGCGTAGTGAAATTCCCCGCGCAGGTCAAGCCCTATGGCGGACAGGGTCACAGGCGGCCTCCGCGAGCCGCCCTTGACAGCGGTCGGATGGTCGGATACTCGTAGGGGACCGCATCGATCCTGGTGGTCCAGGGCGGGAAATCGCCAGGGGAGAGTGGAGGCAGCCCATCTCCTGATGGCGGGTCAAATCGGGTCGCGTGGGCAATGTCCGAGGAGGACGACATGGCCAATCAGCCGACGGGGCAGCAGCCGCAGCAGATCCAAGTCAACACCGCCGATGAATTGTCGCGCGGACGGTTCAGCAACAACATCCTCATCGCGCACAACCAGGAGGAGTTCATCCTGGACTGGATGTTGAACTCGCCCAACGGGATGCACCTCGTGTCTCGCCTCATTGTGACGCCCGGCCACATGAAACGCATCGTGGCCGCCCTGGAGGACAACCTGCGGCGCTACGAGCAGACCTTCGGCCAGATCATGACCCCCGAGGTCGGCGATCAGAAGTTCCACTGACCAGGATCCGCTGCTGGAGCGCCCGGCGGGCGATGCGGGTGACGAAGATCGTCACCGCCACAGTCGCGAGGAGCCCCAAACCGTAAAGCGCCCACTCGACCGGCGTTCGGAGTAGAGTAGAACGAAGATCACCCAGCCCATCGGCCCGAGCCCCTGGATCCAGCGGAGGGCGTCCCGGAGGAGGGCCTGGGCGTTCAGATATCTGGCCAGCGCCAGGACGCCCACGATCAGGGTCGCCCATAGGACGAGGCGGCCTTTTCCATTCGCCCGGGCCGTCCCGATAGCCCCGGCAGCGTTTCTCATTTCATCGTGACCTCGCGTGATCCGATGAAGGATCGGGTGCTTGCTGGCTTGGATGCCGCGATATCGCGCCCGGATGCGGGACTCGAGCTGTTGACGGGACGAGCACAGCCGCGTATAGTTTCCTCCTATGAATGCTCCAGCCCCACAGGCCCGGCGCCTGCCCCCCGCCCCTTCGATTTTCCGTACACTCCCTCTTTCTCGCTGGCTCTGGATTTTCGTGGTGGTGCTCGGCAGCATGACGGTCACCGATCAGGCCCTGGCGGCGCGGACTTGGGCCAAGTCTCGGCCGAAGCCGCAGGGCGTGACGCATGTGGTGGAGCGGGGACAAACTCTGTTTCGGATCAGCCAGGCCTATGGGGTCGCGGTGGCCGCGCTCGCAGAGGCGAACCGGTTGAAGCCATCGTCGCCTCTGAAGATCGGTCAGCGTCTCTTCGTTCCTGGGGCCAAGGTGGTGAAGAAGGTCGAGCCATACCGGCCCCTTACGACAGATGAGCGCGCCTCCCTCGAGGACTCGCTGCGCGTGCCGATGACCGCCCCGCCCCCACCCGTTCCACCGCCGCCCCGTCCCCGCGTTAAGACCGACGCCGAGTTTCAGTGGCCCCTGGTAGGCCCCATCAACTCTCCCTTCGGTCCCCGCTGGGGAAAGTTCCACGCCGGGATTGATATCGGCTCCCCTCATTACCAGGAGGTCGAGGCCGCCGCGGACGGCGAGGTGATTTACGCGCGCGATACCGCGGGGCCCCTGGGAAATGCAGTCGTGCTCCAACACGGCCGTGGGATGCGCACGGTGTACGCGCACCTCTCGGTGGTCATTGCCCACGAGGGGGATACGGTGCGGCAGGGGCAAGCCATCGGCGGAGTGGGGGACACGGGTCGGACCACCGGCCCGCATCTACACTTCGAGGTGCGAAAGAACGGCGCTCCAGTGAACCCCGAGGACTACCTGCCCGCCACGATGGACGAGCTGGTTCGCGACCTGACCACATCCTCCCGCTAGCCGCGCGACCCCATCTCGGTCTCGGGGAGGGCTTCACGTTCCTCGTCCACACGAAGGTCCTGGCGCCGGCCACGCAGGCGCCGCTGTCTCTACGTGAAGAACGACACCTTAAGGGACGATCCGGAGCTGTCTGCTATCCGCCGGCTTCCGAGAACTTTCCTGCGGGTAGCCAGAAACGGATGCGGGTCCCTTTCCCGGGTGCGCTCTCGGCCACAATCCGGCCCCCGTGCTCCTCCACCAGGGCGCGGCAGATATAGAGTCCCAGCCCCGCCCCCTCCCCGCCGCCCGCCCGGTAGAACTTCTCGAACACATGGGGGAGGTGCTCGCTGGGGATGCCGGGTCCGTCATCCTCTACGACCAACTCCGTGCCCAGGAAATCGACTGACGCGCCGGCTACCACCAGTCCAAAATCTTTGAAACGAACGGTGCGCGCTTTGAGCGTGATACGGCCACCCGGCTCCAACGCCTTGATGGCATTGCTCAAGAGGTTCCCCAGAATCTGTTCCAAGCGCCCCGCATCGGCCCATACAGGGGGAATCTTTCCCAGGATCTCGACTTGAAGCTGCAGCCCTCGTTCTCTGACAATCGTCCGGAATTTCTCGGCGGCCCGGCGGAGCGCATCGTCCACCGGCAGGAAGGCCCGATGGAGCTCAAGCTTGCCTGCCTCGATGCGGGCGGAGTCCAGCAGATCGCTCACGAGCTGGCCAAGCCGGCCGGCGTTCTGCTTGGCAACATCCAGGACCTCTTCCCGACTTTCCTTCGAGAGACGAGGGTCGCCAAGCAGATCCAGACTACAACAGATGGAGGTGAGGGGGGTCTTCAGATCGTGGCTGACCATGGAGAGAAACTCGGACTTGAGCCGGTCGAGAGCCCGCAACTGCTGGTTCAGGACCGAAAGCTCCGTGATCTTCTGCCACAACTCCGTCTGATCCTGAAGGACGACCAGCCATCCTCCATCCGAGCCCTGGTCGCCGAGTGCGCCGACGCGGAGAACGAGCATCCGTTCACCGGCCGTCAGACTGAGGTCGAGTGGATGCCCCTCACGTTTCAGACCGGCGCGCAACTCATTGGCGGTGGCGGCGTCGAACAGTCCCGGCAATTCTTGGCCGATCACCTCCCGCTCGCTGCGGGCTAGCAGCCGCAATGCGGCAGGGTTGATATAGATCACCTTGCCCAGCGCGTCCGCCTCGATAACCCCCTCGGCGATCTCCGCCAGGATGGCCTCGTGATGCCGCTTGGACGCCAAGAGCTCCACGACCGTCCCGCGGGGGTGAGCTCGCTCCACGCCAAAGACGCCGGGACCGGGCTCGGGCGAACGAACGCCCTTGGCCAGGCGGTCAATGGCCGTTTTGATGTGTGCGCGCAGCTCCTCTGCCGGGCCCTTCGCAATGCACGCGTCGGCGCCCATGGCCATGATCCTGGTCTGATCTTCGGCGACGGTGGCGGACAGGATGACGATGGGAATGGTCGATGTGGCCGGGTCGCTCTTCAGATACGCGCAGACGCGGTCCCCGCCGACCTTGGGCATGACCAGATCGAGGAAGATGATATCGGGCGGCCTCTGTATGACCGCTTCCAGCGCCTCCAGGCCGTCCGCAGCGGTGGCCACGGCGAATCCGAGATCGCCCAGGATCTCCTGGAGAAGGTCGCGGAAGAAGCGGTCGTTATCGACTGCCAAGGCCAGCATTTATCCCTCCCCCAGAGATTCGAGTTGTTGGGAGAAGGGCATGCCGCGGTTCAGGCCGAGAGCGATGTTTGCCGGGCGACTCCGGGGGGCGTGGCGGATCACGCTCTCTCCCCTTTCTCGATGCGGCATTCCGCCACGTTTGCCGTTACGACATAGATCCGGCGGTTGTTGCTTCGAGGGTCCATGGGGATGAGGAAGAATCCCACCCCGCTGAGATCACGGCTGGGTGATGTGCCGCGCAGCACCTCGCCGTCGCGGAACCGCACCCAAACCTGTCGCTCCAGCAGCGAGGCCCGGTCGGTGCCCGTGGACGCTCGGTAGTTCGGGTCTCCCTCGAATTCCTTGACGAAGAACAATGCCTTCAGGTCAGCCAAGCGAATACTGATCGCCTTCACGGGATCGGTCACGTCTCGAAGTCTGAGCAGGAAGGTTGGTTGGAACGGGCGGAAATCCAAGGCAAACCCCTTGAGAATCCGACCGTCGACGAAGTGAGCGGCGACCTTAGGATGAGACTGCTCTTCAGGCCGGGAGACGTTCTTGTCCCCAACGGGATCGGGCATCCGTCCGTTCGGCTCACCTGATGAGGTGCGCGAATCGGAGTCGACGACCATCAGAAGTCCCTCACGTGCCTGTCCGTGCGGCAGGGACCGCCACGAGTCCACCCTGTCGCGCGGTAATGCGAAGCACCTCATCCACTTCATGGGTTCCGAATGGCTTTTGCATGAGCATGACAGGGCCGAGCGCCAGGGCCTCCGCCACGGCGGGATGATCGGGGAAGCCGGTCATGAGCACGACGAGCGCTCCGGGATTCGCGGTCCGGAGGGAGCGAAACACGTCTACGCCCGTCCCGTCCGGGAGGATGATATCGAGGAAGGCCAAGTCAAAGGCGGCCTCTTTGAGGAGGACCTGAGCCTCGCGGACGCTTGCCGCCAACGTTGGCGATTCCCCACGAAGACTCAGAACATGCTGGAGCGTCCGTCGGAGGTCCGGATCATCATCCACCACCAGGATCCGTCTGGCCGCACCCGAGCCCCCGCCCAGGAACCACTCTTCGAGCAACCCACGGCTGAACCGCCAGCTTCCACCCACCTTCACGGCTGGGATCTTGTGGCGTTGAGCCAGGCGATACACCGTGATCTCGCCAAGGTGAAGCATGTGTGCGGCTTCCCGAACCGTAAGTAATCTCTCGGCTGTCAAAGATTCTGTCAGCATGTCTATCCTATCGGATAATTATACAATATATTAGTCATTTTTATACTTCTTTACTCTTACAAAATCACATCTGTCAAGTCAAAACTTGCCAAGGCTGGGAGGGACACAGTCTCCCAACGGCCTCGCCGCTGCGGTCGTCTGCTGGGCTAATTATTCTGGGGATGGCGAGAACAATCTTGACAGCCGCATTTACCGCATAGTAGAAGGTATACGTATATGTATACATAACTGTCGACTTCCAGGAATCCTGATCAAGTATGACTTCAAGGAGACTTCCCGAGTTGCAGAATAACGAATCCCTCCCCCCCAATTCCTCGGATCGAAACCCGTTGACCGGAGAGGCATATGCGGCGCTGAAGGGAGCCATCCTGTCCGGGGAGCTTCAACCGCGAGACCGGCTGTATGAAACTGTGTTAGCCCGACGGTTCAAGATGAGCAGGACCCCTGTCCGGGAAGCCCTCCAGCGTTTGGTGAATGAGGGGCTGGCGGAGGCCGGATCGGAGGGTTTGGCCGTCGCGACATTGTCGGTCGAGGATATTCGGAGTCTCGAAGAGGCGAACCGGGCCCTCCAAGGCCTGGCCGCCCAGCTTGCTGCCGCCAAGGGCACGGGAGCCGAATTGGCAAGCCTGGAGGAGTCTATGGCGCGCATGGAGGCCTGCCTTGTCACACGGGACCTGGACGGTTGGATCGGCGCCGATCAGGAGATTCATCGCCAGATCTTTCAGATGTGCGGAAACCGGTGGGTCTGGAAGCTGCTGCTGCAGATGGAGTCCCTCGTCGCCCGAATACGGCATATCGCCCTGAAGCGGCCGGGACGCCTGGAGGAGTCGACCACGGAACACCGCGCCGTCGTCGAAGCAATCAAATCACGGGATCCCGAGGCCGCACACCGGGCCATGCAGCACCACCTTGTGAAGACAGAGCAAAACCTCATCACGATCTTGGAAGAATTCGTCGTGCCGGTCAGGGGCGATCGGTTCTGATGGATCTGTCGTGCCGCCGCCGGCTGGCAATGTCCGTTCTGTGTGTAATGATCCGATGAATCTGCAATAACCAACGGAAGGAGGGATGGGGCGAGAGGGTGTGGGAGGTCCGGGCTCGAGGGACAACCATTGAACAGAGTTTCCTTTCACCGAGAAAGGGGGCGGTTATGTCGGAGAACAACAGGGGCAAGCGACTGAGCCGACGCGAGTTCATCAAGGCCGGGACCATGGTTGCCGGAGCGGCCACCCTATTGCCTGCGATGGTGGGATCCGCCGCCGCCGCGTCGCCACCGCGGCCGCGGAATGTCCCTCGAAATCGGACGTTATCCCTTGTCTGGTTTGGCAGCCGCGAAGGGCGGTGGGTCGATTACGAGCTGTGGAATCCGTACGCCGTAGGGTCCAACCACCAGAACGGACCGAACCTGCTCTACGAGCCGCTCGCGTACTACAGCGCGTTCGCCGACAAAGAGTATATGTGGCTGGCCGAGAGCTACAAGTACAGCTGCCGACTTCAAGGAGCTGACCATCAAGACCCGCTCCGGCATCAAGTGGAGCGATGGGAAGCCCTTCAGTGCGGAGGATGTGGCCTACACCCTCACCAGCCTCCGCGACCTCGGCCCCAAGGTGCGCTGGGGTGTCGACGTGCGGCAGTTCATGCAGGAGGCCAAGGCCACCGACCGCAACACCGTGGTGCTCAAGTTCAATGTCCCCGCGCCCCGGTTTTTCAGCTTCCTGACCTACAAGTACGACATCGGGGTGTACATCGTCCCCAAACACATCTTCCAGGGCCAGGACTGGACGATGTTCAAACACTTCGATGTGGCGAAAGACTGGCCGGTCACCACCGGCCCTTGGCGCGTGGCCTTCGCCTCCCCCGAGCAGAAGGTCCTCGATCGACGAAATGAGTGGTGGGCCGCCAAAGCCGGCCTGGCGCCGCTCCCCAAGGTCGAGCGGAACGTGTGGCTCCCGTCGGCCGGCGAGCAGCAGCTCGCCCAGGCGCTGATCACGAACCAGGTGGACTACGGCCAGCCGATGCAGCCGGCCACCTTCCCGACGATGTTCAAGGGCAACCCCAAGATCATCACCCATTCCGGCCAGAAGCCCCCGTACGGTTATATGGACTGGTGGCCGATTTCCCTGTACGTCAACAACGAGCGGCCCCCGTTCAACGACAAGGACGTGCGCTGGGCGCTGAGCTACTTCATCGACCGGCAGCAAATCGTCGACGTGGGCTATGTCGGGGCCTCACAAACCGCCGCGCTCCCAATGCCGGAATATCCGCCGTTGCGCCCCTACTACGAGTCGGTGAAGGATCTCCTGGCCAAGCAGAACACGCTCGAATTCAACCCCAAGAAGGGCGAGGAGTTGCTCACCGCCAAGGGCTGGAAGAAGGACAGCACGGGATTCTGGGCCGACGCCCAGGGGAACCACATCAAGCTCGACATCATCGGGTTCGGGAGCAGCGGACCGGCCATCGGGCCGGTGATCACGGAGCTCTTACGGCGCCAGGGGGTCGACGCCAGCATGAGCCTGCCGCCGGACTTCGACGACCGGTTCAACAAGGGGCAGTATGCCGGGGCGATCTACGGCCACGGCGGGAGCGTCAACGATCCGTATTACACACTCCGGCTCTACCAGAGCGCCAGCGTGGCCGTCCCGGGCGGGCATCAGGTCAACTTTGCCCGGTGGAAGAACGAGGCCTACGACAAGATCGTGGACGAGGTCTTCGTCACCGACATGAAGAACAAGGCCAAACTGACGGAACTGTGGCGCAAGGCCATGGAGATCTGGATCCCCGAGCTCCCGGATCTTCCGTTGGTGCACAACTTCCACCGGCTACCCATGAACACGACCTACTGGACGAATTACCCCACGGAACAGAACCCTTATATCAACGGCGCCATGCAGCACTTGACGTTTGCCATGGTGCTCTGGAACGTACAGCCCACCCAGTAAGCATCTGATCGGAAGAGGCGGACACCAGTCGGGGGGGCCGGGCCGCCCCGGCCCCCCGATAAAGGAAAAGCCGTGCGAGCGGACTACTTGGCGAAGCGGTTTGGGGTATTTCTTCTGATCGTCTGGCTGGCGGCGACTCTCAATTTCTTCCTGCCTCGACTGTCCGGACAGGATCCCATACGGGCCACGCTGTTGCAGCAAGCGCAGCTCGGAGGATACGTCCAGGCAGGGATCGAGGCCATGGTGAAGGAATACGAGCAGCGGTTCGGCCTGGACAAACCACTCTGGAGACAGTACCTCACCTACCTGTACGACGTGTCCCGGCTGGATTTCAACTACTCCATCGCCAACTACCCAAGAACGGTGGGGGAGATCATCGGCGAGGCGGTGCCGTGGACCGTCGGGTTGCTGGGCATCACGACGCTCCTCTCGTTCAGCATCGGGACATTCCTGGGGGCACTCCTGGCCTGGCCCAGAGCGCCCCGCTGGATGGCGTGGCTGATGCCGCCGCTGTGGGCCTTCCATGCCATCCCGTTCTTTCTGCTCGGACTCATCCTGATGTACCTGCTGGCGTTCCAGATCAAGTTGTTCCCCATGATGGGTGGCTACACCGCCGGCTCGTTCCCGGGGGTGACCCTGGAATTCGCGTGGGATGTGTTCGTGCACGCGCTCCTGCCCTCGATGTCGATCGTGCTGGTGGCGACGGGCGGGTGGGCGCTGGCGATGCGCGGGATGATGGTCACCACGCAAGGCGAGGACTACGTGACCTTTGCCGAGGCAAAGGGCCTCAAGAGCCGCACCATCTTCCTGCGCTACTGTATCCGGAACGCGATTCTCCCGCAGACCACCGCGCTGGCGCTGGCGCTGGGGCAGATTCTCTCGGGGGCGGTCCTCGTCGAGGTCATCTTCAACTACCCTGGGATCGGGACGCTGCTCTTCCGGGCCATCAAGGAGAACGATCATTTTCTCATCCAGGGGATCGTCTTTCTGGTCATCGTGGCGTTGGGGCTCACGACGTTGATCCTGGATGTGCTCTACCCCATGCTCGACCCCCGCATCACCTACAGGAGGACATAGGATCGCCATGGAGCACGGAATAGCAGCATCGAGCCCCATGCCGCAGGCGGCCCAACCCGGGCGGGCGGGGACGGCCGGGCGATATCTGCGCCGGAATCCGTCGCTGGTCGTGGGGATCTTCCTCCTCTTGATCCTGGTCCTTTTCGTGGGGATCGGCTATCTGGTCGTGGATACCACTAAGGCCCGCCCGCTGTCCGCGCCCGCCATGCGCGCCCCGTCCTTCCAGTACCCCTTTGGCACGGATCGGCAGGGCAGAGATCTCTTGGCCGTGATGGTGGCCGGCACGCCCCTCACGCTCCGAATCGGGTTTATCGCCGGTTTTCTGGGCGTCGGGATCGGAGCCGTCCTGGGGTTTGTCTCCGCCTACTATCGGGGGATCGTGGATACCCTGATTCGCGGCATCGCCGACGTTGGCCTCACCGTGCCGGGACTTCTGGTGCTGATCATCATCGCCGTGTCGATCAAGGAGGGCTTGACCGTCAATCAGATGGCCCTGGTGGTGGCCTCGCTTGCATGGTTGAGCCCAACGCGCACCATCCGGTCGCAGGTGCTGACGCTGCGGGAGCGCGGTTACGTCGATGTGGCTCGCCTGTCGGGCATGAGTGGGCCGGAGATCATCTTCAAGGAGTTGATGCCCAATCTCCTGCCGTACCTGGGAGCGACCCTGGTGAACGCGGTGTCCAACGCCATCCTTGCCTCCATCGGCCTGGAAGTCCTCGGGCTCGGCCCGATCGATTCTCCAACCTTGGGGATGACCTTGTACTGGGTCAACTACAACGCGGCCCTGATCAATGGCTGGTGGTGGTGGTGGCTGGCGCCGATCGTGATCATCCTGATTGTCTTTCTCGGCTTGTTCTTCCTCACGGTGGGCCTGGACGAGATCGCCAATCCCAAGCTTCGGAGGGCGGTATGACGACCGACGTCCTTCGGGTCCAGGGCCTGGTGGTGCACTACCATACCCCACTCGGGGCGGTGAAGGCGGCCGATCACGTCAGCTTCAACCTCCGGGCTGGCGAGCGGCTGGGCCTCGTCGGAGAATCCGGATCGGGCAAGACCACGATGGCCCTCGCCATCCTCCGCATGATCAAACCTCCCGGCCGGATCGAAGCCGGGGAGATCTGGCTGGACGCCCGCAACCTGATGACGCTGTCCGAGGAGGAGATGCGCCAGGTGCGGCTGGCTCGGATTGCCATGATTCCGCAGGGGTCGATGAACTCGCTGAACCCGGTGATGCGGATCAAAGAGCAGATCGGGGACGCGCTACGAGATCACGGCGTACCGGTGTCACGGCGCGATTTAGAGAAGCGGGTGCGAGACCTCCTCCAGTCGGTCGGGCTGAAGCCCCATGTCGCCGGCATGTATCCGCACGAGCTGAGCGGCGGCATGAAACAACGGGCCTGCATTGCCATCGCCATCAGTCTGCGTCCAAAGGTGATCATCGCCGACGAGCCCACCAGCGCCCTGGACGTGGTCGTGCAGAAGCAGGTGATGGAGACGCTGGCCCGGGTGCAGAAGGAACTGGAGGCCTCCGTGCTGCTGGTGGGGCACGACATGGGGCTGGTGGCCCAGTTCGTGGACCGACTCGGGGTCATGTATGCGGGAAAGCTCGTCGAGGTGTCTCCGGTGCGGGACATCTTCACGAAGCCGCTCCACCCGTACACGCAGATGCTGATCGCCAGCCTTCCGTCTCTCGAACAGAAGGGAACCTTCCGGGGAATCCCCGGACTCGCTCCGCTGCTGCGGGATCTGCCGCCGGGCTGCGCCTTCCATCCTCGATGTCCCCAGGCCCTCGATCGGTGTCGGACGGAGGAGCCACAATTCAAAGAAGCGCGGCCCGACTCCTGGGCGGCGTGCCACTTGCTGTAAGGAGACGGTATGGCGACGCTGCTCGAGTCCCGACACCTTACCAAGGTCTTCGGGGGAGGGGTCTTCGACCGAAATACCACCGTGGCGCTGGAGGACTTCTCGATCGCCATCGACAGCGACCGCGCCTCGATCACCGCCGTGGTAGGGGAAAGCGGGAGCGGGAAGACCACCTTGGCCCGTCTTCTGCTGGGTCTGGCAACCCCCACGCGCGGGGAGGTCCTCTATCTGGGGCGAGATCTGCAAAAGATGACGCAGGCGGAAATGCGGACCTTCCGCCGGGACGTCCAGGTCATCTTCCAGGACCCCTACGAGGTCTACAACCCCTTTTACCGCGTCGATCACGTCTTGACCACCCCCGTGTCCAAGTTCAAGCTGGCCTCGACCAAGGCAGGGGCTCGGTCTGTGATCGAGGAGGCGCTCAAGGCGGTCGGACTACGCCCCGAAGAAACGCTGGGCCGCTTCCCCCACCAGTTGAGCGGCGGGCAGCGTCAGCGGGTGATGGTCGCGCGGGCCCTGCTGCTCCAGCCCCGGCTGATCTTGGCCGACGAGCCCGTGTCGATGGTGGACGCGTCCCTGCGGGCCACCATTCTCGCCTCGCTCCGGGCCATGACCCTGGAGCGCGGCATCTCCATCATCTACATCACCCACGATCTGGCGACGGCCTATCAGATCAGCGAGAACATCGTTGTGCTGTACCGCGGGTCCGTGGCGGAGGCCGGCGACGTGGAGTGCGTTGTCAAGCGCCCGCAACACCCGTACACGCAGCTCCTCATCTCGTCGATCCCCATGGCCAGCGCCGAGCGGACCTGGAGCGGCGAGAGCGCATCCGCCCCATCGATCCCGGCTGCCGGAGTCGCCGGATGCAGGTTCGCCGACCGATGCCCATCGGCAACCGCGCCGTGCCTCCAGACAGCGCCGCCGCTCTTCCAGACGGAGCCGCACCGGGCCGTCGCCTGCTATCTCTATCAGAGTGCCCCCACCCTTGCCACGGGAGAGATGGTGAGCGTATTCGCAGGGCTGGCCGGGCCGGAGAAGGGGATCTCCGGGCAGCAATCAGCCTCTGCAGGAGATGGACAAATGAAACGCGCGCTCATACTCCTCGCCATGAAGCCGGGTGACTGACTCACAATTCTCGCAGAAGGACAGAGGGCAGGGGGACAGATGAAATCCAATTACGTCGAAATCACGCGCGACGCATTTCAAAAGGTCAGTGACGGAAAGCAAGTCGATCTCTACACCCTGAGAAACAGTAGCGGCATGGTGGTGAAGCTCACCAATCAGGGAGCCAAGATTGTCCAGATATTGGTGCCGGACCGGAACAATCAATTAGGGGACGTGGTGCTGGGGTACGAGACCGCCGAACGCTACCTCACCGGGCGGGCGACGTTTGGGGCAGTCGTGGGCCGCTTCGCCAATCGCATTGCGAAGGGCCGAGTCACCCTGAATGGGACGAAGTACCAGTTCCCCGTCAACAACGGCCCCAATAGTCTGCATGGCGGGAAAGGCGTGCAGTTCCAGATCATGGATGGGAAGCAGATCGACGGCAGGACCGTGCAGTTCGCCTACCTGTTCAAAGACGGGGAAGAAGGCTATCCCGGAAACACCAATTTTCAGGTGACGTACACCTTGAGCGACGACAACGAACTCCGCCTCACCTATGAGGCGGTCACCGACAAGCCCACCATCGTCAACTTCACCAACCACTGCTACTTTAACTTGGCGGGTGAGGGATCCGGCGACATCTTGAACCACGAATTGATGATCAACGCCGACCGGTTCACGCCGTCCGACGACACCCAGATCCCCACGGGAGAGATCCGGGACGTCAACGGGACACCGCTGGATTTCACCCGCTCCACCCGCATCGGTGCACGCATCAACCAAGACTACGATCAACTGAAGATCGCCTCGGGCTACGATCATAATTACGTGCTCAACAAGACGGGGCAGGACTTGAGCTTTGCCGCGCGCCTCTACGACCCGTCCTCCGGGCGCATCATGGAAGTGTATACGACCGAACCGGGCATGCAGGTGTATACTGGTAATTTCACCACGGGCAAGGACAAGATCGACGTTGGAAAAGGTGGGAAGATCTACAATCTCCGATCGTCCGTTTCTCTGGAAACGCAGCACTTCCCGGATTCCCCCAATCATCCCAATTTCCCCACGACGGTCCTGAATCCTGGAGAGTGGTTCAAATCCATCACGATCTTCAAGTTCTCACCAAAATTTCCCCCGAAGGAGGAGTAGCAGCGACATTCTAGGAGATACCCTCGTGCCACAACCTCATTCCGCCTCGCAACGCAAGATTCGCCTTGGGATCATCGGCACCGGCCTCGCCGTGAAGAAGCTCCATTGGCCGGCGCTCGTCAAGCTGCAGGATCGTTTCGTCGTGGTCGCCTTCGCCAATCGCACGCGCGCGACCGCCGAGGAGTTCGCCGCCCTTGCGCGGATTTCGATGGATAGTTACACACCCGATTACCAGGAACTGCTTCGGCGAGACGATGTCGACGCGGTGCTGGTGTGTGTTCCAATCCCGCGTCTCCTAACGATCGCGCGCGAGGCGCTCGCGACGGGGAGGCACGTCATTTGCGAGAAGCCCCCCGGGGTGGACCTCGCAGAGGCGCGCCAATTCCTCGCGCTGGTCGACCAGCACCCGCGCCAGAAATTCATGATGACCGAGAACTTCTTCTACCGTGACGACTTACGCCTGGCCCGTTCCCTCGTGGACGGGGGGGCCATCGGTCGCCCCCAGATCCTGATCGAGAGATGGGTGCACCAACTCGTGCCGACGCCTGGCGACTACTCGATCACCCCGTGGCGCTACAAACCGCAGTATCGCGGCGGACCCCTGCAGGATGGCGGCGTCCACTCCATCGCCACGATCCGTCTTCTGGGCGGAGACATCACGGGTCTCTATGCGCGCACCGAGTGGGCCAACAAGACAATGGACGCCCCGAGTGCGATGGCGATGACCTTTGGTCTTGCCAGCGGCGCGACCGGCAATTGTGTCTGGGGTTTTCTTGGCAACCCTGTGCTGGATGAGGTTCGGGACACGCGGCTTTACGGGAGCGAGGGCGCGCTCATCTCCTCGCGGGGGCAGGTGCGGCTCGTCCACGCCGACGGCTCGATCGAGGAGTATCGGGTTGAGCCGACCGAGTCCGGCCACTACAACATGTTCCTGAATTTTCATGACGCGGTCATGCATGACGAGCCGATCGTGGCCACCGTGCGGCAGAGCTTCGAGAACATGCTGGTCGTGCTGCAAGCGCTCGAATCGGCCGCACGAGGCCAACAGGTGGACGTGGCGGTCGCCGGCGTGCCGGCGGGGACAGGCGGCGTGCCGCTGTGGCGGCCTCGCGGCGCGCGCGGATTGTTCGACGAATTGGCCTGTGCAATACGGCGTATCCCATCGCGCTGACCGAGGATCAGTGGATCTGGCCACCGACAACGTTCTGGCGGTGCTGCAGGGCAGGCCGCCCCTCACACCGGTCAACCCCGAGGTCCTCTCCCGGTCAAAGGGATAGAGGCCTGCTTTAGGGAGAATTGTGGATGAAAGAGACGACAGAAATTGGCCGGACCCTGTTGGTCGATATTCAGCAGCGACGGATTCCAGAGAATGCCCTCGGGCTCTGGTGGCTCGGGCAAGCCAGTTTCATTGTGCGGGGTGGGGGAATCACGCTATACGTCGATCCCTACCTGAACCCGAGCCCGAAGCGATTGGTCCCTCCTCCGCTACGGCCGGAGCAGGTGACCAACGCCGACCTCGTCCTCTGTACGCACGACCACACCGATCACATCGATCCCACCGCCCTGCCGGGCATCGCCGCGGCATCGCCCCACGCCAAGATCCTGGTTCCTGGTGTGGCAAGGGGGAAGGTGGTCGGGATGGACATCGCACCTCATCGGGTTGTGGTCCCACCTGTCGACGGTCCGGTGGCCTATGGGCCGCTGACGGTCACCGCGATCCCTGCGGCCCACGAGGAGCTGGACTACTCCCCCGAGCACGGCTACCCTTACCTGGGCTACATCATGAAATTGAACGGCGTCACCCTCTACCACGCGGGCGACTGCACGATGTACGAGGGGCTGACCGAGCGACTAAAGGATCACCGGCCGGATGTTGTCCTTCTGCCGATCAATGGGCATGACTGGAAGAGGACCCATGCACGTATCATCGGGAACATGACATACCGCGAAGCGGCGGACCTGGCCGTCGAGGTGGGAGCGGATCTCGCCATCCCGATGCACTACGGGATGTTCCCGCACAATACCGAGCCGCCCGGACACTTCGTCAATTACATCCTGGACTTCTACCCGACCCAGAAGATCAAGGTGATGGCCCGATACGAGGGTTTCGTTTACCTGAAGGGGTAGCCGTTTCATGGGGAGGAGCGAACAAGAATGCGTTTGACCGAATGGAAGGGTGGGGCTGTGCATATTGACGCGCAGTGTCCCGTTGCACTCACAGGAGGGATCAGGATGATTCGAATTCATGGCCGCGGCCTCTGGTGGGCTGCCCTGCTCTTGGCCTTGGTACTCGCTCCATCCTGGCCAGGACTCGTCCAGGCATTCGACTGGCAGATTTACAAGGGGACCACCATCCGGGTGATTCAAAACAAGGGTTCGGTCGGGCTGGGGATGGAGTCGCTCCTCCCCGAGTTCGAGAAGCTCACCGGGATCAAGGTGCAGTACGAGACCTACACGGAAGACCAGTACCGCCAGAAGGTGCTGCTGGAGCTCGGCGCCGGGTCTGGCGGACTGGATGCCTTCGCCACCTACGCAGCCCAGGAGGGATTGAAGTTTTGGCGTTCCGGCTGGTACGAGCCGCTGGACCCGTTTCTGAAGAATCCGCGACTGACGGATCCCGCCTTCGACCTGGCGGACATCAGCAAGGGGGCGGTCCAGGGGAACATCTATGACGGCAAGCTGACGTCGCTGCCCGTCCAACAAAACACCACCATGCTCTTCTACCGCAAGGACCTTTTCGAGAAGCTGAAACTCAAGATCCCTCAGACGTATGCGGAGCTTGAGGAGACCGCCAAGAGGCTGCACAACCTGGAGGAAGGCGGTCAGAAGGTCGTGGGGATCGTGATGCGGGGCAAGATGGCCGCCGCCACGTCGCAGTGGGCCCCGTACCTGCTCGGGATGGGGGGCACCTGGCTGACCAAGGACGGCAAGCCCGCCATCAACTCCCCCGAAGCCGTTCAGGCCCTCGACCTTTACGGCCGACTCCTCCGGAACTACGGCCCCCCCGGCGCCGTCAACTACCACTGGTACGAGTGCGTCTCGCTCTTCGTCCAGGGGAAGGCGGCGATGTATACCGACGTCAATTCCCGCCTCTTCCAGCTCGAGGATCCGGCCAAGTCCCAGGTTGTCGGGAAGGTCGGCTACGCGCTGTTCCCGGCAGGGCCGGCCGGCCGGAAGCCGACCATGGAGGCGATCTCCATGGCGATCTCTTCGAGGTCGAAGAAGAAGGAGGCCGCCTATCTGTTCCTCCAGTGGGCCGCCGGAAAAGACGTCGCCCTGAAGCTGCTTGTCAAGGGGGTCCCCGTGCCGCGGGTGTCCCCCTGGAAAGACTCTCGCTTCTTGACCGAGCAGAAGCATGCAGATTGGGTGGAGGCCTCGCTCAAGAGCTTGGAGATCGCCAGCACCGAGTGGAATCCACCGGTGATCGCCGTCTCCGAGGTCCGCGACGTGGTCGGCGCGGCCATCGTCTCGTCCATCCTGGGGGAGAACGTGAAGACAGCGGCGGACAAGGCGGCCGTCGAGATGGCGAAGATCATGGAGAAGACGGAGGGGAAGTAAGGCTTTCACGACAGACAACTGAACCATCATCAATCAAGGAGGAGCAGAACTCATGCGATTCAACACGACCAAGCGACTGCTGAAAGCCGGGAAGCCCGCCATCGGGGCTTGGCTCAACTTTCCCTGCGTCAACGTGGCCGAAGTCATGGCCCATGCCGGCTGGGATTGGGTGACCGTCGACGCCGAGCACGGACCGATGACCATCGAGATGCTGAGCAATATGTTCACGGCGATCGGGACCACGGCAGCCATGCCCCTGTGTCGGATCCCGGACAACGATCCGGTCTGGATCAAGCGAATCCTGGACGCCGGAGCGATGGGGATCGTGGTGCCCATGGTTTGCACCGCAGAAGAGGCGGCCAACGCGGTCAGTTATGCCAAGTACCCACCGGCAGGGGTCCGGAGTGCCGGCGGCGGCCGGTGGCGCTACTGGGCCGGGGACGACTATCCCAAGTATGCCGACGATGAGATCCTGGTCGTCGTGATGATCGAGCACATCCAGGCAGTCGCGAACGCAGAGGAGATCCTCGCGGTGCCGGGCGTGGACGCCTGCTTCATCGGCCCCAACGATCTTGCCTGGTCCATGGGCCTCGGCAAGGGACCGGGGGCGAGCGATCCGTCCCATGCGCAGGCCGTCGCCCGAGTGCTGGCCGCCGCCAAGAAGCTGGGCGTGCCCGCGGGAATCCACTGCAGGAGCGTTGAAGAGGTGCCGATGCGTGCAGAGCAGGGTTTCCAGTTCCTGGCCTGCACCAGTGACCACTTCATGCTGTACAACGCCGCCAGCCAGGGCGTCAAGCACATCCGGGAGAAGATTGGCCGTCCCTCGGTCGGGGAGTAGCCCGCAGACCTCAGGCGCCGCCCGACTCGCGGTCGAGGGCGACCGGCCTTCTCGGGCCGCGCGCGGCGCCGGTGGTGTCGCTAGCCGGCGGCGCCACATTCCGTGAAGACCGGCGGCAACCGCCGATCCGATCCCCCACCGCGACTCGCGCCGATCACGAGGATGGTTGTCAACGGGGAATCCAGGGTGTGTCGAGTCGGCAAGAAGAACTTGATTCTCCCGGGTGCGAAGGTATACTGATTCCGAGTCACTACCAGATGGCTTCGGGTTCGAGCCCCGCTGGGGACGACATTCGATCCGAGAAGAAGAGTGTCAGGGAGACGTTATGCAGCCGGTCAACAACGTCCGTTGACCGGTTTTCCTTATGCGCTCGCGGAGACGGTGAGTCGGCCGAGACCGAGCGGTGGAAGAGGGAGGAGGAATGCCGACTGATGACGGCGCAGCCCAGGAACAGACGGAAACGCACCGCGGCGCTCCTGCCGATCCTTCTCCTGATCCTCATGACCAGCTCTGCCTGGGCCGAGATCTGCAAGGGCAGCAGGATCTCTCGGGCTGAACTTACCAAAGACGATGCCCACGTTGAGCTCTCGCCTGCCGAGATCGATGCCGCCCTCCAGGCCCACCTCCCGTGGGGCCAGCCGGCCTGTCCGCGTCTGCTCCCACAGCAGGAGTATATTCTCTGCTATGACCCGGTCAACCGCGTCACCCTCTGGGCCGCGTACAAACTGAAAGCCGAGGAGATCATGTCTGCCGAGCGGCGGGACGCCTTCCGGACAGACCCTCGCCTCTCCGCCGATGAGAATGCCTCCTGTGCGGACTATGCCGGGACGGGATTCGCCCGGGGCCACACGGTTCCGCGCGAAGATATGAACCGATCCGCCGCAGCCCAGGCGGATACGTTCTTTCTAACGAACATGACCCCCCAGTTTCCAGTCTTCAACGGGGGCATCTGGGCGAGACTCGAGCGTCTCGTGCGGGACTACGCCAGGCAGTATGGCGAGGTGTACGTGATCACCGGCAGCGTTCTACAGGAACCGCTGCGGTGGCTTCCGTCCAACCGCGTCGCCATTCCTTCCCGCTTCTACAAGGTTCTCCTGCGCTCTCATGGCAGCGGGACGCCCGAGGCGCTGGCGATAGTTCTGCCGCACCTCCCGTTCCAACCAGCTCCCGACGGCACGCAGGGGAGGCCAAAGATCGGCACAGCCGCGGAGGCGTATCTCACCTTTCACACCGCGAGCATCCGTGAGATCGAGCACCTCACAGGGCTGGACCTCCTGCCCAAGCTCGATGCCGAGTCGCTCAAGCGCAGCGTGGCGCGGGAGCTGTGGCTGCGAAACTGAGCCAACCCACCGACCAGCATCTCCGAGATTGGCTTGACAGCCCTCCCCCCGCCGCGGGATGCTCCCGTTGACCTAGGGGAGCCAAGCCACCATGAGAAAGATGAAGGAACCGGCATGATGGTATGAATCCTGTTGCGCTGCACCTCGCCAGCGGGGCCTCGGCGTTTTCGGGGGCGGCGCTCTTGATCCTGGGAGCGGGAGTCTCGGCGTGGTGCCGAGGCCGGTGGACCAAGAGCTTCCGCACTCTGCTGGTTTGGCTTGGGCTCGTTCTGATGATTGCTTCGGCGACGCCGTGGCCCGTGTGGCTCTACGTCCTGCTGGGAGCGGCGTCGCTTGGCTGGTTCCTGGCAGAGGAAGCGCCGTGGGTGCGACGTGCCATAGGGGTCCTCGGGCCACGGGTTATCCTCATCGGCATGGCGACTCTGATGGCGGGCGTGGAGCTTCCGCATACGTTTCCGCCCGAAATCCCGCCGCTCCCAGGGGGACATCTGTACGTGATCGGCGACTCCATCTCCACGGGCATCGGGTCCGGCTATCCCCCCTGGCCCGACGTCTTTGCGGCACAGCACTCCCTTCCGGTGACAAGCCTGGCCGCGGCAGGGGCGACCGTCGCGGACGCGATGTCGAGGACGGCACAGGTGAAGGCGCCGCACGCCGTCGTCCTCGTTGAGCTCGGGGGCAACGATCTGCTGTCTGGCCTTCCAAGCCGGGTGTTCGCCCGCGACCTCGAAGCGCTGTTGGCGTCCCTGCGGCAGCCCGGGCGCACGATTGCGATGCTGGAGCTTCCGTTATTTCCGTTTCAGAGCGACTATGGCCGGGTGCAGCGGACACTGGCGCGGCGATTCAATGTCTACCTGATCCCGAAACGGTATCTTGCCCGCGTCCTAGGCACCCATGGCGCCACGACAGACGGCCTGCACCTGTCGGAAGCCGGCACGCAGGCGATGGCCGACACCGTCTATTCGATCCTTGGCCCGGCGCTTGGCAGGCCGGTGCAGCCGGGGTCCTGACGAGGCGAAGCATTCTTGCTTCCCGTGCCGGACCGTTTCGCAGAAGGCGGTGATTCGATGGCGCATGTGACGAGGATGTTCCGGCTCTTGGGGGACGGCGCCGACACCGCGGGACGAAACGCCCGGACGGTGATGCGAATCGAGTGGAGACTTACCAGGGTCTCCGTTGATTGGCCTCTGTGACTTTGTCATTCGGATAGGCTCGATGAACCCGGCATTCGGTGGTATATCTAGTACCGGTGAGGCGGCACCGTTATGGTCGAGGGCGGCGCGGGAAGAACGTCTGCAGGGAGGAAGACATGACGCGAAGGACTGAGCCGGCGATGACCGAGCTTGAGGATGTGGAACTGGGAGAAAAGACGAAGATCGAGGTCTGGACCGATCGGGTCCTGATCGTCGGAGATGCCCACATCCCGCACTCCATTCGAGGAGTGAAGGACCGACTCTCCGATCTGCTGAACCAGCCGGGGAAATCGTTTCTCGCGCTGACGGACGTGACGCTCTCCTCGTTGAGCAAGCGGCGGCTCTGGCGAGGGGATTTCCTGGTGGTAAACAAGTCGTCCATCGTCCTGGTGAAGATCCTCAAGGAATAGAGGACGGGTCGGCTCTCTTTCGAGTCCGGTCCGAGGTTGCGGAAAGGCTGGCTGAGTGAAGGGAATGGAGGTCGAGGGACATGGCTGAAGTCAGGACGATCCATGCGGATGGGCGATTCGGGAAGGTGGTCCCGGTGCGGCTACGGCCGGGGACGGATGTGATGGATGGGCTCAAGCGGGTCTGCGAAGAGCAGGGAATCAAGCACGGGGCGGTGCTCGGGGGGATCGGCAGCCTGCGCCAGTTGAGCTTCCAGGTGCTCACTCCGAAGCCGGAGACGAAGCTCGGGGCTGGCTACACCGAACCCCAGGTCGTGCCAGGCCCTGTAGAGATCGTGAGCCTGCAGGGGGTGATCTTCCAGTCCGAGCAGGGGGAGACGCTGCTCCACGTCCACGGGACCTTCTCCGATCAGTTCGGGAAGGTCTTCGCGGGCCACGTTGTGACGGGAGCCAACCCGATCCTGGCGACGCTGGACGGGGTGATTGCGGAGATGGTGGACGTGCGGCTCGTTCGGCGATTAGAGCCGGAGGTCGGGCTGGGTCTTTGTACGCCGGAAAGGCCGTGAGCGGTAGACGCAAGAGGTGCGGTCGATGACCAGTCGCGAGCGAGTTCAGATATCACTGGCGCATCGGGAGCCGGATCGCGTCCCGGTGGATTTCGGTGGCACAACCGTCAGCGGGATGCATGCCCTCTGCGTCGAGCGGTTGCGGGCGCACTACGGCCTCGAACGACGCCCCGTCAAGGTGCCCGTTCCCTATAGCATGCTGGGGTTGGTTGAAGAGGACTTGGCCGAGGCGATGGGACTGGACTTGATCGGTGTCCTGTCGCGCAATACGAACTATGGGTACCCCAACGAGAACTGGAAGGAGTTTCGAACACCCTGGGGGCAGGTCGTCCTGATCTCGGAACATTTCCACTACACGACGGACGCGAACGGAGACCTCCTGACATATCCGCAGGGGGACGTGACGGCGCCGCCGAGCGGCCGGATGCCATCCAGCAGCTTCTTCTTCGACACGATCATTCGGCAAGAGGAGATCGAGGAGGATGCGCTGGATCCGGAGGACAATCTTCAGGAGTTTGGGCCGCTCTCGGAGCTGGACCTTCAGCATTTCAGGAAGGAGGTCGCCGCCGCGTGCGCCACCGGGAGAGCCGTAATCGCTTCCATCGGGGGCACCGGTTTCGGCGATATCGCCCTGGTACCAGCCCCGGGCTTGAAATACCCCAAGGGCATCCGGGACATCACTGAATGGTACGTCTCGCTGGCCATGCGGCAGGACTACGTCGAAGCCATTTTCACCCGCCAGTGCGAGATCGCCTTGGGGCGGCTGAAGCAGCTCCACGCAATGGTGGGGAACGCCATTGACATCATCTATCTCTGCGGGACCGATTTTGGAACACAGGCGTCGCGTTTCTGTTCCCTGGAAACCTTCGACCGGTTGTGGGCGCCACACTACCTGCGCATCAACGGCTGGATCCACGCCAACACCACCTGGAAGACGATGAAGCATACCTGCGGCGCGGTGGAGTCCTTGTTGTCGCGTTTATGCGATGTCGGCTTCGACATTTTCAACCCGGTCCAGTGCTCGGCGGCGGGAATGGACCCGCGGGGTTTAAAGCAGACGTATGGCGATCGGCTGGTCTTCTACGGCGGCGGGGTCAACACGCAGCAAACGCTTCCCTTCGGGACGGCGGCCGAGGTGCGGGCGGAGGTCTTGGAACGCTGTGAGATCTTTGCCAAGGGGGGCGGTTACATTTTCAACGCGATTCACTGCGTCCAGGCCAACACGCCGCTCCCGAACATCGTGGCCATGCTGGATGCGGTGAAGGAATTCAACGGAGTCGCGTAGACGATCGAAGCGGGGGCAGTGTCCGCGCGCCGCAAGGGCGTCCGTGCGCGAGACAACACAGAGGAGGGCCACGGGATGAGTACATCAAACGCATCGGCGGGCAACGCGATTTCCTCGGCGCCAATCATGGAGTTGGCCTCTGCCTTCATGCAGAGCCGGGCGCTGCTGACGGCCTGCGAGCTGGATCTCTTCACCGCCGTGGGGGAGTGCGAACGCTCCTCGGGCGAGGTGGCGCGCTTGCTGAAGACCGATGAGCGGGCCACCGATCGATTGATGAACGCTCTGTGCAGTCTCGGGCTGCTGGCGAAGTCGGGCGGCCGGTTCCGCAACACGCCGTCGGCCGCGCGCTTTCTCGTCCGCGGGGCAGCAGAGTCTCTGGGCGGCCTGATGCACTGGGTGCATCTCTGGGACAGTTGGGGTACGCTCACGGCGGCGGTTCGGAAGGGAGGCAGCGTGTATGCGCGCCCTGTGGGCGAGCAAGCAGAGGCGTGGCAAACCGCCTTCATCGCGGCGATGCACGGGCGGGCCCGCCAGCATGCGCCGGGCGTCGTTGCCTCGCTTGACCTCGCGGGAGTCTCGCGCGTGCTGGATGTCGGGGGCGGCTCGGGCGCATACGCGATGGAGTTCGTCCGGGCGAAGACGGGCGCCACCGCGGTGATCTTCGATCTGCCCGCGGTGCTTCCCCTCACCGCCTCCTACGTCAAGGAGGCCGGCCTGTCGGCTCGGGTGGCCCTGGTGGCCGGGGACTACGACCGGGACCCCCTGGGGGACGGGTTCGACCTCGTCCTCCTGTCGGCCATCCTCCACAGCAACTCTCCCGAGGGGAACCGCGCGCTGATCCGGAAGGCGGCGGCGGCTCTCACGCCTTCGGGCCAGCTGGTGATACAGGAGTTCATCGTGGATGAGGACCGGACCGGCCCACCGTTCGCCACCCTCTTCGCTCTGAACATGTTGGTCGGGACGGCCGCGGGAGACACCTATGCCGAATCCGAGGTCCGGCAGTGGATGGCGGAGGCCGGCCTATCCGGCGTGACGCGGAAGGAGACGCCGTTCGGGACAAGCCTCATCGTCGGCCGAAAGGGGTGATATGGCTTCAGCGCTTCACGGGGCGCAGACGCGGAGCGGAGCGCAGGACCGCATGCGAGGATTGACCATGATTGGCTTCTGTGACATACTTCCTCTCCCAAGACCTCTCACCAAAGAACGGATTTGCACGGATGTGGGTTGGACTGGATAAGCTCCTCGAGCTACAGAAACTAGACTTGGCGATCGCAAGACTGGATGCCGAGGCGCGAGCGATCCCTCAGACGATCGTGACGATCGAGGGTCGGCTCGCCAAGGCCCGACAGGAATTTGAGGAGGCCACAGAGAAGGTAGGCCATCTGCAAAAAGAGCGGCGAGCCAAGGAGCGCGAACTGGAAGAGGCCAACCAGAATACCAAGAAGAAGCAGACCCGCCTCTACGAGATCAAAACGAACGAGGAGTACACGGCGGTTCTGAAGGAGATCGAGGTTCTGAAGGCCAAATCCTCCAGGCTCGAAACGGAAATCCTTGAACAGATGGAGCAGGGCGACGTTACGGCCAAGACCGTGACGGAGGCCGAGCAGATCTTCAGGGCGGAGCAAGCGGGCTGCGAGAAAGAGCGGCAGGACAAGGAGGCCCGACTCGCCGCGATCCAGAAAGAGCTGGCCGAACTCCACACCGCGCAGAAGGGCCAGGCGAGCAGCCTGGACGCAGAACTCCTCAAACTCTATACCCGCCTGATCCGAAATCGAGACGTCGCAGTGGTCCCCGTCATGGATAGCTCCTGCCAGGGGTGCGGCATGGCGCTCACGCCGCAGGCCTACGCGGAACTCAGGCGGAACGACCGGATGTTCACCTGCGCCTCCTGCAGCCGCATCCTCTACTTCCCCGGATAAGGGCGTGGATACCGCGACCCTGCTCTCCCTGCTGCGGCGACTGGCCCAGGCAAAGCCGGGGCGGGAGGCGCTTCAGTTGCCTGCAGACCTCACACCCCACGAAGCCCTCCAGGCCGTCCGGGAGGCAGTCGGGGTTCTGGAGCCTCCCGTGACCTCCGCGCCTCGGCCGGCCGGCCGTCTTGGAGCTGCGCGCATCCACATTGACGGCGCGTCCCGGGGCAACCCGGGGCCGGCGGGCATCGGGGTTCTGATTCTCGGGGCGGATGGCGGAGTGGTCGAACGGCTGCACCGCGGCATCGGCGAGGCGACCAACAACGTCGCGGAGTACCGTGCATTGCTCTTGGGCCTGGAGCGGACGTTGGCGTTGGGGGTGGAAGATCTTGAGGTGCGCTCGGACTCGGAGCTTCTGGTACGGCAGCTCCAGGGACGCTATCGAGTGAAACATCCGGGTCTTCAGCCCTTGTATGAGGCGTCCCGAAAGCAGATTGCGAGCTTTCGTCGCTTCGAGGTCCGTCACGTTCCCCGGGAACTGAACGCGGAGGCGGATGCCCTGGCCAATCTGGGTATTGACGAGGAAACCTGCGCCGTTCGCCCACCGAATACGGGAGACGATCGATGACTCCCTCCGTCTGGCGACGTCCGGTCAAGATCGGCGATGCCATGGCGGCGACCCTCCAGCGGCTCGGGCTGGAAGAGCGGATTCGCCAGCACGATATTTATCGCGTGTGGCCGCTCGTCGTGGGCCCCGAGATCGCCCGACACGCCCAACCCCACGCCATACTGCACGGTCGCCTGATCGTCCACGTGACAGATTCGGTCTGGCTTCACCACCTGAGCATGATGCGCCATCGCCTGGTGCCGATCCTGAACGAGAAACTCGCTCCGGCCGTAATCCGAGAGATGGTCCTCCGGGTAGGGGAGGTTCCATCGGTCTCTGCGGGGCCATCACCGAAGACTGTACCCCCTGAGCCCACACAGGGTGTTGATCCGGCGCGCCTGGCCGAGATCGACAAGACGCTTGCCGCCATAGGGGATGCCCCCTTCCTGGAGGCACTGCGCCGGATCTGGCTGCGCTCCTCCCGGGAATCTCGCCCGCCCATCGAAGCTCCGGGTAGACAGCGGCCCAGGTAAGAGCGCCACAGTTCGTTGCAGCCACGCCACAAGGGGGGCGACTCGGCATTACTCCAGGTCGTCGTGCGGTCTTCCTTCCAATAAGTTCTCAATAAATCCAAATAGTTACATAATCGTGTTCCATGCGAAACATGGTATCGGATTTGCATAATACAACAACGGTTTGACCAGGAAAGTTTGTCGCATTACCCAATTGAAGGGGGAATATTTTGAGTCACCAGCGAACCTTGGAACGGCCTGTGGAATGTGAGGGAATCGGGCTTCACTCGGGCGAGCGCGCGGTGATGGTCCTGCGCCCCGCGCCGGCGAATCGCGGCGTCTTCTTCCGGCGAATGGATCTGCCGGGCGCTCCCACGATACCGGCTCGTCCCGAATTTGTCGTGGATACGCAGTATGCGACCACCATTGCCAATGGGGGTGCGTCAGTCAGAACGATCGAGCATATCATGTCCGCCATGGCGGGAATGGGGGTTGATAACGTCCAGGTGGATCTCACCGGCCCCGAGGTTCCGATCATGGACGGAAGCGCACTTCCCTTCGTCAATCTCTTGCGGCAGGCGGGGCTCCGTCGACAGTTTTCCCCGAAGACGTTCTTGAAGGTCCGCCAACCGATCACGGTGGAGATAGGGACTCGCAGCCTCCGCATTGTGCCCTCCCAGCGGCTGAAGGTGATTTATACGATGTGTTTCGATCACCCGATCCTGGGCGAGCAGACCTCCGCCATGGACGTCGGGCGCGAGCGGTACGTTCGTGATGTGGCTCCCAGCCGCACGTTCGGGTTCGTGCGAGATCTGGACATGCTCCAGCGTATGGGTTTGGCCAAGGGCGGCTCCCTGGAAAATGCCGTGGTGGTTGGCGAGGACGGCGTCCTGAACGGCCCTCTCCGTTTTCCCGACGAGCTGGTCCGGCACAAGATCCTGGACCTCCTGGGGGATCTCTACCTGCTCGGCAAGCCGCTGGTGGGTACGATTATCGCCCAGGGGGCCGGGCACCAGATGCACCTCGCGCTTGTCCGCCGGATTCAGGAACAACTCGCGGGCGACCCCGAACCGCTCAGTCTCTCGGCCGCCGCGGTGGAACAGTGGGTGTCCCCTCTCCTTCCGGCCGCCCGCGGATTGAAAGCTGCGCTTCTCTGAGCGGTCCGGATTCGTTCCCCTCTGCATTCGACACCGGCATTGATGGCGAGGGCTGGGTTTGCCCTTGTCTTCCCCTCTGCCCGCCCGTATACTTTTCGAAAGACGCAGCCGGTTTCATCCCCCCTATGGGGGCCACAGCCCACAGCCGGAGTGTTAGGGCATGCCAGAATCGCCGTCGCAGCCCGTGAATCGGATCCCCGCCACCATGCGGGACGCGCGCAGCCGGCGGAACCGCCTGATTCTGGCCGTCGTCCTGGCCGGCGTGGTGGGCCTGACCGCGGTGCAGGTCACTATTCAGCAACTGAGGTTTCCCACCCCGATCGCCTCGAATATCCTCATCTTCGCCCTGGTCAACATCAACATCGTCCTCCTCCTGTTCCTGGTCCTCCTCGTCTTCCGCAGCCTCTTCAAGGTTTACCTGGAGCGCCGCGAGAATATCCTGGGATCGAAGATCCGGGTCAAGCTGGCGGTCGCGTTCGTCAGCCTCGCGCTCTTGCCGGCCGGCGTGCTGTTTCTCGTGGCCAGCAATCTTATTACCACCAGCGTGGATAGCTGGTTCAATATCCAGGTGGAGCAGTCTCTGCAGAGCGCCCTCGACGTGGCGCAGACGTATTCGCGGTCCACGCAGGAAGAGACGCTGAGCCAGGCGCGGCAGATCGCCGCCCGGGTGGCGGAGGTCTGGTCTGCGGAGAAGGGAATGGCCGAAGGCCGGCGCGTGGCCGCTGAGAAGGCCCGGGAGTATGGGCTGAACAGCGTGCAGCTCTTCAGCCGGCAACGGGCGGAGCTGACGCAGTGGCGCGGTCCCACCGTCCCGGAAGATGCCCTGCTGTCTCCCACCTCCCGACTGCTCCGCAAGGCGCTGGAGGGTGAGCCCGCCGTGACGGTGCAGCTCACGGCCCAGGCGGATCTTATCCGCGCGGTGGTTCCGGTTGTGAGGCCCGGCCAACCGCAGGAGATCTTGGCGGCACTGGCCGTGGCAAACTGGGTCCCGATGGGGCTGGGCGGCAAGGCGGAGGAGATCGAGACCGGGGTCAAGGAGTACCAGCAGCTCCGCATGCTGAAGAACCCCATCAAGGGCATCTACCTGATGCTCTTCCTGATGGTCACCCTGGTGATCATCTTTGGGGCCGTCTGGGTGGCGGTGTACCTGGCCCGGGGAATCACGGGACCGATCCAGCTCTTGGTCGAGGGGACGCGCAAGGTGGCTGCGGGGGATCTGGGCTTCCATCTGGACGTCAAGGCGGACGACGAGATCGGCATGCTGGTGGAGTCGTTCAACAAGATGACCGGGGACCTGGGGAAAGGCAAGGCGGAGCTGACCCAGGCAAATCAGGAGCTGCAGCGCTCCAACGTGGAGCTGGACCGGCGTCGGGACTACATGGAGACGGTCCTGGAGACGATCGCCGCGGGCGTGCTGTCGCTGGATGCCGAGGGGTGCGTGAACACGGTCAACCGCGCGGCGGCGCGCATGCTGGGCCGGCGGCCCGAGGTGATCTTGCACCGTTCCTACGGCGAGGTCTTCGGCGGCGGGGCGCTCCTGCCCCTGCGTCATCTGGTGACGCGAGCCGCCGCGGAGGGCCGGGAGACTTCGGAACAGCAGATCACCCTGGCGCTGAACGGCCGGCCGGCGACCCTGATGGTCACGGTAGGCACGCTCCCAGGGCCGGGGGGCGCTCGGCCTGGGCTGGTGGTGGTCCTGGACGACGTCACCGAGGTGGTCCGGGCCCAGCAGGCCATGACCTGGCGGGAGGTGGCCCGTCGGATCGCCCACGAGATCAGGAACCCGCTTACGCCGATTCAGCTATCCACGCAGCGGCTGCGGAAGAAATTCGCCGAAGGAGCCCCGGACGCGGCTGCGGTCTTCGACGAGTGCACGCTCACCATCATCCAGGAGGTCGAGGGGCTGCGGCACCTGGTGGATGAGTTCTCCCGCTACGCCCGGATGCCCGCACCGCGTCCTCGCCCGACCGATTTGCACGAGGTGGTGAACCAGGTGATGCAGTTGCATGCCGGCATCCACCCGAGCATCGCGATGCGGACCGAATTGGATCCGGCGGTCCCCCAGCTCAACCTGGACTCGGATCAGATGAAGCGGGCTCTGATCAATCTGGTGGACAATGCGGTGGCCGCCCTGGGCGAGGAGGAAGGCGAGATCGTCATCTCCACCCGCTTCGTGCCGGCCACGGTGCAGGTCGTCCTTGAGATTGCCGACACCGGCCCGGGCTTTCCTCCCGAGGATCGCGACCGGGCCTTTCTCCCCTACTATTCCACGAAACGATCGTCCGGCGGGTTGGGCCTGGCGATCGTCAACCGGATTGTCGTCGAGCACGGCGGGGAGGTCCGCATCGAGGACAATCAGCCGCGGGGGGCCCGTCTGGTCATCACGCTGCCCGTTGTGGTCCCGGCCGCGGTATGATCCGAATATGGTATTGGCATTCCGGCAACCAGGCAATCCGGCAAGTTGGGCCGGGAGGCAGTCCTTTCCGAGTCGCCGAATTGCCAAGTCGCCAACTTACCAAATTGCCATTTCAAATGTGAGTGCCCATGAGCCGCGAAGAAATTCTGATCGTTGACGACGAAAAAAACATCCGAAGTTCCCTGGAGGGCATCCTCAAAGATGAGGGTTACCGGGTCCGCGGCGTGCCGACGGGGGAAGACCTGCTGAAACAGGTGGCCCAGGGGGTTCCGGACCTCGTTATTCTAGACGTCTGGCTGCCGGGGATGGACGGGCTGCAAGCGCTCGAGGAGGTGAAGCGGGTTCACCCCGAGCTCCCCGTCATCATGATCTCCGGCCACTCGACGGTCGAGACGGCAGTGAAGGCCACGAGGCTGGGGGCCTACGATTTTATCGAGAAGCCCCTGAGCCTGGAGAAGACCATTCTGGCGGTGCGGAACGCCCTGGAGCACCAGCGGCTGGAGCAGGAGAACCTGACGCTGCGACAGACCCTGGATGAGCGGTACGAGTTGGTGGGCAAGAGCCCGGCGATCCAGGCGCTGCGCATCCAAATCCAGTCAGCCGCTCCCAGCCATGGCCGGGTGCTGATCCGCGGCGAAAGCGGGACAGGGAAGGAGCTGATCGCCCGGGCCATCCACCGGCAGAGCCTGCGGGCGGAGAGGCCTTTCGTAGAGGTGAACTGCGCGGCCATCCCGGACGAACTGATCGAGAGCGAGCTGTTCGGTCACGAGCGCGGGGCGTTCACCGGCGCCACCACGAAGCGCCGCGGAAAATTCGAGCTGGCGGACGGTGGCACCATCTTCCTGGACGAGGTCGGCGACATGAGCGTCAAGACCCAGGCAAAAGTGCTGCGGGTCCTGCAGGAGCAGACCTTCGAGCGGGTCGGGGGTAGTGAGACCCTGACCGTGGACGTCCGTGTCATCGCGGCCTCCAACAAGAATCTGGAGGAGGAGATCCAGCGGGGAAACTTTCGGGAGGATCTCTTCTATCGCTTGAACGTCATCCCCTTCGAGGTCCTGCCGCTTCGGGACCGAAAAGAAGATATTGTTCTGTTGGCGGAGCACTTTTTGGGCCTGTTCTCTCGCGAATATGGGAAGTGGGAGAAGACCATCAGCCGAGACGCGCTGGACCTCTTGTTGAAGTATCCATGGCCAGGAAACGTCCGCGAACTTCGCAATGTGATGGAGCGGATGGTTATCATGGTTCCGCGCAATTCCATCGAGGCGGGAGACCTGGAGGCCTCGCTTCGCTCTCCGTGCGGAACCGGAGCCGGTCGAGGAGATGGAGGGAACGCTGCGCGAGGCGAGGGAGCAGTTCGAGAAGAAGTTCATCTTGCGCCGTTTGCAGGAGACGCATTGGAACATCACGCGCGCGGCGGAGCGATTGGGCATCGAGCGCAGCAACCTGCATCGCAAGATGAAGGGGTACGGGGTCGAATCGCCACGGGACTAGGCCCAGCGGTCATTACCGGAGAGGAAGCCGTGACCGAGCCGCGGGGTGTGATCTTCGACATGGACGGGGTGCTCGTCAACAGCGAGCCGCTGCATCTTCGGGCCACCCAGGAAACCCTGGCGGCCCATGGCGTGACGCTGACTGCCGAGGACTACTTCCGCCGCTATATCGTGTACTCGGACTGGGAACTCATGGAGCTGCTGCTTCCCGACGCGACCGCGCGGCCCGCGGCGGCCACGGCGAAGAGCCGGCGCTACCTGGAGCTCGTCCAGGCGGGTGTTCCCGCCTTTTCGGACGGTCTGGGGCTCCTCATGCGGACCGACGGCTGGCAGGTGGGTCTGGCCACGGGATCGCTACGGCGCGAGGCGGAGCTGGCGCTGGACTCCCTCGGGATCCGAGAGCGTTTCCAGACCATCGTGACGCGGGAAGACTGCGTCAACGGCAAGCCGCACCCGGAGCCGTTCCTCCGGGCGGCCGAAGGGCTCGGCTTGCCTCCGGAACGGTGCGTGGTGATCGAGGACACGCCCGGCGGGATCCGGGCGGCCAAGGCGGCCGGGATGCGGTGTGTGGCTGTCACCCACTCCTGTCAGGAAGACAGCCTGCGAGAGGCGGACCTGATCGTCGATGATCTGGGGGCGGTTGACCTCAACGCCCTGGTCTCCGGGGTGAGGTAGGGCGATGCTGGACGAAGCCGTTCGAGATCGGGTCCGCGCCGTCATGGCGCCGCTCCGGGTGGTGTACGCCGCCATGCTGGGCTCGATCCTGGTATACTGGATCGTCGTTCAGGTGATCCGGAAGGTGGGCCAGATCCCGCAGGGACGAGACATCTTCGCCGCCGTGGACTGGCTTCGCTACCCACTGTATGTCATAGGGGGAGCGGCCTGCGTGGCGATCCTGGTGATGCGCCGGCGCCTCTTCGATCCGGACGGGTTGGTTCGGCGGGCGCGCGGCCAGAGCCTTCCGGAGGTCCTGTCCATCCTTTCGTCAAACCAGATCCTGGTCTTTGCAGCGGCGGAGGTGCCGGTGATCCTGGGGCTGGCCCTCTACTTTGTGGGGGGGTATCTCCTGGATTTCTACGCCTTGGCCGGCGTGTCGGTCCTGGCCTTCACGCTGGCCTTCCCGTCGGCCGGCGACTGGGAGGACGCCCTCACGCGTATCCGCGAGTCCCAGCCCGACCTGTTCGCGCCTCCCGGGGAGTCCACCTGATCCCGATGCCTGAGCTGCCGGAGGTCGAGGTGATTCGGCGCGCCCTGGCCCCCTGGGTCGTGGGGCGCCGAATCGAGGAGGCGCAGATCGCCCTGCCACGGCTCACGCGGCGCGGCGGGACACCGCAGGGGGTCGCGGCGGCAGTCACGGGTCGGACCGTGACGGCCCTCGGCCGTCGGGGGAAGTGCGTTCTCTTCGACCTCGGGGGGGAAAGCTTGATCGTTCGCCTCGGAATGACAGGTCAGCTCCTTTGGTGGGAGACGAGTGCCCAGTTTCGGCCGGACAGCCACACGCACGCCCACCTGCGCTTTTCCGAAGGCGGCGTCCTCTCGTACCGGGACGTCCGAAAGTTCGGCGAGTTGTTCCTCCTGCCGACGGCGACGCTGGAGACCGCGCTGCAGATCGGGATGGAGCCGCTAGACGTCGGCCTTTACGGTCGAGGCGCTGGCCCGGATCTGCCGGGACTCCAGCGTGCGAATCAAGTCTTTCCTTCTGGATCAGCGGAAGATCGCCGGGATCGGGAACATCTACGCAGATGAGTCCCTCTTTCGGGCCGGAATTCGACCCACGCGGAGAGCATCGTCACTCCGCCTCGAGGAGATTCGCGCCCTGCGACGCGCGGTCCGGGCCGTCCTGCGGAGCGCGATTCGGCACCGGGGGAGCACCATCTCCGATTATCGCGACCCCGGCGGACAGCCCGGACACTTCGCCCCCCTTCACCGCGTGTATCAGCGGCACGGCAGGCCATGCGTGGCGTGCGGGACGCCGATCCAAAGGATCGTCCTCGGCCAGCGCGGCACGCACTTCTGCTCCACCTGCCAGCGATAGGCTTGGAGTGAGATGAAGAACGCCGAAATTGCGGCACTGTTCAGCGAGATCGCCGACTTCCTGGAGATCAAGGGGGAGAACCCGTTCCGCGTGCGAGCGTACCGGCGCGCCGCCCAGACACTGGAAGGGCTGGCGGAGGATGTCGCGGCCCTCGCAGACCGCGGGGAGCTTCTAGAGATCCCGGGGATCGGAAGGGATCTGGCGGGAAAGATCCAGGAGTTTCTTCAGTGTGGAGCCGTCGAGTATCTGGAGGGACTTCGCAAAGAGATTCCCGTCGGCGTTGTCGAGTTGATGCGCATCCATGGCGTGGGGCCGAAGACCGCCAAGCTGCTTTACGAGCAGGTCGGCGTGGATTCGGTGGAGAAGCTGGAGGAGTTGGCCAAGGAGCACAAACTGGCCGGTGTTCCCGGCATCCAGGCTAAGACCGAGGAGAACATCCTGAAGGGGATCGCCGTCTGGCGCGGCGGGCGGGAGCGGACGCCGCTCGGCGCGGCCCTCACCCTGGCCGAGACGATCCTGGAGACGTTGCGGGACCTGGAAGAGGTGGACCAGATCTCCACGGCGGGAAGCCTCCGTCGGATGAAGGAGACCGTGAAGGACATCGACATTCTGGTCACCTCGAAGACGCCCGCACGGATCATGGAGGTCTTTGTTGGGTTGCCCAATGTGGCCGAAGTCCTGGCCCACGGCGAGACGAAATCCAGCCTTCGGCTGCGCGAAGGTATCCAGGTGGATCTCCGCGTGGTGGAGCCGGATTGCTTCGGTGCGGCGCTCCAGTACTTTACCGGCTCCAAACAGCACAACATCCGAGTGCGTGAGCTCGCCCAGCGGAGGGAGTTGAAGGTCAGCGAGTACGGGGTCTTCGATGGCCGGTCTGGCAAGCGAGTGGCGGGGACCACCGAAGAGGACGTGTACCGAGCCGTCGGACTTCCGTTCATTCCGCCCGAACTGCGCGAAGACGCGGGCGAGATCGAGGCAGCGCTGGCGGATCGGCTTCCGACGCTGGTCGCGCTCGGGGATATCCGGGGGGACCTGCAGCTCCACACGACCTGGAGCGACGGGGCGCATTCTCTCGCGGATCTCGCGGCCGGCGTGCAGACGAAGGGGTATCAGTACATGGCGGTGACCGACCACTCCAAGTCGGTCACGGTCGCGAAGGGAATGGACGAGGCGCGGGTCGTACAGATGATCGCGGAGGTGCGCTCGCTCAACCGTCGGCTGAAGAAATTCCGAGTGCTGGCCGGCTGCGAGGTGGACATCCTGGCCGACGGCAGTCTGGACTTTCCGGACGAGATCCTCGCCCAGCTCGATCTCGTGCAGATCTCCGTCCACTCGCGGTTCAAGATGAGCCGGGAGGAGATGACGGCGCGGATCGTTCGGGCTGTTCGACATCCCCTCGTGCATATCCTCGGCCACCCCACTGGCCGACTGATCGGGGAGCGGGCCGCGTACGAGGTGGACATGGAGGCGGTCCTGCAGTCCGCCAAGGTGGCGGGCATCGCGGTGGAGATCAACGCCTCGCCCTCGCGATTGGACTTGAACGATTTGCACGCGCGGCGGGCCAAGGACCTCGGGATTCCCATCACCATCAGCACCGACGCCCATACCATGCCGCAGCTCGACTTCATGCGATACGGGGTCGCCGTGGCGCGTCGAGCCTGGCTGACGCCCGGAGACGTGCTCAACACGCTGCCCGATCGGGATCTCGTCTCCTGGCTGGGCCAGAGGCGACGGCCGGTATGAGCGGCACCAGTGTTGCGCGTCGGAAGTCGGTCGCACACTCGCCGGGGCCACCAGGGCCTCCCTCCGACGCCTAACCCCCACCCACCCTTTCGGGCGGGTACCCGATGCCGGCTCCCTCTTACCCCGGGTCGGTCCGCTCGGGGAGCGGACCTCCGTGCCGGCGGGTACCCAGCCGGCGGCTGGGTGCGGGTCGCCGGGTACCCATCCCCGGGATGGGTGTGGGGCGGCGCTCCGGGAGACTCTGGTGGCCCCTGGTGTCCTAATTGAACGCTAACACCGCGCCATTTCCCCAGACGAACCGCGCATTCGCACCACGCTCCCTCCGCGATTGACGCAAACCGGTCCCGGGGGTAGTATTCGCGCCGATTCGCCGAATCTCCTGCCGACAACGCTTGTCTGCGGCAGGCCGTTTCGGTCGACAAACCCTCTGCCAAGGAGAAAGATTCATGGCGTCTTTCACGACCCGTCCCGTCATCATGGGAACGCGTGGGGTGGTCACCTCGGGACACTATCTGGCGACAGCCGCCGGCTTTCGCATCATGGAGCGGGGCGGCAACGCCGTCGATGCCGCCGCGGCGATGGGCTTCTGTCTCAATCTGCTGGAGCCGCAGAGCAACGGGATCGGCGGCGAGGTCCCTATGCTCATCTATTCGGCGCGGGAGGGGAAGGCCTACGCGATCAGCGGGGTCGGCTGGAACGCCACGGCTTTCACCATCGACTGGTGCCGGACGCACGGGATTGATCTCATCCCCGGCGACGGATTCCTGCCGGCCTGCGTCCCGGCGCCGGTGGACACCTGGGCGACGGCGCTGGCCCGCTTCGGCAGTCTGCGCTTCGCGGATATCCTCCAGCCGGCGATCGAGCTGGCCGAGCAGGGCTTCCCGATCTACGAGGGGCTGCACGAGCACCTGGCGTCCAACCGGGAGAAGTACCTGACACGCTACCCCACGACGGGGGAGCTGTACCTGCCGGGCGGCCGCATCCCCGAGGTAGGCGAGGTGTGGCGGAACCCCGACTGGGCCAACGTGCTCAAGCGGTTGTGCCGGGCCGAGGCCGCCGCGGCCGCGAAGGGACGAGTGGCCGGCCTCGAGGCGGCGCGCGACGCGTTTTACACGGGGGAAATCGCCGAGCGCATCGTGCGCTTCATCGCCGACAATCCGGTAGAGGACGCGACTGGCAGCGCCCACACGGGCCTGCTGTCCTACGCGGACCTGGCGGAGTGGCACGCCTCGGTCGAGGAGCCGGTGTCTTTGGCGTACGGGGATCTGGAGGTTCACAAGTGCCCGACCTGGACGCAGGGACCGGTGTTCCTGCAGCATCTGGCGCTTTTGGCCGGGGATGACTTGAAAGAGCTCGGCCGCAACTCGGCCGACTACCTGCACCTGCTCATCGAGTCGGCCAAGCTAGCCTTCGCCGATCGCGAGGCCTACTACGGCGATCCGAGGTTCGACAAGGTGCCGCTGGACGTCCTGCTCTCGCCCGCCTACACGGCCAAGCGGCGGGCCCTCATCGGCGAGGAGGCCTCCCCTCATTTCCGGCCGGGGGACGTGGGGACAGGGAGTGCCCGCCTATGCGACCTTCAACGTACAGGAAGACAACCAAAGGGCCCTCCAGATTGCGGGGCGCGCCGTGCGGGATCTGGGGCTGGGCCACTCGCATGTGGGCGACACGACCCACCTGGATGCGGTGGACCGCCAGGGGAACATGGTGGCGGCGACCCCCAGCGGTGGCTGGCTGGCGGATTCCCCGGTGATCCCGGGGCTGGGCTTCCCGCTGGGCAGCAGGGGCCAGATGTTCTACCTGAACGCCGCGCGACCGAACGCCCTGGCGCCGCGCAAGCGCCCGCGCGCCACGCTGACGCCCTCGCTTGCCACCCGCGGCGGCAAGCCGTTCATGGTGTTCGGCACGCCGGGCGGCGATGGGCAGGATCAGTGGACGCTCCAGTTCTTCCTGAACCACGTGGTCTTCGGGATGAACTTGCAAGAGGCGCTGGATGCCCCAACGGTCACCTGCGTCCACTTCCCCTCGTCCTTCTACCCGCGGCCGGCCTACCCGAACCGCGTGGAGGTGGAGGGGCGCATCGACAAGGCGATCCTCCAGGGGTTGGAGCGACGCGGCCACGAGGTCAAGCTGCTGGATGGCTGGGCCAACGGCAAGGTCATGGGGATTCGCTTCGACGAGACGCGGGGCGTCATCGCGGGCGCCGTCTCGCCGCGCCGTTCCATCGGTTATGGACTGGGGTGGTAGAGATGCTGGACCTCCATACCTTCTCCATCGTGGCGCATGACCCGGCGGTCGGCGCCTTCGGTGTGGCGGTGGCGACCGCGCGGCCGGCGGTAGGGGCTCTTGTGCCGTTCGTCTCACTCCACGGCGGGATCGCGACCCAGGCCCGGGTGAGCACGGAGATCGGGCGGCGTGGAATCGCCCTGCTGGAACAGGGAGTCCCGGTCGGCGTGGCGATCCGCGCGCTCCTGGAGGGAGACCCGGATAGGGAAATCCGGCAGGTGCACGGGGTGGACGCCGCCGGAGGCTTCTGCCACACGGGGGCGAGCTGCGTCCCCTGGTGCGGACATCATGACGGGGGGGACTTCACGGTGGCCGGCAACATGTTGGCCGGCCCTCAAGTGGTCGAGGCCGTGGTAGAGGTGTACCAGCGCGCCCGCAAAGAGGGGCGCGAGCTGTCGGAGCGTATTCTTCTTGCGATCGAGGCCGGCCAAGCAGCGGGCGGGGACAAGCGAGGGAGGCAGTCGGCCGCGCTTCTCGTCGCCAGCCGCGAGCCGCGGGGCTACCACAACCTGCGGGTGGATGATCACCCAGACCCGGTAGCGGAGCTGCGGCGCGTCTACGACCTCGTGGTGCAGCACTCGCTGAAGATCGAACGGGAATACGGCCCGGAGGGCCTTCGGCTGTTCAGCCGGGTACGGGCGTGAATTGTCGGAGTGCCTGCTCCTTACGATTGAAGCCGGCCAGGCTGCGGGCGGGGACAAGCGGGGAAAGCAGTCGGCCGCGCTTCTCGTCGCCAGCCGCGACCCGCGGGGCTACCACAACCTCCGGGTGGATGATCACCCAGATCCGGTGGCGGAGCTGCGGCGCGTCTATGACCTTGTAGTGCAGCACTCGCTCAAAATTGAACGGGAATACGGCCCGGAAGGCCTTCGGCTGTTCAGCCGGGTCAAATACTGAGTCACTCACGTCCTTGTAGCGGGTCTCATTGCCGCGTTTCAACTCGCCATAGCCCCATGGCCCCGGCGTGACCGAGTGCCACGGGCGAGACCCCCGCCTGCCAGGGGCCTCCTCGATGCGCGCCACTAGCCCCTGATCTCCTCCTCTATTTCCCTCTTGGCACCGTGTCCGGTGTGCCAGATGCTCCCCCGCATCCCAGGGGCGCAGCCCGAACTGGACGGATGGGGCGGCCCCGGGGCAGCGCGTCGGGTCTCGCCGAGGTGCGAAGGTGGTCGCCGGCCCGATCGTCGCGTGGCCCCGAAAAGCAAATTCCTATCGCTACGCTTGTGCATGGGCGAGGGCCTTCCCCGCGAACGCAGCAGGGCGGTGGGCGGTGTAGCCATCATTCCGCACTGTGTAGTAGGCCGAGTTCGGATATTACGCCCGCGGTGAAGGGAACAGCCGCCGTTTGACAATCATGAACAAGGGCGAGAGCCAAATCGCAATGGTGATGGTTCCCAGCGTGGCCGCTACGGTGCGCGAGAAGAAGACGGTCAGGTCGCCGTCGGACTTGATCATCGAGGACATGAAATTCTCCTCAATAATCCCGCCGAGCACCAAACCGAGGATCGCCGGCGCCACAGGAAAGCCGTTCTCTTCCATGTAAAAGGCGATCAGGCCGAGTATCAACATGACCGACACGCCAAACACCGTATTGTTGATGGCGAACGACCCCACGACGCAGAAGATCATGATGATCGGCATCAGGACTTCGCGCGGGATCAACAACAGGCGCTTGGCCGCTTTGATCGATGCGTAGCCGAACGGGATCAGGAGCAGATTGGAGAGGAAGAACGCCAGGAAGACAGCGTAGATCAATTCAGGCCGTTCAATGAAGACCATAGGCCCCGGGTTCATGCCTTTGACATAAAGCACGCCGATGACGATCGCCGTAATCGAATCGCCCGGAATTCCGAACACCAGTGCGGGCACCCAGGCGCCGCCGAGGCTGGCATTGTTGGAGGCGGAGGCATCGACGATCCCTTCGATGTGTCCGGTGTTGAACTTTTCCGGCGTTTTCGAAAACTTCTTCGATATAGCGAAGGTGATCCAGGCGGCGATATCGCCGCCCGCGCCCGGAAGAGCGCCGACCAAGGTGCCGATCGCCGATCCCCGAAGCAGATTTACCCAATAGCGCCTGAACACCGGAAAGACGCCGGCGAAGATGTTCCGCAGCGATGCCTGGGCCGGTTCCTGCCTCTTGCCAAGCGTGATCACCGTCCGCAATACCTCGGCGATCGCGAACATGCCGACCATCGCGGGGATGAAGCTGACGCCCCCCATCAGTTCGACATAGCCGAAGGTGAACCGTGGAAAGCCGAGGATCGGATCGACACCGACCGTGCTGATGAATACCCCGAGCAGCAGGGAAACCAATCCCTTGACGGGCGACGACGTGGAAATCAGCGTCGCGCACGTCAATCCCAGGCAGGCCAGCCAGAAGAACTCGTAAGAACTGAATTCAAGCGCGATTTCCGCCAGCACTGGTGCCGCGGTCGCTAGGACCGCCGAACCGACCAGGCCACCGAAGACCGAGGCCGCCAAGCCGGTGCCCAGCACGAGTTCGGCCTTGCCCTGCTTGGTCATTTCATAGGCTTCGTTGGTATAGGCGGCCGAGGCGGGCGTCCCGGGAATGCGCAGCAACGCGCCCGGCAAATCGCCGGCAAAGATCGCCATGGCAGTGGCCGTCACCATCGATGCCAATGCCGGGACGGGATCCATGAAAAACGTCACCGGCACGAGAAGAGCCGTCGCCATCGTTGCTGACAGTCCGAGCATCGCTCCCATGAAGAGGCCGAACAAGCCGGCGAATATCATGACTATCAGGACGTACGGATCGAAAATCAGGTGGCATGCCTGGGCGAGGACATGCATATCACGGTCTCCGTGGAACGTTTAAAAGAAGGCGTAGTTTTCGAAAATTCCCCATGGCAGCGGCACGCGGAGAAAATGACCGAAGACGTAATGAATGATGCACGTCGCGACCAGTGCGCTGACGAACGACGAACCGAGATGCCCTTTGCGCAGCGATGCGAAAAGCGCGAACAAGATCATCGTCCCGATCAGATCGAAACCGACGATGTCCGAGAACAGGATATAGAATACCAAGGACGCGATGACCAGGATGAAGTTGGCGACATGCCACCTTGACCGCGCCCAGTCGGGCACTGAGAAAAGCGGAGTCCCCTTCCCGCCACAGAGGCGGACCACCGCCTCCTTGGCGGCCATATAGAAGCCGCACACCCCCATCAGGCCGGCGATTATACGCGGGAACAGGGCAGCTCCGTAGACAGAGCTGCGGATCGTCGGGGCTCCTTGCGAATAGTAGAAAACCGCGACTGAAAAAATGATAAGGCCCAGTCCTGTTATCGCGTCGTTGACCTTCATCTTGTCGCACCAATCTCAAGAGGTCGCCGGCGCCCCGTCCCCATGGACGAAGCGCCAGCGACCCCGCTCCTATTTTACCAAACCGGCTTTCTTCATCACCTTGCCGAACTCGGCGTCCGAGTCTCCATCGACTTTCATCGTATCCTGCGGACCCCGGAAGACCATGCCAAAACCGCGGGCTTTCATGAAGTCGGTGTATTCCTTGCTTTCGTAGGCCTTCTTGAGCGCCGGAACGAGAACGTCCAGCACCTCTTTGGGCAACCCCTTCGGGCCCATGATCATGCGCCAGCACGCGATGGTCCAATCGCTGCCCGTCGCTTCCTTCAGCGTCGGAACATCGGGGAACTGGGCGAGACGCGTCGGTCCCATGTGGGCCAGGGCCCTCACCCGGCCGGCGCTGATCAAGGCCGCACTCTCGGCATTGCTGTTGGTGACGAAGCTCAGGCCGCCCGAGAGCATTTCCTTCAATGCCGGCGCCGCCCCGCCCATAGGAACGAACGTCACCCTGCCGGGGTCCACGCCCTCCGACATCAGCCAGCCCAGAAGGCCAACGTGCCAGATCCCGCCCCGCCCCGTACCCGAGTCGGTGAACGTTCCGGCGGGATTGGACTTGATGGCGGCCAACAGATCCTTGGCGGTCTTGAACTTCGAGTCCGCCGCCACCGCGAGGCCGCCGTAGTCTTCGTCGACCTGCGCAATCGGCGAAAAGTCCTTGTAGGACAGTTTGGTCAGGCCCTGCCAGTGCATCATCGCGATTTCGACGGTGACGACGCCGATGGTATAGCCATCGGGTTTCGCAGTGGCGATCGCCGAATGGCCGACGACGCCCGAGCCGCCGACCCGGTTGACGACATTGACCGGCTGCCCGAGATCCTTCTCGAGAAGGCTGCCGATGATGCGACCGACGGCGTCGGTTCCGCCACCGGCGCCCCACGGCACCACCATCTCAATGGGACGCTGGGGATAGGCGGCAGCCGCGATGCCGCCGATCAGGGTGATGGCTGCCACAACCGCGACGGCCGTGACAACAGTCAGACCTTTGATGCGTGGCATTGTCATGGTTCCCTCCTCCTGTTTGTTTGATATTCTTGATCACCGGTGTCCGGTCAAGCAGAGGTCCGAATCGCATTTCACCCAGCATTCATACGGTTCGGAGCCACATTTGGCAGGGCGATCGAATAGTTGATGGCCCACCCGATCATTTCATTGCGACGGCGAAGATCGCGAAGGCGACGGCTGCCACGTACTTCGGCAGATCCCCCAATCAGTTTCCGGCGGCGGCGGAGGCGAACATATCTGCGAAGAGGAGGCAGAAGCCAATCCCGACAAGGCGCCGCCGCCAGTTCGATTCCCACTCGGCACCTCCCCTCCCCGCCCCAACCGATCTCGATGCCACCCTACTTTCCGTCAAGCCATACCTCCCGAGGGGCTTGCGAGGTGCATTGATCATGCTCGGCCTCCGCAGCGGAGGCGAAGCACATTATTTATCATAGGATCATTCTGAATTCAGATAGCAATCAAGATACAGAAGGTATAATGATAGGTACTTACTAGTTATATATTTGTTAATATATCAATTAATAATGACTTGATTTATAGAAGTATTCATTAATCACGATCACTAATCAATATGTAGTGATTCAATGGTATTATGCTAACTATGTACTATCCAATTGGAGGGAATTATTATTATTACTTATGTCAAAATGTTAGTTGAAGCATCTTATTAGGTCGTTATCGGGGTTGCTCTTCAACGCACAAGCCTAGAGAGAGGGTAAGGCGTGCAAATTCCCGCAAGGGGGTTTTCTCGAACAGCGAGACACTCAAGATCTGGAGGATGCTGTACAGACTCGCATCCAGGTGGAACCGCTTCTTGACGATGGCGACCAGCACGTACACGGCGATGGCCGTCCAGATCTGGGTCTTGACCGCGTTCTCGGACGTGCCGTAGAAGGCCTTGATCCGCAGGTGCTGTTTGATCCACTTGAAGAAGAGATCGACCTGCCACCGGCACTTGTAGAACTGGGCGATCCTGCAGCGCCGGGAGGGTGAAGTTGTTGGTGAGGAACAGGAGCCACTTCCGCTTCTCGGCATCGAAGAACCGGATTCGGCGGAGGCGTTCGGGGTAGCCTCGCGTGCTGTAAACACCATAGAACCGGATGGTCTGACCGGGGTGCACCCCGGTTGTCCAGTTGACTCGGGGCGCGACGCGAGGGACCCGAAAGCGGACGTTCCGTTTGCGCGCGTCACAAAGAACCCCTGGGGCTGGGGAGGTGGTACAGGCGGGCGAAGTCAAAATACTCGCGATCCAAGAGGTAGAAGGCCCCCGCCTCCACCACAAGCTGATCGAGGATATTCACATCGTGTACGCGGCCCGGCATAATGAAGAGCACGCAGGGAATGTTGCCGCGGAGATCCAGCAGTTTGGCAAAGATTGTCCGGCCGGCGGTCATGGGCCA
>CAVSHW010000012.1:0-28870 GCA_963727695.1 uncultured Methylomirabilota bacterium | reverse complement strand
TGCGAGAATATACTGAGCGGAGAATTCCATGAAACGCCTTTCCAATTTGCTGCTGACGCTGCTCGCAGTCTCCTGCATCGGCTGCGCAACATTGCATCCCTCTCCCAATGAGCAGAACGCGAGGCCAGACGACTTCGGTGTTGAGTACGAATGGCGCGAAGGGAGTCTGCCACCGCCTTACCATTACGAATACACGGTCATTGTCAAGCCTTCGAGCCGAATTGAAATCGTCCTGACCCCTGACTATCCCTCAACCACCGCGCCGAAGTGGACTGAAGTTTTTAAGGTAGACGAGAAGGGCTTGAATGACCTGTATCGAGTGATGGTCGAAAACGGGCTATTCACACGACAATGGCGGCAACTGGATGCGGCGCCGGTCGGCGGCAGCAATCAGACGCTGGTTGTCACGGCGCAGGGGAAACGAATTAAGGTCGAGGATTATCTTGTCTCTGAGCAACAGGTTTCGGCAAAGGTAATGTATGCCGCGGTGCAGGCACTGGTCCCAAAGGAGATTTGGGAGCGGTTGCAGGCGAGGCGTCAACAGTACATGCAGGAGCATCCGCACAGATAGGATACAACTGTTCTATTGCGTGCTGGTTATACCGCGCGTAAGGATCTTCGGGCCATCCCGAAAGGAGATCTCGCACGAATCCTTGAGAAGATCTCCTCCCTCTCCCAGAACCCGCGACCGGCTGGGTCGGAGAAACTGACGGGACAGGAACGGTACCGCGTCCGTCCGGGGAACTACCGCATCGTCTATTCATTCCAAGACGATGAGCTGCAAGTGTGGGTGGTGAAGCTTGGTCATCGCAAGGATGTGTACCGCTGACGAGAAGCGAACGGAGCGAACTTGAATCTCACACTCATAGGGTTGCCCGCCATCGTCGCATTCGTTGGATTCGTCGTCGTGTTCTCGGCGCCGGTATGGCTGTCGGCAAGGCTTGTCGGCGCAAAGCATCCAACCTTGCTGCGTGCCATCGGCGCTTTGGCGGTGGGAATGGTCGGCGTGTTCTTCATCGCGGTGTTCACCGGTCCATGGGTCTTCCTCCTGGCACCGCTGGCATTCTTGCTCTCCTTCAAATACATCCTCGGGACGTCGTTCCTTGGCGCAGTGCTCCTGGCCATCCTTGCCGGCCTAGGTTACGCAGCTATGGGGTACTTCATCGGCGGCGGCGGCGTTTCCTGGAGCAGTCAATGGCATCAATATCTGACCCCTCTATCGAGAGAACGTCTTCCGGCAAGTTTCGCTTGCCTCCAGACGCCACTTCGTTCGGCGGACAAACAGCAGCGCGCGGAGGGGTTCGCGGATACGCTAGAAAACCACACCGAAAGGAGGACCCATGGAACGATGGCTGGAACGGTACTCGGAACCGATTTACGCGCTCATGCGGGTAGTGGTCGGGCTGCTCTTCGCATGTCATGGGGCCCAGAAGCTGTTCGGTGTGTTGGGGGGTCAGAGCCGCCTCGCCGATCCTAAACTGTTCACTGCTGGAATCATCGAGCTCGTAGGAGGCGGCCTCATCGTTCTAGGCCTCTGGGCCGGCTATGCCGCCTTCATCGCAAGCGGCGAGATGGCGGTGGCCTACTTCACGACGCACGCACCGGGTGGATTCTGGCCGATCGTCAACAAGGGGGAACTTGCCGTTCTGTACTGTTTCGTGTTTCTGTATATCGCCTCCAGGGGGTCAGGCCGCCTGAGCGTCGATGCGCTCGTAAAGAAACGGCGCTTCTGATCCGTCCAACCGCCGACGGGCGCCGGATGCGAAGCGATGTCAGCGGGGAGAGGTGCCCGCCGCGGCTGAGCGGTAGCGTTCGGCGTCATGGGGAAAGAGTATGACCATCCGAATCGTTCGCCTCGGTAGTCCTCGTCACGAAAAAGAAGGAACCCGCATCGGGACCGTCCGTCGCCCGCCGCGCGGTGTCCCGAAGGCCGAGTTCGCCACGCAGAACTGGTACGACGTGTGGTTCCCAAACCTCGCTCCGACTGTCGAAACGATGACACTTGGCCGGCAGGCGGCTACGCCGGCGCAGTGGGCGAAGTTCGTAGCGAAGTACAAGGCCGAGATGTCGTCCCCGGAAGCCAGCCACGCATTGGAGCTTCTCGCCGCACTGTCACGAAACAGCAATTTCTCTGTAGGCTGCTACTGCGAGGACGAAGCGCACTGTCATCGCTCGGTGCTACGCGCCCTGCTCCTTGAAAAGGGCGCCAAGGTTGTCGAGTAGGGTCGTTCCGCCGTCTTGGTCCGGTTACATCGCGCGTTCGGCAAAGAGAGAGATTCATGCGCGACACGCTTCATATTACAAGCGGCGACTGCGCGGGGGATAATCTGGCGAAGACTGCCATTCCCGGGGAGGTGCTTGTTTGGCGCGACATGCTGTACCATGGCCCCCGGAATCCCGGATGGCCTGATGTTGACACTCTCGACGCACGCGCTCGGTTCCTCGAACGGGTAACCGGCGGAGGTTTGACAAGAAGGCATGTTCTGGACACGCTCGAGAACCAGTACCGAAAGCTCGCAGCCGCAGCGGACTGCGAGCGGATCGTCCTGTGGTTCGACGCATGCCTGTTCGATCAGTCAATGCTCGTTCACATTCTTTCGTGCCTGCTTCATCTGGGCATTCAGAACGCGGAGCTGCTCTGTGTTGATGCGTTTCCCGGGATTGTACCGTTCAACGGACTTGGCCAGCTCCAGCCGTCTCAACTGGCTTCCCTGTATGACCAACGTCGCCCGGTCACGGATGCCCAGATCCAATTTGCCAAGCTCGTGGACATGGCATTTGCTTCTCAGGATCTAACGCTGCTTGACGAATTATCACGGAGAGCTGACGCGCCCTTGCCATGGATTCCCGCTGCCGTGACGCGATGGCTTCAGGAACAGCCGGACCCGATAACCGGACTGGGACGACTTGAGAGCCTTGCCTTGGACGCTATCCGTGGCGGCTGCCAGACCCCAAACGAGATCTTTTCAACCGTGGCAGCGACTGATACGCCTCCGCAATTTTGGGGCGACATCACATTGTGGGCACAGATCAACGCCCTGGCGGATCGCACGCCCCCGCTTGTGCGGATCGAAGGGCCAGCGGAGCGATTACCACAATGGAAGAGCCCGGTGGATTTGAAACAGTTCAAGATCAAGGCGTTTCCGAACAAACCGGATGCAGGCGACTCGTATTAGCTCGTGCCCGGTCCGCAACCTTGGCTCCGGCGGTCGGAGCGGGATTCTGGCTTGCGCGGATACCACGATAGCGTTATAGCAGTGGCGAATCGTTTTCCGCCGGCAAACGGCCCCCACCGCGCCCGATGCGAAGGGGCGCTCGAATAGCATGTCACAGGAGGAGACGCCGTGCCCAAGGCAAGCGTGAACGGGGTGGATCTTTACTGGGAGGAGACCGGCCAGGGCGCCCCATTGGTCTGGGTCCACGAGTATGGCGGCGACTTGCGCTCCTGGGAGTTGCAGGTCCGGTACTTCTCCCGGCGGTATCGCGTGGTCACGTACAACCATCGCGGGTATCCCCCGTCCACGGTCCCGCAAGCCGCCCGCGATTACTCCCAGGCTCTCCTGGTCGAGGATCTCCATCAACTGCTGACGCACCTCGGGCTGGGCCCGGTGCACCTCGGCGGGTGCTCGATGGGAGCCAACGTCGCTCGGGACTTCGCCATCGCGCACCCAAAAATGACGCGGAGCTTGATCCTCGTCGGCGCCGGCGCGGGCGCCGTCAATCGGGAACAGTTTCTGCAAGCGCAGGAGGCGACCGCTGCTGAGCTCGAACAGGAGGGTATCGCGGCCCGGGTTCGCACCTTCGAAGGCCTGCCCACCCGGGCGTCCTTCAAGGCAAAGGACCCCCAGGGCTTCGCGGAGTTCCTGCGCCAGGCCGGGGAGCACGATGCCCTCGCGTGTGCCCACCTGGCCCGCGAGGTGATAGCCAAACGCAAGACCATCTTCGAGCTGGAGGCCGAGCTGAAGGCCCTGTCGCGTCCCGACGCTGATCATGGCAGGCGACCGCGACGCCCCGTGTGTCGAGCCCTCGCTGGTGATGCGCGGCTGGATGCCGCACGCCGGGCTGGTCCTCTTCCCGGCTTGCGGCCATACGCCGAATCTCGAAGAGCCGGGCCTCTTCAACCTCCACGTCGCCGAGTTCCTCGCCGCAGTCGAGGCCGAGCGATGGGCCGGGTGGTCCAGCTAAGCGCACGCGGACATAGGTTCGATGACGTATACGTTGGCCGTATAAATCTAGGTCCCCCGGGCCGACCCGAGACGCCGCGCCACACCCATCCCGAGGATGGGTACCCGGCGAGCCGCACCCAGCCGTGGCTGGGTACCCGCCGGCACGGAGGGCCGCTCCCGAGCGGACCGACCCGGGGTAAGGCGAGCCGGCATCGGGTACCCGCCCGCAGGGTGGGTGTGGCGGTCCGGGGGACCGGCGATATGTCACCGTAATTGCGGGCAGAAGCACTAGTGCGGCCCGGCGCTCGCTGCATCTGAAGTGTCCAGTGGGAGGATTCCATGAACATTATCAGCTTGTTGGTCGGTGTGCTATTGCTGTCGGGATGTGCTGCCATCCAAGTTACACCGGGGGCGGAACGCGTGAGACTCTCGACTTCGGAGCCCGGAAAAGCATGCAAGTTTCTGGGGGAAACTACCGTGACTCAGGGCGACTTTCTCGGCGGACATTATGCCTCGGAGGCGGATCTTGAGACGGGAACGCGAAACGATCTCAAGAACAAAGCGGCGGCGATGGGCGGCAATTTCGTGACGAATCTGACCAGTCGAGGGGGTCACACTGGGTCGCTGGAGAGCGACCATCAAACGAACGTCACCATCGCCGGGAACGTCTACGACTGTCCTGAATAACAAGGCCAATGCTCGAATATACCTTTCTCCATATTCCTGGGATAGGAAAGAACCATGCATATCGACCTCTCTTTTGCGATCATGTTGTTCTTCCCCGTCGCTTTCATGTTGCTCTTTATTGTCTACTATGGCGCATTTGAATACAGCCGCTACAAGACCGCCAAGATGTTGGCGAAGGGGTTGGGCGGGCGAGCGGTGTTCAGGCTCGGCAGGTCACAGATGCGGCGCGATCATGATGGGGTGCAGGAGCGGGCCTGGATCGTGCCGGATGATAAGATGGCGTGGGGCAGTTTGCTCATGGCCTTGTACCCGCCCGCGGGCATCCTGTGTTTACAGCGAGACGCGGCTCCCGGCTTCCGCTTCCAGGTTGAGCCGAAGACCGGCATGCTCTGGCGGACCATCACCCTAGGCAGCCTCAAAGACGCCGAGTTCCGTGTGCCCCAGTTAGACGAGAGCCTGCGGCTGCAGACCAATCGCCCTGCGGAGGCCGCGGCCTACTTCGCGGCGCCGGACACGCAGCACGCTCTGGTTGCGCTCTTCAGTGCGGGGTTCATCCAGCTCAAGGGCGACCATGGCGCAATCGTGGCGACCATGAAAGGCATCTCTCAGGACGATCTCAGCCCGGAAGCCATCGACCGCCACCTTAACCACCTGCGAAGTTTTCAAGGGGTCTGCCGTCGGGCATAGGGAACGGGCATTCACGGCGGGTTGACGAGATTGCCCGACCGGGGTATGGTTTGCCCGTTGCTCCAGACCGTTTCGATAGAGGAGGAGCCATGGATCCGATTAGGAAGGCGCTGCCCCTGCTCGAGGAGTTCAAGAGGTTCGCGTTCAAGGGTAACGTGGTCGAGTTGGCCGTGGGCGTGATCATCGGCGGGGCCTTCGGCAAGATCGTGGACTCGCTGGTCAAGCACATCATCATGCCGGTGATCGGCGTCATCCTGCCGGGCCAGCAGGGCTACCTGGGCTGGAAGCTCGTCCTCGCCGGCAAGGAGATCCCCTACGGTTTGTTCCTCGGCGAGGTCGTCAACTTCCTACTCGTCGCCGCGGCGGTCTTCTTCTTCATCGTGAAGTTCCTCGGCTGGATCATGAGGCTGAAGGAGGAGGATGCGATCGCTCCCCCACCCCCGCCGCCCCTCACCAAGGACCAGGAGTTGCTGGGCGAGATCCGCGACCTTCTGAAGTCACGCTGACCCAAGCCGACCTGCCCGGCCCACCGCCGTGGCGCCGCGCCCAACTAGTCGCCCGCGGCGGGGTCCCCGCCCTGTCGGCATCACGCGGATCAAAGAACACACGCCATCTCACCGAGCAGAAGCACAAAGGAGAATAGATCATGGCGGACCGAACAGACGTGCAGTATGCCACCGAACCCTACCTCCGCCACATCATGCTGGACTTCCGCCAGATGGCGGAGTTCGTAAAGGAGCCGTTCCTTGTGGCGCGAGCCGACGGCATCCACTTCTGGGATATCCACGGCAAGGAGTATCTGGACGGCCTGGCGGGGATCTTCGCGGTCAACGTCGGCTACGGGAACCCTCGGGTCCTCGAGGCGATGCGGAAACAGCTCGAGACCCTCCCCTTCAATCCCCCCATGCACGGCACGAATCCCCGCGCGGTGGAGCTGGCAACCCTCCTGGCGGAGATCGCGCCCGGGGACCTGTCCACCGCCCGGTTGGTCGACAGCGGCTCCGAGGCCAACGAGGCCACCTTCAAGCTGGTCCGGCAGTACCACCGCCAGACGGGAAACCCCGGCAAGTACAAGATCCTCTCCCGCTACCTGAGCTACCACGGAGCCACGGGCAACGCCATGAGTGCGGGCGGGGTGGGGTACCGGAAGACCCTCTACGAGCCGACCTCGGTCGGCTTTTTCCACACCTACCCCCCCTACTGTTACCGGTGCCCGTATGAGAAGACCTACCCGGACTGCCAGGTCTTCTGCGCCCGGACGCTGCGGACCACCATCGAGTGGGAGGATCCCCGCTCCATCGCGGCGCTGATCGTGGAGCCGATCAGCAACACGGGCGGGATCGTCACACCTCCCATGGAGTATTTGAAGATCCTGCGACAGCTCTGCGACGAATACAACATCCTCCTCGTCTTTGACGAGGTCATCACGGGCTTCGGCCGGACCGGCAGCCTCTTCGCGGCCAACACCTTCGAGGTAGTGCCCGACATCCTCTGCTGCGGCAAGGGGATGAGCAGCGGCTACGCCCCCCTGGCGGCGGCCCTGGTGCGGGAGCCCATCGCGCAGGCCTTCTGGGGACCGCCGGGGACGGAGTTCGCCCACGGCCACACCTTTGCAGGGAACCCGGTCTCTTGCGCCGCCGGCCTCGCCAGCATCCGGGAGATCGTGGAGCGCCGCCTCCCCGAGAACGCCCGGCGCGTGGGGGCCTATCTCGTCCAGAAGCTGGACGCCCTACGCCCCCTCGGGATCATCGGCGACATCCGGGGCAAGGGGCTGATGATCGGTGTCGAGCTGGTGGAGGACCCGGCGACCAAGAAGCCCTTCGCCCCCGAGGTGAAGCTCGGCCTCCGCATCGGCAAGCAAGCCCTCGCGAACGGCCTCCTGATCCGCTACGACCCCCACTGGATCGCCTTCGGGCCGCCGCTCATCGTGACTACAGAAGACATCGACCGGATGGTGGCCATCCTGGAACAGAGCATGCGGGAGGTGCTGCGAAAACTGTGAGGGCTTCCGACGGACGGACCTGAAGAGAGGAGACATCGTGCAGGGGCGTACGGGGTCGAGAAGGCTGCGCGGTTCGACAGGCAGCGGTGGGAGCGGATCGAGCGGGAAACGCTCCAAGACGGGTCTACTCGATAACCACCAAGAGATCGCCCGTCTTCACGGTGTCGCCGCTCTGGACCTTCACGGCCTTGACGGTGCCTCCCGCCGGCGCCAGGATGTCGTTCTCCATCTTCATGGCTTCCAGGATCAAGAGCACCGCGCCCTCCGTCACCGTGTCGCCCGGCACCACGTTGACGGCCAGGATCTTCCCAGGCAGGGGGGCCGGGATAGAGCGCTCTCCCGCCGCCCGCGCCATCGCCGTCTGGGCGGTGGGCCTAGGGGGAACGGAGGGAGTGGGGACCGGCGGCGGGGCGATCCGTGGCGGCGGGGCATCCGGCCCCCTGAGTTCTTCGACCGTCACCTCGAATGCCTGCCCGTCAACCGTGACCCGGTAACTCTTCATGCTTGCCTCCCTGACCGTCTCAGCGCCGTTGCTTTTCGTGTTCGAGTTCCATCCCTAGGGCTTCCAGCCGACCCGCGGCTCGCCAGGGGCTCTCTGCGCCGAGGCGGGTGATCCCAACGATCCTGACCGCTCCCGGCGCGGCGGCGGCGTGGACGGCGGCCACCACGGCGGCCACGCGCGCCTCGCCCCGCTCGACGAACTTTCGGATGACCAGGATGGGCCCCGCCAGCCCCCCCAGTACCAAAAAGACGGCCGTCTGATTTACAGCGCTCAGAATGGCGCCGCCCCAGAACCCCTGCAGCATGTCCGTCACCTCCCGGGGGTTGTCGTCTATATCAGAGCGGGATGTTCCCGTGTTTCTTGCGCGGGCGCTGCTCGCGCTTGGTCGCCGTCATCGCAAAGGCGGTGATCAGCGTGGGACGCGTATCCTTCGGATGGATGACCAGGTCCACGAATCCCCGCTTCGCCGCCTGGTACGGGTTGGAGAAGTTCTGGCGGTACTCGTCGATCTTCTCCTGTCGCTTGGCCTCCGGGTCCTCGGCCTCCTTGATCTCCTTGCGGAAGATGATGTTGGCCGCCCCCTCGGGGCCCATCACGGCGATCTCCGCCTGGGGCCAGGCAATCACCACATCCGCCCCCAGGTGCCGCGCGCACATGGCCAGGTAGGCCCCGCCGTAAGACTTGCGCACGATCAGGGTCACCTTGGGCACGGTCGCCTCCGAGTACGCGAAGAGCATCTTGGCCCCGTGGCGGATGATCCCCCCGAACTCCTGGTCCGACCCGGGCAGGTAGCCCGGCACGTCCACCAGGGTCAGGAGCGGGATGTTGAACGCGTCGCAGAAGCGGACGAACCGGGCCGCCTTGTCCGAGGCGTTGATGTCCAGACAGCCGGCCATGACCCGCGGCTGGTTGGCCACGATGCCGAGGGACTGGCCGTTCAGCCGGGCGAACCCGACCACGATGTTCTGGGCGAAGTGCCGATGCACCTCCAGGAACTCCCCCCCGTCCACCACCCGCGCGATGAGATTCCGCATCTCGTACGGCTTGGTGGGAATCGTCGGCACCAGCCCGGTCAGCGACTCGTCCGTCCGTAGCGGGTCGTCGCCGGCCTCGGTCCGGGGCGGGTCCTCCAGGTTGTTCTGGGGCAGGAAGGAGAGCAGGGTGCGCAGCGTGGCGAACAACTCCTCCTCGGTGTCGCAGGCGAAATGGGCGTTGCCCGAGCGCTGGCTGTGGGCCATGGCGCCCCCCAACTCCTCGGCCGAGATCTCCTCCCCGATGGCCGCCTTGATGACGTCGGGCCCGGTGATGAACATCTTGGCGATGCCCTTGGCCATGAACACGAAGTCGGTCAGCGCGGGCGAGTACACGGCTCCTCCCGCGCTCGGCCCCACCAGCACGGAGATCTGCGGGATGACCCCCGAGGCCAGCGTGTTCCGGTAGAAGATCGAGCCGTAGCCGTAGAGCGAGTCCACCCCCTCCTGGATCCGGGCGCCGCCCGAGTCGTTGATGCCGACGATCGGCGCTCCCATCTTCATAGCCAGGTCCTGGAGCTTCACGATCTTCTGGGCGTGCATCTCACCCAGCGAGCCCCCGACGACAGTGAAGTCCTGGGCGAAGGCGTACGCGAGCCGGCCGTTGACCTGCCCGAAACCGGTGATCACGCCGTCGCCCGGCGCCGCGGTTTTCTCCATCTCGAAGTTCGTGCAGCGGTGCTCGACGAACATGTCCAGCTCGACGAACGTGCCCACATCGAACAGCCGCTCCAGGCGCTCCCGGGCCGAAAGCTTCCCCGACTCGTGCTGCTTGCGGATGCGCTCCGTACCCCCGCCTGCCAGCACGGCGCGGCGCTTCTCCTCCAACTGCGCGATCAGCTCCTCGATGGTTCGGTGCGGCATCGGCGGCTCCTCCTGAAGTAGGCCGGGTGTCTGCATCGAGCGGCGCGGCTCGTAAAGCCGTCCTCCGGGCCCGCCCGGAACCCCTTCGGGGCCATCGGAGGATGTCCTACAGGCCGCAGCCATGTCAAGTCGAACCCGTGGAAGGTACCGCGGACCGCCCTACCCGGTGTCGAGGCGCACGAATTCCAGGATGCTTCAGCGTCCGAACCAGCGCGGCAGGAGGGTTGTCAGCGGCGGCAGATACGTGATCAACAGCACGCCGATCGCCAGCACGCATTGCATGGGGAGGACAGCGCGGGACACCTGGAGCACCGGTTTGTTGAACCGATACGAGGACAGAAAGATGTTGATGCCTACCGTCGGGGTCAGCAGTCCCAGCTCCATGTTCGCCAGGAAAATGATGCCCAGGTGGATGGGATCGATGCCATAGGCCAAGCCCAGCGGCACGATCAGCGGCACCACGACCACGATGGCGGAATACATGTCCATCACGCAGCCCACGGCCAATAGACAGAGGTTGAGCGCGAACAGGAAGGCATACTTCGACGTGACCGCGCCAGTGACCCATTCGACCGCGAGGGTGGGAATCTGCGCGTCAATCAGGTAGTTGGTGAGCCCCAGCGCCACGCCGAGAATGAGTAGCACGCCGCCCACCAGGAGACCGCATTCCGCCATGACGCGCGGAATCTCTCGGACTCGCTTGAAGTCCCGATAGATGCAGGCTTCCACCACAAACGCATAGAGCGCCGTGACCGCTGCCGCTTCGACCGGCGTGGCGAACCCGCCAAACAACGCCCCCAGCGCCACGATGGGCAGCAGCAATTCCCATTTGGCCGCTCGAATCGCGCGGCCGGCTTCAACGCGGTCAAACGCGGGCCGGCCGGCCTTTTCTTTCGGCCCCAGGTGAACGCCCAGCCAGGCGGCCATAGCGACCAGCAGCAGCCCCGGGCCCAGCCCGCCGAGGAACATACTCTCGATGCTCACTCCGCCGCCCTTGGCGTTGGCGCCGGCTACGATGGCGTAAAGGATCAGCGGGAGCGAAGGCGGAAACAGCAGCCCGAGACCGCCGGAACCGGTGAGCAATCCCAGCGTGGAACGCTCCGGGTACCCCGCGCCCATCAGCACCGGCATCAGCAACCCGCCCAACGCCAGGATCGTCACGCCCGACGCGCCGGTGAATGATGTGAAAAATGTGCACGCCAGAACCGTGACGATCGCCGGCCCACCGCGGAATTGCCCGAAGAGGGCTTGGAAGACCCGGATCAACCGTTTCGACGCACCGCCTTCGGCCAGGAAGTACCCGGCCAGGGTGAACAGCGGGACCGTCGGCAGCGTGGGATTGGTCACCATTGAATAATGCGTGAGCGAAATGGACGCGATGGGTAGGTCGTGCCCCCAAAACAGGATCAGCGCCGCGCCGCCCAACAGCACAAAGATCGGCGCGCCGAGGACGACGGCCAACAGCAGCACCAGCAGGGCGGGCAGGACCAGCGCGTCGGGCGCAATCGGCGGCCGGAATCCTACCCATACCACCCCTCCGGCCAGCAGCAGCGCGACCAGCCATCCGCGCCAGTTTTCCGCCGCATGCCAAAGCAAGCGGAGCGCGATCACGCCGAAACAGACGGGCATGACCAACTGGAGGGTCCACAGCGGAATACCCTGCGCCAGGAGCTCGCCGGCCCCCTTCTCCATCTGCACCAGTTGCACCGCTGCCATACACAGAAACACGCTGATGCCCGCCGCAAAGGCGCTGCTGAAGACGCGCGCGAACACCTGCCACCGCCCTGTAAGAAGATCCACCACGGTCGAGAGCGTGAGCAGGCGGCGTTCGCGCGCCGCCAGCGCCCCGCCCAGCAGCCCGATGAACAGCGTCAGATGTTGCTGGAAGGCGGTCGCGCCGCTGATGCCGGTTTGGAATAACTTGCGCAGGACGATCTCTTCCAGCGGCAGGAGCACCAAGGCGGCCAGCGCGAGCGAGACCAAGAGATTTTCGGCCTCCCGCAGCCAGAAGCGCCAGCCCTCGTCTGTCGGAGCGGGCCGGACCGGACCGGATGCGTCGCGGTGGTGTGTGCCGCTCACTTCCCGTCCCCTCCGCGCGCGGCACGGTAGGCTTGCAACTGCTTGACCACCTCGTCGAAGATCTCCGTCGGGACAATCCCCCCGCGGACTTTGGGATACGCCGCTTCCACCGCTTTCCGCCACTCGGCCTCGATCTCCGGAGTGACCGCGTGGACCTGCAACCCGCGTTTGCGCATGGCCTCGACCGATTCCGCGCTCTCGCGGCGGCCGTCGGCCTTGATGAGCGTGCCGGCCTCCGCGGCCGCCTTGCGCAGGGTGTCCCGCCCCTCGGAGGGTATGACATCCCAGGTCTTCTTCGTGATGACCGCCGCGCCGACCAGCGGCCCATAGGCCAGATCGAGCATGTGGGGCGCAATACGGTCCACCTGGCCGGCCAAAGCAATGCTCGGCGGCAACGGGACCGCGTTGATCAGGCCGCTCTGAAGGCTGGGCAGGATGTCCACCGTCTCCAGCGGGACAGGATTGCAGCCGACGGAGCGGTAGATGTCCAGGTCGGCCGCGCTATGGCTCCAGACGAACAATTTGGCCTTCCGCAAATCGTCGGGCCGGATAATGGGCTGTTTGGAAAAAAACCGCACCCAGCCGCTATCGCCCCAGAACAGCACCACGAACCCCTTTTCCTCCAGCCGCTTCCCCAGCATCGGTTGCAGTCTTTCGCCGATGTAATCCACCTCCTCCAGCGAGCGGAACATCATCGGCATGTACTGGAGGCCGGTGACGGCCGGCTCGATCTCCCCCAGGCCCACCGCGGTCAGCATTCCGGCCTGCAACTGGCCCAATCGCATGCGGCGGACCATGTCGGTCTCGCTGCCCATCGTGCCGTCGGGATAAATGGTCAGCAGCACGCCCCCGCCCGGCGCCTGCCGCCATTTTTCCCCCATGACCTGAAGGTGCTTGGTGTACGAGGAGCCTTTCGGCGCGAGCGTGCCCAGCCGCACCCTCACCGCGCTGTCGGCGCCAGAGGCGTGGTCGCGTGAGGCCAATACACCGCCCGCTCCCAAGGCCAGCGCGGTGGAGAGAAATTGCCGTCGCGTGAGTCTGTTCATTCTGGCACACCTCACTCGTTATCAAGCAGGAACAACTCCGCCTTCCGCGATAGGAGCCAGCGCGCCCGGCGCTGCATGACCATATTCTGGAGCCGCGTGTCGGGAGAGGCATCAGGATTGATAGCCAGCGCCCGGTTCAGCAGCGACTCGAATTCCTTCACGTCTTGTTGCTGTACCGCCACCGCCTCGGCCAGAGCCACCAGCGGCGAGGCGTCTCTTCCTTCCGAAAGCGCCATGGCCCGGTCAAAATGTGCGCGGGCACGCGCGGCGGGATCGCCGGGGGCGCCTTGGCGGCTCATTTCATAGGTGATCAGAAAGCCATGAATCGCCCCGCGGCCGTAGCTATCATCCAGTTCCAACGCCCGGTCTATCAGCGCTTCCATGGCCGGGATCTGGGCGACAAGCTCAGGCTTGTCTTTCGAAAGCGAGATGGCCCCTCCCCACGCGGCCGCGGTCCAATACAGCAGCGGCACGTCGGCTTTGGCGGTGACGCGGACCGCTGCCCTGGGATCGGCCGGCAAGGCGCCGGAAAGACCGGCGTGGCTCGCGTCCAGACCGCGCAGACCGTACTGACGTGCGCGCAGGTAGAGGCGCCTGGCCCGCGTCCGCAGCGCCTCGGCGGCGGCCAGGTCGCGCGCCTCCAGTTCATCGGCATCCTGTTGCACAAAGGCAAAGGCGTACTGGGTAAACCCGCTGGCCGCGGCGACCAGCAGACCTTGGTTATCCGGGCTCTCCGCCAGCAGACCCTCCAGAAGCTTCAGGCTGAAGGGGACCGCCGCCTTGACCAGATCCGGATCATCATCGCTGGCGAAGGTCGTGCCGGAGCCGGCGACCGCATCGGCGACCTGATCGAGGGCGGCGCGGCGCACCAGCGAGCAGCCGCTGCCGGCGATCCACACCAGCAGCAGCATGATCAGCAGCACTCTCAGCTTATTCATTCCTGTTCTCATCTTGGATAAATGCTTCCGATTGCTCGACCCGCCCCATCGCGTGATGTTGGTGCAGGCCTGGGCCTTCTGTCAAGCGGCAATCACGCCAGGGCGAAAATAGTTACCGGACACCACTTGGGGAGATGGCCCCTCCCCTCGGGCCGTGATCGCCTTATGGTCACACGTGGATCGCGTCGGTGGCCTCGCCCGGGGAGAGCGGGCGGCCGGTCAGGAGCGCGTCTACGAGGCGGCGGGTCTTGGAGCGGAAGAACTCCTTATCGGCCTCGGTCCAGGTCCACGGCTCGGCCCGGTCCGGGAAGCCCGTTCGGAGCAGCGCAACCAGGCGCGGGAAGTCCTCGGGAGTTTCGTACCTGTCTCCCTATATGATGGAGTGCAGCAATTCATCGAGCGCCTGCCGCTGATCGGGCGTGAGATCGGGAAAGGCCACCCCGTGCAGAATCCCCTCTCCCCTCTCTCTGAGGGCGGCGGCCCAGATCACCACCGCGCCGACGGCGAAGCCTCCGTGATCCGTCTGGAACAGGAGCTGGATAGCCGACGACTCCTCGAGGCGGTCGCACAGCTCCAGACAGGCGCCCTCATCGCTCAGATTGTGCGTCCAGCCGACGCCCGCCTTGACGGGCCCGGGAGCCTTCCGCCTGTAGAGAACGGGGCGTCTGATCTCGGACCGGAAGACCTTTCGCTTCTCCGCCAGTTCGGACATGGACTTCCTCCCTTGCGTGCTGCGCTTCCGCTACCGTGAGGCGCGGGCCGCTGGAGCGGTGGGGGTCGATGCGCGGCCCGTTCTGCACGGCAGGATATTCTTCGGGCGAGCACCCCCGAGAGACTGCGGCGGTCCAGGGAGGCTCGAGCGATAGCCTATCGCCCAACGGCCCTTGAAGTCAATATTTGACGGTGAAGGATTCGATCGAGAGCCCTATCGCTTCTTCATGGTTCCGAGATAGGCGATGATGTCTTCGAAAGGTGGCACGCTCCACACCAACGCCCAGCGAGTGCTTTCCCGCGTGCGCGTCAGGCGGACCGAACAGGTGATCGGCACCCTCTATGCGGCGCGGTGTGGAGAATCCCCCGGTCCGGTGAGCACAGCGATGGCCTCTTGCAAGGCTTCCAGGCGGATCGGCTTGCCCAGCACCTGATCGACGCATTCCTGTCCTGAGGCCGGGGGAGGCGCCTGCTGGCCCCATCCGGTCAGCAGAATCACGGGGAGGCGCGGATGGGTCGCCTTGACTTGTCGCGCCACCTCCCAGCCGGTCATATCCGGCATCCCGAGGTCCGTGATCACGAGATCCACCGGCCGGTCGGCGAGGGACGCCAAGCCCTCCGGGCCGTTTTCGGCCTCGGTGACCTCGTGGCCCACCGCACGGAGCAGGGTGCCCATCGTCGTGCGGACGGTCGTCTCGTCGTCGATAAGGAGGAGCCGCCGGGGCGCCGACCGGAGCGGGAGGGCGGCGGCGGGCGCGAGGGTCCCCGCAGCCGCCGCCTGGAAGTGGAGCGTGACGGTGGTGCCCTGGCCGGGCGCGGAGGCGACGGCCACGCGCCCCCCATGCCGCTCCAGGATGCTGTACACCACCGCGAGGCCCAAACCGGTACCCTTGACCCCCTTGGTGGTGAAGAAGGGCTCGAAGATTTTCCGGCGGACGTCCTCGGTCATGCCGACCCCGGTATCCGTCAGGGCCAGAGTGATCCCGGTCGGGGTGGCCGCCCCGGCGAGGGTGAGGCGCCCCCCGTCGGGCATCGCATCCACCGCGTTGAAGATCAGGTTGGTGAGGACCTCCCGGATCTCGGGGGCGTGGCCCAGGATGGGAGGCAGGTCGCCCAGCGCCGCGTGGATGGCGATGGTCTTGCCCTGCTGCTGCAGCTCATCCTGCCAGCGGGGACGGGTGAGCTCCAGCGCCTCCTGGACGGCTTGGGCCAGGTCCATGGGGGCCAGGGGCGAGACCGCCCGCTGCCGGGCGAAGTCCTGGAGGCGGCGCACCACTTGGGCCCCGTCGCTGGCGGCCGTCTCGAGCGTAGCCAGCCCGTCCCGGACGTCGGGCGGCGCGCCCCGGAGCTTGAGAAGTTCGACTTGGCCCAGGATCGCCGCCAGCATGTTGTTCAGGTCGTGGGCGATCCCCGCGGCCATCTGGCCGAGCCCCCGAAGCTTCTCGGAGCGAACGAGCTCCTCCTGCGCCTGCTGGAGCTGGGCGTAGGACTGGTTCAGTTCCGCAAAGAGCCGCGCGTTCTCGATGGCGCTGGCGGCCTGGGGCGCGAGAAGCGAGAGGAGGGCTTGGTCCTCGGGGGTAAAGGTGGCGGCCGGATCTCCCCGCTTGCTGAAGGAGAACACGCCGAGTAACGATCCCCGGGAGAAGAAGGGCTGGGCCAGGACGGCCGCGACCGGCGCCTCGGCGAGGATGTAGTCCAGGGCGTACGGGGACCTCGGGAAGTCGTTGACCAGGAGTCCGGTGCGGAGCTGGGCGGCCACCCCGGTCACCCCCTCGCCGAGCCGGCGCGGGCGATCATCGGCGGGCTGGGCCGGCCCCAGCCAGCCGCGGGGGCGGAGGAGCTGCGCCGCCTCGTCCCACAGGAAGATGGTCCCGACGTCGGCACGTACCAGCGTCGCGGCGCGGCTGGCAAGGAGATCCAGCAGCGCGTCCACGTCCAGCTCACGCGCGATCTCCTCGCCGACGGCCTTTACCGCCTCGAGCTGTCGGGTGCGACTCGCCAACGCCTCCTCCGCCGCTTGGCGCTCGCGCACCTCCCGCTGGGCGGCGTCGAAGAGCTGGGCATTCTCGATGGCGATGGCCGCTTGGTCCGCAAAGGAGCTGAGCAGGGTCATCTCCTCCGGCGTGTACTGGTGGGGGGAGATAGTATTGAAGGTGAGGACCCCCAGGACCTCTTCCCCTTTCTTGATCGGCAGGCCGAGGTAGGTCACGATCCCGAGCTCCCGATCCTGGTCGGCAAACACGCTGCGGGGATCGTTCTGGGCGTCCTCCATGAACAGGGGCTCCCCACTCTGCGCCACGAGGCCCGACGAGCCCACGCCCACAGGGAGAGTATAGGCAGCGGGCATGCTCGAGCCTCTGAGCGCGCCGACCCTGAGCACATTGCTCGTCTTGTCGAGCAGCAGCACCTTGACGTGGGGCGCCCCGCTGATCCGGACCGCCTCGCCGAGAATCCGATCGAGGATCTCCCGCAGGTCCAGGCCGCTGGTCACGGTCCGCAAAGAGGACAGGAGCGCCTCCAGTTGCGCGCCCCGGCGGACGCTGGCCTCGTGCAGCCGCGCGTTCTCGATGGCGATGGCGGCCTGGGGTGCAAACAGGCTGAGAACATCGAGGTCCCTCTCCGTGAAGGGGGGATCTGTCTGCTCCCGCGTGATTCCGAGGACGCCCACCAGGCGCTCCCCATACAGCAAGGGGGTTGCCATCACCGCCGTGTGGGTGGTCCCCTCCAGGAGTGGAGGGATGGCATACGCTGAGGTGCGGAAATCGTTGACGAACAACCCCCGACGCTGGGCCGCCGCCGTCCCGGCGACACCTTCCCCCAACCCCAAAGGAACCCTGAACGCGTGCCTGACGCTGCCGGTCGCGGCCTCCGGAACGAGCAGTTGGCGCTCCGGATTCCAGAGGCGGATGCTGCCGGACGTCGCGCCGACGAGCGCGACGGCATGACGGACGATCAGGTCGAGCACTCCCGGGAGGTCCAGTTCGCGGATGATCTCTGCGCTGATAGTCCGCACGGCCTCAAGTTCCTGGCTCCGGCGCACCACCGCCGCGTGGAGTTGCGCATTCTCGATCGCAATGGCGGCCTGGGTGGCGAAGAGGCGCAGGAGGCGCTGATCCTCCGCCCTGAAGGGGCGGTGCGGGTCCTCCCGCGAAGTCGTGATCACCCCCACCAGCCGGTCGTGGTAGAGCAGCGGTTCGGACAACGCGGCGACTTGCCGCGAGCGGCCCAGCCACAGAGGGGTCGCGTACGGGGAGGAGCGGAAGTCGTTGACGATCAGCCCCTGCCGGCGGGCGGCCACGGTGCCAGAGACACCCTCATCCAGCAGCAGACGCACGTCCGCCACCCACCCGCCGTACCCGTGCCAGTTCCGGGGGATCAAGCGCTGAGCGTCCTCGCTCCACAGGTAGAGCACCCCGGTGTCTCCGGCAGCCAACTCCACGGCGCGGTCGAGGATGAGACGCAGGAGGGCGGTCAGATCCATCTCCCGCGTGATCTCCTCACTGACCATCCGAACGGTCTCGAGCTGCCGGGTGCGGTCTGCCAGGGCGGCTTCCGCCTGCTTGTGCGCCGTGATATCGCGCAGGCAGAACACGATGGCGGATTGGGTGGACTCGCGGGTCACGTTCTTGCCCAGTGCCTCGACATACCGCCACGACCCGTCTTTATGCCGGGCGCGCAGTTCGAGTTGGGGACCGCTGACACCCGGGTTTTGCAGGATATACGCGAAGGCCTCCCGGGTCTTGGGCATGTCGTCCGCGTGGATCAGCGCGAAACAGTTCGTGCCCATCACCTCCTCGGGGCGGTATCCGAGCACCCGCTCGATCGCTGGACTGGCAAACCGAATGATTCCGTCGACGTCGATCTCCGCAATCACATCGACACTATTTTCAACCAGCCAGCGGTATCGGTCCACGCTCCCCTCGAGGTCGCATCCGCGCCTGCGGGCCGCCACCCTGCCCACCGGAAGATTCCCGGCCCTCTCGTAACAAGTCCATTCCGACACCGCCTTCTCTTTAGGAGCCGTTACGAAATAACATGGCCATTTGTTGTGATTTCGTTACGGCTCCTTATGCCGTTCCGAAATTTCTCCGGTCAAGTTATTCTTTATCAACGGCTTAATTCCCGACTCCCCTGTTGTCGACGTCGGTCGCTTGGCCTGCTTCCAGTGATTGGTCTCTTCCAATGCTAGTGCAAGCCGGCTCCGAACGCCAGCGGTAGTGTGTGCCGTCGGTCACGCCCTGTCTCTTCCGAGAAATGGGTGGTGGATTTCACCGCCATCGCGTCTTCGTGTCTGGATCGGCGCCGAGATTGGTGAGGAAGAAGGCCGGGCGAGCAGGGGGGAATGTCCTCGACCGTGGAGAAAGAGAACTCCCGGGTATTGCACCGGGCCACCACATGCATGGTGCCCCCAGGGACCTGCATCCTCGGCGCACGCGACATCGCGATCCGCGGCACCGGCCACCCAAACTCATCGACCGCCGGTACCTTTTTTTCGAGGATGACCTCGACACTCCTTGGAGATCACTCCGCGGACTGGAGCAGTCAGCCCCTGGTCGATCATGGGCGCCGGCAACGAAGGCGTGAGCGTGAGGGTCCGCTTGCGAAAGGGGCTCCAGAGCAGCGTCAGGAGATCCGCTGTTTTCATGTAGCGGCCAAATCTACGCAGCAGCTTGATGGTCTGGAAGGGGCGCAGCAAGATCCGGTGGGCGAACAACAGGAGGTATCCTTTCTGTCTGGTCCGATTCACTCTCTCCCCCGCAAGGCTGGTCGGGTCGATGTCCGAGCACTTGAACCACTTGTTCCAGTCGCGCGCATCGTCGATAATCCCTCGCTCGACGTACTCCCGCCACAGGGGGGTGCCGCGGTAGGCGCAGAGGCGATTGAAGCCGAACGTGTCCAGCTTGAGCCGGGCCGCAAAACGAAAACTCTCCAATATCTCTTCCGCGGTCTCTTCCGGCGCCCCAATCACAAAAAAGCCGTGGATGGTTGCTATCCCGCAGCGTTTGGCCTCGCTCACTGCGTGCGCAACCTGGTCCAGCGTCTGCCGCTTCTTGAGGCGGTCGAGCACCTTCTGGGTGCCGGTCTCTACGCCAAAGGCGAGCGAGGTGCAGTTGGCCCTGGCCATGAGGGGAAACTGGTCGGTGGCGACCGCATCGACCCGGCCTTCGCAGCCCCAGGTGAACGCCAACCGGCGGTCGATGATGCCCTGGCAGATGGCGCCGATGCGCTTGCGGTTCAGCAGAAACTGGTCGTCCGTGAGATAGATGGATCGGTACCCCTCATCGTTCAGTTGCTGCATCTCGCCCAGTACGTGCGCGGGGGAACGATGCCGCCACTTGCGATCCGCCAGGGAGGGGATGCAGCAGTAGACACACTGCGAGAGACAACCGCGCGAGGTCTGCATGGTGCAGAAGCGGTCCAGTGAGAGGACGGCAGGCACGTCGAGCGGCATGGACTCGATGTAGTCGATCGGAAGACTCTTGCGGTCCGGGTAGGGGAACTGGTCGAGGTTTTCGATAATCGGGCGCGGCGGGTTCTCGATGATTTCGCTCCCCGCACGCCATACGAGGCCGCCGACCTTCCCGGGAGATGTCAGATGCTCCAGGAACTCCGGCAAGAGTTCCTCTCCCTCGCCCTTGGCCACGTAGTCGATGTCGGGGGAGTCCGCGAGGATCTCCTTGGCGTTAATGGTCGCGAACACGCCCCCGATGATGACCGGCGTGTCGGGGGCGGTCTGCTTGAGTCGATGCGCCAGGCTGCGGGTAGCGGGATAGGCAGTCGTCGACAGGAACGAGAGCGCGATCACGTCCGGTTTTTCGCGGCGGACCGTCTCGGCGATGTGTGCTGCCTTCATCAGCGGGTGACAGGTGTCGAACATCCGCACCGCGTGCCCGTGCTGACGAACGATCGGCGCCAGGGTCTCGATTCCGAGCGGGGGGAACGCCATCACTTGAACTCGCTCCGCGCTGAATCGTGCGCCCCCGAGTTCAGGCGGGAGAACCCGATAGAAGTCCTCGTCCCGGACATAGATCAAAAATATCTTCATAATAAGGGCCTGGTTGACAGTCTCCCCGGATTGCAGTGCGGCGATAGCGGCGCACGCCACAATCACCCGCCCAATTTCCGTCTCATGATCTCCGATCAGGCCAAAGAGCGCAAGGCCGGGGTGGGGTCCAGCCTAAAAAAGGTACCGGGAACCTCTTCCTGAAGCGCAGTTGGGACCATGCCGGACAGACCATACGCCGCTACGGCGTCCGGCTGGCCGGCGCCGTCGCGGGGACCTCTTTCCCGGTCGCCGTGATGTAGGTCACGGTCGAGGGGCCGCCGAGCGTGCCGGCGACGCGAACCCACTTCACCTCCTCGCCCTCGGCGTAGGGCGCTATTGAGCATAATCAAGCGAATTGGGGGGATGCGTTTTCAGTGCGGGATTCGATGGCCTTTGGAAGATCGACGAACGGGGCGTTGTACCCGAGGAGCGCCCGCAAAAACAACGAGCGCCAAGGTGAGCCCCGGCGCTCGGTATCCAGCGTCCAAAGACGGCGGACACAGACGCAGGTGTGGCGGCGCACCGCCCGTCCCCGGCCGAACGGCGACCCAGTACTGGGTCACATGATCGGGCCCGGGTATATCCGTGGGATCTCCACCGCCTCGCAGGAAACGCTGGCGACCCCCGGCACGCGCTTGGCTACGTCGGCCGCGGCCTCCAGAACGGCCGGATTGAAAACGACGCCCGTCAACGCCACGCGGCCCGCTTGGGCGATGACCTCGATGTTGAGGTTTTGGGTCGTCGGATCCGTGGCGAGGGTGGCGCGTACTTGCGCCGCGAGGCTGAGGTCGCCGATCTTCTGGCGTGACTCCGGCGTGGGCTGGAAGCGCGGATGCCGGGCCGCCGCCACCAGGAGATCGGTGTAGAACTCCCAGGCATCGTCACTGGTATTGAGCACCAGATCGTAGTGCTCGGGCCGGGTCCAGTCCAGCCCAAAGAGGTAGTCGATGCGCCCGGACATCTCCCGGTCGTAGGCGTGGACCTTGGCCGCGGCGGCCTTCTGGTCCAACTGCGCCTGCGCCATGACCCGGCGCACGCGCACTTCGACGGGGGCCATGATCCGCACCTTGAGGGCATGCCGCACCTCCTGGACGAAGAAGGGGCCGCTACGACTGGCCGTAACCAGGTTCCCCCGCTCGGCGAAGGTGTAGTAGGCCGCCTCTAGAAAGGTGAGATAGCGGCGGCGCTCCACATCGAAGCGCTCCCAGAGGGACGGGCGGCGCGCCACCACATCCACGAGCGTCGCCTCCGGCACCCCGTAGGCGTGTGCGGCCTCCAGGAGGATCTGCCGATTCACGTACTCGAAGTTCAGCGCCTTGGCCACGGCGGCACCGATCTCGTAGCCCCCGCTCCCCATTTCCCGGGAAATCGCCACAATGGTCATGGCTCCACTCCTTTCTCCCGTCTGCCTCCTCGTCGGCTGCCCGGCAACGGAACCGGAGGACTGGTTCCTCCCCCGCCCATGCTGCGCAGTCGCGCTGCCACCACACTCGACGGGGCGGTCGGGATGGATGGATAGATCCGAGCAACGGAGCTGGGTTGCCCCGACCTGTCTCAACGAGCAGGCATCCAGACGCGAACCTGCCGCTCGGGCGGCGAGGGATGCGGGCGCAACCCGCGCCTACGAAAAACGCTACATCGAGCCCAGGGGTTTGTCAAGCGGCGGTGGGGCTGACGGCACCCAGACCCACTGCCACGGCCGGCGCACGCCGTCGCCGTAGAGCACGTACCGACCGTTTGAATAGACGACCTCCCGCTGGACCAGGGCAGCCTGGGGCGCCGCGTAGCTCGGTACTGGCTGGTAGGTCGGGGACGGCGCCGCATATGTCGGTGGCGGGGCATACACCACGGGTGGGGCATACACCGGCGCTGCAGACAGTGCCCAGAATGGCGCCGTCACGATGGCAGCGGCACCGAGCGCCAGGCCCCCGATGATGGCCCCGGGTCCCCACCACCCACCGTGGCCCCCAAAGTGCCCGCCGCGCCAGGGGCCGCCCGCCAGCGCGGTGCCGGGAACGGCTGCAAACAGCAGGGCTGCAACCAGGCTAATCACGAGGAATTTTCGCATCGGACGCCTTCCTTCCTGGATTACGTTGGTTTCCTTCGTTTCGTGCCAATTTGACGTTCTTATATGAGTAAGTCTTCACTTACTATTCTACATTACTATACGTATGCTGTCCATTCCGCGTTTCATGGTTTTGTTCGGTTCCTTGTGGAACCCTTTCTCAACACAAACATTTCACCGCAAAACTCGCCTATCTGCGCCTGCCTGTGCGTTGCACGCAGACAGGTGCGGAACGCACCGGCAGGCAAAGATCACAAAGCCAGCCAGGATCTATAGATTGGGCCTCGGACTATGGATGGAAATCGTGCGGCTCGCGTCGGCGGGATGACTCTGAAACCCGTTGAGTCGAAGGGGATATCAAGGTTAGTGATGTTTCATTTCAATGCGGGCAAGGAAGGCCTTCAGGCGCTCGTGGTTGGTCATGGAAAGGACGTCACGCGGTGTCCCCTCAACTTGAATCCGTCCCCCGTCCATGAAGAGGATCCGCGTAGCCACGTCGCGCGCAAACGTCATTTCGTGCGTCACGACGATCATGGTCATCCCCTCTCGGGCGAGTTCTTGGACGACGTTCAGCACTTCGCCGACCAGCTCGGGATCAAGGGCGGAAGTGATTTCATCCAACAGTAGCACCTTGGGCCCCATCGCCACGGCACGGGCGATGCCGACCCGTTGCTGCTGGCCGCCGGAAAGCTGGCCAGGCAGACTCGCAAATTTGTCGCCTAGGCCGACGCGATCTAGCCACTGCTCGGCAATCTGCTTCGCCTCGGGAACCGACCGTCCGCGCACCTTGCGAAGGCCAAGCATCACGTTTTCCCGAGCGGTCAGATGCGGGAAAAGATTGAACTGCTGAAAGACCATCCCGATGTCGGCCCGGATGCGCGCCAGTTCCCGGTCGTGCCGATGTTTCCGGACACCCCCGCCGCTGTCCCGGAAGCCAACCTCCACCCCATCCACCTGGATTGAGCCCTCGTCGTAGGTCTCCAGGAGATTGATACACCGGAGCAGCGTCGTCTTGCCGCTCCCCGACGGGCCGATCACCACGACCACTTCCCCTTTGTGGACGTCGAGGTCGACGCCGTCCAGCACTCGGTTGGTGTCAAACGATTTCTGCAGCCCGCGAATCTGTACGACCAACTCTGAAACAGGCACGGCTACTCCCGGATATAGGCGAAACGCGCCTCCAGCCGACGGCTCGCCGAGGAAAGGCTGTAGTTGATGACGAAATACATGAGGGCGCCCATCACATAGAGCGGCATCGGGATATAGGTCCTGCCGATGACTTGCTGGATGGCCAGCATCAGATCCACAATCCCGACGAGTGAGACTAAAGCGCTCCCCTTCACGGTGTCCACCACAGCATTGATCCAGGGCGGAAGGAAGCGCCGCACGGCCTGGGGGGCAATCACGTAGATCAGCCGCTGGCTGAAGCGCAGACCGATCGTCTTGGCGGCCTCGTTCTGCCCTCGCGGGATCGATTGTAGCGCCCCGCGCACGACTTCGATGATGTGGGCCGTCTCGAATGTCGACAGGGCCACCACGACCGACGCGAAATTCGTGAAGTTGATACCGAACAACGGCAGGGCATAGTAAATGAAGAAGATCAGCACGAGGAGCGGAATCCCACGGAACACGTCGCTGTAGAGCCGAATCGGCCAATACAGCCACCGGGGTCCGTACACGATCCCAATGCCCAGGAGGATCCCGCCGACCAGCGAGAACACAACCACCAAGGCGGAGACCCGGAGGGTCACGAGGAGACCCTCCCAGAGGAACGGAAGACTCTGAATCGCAAAGAACATCAGTGCACCGCGACGCGGCGCTCGAGCCGCTGGAGCAGAAACAAGAGACCGTAGCCGGTGACGAGGTACATGGGCGCAGTCACCGCCCACACTTCGATAATGCGAAACGAATTGGTATTGATCCACTGGGCCCCGTAGGTCAGCTCGGGGACCGCAATGACCGACGCCAGCGACGTGTCCTTGAACAGCGAAACAAAGGCGTTGCTGAGCGAGGGCAGCACGATGCGGAACATGGTTGGAAGGCGGACCCAGATCAGCCGTTGCCAGCCTGTGAGGCCGATCGCCTTTCCGGCGTCGATCAACCCGCGGGGAATGGCCGCGAGGCCGGCCCGAAACACCTCGACCAGGGTGGCCCCGGCGTACACCGACAGGGTGATGACGAAACTCGTGGTCGCATCGTACGCGAATCCCTCGATGCTCGGCACCCCGTAGAAGACCAGGTAGACCAGAAGGAGAAGCGGAACGTTCCGGATGAATTCAACATAGGCGGCCACGGCGCTGCGAATGGCACGCCCACCACCTGTATAGGCCAGGGCTAGGCTGAGCCCGATCACGATCCCGATGAGGATCGAGATCATAGCGAGTTCCAGGCTCAGCACCAGCCCCCAGCCTAGCCGGTCGAAGTGCTTCCAGATGAACCCAAAATCGAGATGGTATCGCATCAAGCCCCGTTCGCGCTCTCCGAAGTCCCTTGGGCCTAAATGGGGGGGAAGCCTGGTTTCCGGACGGGCGGCTTCTGCCCGAAATAGTCCTCGAGTCCCTTGTCGTAGAGATCCCCCTCGGTCGCGAACATCGCCACGGCGAACGTCGTGTTGACCCACGTCAACCAGTCGGGATCGCCTTGGCGCATGGCCGCGCTGTAGATCTGCGGCCAGTAGCTAAATCCCGAGTCGAGATACGCTTTCGGATTGCGCTTGACCAGCCAGCGCACTGTGGAGAGGTCGATCACCGCAGCATCGGAGCGGCCGGAGTCCAGCGCCTGGATGGCGTTCGCCTCGGTATCGAGCTGCATGACCTGCGCTTGGGGCAGGGCGGCTCGAACCATCTTTTCCGCATACACGTTCTGGAGGACCGAGGCGCGGCACGCTTTCCCCGCGTCCACGAGTTGCTTGTAGGTCTTCAACTTCCCCTTGGTCGAGGTCAGAAGCGCGACACCTTCCAGATAATAGGGCCTCGAGAACGCCACCAGTTGCGCTCGCTGAGCGGTCACCGTCATAAACTGGATGACGATGTCCACTTTCCCTGTGGTGATATTCGGGATGCGGGCCGCCGGGTCCTGCTTGACGAACTCCACTTTGGTGGGATCGTCGAACAATCCCTGCGCGAGGATACGCGCCATGGTGATGTCCATCCCGGCAAGCTGCCCTTTCTCATCTTCGAAGTGCCAGGGGGCATTCGTGCTCCCGCTTCCGACGATCAGCTTCTTGCGATCCAGCACGGTGCGAAGCAGGCTCGTGGGAGCGGCCTGGGCGTAGGCCTGGGCCGGCGAGAGGAGGCTCGCCGCACCCGCGCCGAGGCCGGACAGGACGCCGACGGCGGCCCCAAGGCCACCCAACTTCAGAACATCGCGACGGTTTTGGGACGTACTCATGATTCTCCTCCTTGCCGGTGGTTGCGGGTACGAGCGAACATCCGTCGACAGTCCGGAGGCCGCCGCCCGTCGCGACACTCCGGGCCCGGAGTAGCGTCGAGGATGGTTGCGCTATGAAATCGGCGCGTCAAAGGGAAACCGGTCAGGACAAGACCGCCAAAGAACGTCTCCTTCTACAGAAATGCTCGGCCGTTGACACGCATCGGGCGGTCGGTCCGTACATTGGGAAACGGGGTGGTATGCTCCGCACGCGCTCCCTTTCCATAAAAGGTTGCCGCACACTCTTGCGTGCGAAACTCCTTGGATTCTGGTGGGCTGGGTTTCGCTTCTCCTCCGTCCTGTTGCCACATCCGTCACCTCCCCCTGAAAGCGACGACCTGAGTGGTGGCCCCAAAGGATTGGACGGCAGCGGGGCGGAGTAGACCATATCCGAAGTCTGGTCGTCAAGGGCTGTGTGCGGGTCGGCCTTGGTTGGAAAAGTGAAATAGCGCGTCAGCTCGTGCCGAGCCTCGGGCCCGGAGTCGTACGCATGCCATATACCTCTTCATGCGTGACGCGCTTCCACGGGCGCTCGACGAAGCGGTTGTCGCGCCAGGCGCCTTTGTCATCCATGCTGAGCTGGATCCCGGGCTGCTGGACCCTTCTGACTCGGTGCGCATGCTCGTTCCTCTCGACGGTTATGCCTTTATCCCCTTCAGCGCGCTCTCCACCCGAGTCAAGGTCTCGTCGATGTCTGCCGGCGTGTGGGCGGCGGAGAAGCCATGGTGCCCCAGGGCCAGGCGTCCGTAGTTGTGGAAATAGACTCCCCGATCGAAGCAGGCGCGAATGAACCGATACCCCAGCTCGCCGTCGATCCGCGCCGCGTCCTGGTAGTTCTGCACCGCGTGGGTCACGCCGAAGTAGATCCCGAACCGGGCCCCCAGACCCTGCACCCGGGCCGGCACGCCGTGGGACGCGAAGAGTCCCGACAAGCCATCGTACAGCCGCGTGGCATTGGCGAAGATCTGGTCGTAGAAACCTGGCCGGGTGATCTCCTCCAGCGCCGTGAGGCCAGCGAGGACGGCGAACAGGTGCCCCGAATAGGTGCCAGAGTGCGCGGCAGGGCCCTCCGGCGAGAACGTTTGCATGAACCGCCGTTTGCCGGCGACCACCGCCAGCGGCAACCCGTTGGCCACGGCCTTGGCCAGCGTACACACGTCCGGCGTCACCCGATAGTACCCCTGCGCGCCGCCGACGGCCATCCGGAAGGCGCTCAGCACCTCATCGAAGATCAATAGGGCCCCGGCCTTCGTGGACTCCTCCCGGATCAGTTCCAGCATCCCCGGCTGGGGAGGGATGCAACCCGAGTTGTAGTTCACCGGCTCGCAGATCACGGCGGCTAACTCATGGCCGTGCTCTTTCATGGCCTGTTGGAAGGCGTCCGGATCGTTCCAGGGGACGACGATCACGAATTGGGCGATCTGGGGCGGGATGCCGGCCGATTCCACCTCGAGGGGGACATAGGGGTAGGTCGGGAACTGGTCGCGGACCGTGCCGTGCGCGTTCCAGACCACGTAATCATGCAGCCCGTGGAAGTGGCCTTCGAACTTCAGGAGCTTCTGCCGGCCGGTCACGGCGCGTGCCAGGCGGATCGCGGCCAGCGTCGCCTCGCTCCCAGAGTTGGCGAACCGCACCTGCTCGGCGCAGGGAATCACCTGGCAAAGCCTCTCGGCCAGGCGGCTGTGGTACTCGGTCTCGTACGCGCAGATCACCCCCATGTCGAGGGCCTGCTGGATGGCGTTCCGAATCCCCGGATGGTTGTGTCCCAAGAAGGTGGCCCCATGGGACAAGTTGTAATCCAGATACGTGCGGCCGTCCACATCGGTGAGGCGGCACCCGTCCCCCTGGGTCAGATACAATGGTCGGCCGAGCGCTGCATTGAATCTCCCCGAGCCGGAGACCCCGGACACCAGGTACTGCTTGGCAAAGTCGAACAACGCCCCGCTCTTGTCGCTGTTGGCTATCATGTCGCTCCTTTCGAGGACCCCGGTAGGGTCTTACCAGGGCGCGGTGAGGGCGGGATCGAGGGGCCAGAGCGGACGGCGCTTGAATTCCCACACAGGTACGTACCGTGTCACTCGTTGAACCGACCCGGCTAATACCGCTAGGCGGATGGCTCCCTGTTGAAAGTTGTCGGTCATCGCACCCGCACCCGAGGCAACTTCGCGCAACCGGGGTAAATTCACGCGTGCCGTTGGGGACCCGCACGGCACAGTTACATCACGCTCACCCTCGGAAGATGGTCTCGGAAAAACGTCCCCTCTTTCCAAAATTTTCACCGGACGAGATATTTTGGGGAGAAAATTCGTGGGAAACCAGTGTGCCGTACGGTGCTGCGGGAATCGCTCTGCCACATTACGTCCTTGTGTGGAATATAGCCTTTCGGGTCAGATTTCAACGGGCCTCGGACACAGATGCCGACCCCAAGAAGGCGCTTATTCTCCTGCCTGGCCTGCCCCCACTGATTGATCCACCCCAAGGTTAGTTCCGAGCAATGATGAACTTTACCTCCGATCGGGGAGATATTGCAAGCCTGCGCCAGGATCGCGCTGCGAGAAAGTAGATTCCGGAGAGCATTCAGAGTCAAGCCTGGCAAGTCGTAAGGCTCTACGGCACC
>CAVSHW010000011.1:0-22553 GCA_963727695.1 uncultured Methylomirabilota bacterium | reverse complement strand
CAACTAGCGGTCAAAGGAAACGAGGACGATGGATCGGCCGGGGCGCCCGGCCTGGGGCGGACTTCCTCGTCTGTCACCTCGCGGGCGGTGCGCCGACCGGGAGGGGAGTAAGTCAACCCGGGAAACAACGTCCCGCCATACAGGAAACAACGGTGACGCGCGCCGCGATCAGGGATCAGCGGTCGGGGGGAGCATAGTCCCGACCAGGCGTATGGGTCAAGGGTTGTTGGTAGGGGTAACATCCCATGTCCCGTGACGGTCTGCTGGGTCTTTGGGTGGGTGGCGAAGTCGGCGGGCGGGCCGTCGCGGAGGATCGCCACCCACTCGACCCCTCCGCCCCATTACGGGGTAGCGGGTACCGGCCGAAGGTTCCGGACACAGTGCGGAAAGCGGCGCGGCGGAGGTGGCGTGGCAAGGCGCACTTGAGCGCCAGGAGATGAGAGATGCTACGTGTCGCGCCTTAGCCCGGCAGCCGAAGGCCAAGGGCCCAGCACAAGACGGAGAAGCTGACGAACGCAAGGGCGGTGGAGACGAGGATGGAGGCCGCAATCCGCTCCGCGTTGGCGCCCTGTCGTTCGGCGAACAGGAAGACGGTGCCGGCCACGGGCAGGGCGGCCATCAACACCAGCGCGCGCGCTTCGAGCCACGGCAAGCGGAACGCGTAGATTGCCACCAGGGCTGCGAGACACGGATGGAAGAGCAGCTTGGCGCCGGAGATCAGCAGGACGTCGCCGCGCCAGACGCGGGTCCCGGGACGATACAAGGAGACGCCGATGGTGAACAGCGCCACCGGTCCCGCGGCTTGTCCCAAGAGCTGCGCGAGCTGTTCGAGCGCGACGGGTAAGCGGAGCCCGCACGCGGAAAACCCGGTGCCCAGGATCACCGCCCAGATGAGCGGGTTTCTGGCCATATGAATCAGCGCACCCCTCAGCGCGTCTCCGACCCCCCCGTTCCCCCGGTGCTCTAGGGATGCGAGGGCCAGCCCCGCAGAAACCACGACCAAGAGATCCGCCATGCCTGCCGCGATCAACGGGGCGAGTGCGGCCGGTCCCAGGAGCGCGGGGATCAGCGCGATCCCCATATACCCCCAGTTCGACCAGGCGGCCGCGAGGGAGGCAAACGCCGACTCGCGCACCCCTTCGCCCGCTGCGAAGTGGATCGCGGCGGCGAAGATTGCGAGGACCGCCAGCCCGGTCATCAGGTAGGCCAGGAACACCGGCAGGTTGAGGATCTGGGAAAATGGCGTGCCGGACGAGAAGCGAAAGAGCATGCACGGCAGGGCGAAATACAGGACGAAGGTGTTGAGGGCCGGCACCGAGTTCTCCGGCAACAGCCGGTAGCGGGCGGCGAGATACCCGCACAGGACCAGGGCAAAGAACGGCGTGTTGACGTTCAGGATCGCAAGCATGCGTCGGTCTATCGCCTCCGGTCAGCGGGGGTAGCAGGGCAAGCACAAGGGAAAGCGGTCGCGGGGACTCGCGTGGGGGGCATGGCTCGCCGGGCCCGGGCCCGCCGCCATACGAATCCCCTCCCGCACCGGGTGGGGTGGTCTTACTGTGCGGTCCGTAATAATGTCGACACTCCCACCAGGACCGCACATTCCGGGGGAGAGCCCGAGAGGGGCGGCGGCCCGCCCCTCTCGGTAGGGGTCCGGGGGGAGGGTCGAGCCCTTGCCCTGGTTCCCTTGCAAGGGCGAGGGCCTTCCCCATGCCTGAGAATTTCGCAGGACTCAAACTCAGGTGCCTGGATCAGGCGAAGTCGAACGGACACCCCTATTTTCCCGCGCCCACAGGAGCCGGCCCCAGAATCACCTGTGCCGCGGCAACACCCCTCCTTCAGGGGACGCTACGCGCCGTACACGCGCCGCAACTGCTCGGCCCCCGCCGCGATGGCCCCAGCGGCGTCGCCTGATTGCACTGCCTTGGCAAAGGTGTCGATGATGATGTACTTCGAGTAAACGAGCGACGCTTTCTCGTTCGCCGGCCCCGCATACCCCAAATCGCGCCCGTACTTCGAAATCTCCCGGAAGACGGACATCTTGGGGTCCTTGTCCCACATGGGGTCCTTGGCCAACTTGTTCACGGGCTGGATCTGGTAGCCTTCCTGGAGCCGCCACCACGTCGCGTATTGCTCGTCCTGGAACCACCACTTCAAGAACTCCTTCGCCGCCGGAATGTTTGCCGAGTTCTTGAGGATGGCGAAAGTGCGCGTACCCAGCCAGTAGAAACGGCCGGCCGGTCCCTTTGGGATGAGCATGTGGTTCATGTCTCGTGCGATGGCCGGCTGATCCTTCTTGGCGACATAGTAGATGCTGGAGCCATTCTGGGTGCAGGCCATCTGTCCCGCCAAGAAGCCCCGGTTATTGCTGCTGTCGTCCCAGGAGGTGCCGGTCTCGTCGTAGCCGTCCTTCCAGGCTTGGATAAATTTCTTCATCCCCTCCACGAATTCCGGCTTGTTGAAGAGGACCGTCTTCCCGTCCTTGTCCACCTCCATGGCCCCGTGGCTCCACATGTAGGGATAGCAGAAGTTCGTCGGATCCCCGGTGCTATGGCCCAGCGCCTGCCCGAAGGGATGGCCCGCCGCCTTGCACTTCTTCGCCACCGCGTGATACTCCTCCCAGGTCATGTCCAGCTTCCGGCCATCGTCCGCATTGGCCACGCCCGCATCCTTGAACCAGCTTATCCGATAGTTCATCGTCGTGTTGGACTGGCCGTGGGGAATCCCCAGATACCGGCCGTTGACCTGGGCCGAGTTCAGCACGTAGGCCTCGAAGCCGCCGTTGCGCTTGGCGAACTCCTCGGCCTCCGCCGTGAGATCGATGAGGCTGTCCCGATACAGGAAGTTCCAAGACGGCCAGAGCTCCACGATGTCCACGCCGCCCGCCTGGATGGCCGCCCCAATCTTGGGCTGGAGATCCGGCCAGTTGAGGAAGTCGGCCGCCACCGCGACGCCGTTGGCCTTCCCCCACTCCTCGGCCTGCCGCTTGTAGAGGTCCTGCGCCGAGGCGAGGAAGTAGGTGCCCTGGAGGATCGAAAGCTTGGTTCCCTTGATGGCGGCGGGCGCCTGGCCGAAGACCCGACTGGGAAGGCCTCCAAGTGTGGCGAGGCCCACACCCGCGAGGCCGCCTGCCTTCAGAAATTGCCGCCGGCTCACACCCCGACTGCTCGGCGAGTTCCCCGCTACCTCCTCGGTGCCCGAACCACCATGCAGGTTCTCCTGTCTCGCTTTCATGCCCATCCTCCTCTTCATGGTTTCCAAAAACGCCGTTCGCTCACCGCTCCCCCCGAATGCTCTCATACACTCCTGATGCGCCACCACCGCCAGGCGGCACGCACGTACGGGCATTGCCGTGTGGCGTGATGCCCGCATGGATCCCCCCCTGACACCCCCTTCTCACTTCCGGTTCACCTCGGTGGGCGGGAGGACCTGGTCCTGGATTTGTCGTAGGTGATAGAGCATCGAATCAGTTTTCACCTGTACCAGGTCGTGCGTGATCACCTGGCCGCGCTTCACGTCCCGGACGAGTATCGCGCCGTCGAGCAGCCCCAGAGGCACGCAGCCCTCGCGCTTCGCCACAGTCGCAAGATCATTCACGCCATACAGCGTGAAGCCGCCCCCGCCGTCCAGGACCGCCCCTGCCTTCAGGTCGGTCTTGGCCGCCCCGAGAACCTCGGCAAGCAATCCATGGTGCGGCACCACGGTCGGCTCGTGGTCCTCCACCGCCCAGACAATGGAGAGCGGGATCTCGTTGGTGACGAGATGGTAGGGCGTGTGGAAGGTGAAATATTCGCCGGTGTGGACCACATCGAAGTAGCCGAGGTCCTGCTGGATCTGGGGGTGGGTGGCGCGGACGACGACGAAGATGCCGGGGGTCACGCTCCGAAGATAGTCAATCGAGCCGTCGGCGTTCTTCAGGGGCCGCGCGTAGTCGACAACGCCGCGGTTGTTGAGGATCCCCCCCTCGGACTTCAAGCGGAAGACGTTGGCCATCTCGTAAATGCCCGCCTGGGGACCGTGCATCCCGCGGACGTCGGGGATGAGCCCCGTGGCGTTGGCGATACAGGACATCTCGATGGCGGTCTTGGTGGCGTCCCGGAAGGTCACGAGGAAGTGGGGGTTGACCTTGAGCTGGGCGGCCTCCTCGGCGAGCGTCTCGGGGGTGCAGTACAGGTCCATCTTGCCCAGACTCGCCGGGGTTTTCCCCACTGCCACGATCTCGAATCCGAGGCCGCCCCAGCGATCCACCAGCTCGGTGATGAGCCCTGGTTCGTCCCCACTCGATACCGAGTAGACCACGCCGGCTCTCTGCGCCATCTGGTGCAGAATTGGGCCGATAACCACGTCCGCCTCTACGTTCAGCATGATGATGTGCTTGCCGCCCTGAATGCACCGGTATGCCACCTCGGCGCCGACCGTCGGGACGCCCGTCCCTTCCACGACGCAGTCGACTTCCAGTTCGGGCATCGCCCCTGTGTTCGCCGTCACCACCGGCTTGCCCGCCCGGATGGCATCGTTGATCGCTCCGACCTTATCGGTGACGACGATCGCCTCCCTCGGAACCCCATTGATGGTATAGGCGCGGATGGCGGCATCCGGGCGGATGTCGCAGATCACCGCGCTCCGGATCCCCTTCATCAGCGCCGTCTGGCAGATGGCGCCTGTGATCATCCGCCCCGCCCCCACCCAGCCCACCCGGATCGGGTTCCCCATCACCTGCCGCTTCAACAGCTTTCGTGAAATCATGCGTCTCCCCTGCTCATTGCGATGTGTTGACGCTTATTGCGGGCGGGGGCCCACAAAGGACTCCGCGCTCGCGGCCCTATTCGGTGCGCGCGGGGTCCCTCGTGGGGGGCGTGCGCCCTCATGCGTGTCCGCCGCCTGGCGCTCCTCCGCATCTGCCTGCCGGTCCAACCGCTCCCGCGAGCGCCGGAGATGGAGCCGCATGGCCGCCTCGCTCGCGTCGGGATCTCGCTTGCGGAGCGCGGTCAGGATGGTCCAGTGCTCTTTGACGGTCTCTGCAGGTGGGCGAGAGAGTCCCATCTGATAGGTGAAGACCATCAGATTGACCGACTCCATGGCGTGCGCGAGGTAGGCATTTTCGGCGAGGGCAAGCAGCCGCAGGTGGAAGGCGCGGTCCTCGTCGATGTACTGCTCCAGCGCCAACCCGTGGCCCGATAGGTCCAGGGCGCGGAATCTGGCGAGCATGCGGTCCACCTCGTCTCGGCTGATTCGCATCGCGGCCCGGCGCGCCGCGAGGCCCTCCAGCATCTCCCGGACCTCAAAGAGCCTGGCCAATTCCCGGGTCGTGAACCGCCGAACATACACCCCGCGCCGCAGCACCCATTCGACCACGTGCTCTTGCCGGAGGCGCTTGAGCGCATTCACCACCGGGGTCCGGCTGACCCCCAAGTTGCGGGCGATGCGGTCCACGTTGATGCGCTCCCCGGGCATGATGCGCCGCTCGGCGAGCATGAGGCGGATCCGCACGTAGATCTTGTCATCGAGATTTTCGTGGTCGATCATCTGGTCAAGTGGGTCGGGGGAGGGAGGGGGCGGGCACCTGTGGGTCGCGGGGCACCGGACTTGGCGCCGTCCGAGATCGGACGCGGGAGGTCTCATTGCCTTGAGTCATGAGCTGTCTGCCTCAGCGCAGCACTGAACGAGTGCTAGGTAACATTTCACCATTATATCCGATACTGTATTGTAAATGTAATATCGGCTTTAAGGTTTGTCAAGCACAAGAGAATTGCGGGCAGGAGTGCGATCTAGACGTTTCTGAGTATGGCAAGGGAAAGCGGCCGCGGGGACTCGCAGGAGAAGGCATGGCTCGCCGGGCCCGGTGCCATTTGAATCCCCCTCCCGCACCGGGTGGGATGGTCTGAGGATGAGATAGCGGGCGATCCTGTGCCTGCGGCGCGACGCCCTCCCTCAGTGCAACAGCGGGCGAAGGTCCACTCGTCTGCCCTCGGTTGCCGACACGTATGCGCCGTAGATCACGGCCGTCACGTCGCGGGCCAACCGGCCGGAGGACAGGGGTTCCCGTCCGTAGGCTATGCTCTCCATGAAGTCCTGGATCTCGTCCGGGTAGCCGTTGCTGCGATCCTCGTCCGGCTGCGGAAACGTCCAGCCGGCTTTCGTCTCGATCTTCTCGACGATATACTCCGACCCGAAGACGTCCGCATCCGGCGCATAGGCCTGCACCGCATCGTGCGGGTTGATGTTGCAGAACGCCACCGCCTTGGCGCCAAAGATCGCCAACTGATTCCGGACACCCCCCAGCACGGTATCCGAGGCGGTGATCTGTGCCACGGTACCATCGTCGAAAGTGACGAGCATGCTTCCCCAGTCCTCCACATCCGAGCCCTCCACGACTCGAAGGTACGTCGGATGGCTGGCGCGGAAGACGGCGGTATCTGCGAGTTGGGCGACCTCGGCCATCACGCTGATCGGTCGGACCGGTTGGCCTCGAAGCCGGATGCCTTCGTCCCCTTTCAGGTACAGCGCCGCCCCCAGGGGATGACAGGCCTTTCCCAGCAGAGATCCGCCGCCTCCTGTCACCCATCGCTTGTTGGCCGGCGCATGCGTGCCGGAATGACTCTCCTCCCCGATGATGCGCAGGATAGGCCCTTGGGAGGCCGCAAGCAGGCGACGCCCCTTCTGAATGGCGGGGGCGTAGACCCAGTTCTCGGCGTAGCAGAGTTTCACCCCGGCGGACCGACACGCGCCCACCACCTCATCGGCCGAGGCGAGGGCGGCTTGGAGCATGTCGCTGCGCGAGGTCGAGGCGGGACCGAAGAAGCCGGTGAGCGGCTTCTCGATGATGGCGTGCTTCCCGGCGCGGGCCGCCGCGACCCCCATCGGTACATGGAGATGGTTCGGCACGCACAGGTCCACCACGTCGACGCCGGCGTCCCCGAAGACGGCCTCGGCGTCCGGCGCCACCCGGGCGACGTCAAATTCCTCGGCGAACGCCTTGGCCCGCTCGGGCCGGGTGGCGGTCACGGCAACCAGATCCACGTTGATCCCCCGGACCTGTCGATAGGCCTCGGCGTGCAGATGAGCCACGAAGCCTGCGCCGACGAGTCCGACCCGAACGGTCGGTGGCACCTTCTTAGACATGTGATCCTCCCATGACTCCCGGCGGCCCTACTGGACGGCGACGATCTTGTCGTAGAGGTCCTTCCACTGCGAACCCTTTTCCTTGACGTAGCTCGCCTTGAAGGACTCGAGGACGGTCTGGAACTCCTTCACGCTGGCCACCTCGTTGACTTGCAGGCCCTCGGCGACCATCTTTTGCAAGGCGACGCCCTGGGCCTCGACATCCAGCTTGTTCTGATACGCCGCGGCCTCGCGCGCGGCCTTCATCACGACCCCCTGCAAGTCCTTCGGCAGGCCTTCGTACCAGTTCTTCCGCAGCATGTAGTAGACGCAGGCGGCGATATGGTTGGTCTTGCTGAGGTACTTCGCCTGCTCGTGGAACTTCATCGACAGGAGCATGTCGGGCGAGGCCTCCAGCCCGTCGATGACGCCCGTCTGCAAGGCGGTGTAGATCTCGCTCCAATCGGTCGTCATGCCGCTCGCGCCGAGCGCGTTGAACATTCCTACGTAGACCGGATTGGGCCCGCGCATCTTGAGACCCTTGAGGTCCGCGACGCGCACGATGGGTTTCCGCCGGTTCATCATGTGGCGAAACCCCATGTTCTGTCCTCCGACCGCGATGAAATTGTGGGGAGCCAGCAGTCTGGAGACTTCCCCTTCCAGGGCATTGAGGACGCGGACCAGATGGGCTTCATCCTTGTAGATGTATGGAAACTCGAAGAGGCCGAGCTGGGGAACCCAGCTCGCCGTCCCGGTGGCCAGCGTCGTCACCACCTCGAGCGAGCCGTCGCGGAGCATCTCAACCGTCTCGCGCTGGGAGCCCAGTTCCCCCGCGTAGTTGACCGTGGTCTTGATGCGCCCCCCGCTTCCTTCGGCGACCAGATCGGCGAACATCTTGAGCCCCTTCCCCACGGACCCGTATTGCGAGAGGGGCGTCGAGGTTCGCATGGTGAAGGTCTGCGCCTGAACCTTCACCGCCCCGGCGAGCGCGACCACAAGGATCGCGGCAACGAGTGTGACAACCGTCTTGCGCGCGGACATGGCGGCCTCCTTCCCTTCGCTTGTCTCACCTGAAGACCAGTTGATTCACCCACAGGGAGAGCCCCGGGATGAACAGGACCAGCAGCATGACGATCACTTGCACCGTCAGGAACGGCAGGAGCACCTTGACGCTCTTGTCGAGCTGGATCTGCGCGATGGAACACGCGATGAAGAGCATCGACCCCACGGGCGGCGTGATGGCGCCAAAGAGCATGACGATGACCATGAGGACGCCATAGTGGATCGGGTCAAACCCCAGGTGGCTGCCGACCGCCGCCACCGTCGACCCGAACATCACGATCAGCACCGAGGGATCGATGAAGCACCCCAGGGCGATCAGGATCAGCATGATGGAGAAAGTGGCGAGGTACGGATTGTGAATGGGTGTGACAAACCTGTCGATGAGGATCTGCTGGAAATGGAGCCGGGTGAGCAGATTGGAAAAGATCCCCGCCATGGCCAAGATGATCATGACCACGGCGGTGGTATTGGCGGAATCGATCAACACACCGGGGAGCCGCTTCCATTTCAGCTCCCGAGAAATGCAGAATCCGTAAAAGATACCGTAGATCGTCGCGGCGATCCCCGACTCGGTGGGCGTGAAGAATCCGAAGACAATGCCGCAAATGATGATCATGGGCATGATGAGCGCGCCGATGGAGTGAGAGCCGGCGCGCGCGACATCCCGCAGAGAGCGCTTGGACGGCCGGATGGCATACCGACGATGCTGGAACACCAGGAAGTTTGCCACCATCAGTCCGAGTCCCAGCAGGATACCGGGGAGGAGCCCGCCCAGGAACAGTTTTCCCACGGACAGTTCGGTGTAGTAGCCGTACATGATCATCGCGATGCTGGGTGGAATGATGGGCCCCATCACCGCCGCGGAGGCGGTCACCGCGACGGCGAAGTCCTTCTCGTACCCCTGCTTCACCATGGCGGGAATCATGATGGTCCCGATCGCGGAGGCGTCCGCCACCCCGGAGCCCTGAATCCCGGAGAAGATCATCGAGCTGAGGATGTTGGCGTGGCCCAGCCCTCCGCGAAACCGGCCGACCAACGAATCGGCGAAGTCCACGATGCGATCGGTGATCTTCGCTTCCGTCATGATATTGCCGGCCAGAATGAAGAACGGGATGGCCATGAGGGTGAAGGAGTCGATCCCGCCGAATATCTTGGTGATGACCAGAGACAGCGGGGCGCCCAGGGCGAGCGTGACGACGATCCCGGAGATGCACAGGGAGAAGAAGATGGGAAAGCCAAAGACGATGGTGAGCATGAGAACGGAAAAGGCGAGAACGATATAGATCATCGCTAGCCCTTCTCGTCGTGAGCTTTGTGGAACGGGTGTTCTCCGTACATCAGGATGAGACCGTAATCGACCGCCATCAACAGACACCCGACCGGAATGGCAAGGTAGAACCAGGCGATGGACATGGTGGTCGCCTGGATCTGGACGCTCCGGTAGTTGAGAACCTTCTGGGTCCCCGTGACCATCAGGAGGCCGAGACACAGCAGCATGATGACCAGGCTGCCCTGCTTGATCCGACGGCTCGTGCGCTCCGTGAAGAACTTCTGGAGGAAGAACTCCACGTGCATGTGCACACCGCGCTTCACCCCCACGGCTGCACCGAGGAAGACGAGCCAGATGTTCAGATAGCGGAGAATTTCATCGGTCCACTCGAGGCTCCCGTGCGCCGTCCCGTAGCGCAACACGATGTCGGTCGCCCCAACCAGGACCACAAAGCTGAAGAGGAGCACAATCATGGCGGATCGGGCGCGGTCGAGAACGGTATACGCGCGCTCGAGGTGTGAGGAAGGTATCATAAACCGAACTCTCGCCCTCCATCGTCCTCGGTGACCGTGATCGCGATTCGGCATGAGAAGGCCATCGACTTCCGACAGCCTATCTATCCACCGTTGGCGGTGTCAAGCCGTGCGCTTCGGTTGTTGTGGTGTCCATACTAGTCTTTGACATCGCCCCTTGTCTGATCTACCATCTTGGTGGTGCCGCGCCGCCGGGATGCGCGGCCGAGTCCGCGACTCCGCTCCGAACCAGGAGGTACCGCATGGCAAAGGCCTCCGATCGCACGCCTCCCCAAGGATTCTCGCGCCGCACCTTCCTGAAGTCCCTCGGTCTTAGCGCCGCTGCGACCGGCCTCGTCGGGGCCGCGGCGGGAGGACGCCCGCGCCGCCCAGCCGACGATCCTCGGGCCCGACCCGGTTCCCCTCAGCCTCACCATCAACGGCCGCGTCCAGACGGTCACGGTCGAGCCCCGGGTGACCCTGCTCCGGGCCCTGCGCAACCATCTCGGTCTCACCGGCGCAAAGGAAGTCTGCGAGCGCGGCGCGTGCGGCGGCTGCACGGTGCTCCTCGACGGCGCCCCGATCTGCGCCTGCCTCCTGCTCGCCGTGGACGCCGTCGGCCACGAGATCACCACGGTCGAAGGACTGGGCGCGCCGGACCGGCTCAGCCCGGTGCAGGCCGCCTTCGTGGAATGCGACGCGCTGCAATGCGGATTCTGCACGCCGGGGTTCGTGGTGGCCTCCACCGCGCTGCTCCGGCAAAACCCGCATCCCAGCCTGGAGGAGATCAAGGCCGGGCTGGCGGGCAATCTCTGCCGGTGCGGGACCTACGGCCGGATCTTCGAGGCCGTCCAGAGAGCGGCCCAGCAGAAAGGGTGACCGATGGCGCAGCCGGATGACCAGCGGTTCGAGGTCAAGGTCGGCCCCGTGGACGAGCCCGTCACGCTCGAGGTGCATCCCGCCGCGGGGGACCTGCGGCCGTGGGACAATGACTCCCGGCTGCGGCGTGTCGCGGGCCGTTACCCGCGCCTGGAGGCGCCGGAGAAGGTGACCGGTCGAGCCCGGTACACCTACGACGTGCGCCTGCCCGGCATGCTGTGGGCCAAGATGGTCCGCGCCCCGATCCCGGCGGGCACGATCCTCCGCATCGATACGAGCAAGGCCGAGCGGCTCCCGGGCGTCAAGGCGGTCTGGACGACGGACGCGCGGATGGTCCGCTTCGCGGGGCAGGACATCGCGGCGGTAGCCGCCGTCTCCCCCGAGCTCGCGGAGGACGCGGCGCGTCTGGTCGACGTGCAGTACGCGGAGGCGCCCTTCGTCACCACGCTCGAAGAAGCGATGGCCCCCCAGGCGCCCCTCGTCTATCCGGAAGGGCAGCTCCCCGCCCCGCCGACGGCCCCGCGGCAGGGAAACGTGACCGGCCCGGTGAGCGCCCCCCCAGCTCGGGACCGTGCGGGGAGGCAGCCGGGGGGACATCGAGAAAGGATTCGCCGACGCGGACATGGTGCATGAGGCCACCTACCGCCTGGCTGTCCATACGCATGCCACGCTCGAGACCCACGGGGTCGTGGCCCACTGGGAGGGGGACCAGCTCACCGTCTACGCATCCACGCAGGGCGTCTTCCAGGTCCGGGCCGGCCTGGCCGAGGCGCTGGGCCTCGACCGCAAGCAGGTCCGGGTGATCACGAAGCACATGGGAGGGGGGTTCGGGAGCAAGTCCGTTCCCTCGGCGATCGGCAGCGCGTTCGCCGTGGTCGCCTGTCGCTTGGCCCGGAAGGCGGGCGCCCCCGTCAAGCTCATGCTCGATCGCCGGGAGGAGCAGCTCTGCACCGGCAATGCCCCGGGGGCGCGCATCACGGTCCGGCTCGGCGCCAAGACCGACGGGACCCTCACGGCCATTCATTTCCGCGCCTACGGAGAGGGTGGGGTGGGCCCGTGCAGCCGCATGGGCGGTCCCGCCGCCAACATCTACCAGCACTGCCCGCACGTGAAGCTGGAGGAATACGACGTCTTCACGAATGCGGGCCCGACCTGCGCCCTCCGGGCGCCGGGGCATCCGCAGGGGGCCTTCGGGCTGGAATGCGCGGTGGACGAGCTGGCGCACCGCCTCGGGATCGACCCGCTGGAATTCCGCCGGCGAAACGAGTCACATCCGTTACGCAAACACTACTATACGGTCGGCGCCCGGGCCATCGGCTGGGACCGCCGGCAGGCCGTCCCGGGCGCCGGCCCGGGCCCCCGGAAGCGCGGCATCGGCCTCGCCAACGGCAACTGGTACGTCATGGCCCGGGAGGCCGTGGCGGCCGAGGTGCGGGTGCATCGGGACGGCGGCGTGGAGCTCTTCCACGGCGCCCAGGATCTCGGGACCGGCCTCCGGACCGTGCTCGCGCTGATCGCGGCGGAGGAGCTGGGTCTGCGGCCGGCCGACATCACGGTGCACGTCGGGGACACGCGCTTCCCCCCGGGGTGGAACTCCGGGGGCAGCACCACGACCAACACCTCGGGCCCGGCCGTCCGCCTGGCCGCGCACGACGCGCGGACGCGGCTCGCCCGTCTCGCGGCCCCGCTCCTCAACACCGTGCCGGAGGCGCTGGAGTTTGCCGACGGGCGGATCGGCGTCGCCGGCCACCCGGAGCAGAGCCTTTCCTTCCGCGAAGCGGCCCAGAAGATGCCGGGTGAGGCCATCGTCTGCCTGGCCGATCGGAAACGGCAGTTCGAATCCTTCCGCGACGACCTGGCCGCCACCCAGTTCGCGGAGGTGGAGGTGGACGTGGAGACCGGCCTCGTCCGCGTCCTCAAGATGGTCGGGGTGATCAACTGCGGGATCCCGATCAACCGCCTCACGGCGGAGAGCCAGATCATCGGCGCCCAGATCCAGGGCGCCTCATGGGCGCTCCTGGAACAGCGCATCCTCGACCGCAACGTGGGGACGATGGTGAACCCCAATCTCGAAGCGTACAAGCTCCTGGGGACCGCCGACATGTTCGAGGCCGTCCCGCTGCTGTTCGACGCCGCCAATGCCGGGAACAACACCTCGGCCACCGGCATCGCCGAGCCCATCTTCGTCCCCACCCTGGCCGCGATTGCGAATGCCGTCTTCAACGCCACGGGGGTCCGCCTGCGGGAGCTCCCGTTGACGCCGGACCGGGTGCTGGCGGGCCTGGCAGCGGCGCAGAAGGGAGGGGCCGGATGAACCGGTTCGAGTTCGCGCGCGCCGCCAGCGTCGCGGAGGCCCGCGACCTGGTGGCGGAGAAGCCGGGAAGCCTGCTCAAGGCGGGGGGAATCGATCTTCTCGATCACCTGAAGGAGCACCTGCTCGAGCCGCCCCGGCTGGTGGATCTGAAGGGCATCCCGGACCTGAACGCGATCCGGATAGAGGCTGATGGAAGCCTGCGGATCGGTCCGCTGGTTCCGCTTGCCCAGATCGCCGCTCACACCGGGATCCGGGGGACTCACACCGCCTTGGCCCAAGCCTGCGGCGAAGCGGCCTCGCCACAGATCCGGAACGTCGCGACCATCGGGGGAAACCTGCTCCAGCGCCCGCGCTGCTGGTACTACCGCCTGGCATCCTACCGGTGCCTCAAGAAGGGGGGCGACACCTGCTTCGCGGCGATGGGGGAGGACCAATACCACATCGTCTTCCCGCAGGGAGCCTGCAACGCGCCGCATCCCTCGAATGCGGCCATGGCCTTGACCGCGCTGGCCGCCTCCTTCACATTGGAAGGCCCCCGCGGGACGCGCACCCTGCCGGCAGACCAGTTCTTCACCATCCCCGATCAGGACCCACGGCGGGAGAACGCGCGAGAGCCGGACGAGATCCTCACGGCCATCAGCGTGCCGGCTGCCATGGGGATGCGCTCCGTCTACGCGAGTGTCCGCGAAAAGGCTGCGTTCGACTGGCCCCTGGTCTCCGTTGCGGTGGCGCTCCGGGTCGAGGGCGGCGTCGTCCGGGCGGCCCGGGTCAGGCTGGGCGCGGTGGCGACCGTGCCGCTCCCGGCCCCGGCCGCGGAACAGCTCCTGATCGGCCGGCGGCTCGACGAGACCGCCGCCACCGCGGCCGCCCAGGCGGCCGTGGCCGGCGCGCAGCCGCTTTCGGGAACCGCCTACAAGGTCACACTGCTCTCGACCCTGCTCCGCCGGACGTTCCGGTCGCTCGCGTGATGTGCCACCCCGGTCGGACGTGCTACCAGGCATGACCGGGCGCGTGGACGGCTGAGGATCAGATCCCCGGCCCAGCCTCGCGAGGCCCGCGCCCGGGAGAGCGCCCTCCCCAATTCGGCCCCCTCCACGCGGAGAGTCGCCTGGTCAAGTCGATGACTGGCACGGTACCCCATCTGGCTCCCCTTGACTGAAATGGCAGACGTAACGTCCCAAGCCCCCTGGCGATCCGCGGAGTGGCGGGGCGGGCGGCGAGGTAGGCTGGTGGGCCGCGTCGCGGGTGATCGCTATCTCCTCGACTCCGCCGCCCCATCCCGGGGGAGAGGGAGCCGGCCGAAGGTTCCGGACACAGTGCGGAAAGCAGCGCGGCGGAGCTAACGCTGCGTGACGAGGCGCACGCAGTACCAGGAGACGAAAGATGCAACGTATTACAGCGGTTCCGCTGGTCTAGCCCACTCCCTCTCGTATTCTCTGCTCCCCGTGTTACCGAGACGGGGGCAATTGTGATTGACACCGCGCAAGCCCTTCGATACCCTCCGCTCAACACCTCCTTTCCGCTATGAGTTGTGATGGTGCCCCAAGTGGGAGCTAACCGAAAGAACGCCTTCAGTAGCTGGGCGGCGCTTCGCGCTCCTATCAACGGTCTCGTGCCACCGGGGAGCCGTCCTCCCCAGGTATTCTCCCGATGACTAATAGGGACGCCGTGGTGAAACCCAACAGCGCACCCCCTAACGAGGGGGACGTGCTTGAGGCGTTGGTCGTAGACAATCCCGATCTTGAGCGGCTCGAAATCCTGCTGGGGCAGTTCAATATTTTTGAAGCCCTGCGGGCGGTTCGTCAGGAAGTACGCCACTCAGATTTCTTAGCCTACCTCCTTGACCCGACCGAGAATCATGGCCTGGGCGATGAGTTTGCGCGGCGGCTGCTGCAGAAGACGCTGGCCGCTGCCAGCACGTCACCCGTGTCGCTCTCGCCCATCGACTTGGATATTTGGAGCCTCAATGAATTGGTTGTCCGGCGTGAATGGCAGAACATCGATCTCCTGCTGCTGGACGAATCCCATCGGCTGGCGGTGATCATCGAGAATAAGATCGACAGCGGGGAACATTCCGATCAATTGGGGCGCTACCTTGGCTTGGTACGCCAGCACTATCCCGACTGGAAGATCCTGGGGCTCTATTTGTCGCCCGAGGGGGACGCGCCTTCGCACGACGCCTATATATCGACCGATTATGGAACGGTCTGCGAGATTGTCGAACGGCTCATTGAGTGTCGGTCCTCGACGATTGGGGCAGATGTCCGCACGCTGATGATGCATTACGCACAGATGCTCAGGAGGCATATCGTGGCCGAGTCCGAGATTGCAGAGTTGTGCCGGCGCATCTATCGGAAGCACGAGCGCGCCCTCGAGTTGATTTACGAATATCGGACCGATCTCCAGGGGGCACTCCGTGAAAGGCTTGAAACATTGATCCAGCAATCCCCGGAACTGGCGCTCGATCATTGTTCAAAAAGCTACATCCGATTTGTGCCGACTGCCTGGGACGTGCCGAAACTCAAGACCGGCCAGGGCTGGACCCGGTCTGGGCGCATTCTTCTCTTTGAGTTCACCAATGCGCCGGAGACGCTGAAGCTCAACCTGTACATTGGACCGGGACCTGATCACATCCGGCAGCGTCTCTTTGAGATGGCTCTGGGGCATTCGTCAATCTTTCGAGTGGCCTCCAAGGCGTTGAATCAGAAGTGGAACGCCATTTACGGTAAGGCATTTCTAACAGCGAAAGACTACGATGATCAAGACGCAGACCAGCTGGCCGAACAAATTGGCAAGCACTGGACGCGATTCCTCGATAGCGACTTGCCTGCTATCTCGGATGTTCTCAGAAAAGAGGACTGGGTGTAATGCGAGAAGGTCGCCGATAGGAGTAGGGTGAGATGAGCAGGGTCGTTGTTGTTTTGGAAGGTGGCGTTGTTCAGGCCGTGTACTCGGATGGACCTGGAGTCCAGGTGGCAACCCTTGACTGTGATGTTTTCGAGGACTTCTATCCAAGATTCTATACCGATGAGTTCTTTAAGCCAGAACTTGATCCGACCCTAAGTGTTCTCCGGGAATGGGAGGACAAGAAGGCGCGCTATCTCGAAGCTAATCCGCCAGATCTAGATGATAACGGGTGAGCCACATGGCCAATCAACTCAAACAAGCCTTCCTCGTGAAATTGCAGGCCCGGTATGGGACTCTACGAAAGATGGAAAAGAGTCAGTCGCTTTACGAGATAGGGAGCGGTGCTTGCCGGGTATATATTCGTTATTCTAAGATCCACGGCTCGAACTCCACCTTCTATGGGCTCCGACAAGAAGACCTCAGACAGCTTGAGGGCCACCCTGCAGTAATATGCTTTCTCTGGGAGGGGCAGTCCGAACCATTATTGGTTCCCTTCGCAGACTATGAGGACGTTTTCCAGTCGTTGTCTCCAGCCGGGGACGGACAGTACAAGGCGCAGGTGTACATCCATGGCGACGCAACTGAGCTTTACATAGCGGGGGCTGGAAGATTCAACGTTGAGGCTCACGTGGGCTGGCAGGGAGTAGAACGAATTCTAGACAGATCCAGGCTCACTGCCATGCCGGACCTATCACACTCCCAGGTGCAGACCTTGTTAGGTTCCATAGGCGCAAGAAAGGGCTACGACATCTGGGTGCCCTCGAATGACAGGGGTAAGCTCGATTGGTCAATGACCGACACTTTCAATTGTTGTGCTGCACTTCCAACGGACCTCGACAAGGTCAGAGACATTCTGACGGAAATTGATGTGGTGTGGGTTGAGCGAGGCGCAGGCCGACTGCATGCTATGTTTGAGGTCGAGCATTCCACCCCTATCTACTCGGGGCTGTTGCGATTCAACGACATATTCCTTGTCTCGCCGCGGCTTGGAGCCAGATTCACGGTCGTGTCGAATGACGAGAGGCGCTCTTTGTTCACTCGCCAATTGAACAGGCCCACCTTCAAGTTGAGCAAGCTGGAGGAGTGCTGCACATTTCTTGACTATGCGAGCGTGTATGGTTGGCACCAGGGGCTCAATAGGAGTCAAACACTCGTCTGAGCTCGACCTCTGTACTGTAGCGGGAAGTCTAACATCCTATGTCTCCTGATGGTCTGCGGGTTGTCGTGGCGGGGGACGATGTCGGCGGGAGGGGCGCGATGGAAGATCGCCATCCCCTCGACCCCTCCGACCCATCGCGGGGGAGAGGGTGCCAGCCGAAGCTTCCGGACGCAGTGCAGAAAGCGGCGCGGCGGAGGTGGCGTGACGAGGCAAAGCGCACTCGAACACCGGAAGAAGAAGGGCGCTCCGTCCTTTATTGCAGAACGACGAGGTCAGGCCTTTATTCGTTCGTGTCGCCGCCTCCTGTAGGGGGGCCTGCCCTCCTCGACGCGGAAGCCGATGGACCGCCGTGACTTCTCCGGTGGGGCCATGAGCTGGCGGATGGCGTCAAACACGCCTTTGAATTGCGCGTCGTACCGCTTCTCAAGTTCATCAAGCCGCCGGGCGAGACCCCGATTCGTGGCAATCATCTCGCGGAGCCGGACGAAGGCCCGCATAATCTCGATGTTCACATACGCTGCGCGAGGGCTACGGAGCACGCTCGACAGCATCGCCACGCCTTGCTCCGTGAAGGCTCTTGGTAGCTTACGTGTTCCGCCCCATCTTGATCTTCCAAATTGGAAGATCAAGTCGCTGAACTCTGCTTCGGTTAATCGAAGCATGAAGTCGTCAGGAAAGCGCTCGATGTTCCGGTTGACCGCTCTATTCAAATTGCCGGTTGTCACCCCGTAAAGATCGGCCAGGTCCTTGTCGAGGATCACCTTGTGCTCTCGGAGGACAAGGATCGCGCTCTCGATGCGGTCCACCGGAGCGAGACTCCGTTTAGCCATATTCACCTCCGCCGCCGGAAAGAAAGAGCGCCGATCCCCAGACGAGAATCGGCGCGGTGTGCCTCCTCGGCTCCTTCCACATGAACCGGCCTGCATGTCTTGCCAAATCCCTGGTCCTGGGTGAGAATGGGTCGAGGGCTCCTGCCGGGGACTATTCCTGTCGACCGATCGCCTGCGGTTGCATGGCGAGGAGTCGGCGGTCACGCGATCGAGCAGATGGAGGAAGACGAGGCATGACGACGCCTGCCGTGGTCCCCGAGATCAGCGCTCCCCCCTCCCCGTATCAGGTGCCCCAAGCCTTCAGCCTGGTGATCTTCGGCGCCTCAGGAGACCTGACGAGGCGCAAGCTGTTCCCGGCGCTCTACGCCTTGGCGCACGACAACCTCCTGCCGGAGCGGTTCGCGGTGATCGGCTTCGCGCGGCGGGAGAAGAGCCACGAGGCCTTCCGGGAAGAGATACGCCTGGCGGTCGACGAGTTCTCGCGCTTCCGCCCCGTGCGGCCGGAGATCTGGGAGCGGCTGGCGCGCGGGATCTATTATGTGTCGGCCCCCTTCGAAGACCCGGCGGGATACGCGGCGCTTGGCAAGCAACTCGCCGAGGTCGAGGCCCGGTACGGGACGTGCGGAAACCGCATGTACTATCTTGCCACGCCGCCGACCAGCTACACAACCGTGGTCGGACAGCTCGGGGCGGCCGGACTCGTCAGCGCGCCGTGGCCGGAGCTGTCCGGCACCGACTGGCCGTGCTGGAGCCGCGTGATCATCGAGAAGCCTTTCGGCCACGATCTGGCCACGGCGGTCGCGCTGAACGCGGAGATCCACAAGGTCTTCCACGAGACGCAGGTCTATCGGATCGACCACTACCTGGGGAAGGAGACGGTCCAGAACATCCTCACTTTCCGCTTCGGCAACAGCATCTTCGAGCCCCTCTGGAACCGCCGGTACGTGGATCACGTGCAGCTCCTGGTCGGCGAGCACATCGGAGTCGAAGGCCGCGGCGGATACTATGACGCCGCGGGCGCCGTGCGGGACATGGTCCAGAATCACATGCTGCAGCTTCTGTCTCTGGTCGCCATGGAGCCGCCCGCCACATTCGACGCGGAAGCCGTCCGCGACGAGAAGGTGAAGGTCCTCCGGGCCATCCGCCCGCCCGCCGCCGCTCGCGTCGGGGAGGTGACGGTGCGGGGACAGTACGTGCGGGGCTCGCTCAGGGGTGCGCGCGTCCCCGCCTATGCGGACGAGCCGCGCGTGGCCGAGGACACCACCACCGAGACCTACGCCGCCGTCCGGCTGGAGGTGGATAACTGGCGCTGGGCGGGTGTGCCCTTCTATCTCCGGACCGGGAAGGCGCTCCCGAAACAGGTGACCGAGGTGACGATCCAGTACCGGCGCCCCCCGCTGCGGCTGTTCGAGCACGCGCCGCACCCGGGGCACCGACCGGGGGACGAGATCGAGCCGAACCAGCTCACGCTGCGCATCCAGCCCGACGAGGGCATCTCGCTCCGCGTGGGGCTAAAGCCCCCCGGGCCTCGTATCAGCCTGGTGCCCGCGCACCTGGGCTTCGTGTACCGCGATACGTTCGGGGTGGACCCGGCCGAGGCGTACGAGCGGCTGCTCCTCGACTGCATGCTCGGCGACTCGACGCTGTTCATCCGGCGGGACGAGGTGGAGACGGCGTGGGGTCTTGTCAACCCCATCCTCCAGGCCTGGCAGGAGGCCGGGCGGGAGGGGCTGGCCTACTATCCGGCAGGCAGTTGGGGGCCGACGGAGGCCGATCGGTTCATCCAGGGCGACGGCCGCAGTTGGGTGAACCCGTAGCAGGCTGCTGAAAACGGCCCATCTGCTGCGTTGGAACGCTCGAACGCTCGCTGCGGCGTACCTGGAGTACGCCTGGATCCACCTGCGGTGGGTGCCCCGTTCTGCGCGTTCCGCCTTGCATCTGGACCGTTTTGAGCCGCCTGAGCGGAATGGAGGGGGGGAGCCCATGAGCGAGACGAACGGCCGGCCCATCGTCCTGGTGGCCATGGGCGGACACGCCTTCATCCAGCGGGGTGAGCAGGGGGACATCCACGACCACGAGAAGAACGCCGTGGGGATCTGCGCCTCGCTCATGACGCTGATCGAACGCGACTACAACCTGGTGGTCACCCACGGCAACGGGCCCCAGGTGGGCAACCTCCTCTTGCAGAACGAGCTGACGCAGGACAATGTCCCCTCCATGCCGCTGGACGTGCTGGTGGCCAACACCGAGGGCTTCCTGGGCTACGTCCTGCAGCAGGCCCTTCTCAATCATCTCCGACGCCGCCAGATAAAGCGGTACGTGGTCACGATGATCACGCAGGTCCTCGTCGAACGAGACGACCCGGCCTTCCAGAATCCCTCCAAGCCGATCGGGCCATTCCTCACCCGGGAGCAGGCCGAGGAGCGCCGCGACCGCCTAGGCTGGAAGATTCTCGAAGACGCCGGCCGCGGCTGGCGGCGTCTGGTGGCTTCGCCTCGGCCCACGCGTGTCGTGCAGCGGCTGATGATCCGCGATTCGGCCCGCGCCGGGCATATCGTGGTCGCCTGTGGCGGCGGCGGGATCCCCATTGTGCGCCGGCAGGCGGACAACGACTACGAAGGGGTCGAGGCGGTCATCGACAAGGACCTCACCTCGTCGGTCCTGGCGGCGGAGATCGGGGCGGAGCTCCTGATCATCTTGACCGACGTGCCCCAGGTGTACGTCCATTACGGCAAGCCGGAGCAGAAGGCGCTGGGAGCCGTGACGCTGGAGGAGATCGAGGGGCTGCAAGCAGAGGGGCACTTCGCCAAGGGCAGCATGGGGCCCAAGGTCGAGGCGATCGTGAACTTCCTCAAGGCGGGCGGCAAGCGGGGCCTGATCACCAGCCCCGCGCGCCTCGCCGACGCAATGGACGGCCGCGCCGGCACCCACTTCATCGGCAAGATCTGACTCCCGGCGCCGCCATCGATGTTCGCTGGAGCGCCGCGGCGAGTCAGGAGACAGCTTTATCCTTGGATTGCTTGCCGGTGAGGCTCTCGATCGAGATCTTCCAGACCCGGATGGCCTCGAGATTCTCCCCACCCATCGCCCACTCCCGTCCCGAGTAGTGCTTCATGATCTGGGCGAGCCCGGCGATGCGCTCGTCGGCATTCGTCAGCTCCCGGACCGTGCCGTATCCGATCACGCTCTGGAAGGAGAAGGTCCACTTGCACGGGCTACTGTCATGGGGGACCAGCCGGACGTCGTGCTCGAATTCGAAGCAGACCGTCGGATTCGCGGTCATAAACTCGATCTTCCTGCCCTCCCGCGCCGTGTGGAAATAGATCGCCCTGCCATCGTACCCGAAGGAAACGGGGAGCAGATACGGGGTGTCCCCCTTGGCCAATCCCAATCTGCAGACCTGGCACCGTTCGATGATCTGTGAAATGAGTTTCCCGTCCGTGATCTCCTTGTCCGCGCGTCGCATTGTGTTCTCCATTTCTTTCAGCCTTTCACCGCGCCCCGCGCCAGGCCTTCCACGTAGTAACGCTGCAAGAAGAGGTAGAGCAGAATCGTGGGGAGGCTGCCGATGAGAGAGGCGGCGGTGAGCATGGGCCACTGGATCACGAATTCGCCGACCAGATAGGCGACACCCAGTGTGACGGTTCGCTTCTCGTCGATCGAGACGAGGCACAGGGCCCAGAGCAGGTCCTGCCAGGCCAGCAAGAACGCGAAGAGCAGTGTCGAGATAGTGCCCGGCACCGCGATCGGGCAGATGATCCGGACAAAGATCTGGAGCCGCGAGGCGCCATCCACGAGACCGGCCTCGTCCAGCTCTTTGGGAACGGAATCGAAATAGCCCTTGGACATCCACGCGGCGAACGGCAAGCAGATCGTCACATAGGCGATGATCAGCCCGGTGAGCGTGTTGTAGAGATCGAGTGCCGCCAGGATCTGGAAGTACGGACCGATGACCAGGACGCCGGAGATCATCTGGGTTGCAAGGAAGAACGCGAGCAGGCTGGTCCGGCCACGGAACTGGAAGCGGGAAAAGCCGTATCCGGCCAGGGTGCCCACCACCGTCGAGAGGACAGCGGTGACGCCCGAGACCACGATGCTGTTCCAGAAGTACACCCCGAAGGGCTTCAGCGTCCACATCTCGCTGTAGGCCTGGAGCGTGAAATGCTTCGGGATCCAGGATACGGGAAGGCTCAACGATTCCGACTCGCTCTTGAGAGAGGTGGAAAACATGAAGATGAAGGGAAAGATCGCGAAGGCGGCGGCCAGGACGAGGAGGCTGTAGGACATGACCGCATCCACGCGCCGCTCTCGCCGCTCCGACGACAGGCTGCTGCTCATCGCTCTCTCCCCACGAGGATGATGTAGGGCAGGCTCAGGACGAAGAGCACCGCGCTCATCAGGATGGCCATGGCCGAGGCGTACTCGAAGGTAAAGAACTGGAAGTAGGTCTTGTAGACCAAGGTGGAGAGGACCTCGGTCAGGGTGCCCGGACCGCCGCCGGTCATGGCGACGACCAGGGCGA
>CAVSHW010000010.1:0-196922 GCA_963727695.1 uncultured Methylomirabilota bacterium | reverse complement strand
TCTGCTTCTTGACCTCGACCTGCGCCAGCTTCTCGTAGAAGCGGACGATGGCGGAGTGGTCGGCGTCCCCCATCCCGTCCACCTTGAGGGCCTGCATGATCTCCATGGCCTGGGAGGTCAGCGGCAGGGGCACCCCCACCGCATGGCCGCAATCCAGGGCGTTATTCAGGTCCTTGATATGCAGATTGATCCGGAAGCCCGGCTTGATATTGCGGGCAATCATCATGGGGGCCTTGGCGTTCATGACCGTGCTGCCGGCCAGACCGCCCTTGATGGCGTCGAAGACCAGTTGCGGATCCACCCCGGACTTGGTGGCCAGCACCATGGCCTCGGACAGGGCCGCGATGTTCAAGGCCACGACGATCTGATTGGCCAGCTTGGTCACGTTGCCGGCCCCGATCGCCCCGCACAGCACCACGCTGGCGCCCATGCACTTCAGGATCGGCAGCGCCTCATCGAAGTCCGCCTTCGCGCCGCCGCACATGATCGACAGCGTGCCGTCGATCGCCTTGGGCTCGCCGCCGCTCACCGGCGCGTCCACGAACCGAATCCCCTTCTTCGCCAACTCGGCGCCGACTTCTTTGGAGACGGTCGGGTCGATGGAGGACATGTCCACCACCAAGGCACCCTTCTTGATCCCCTCCGCCACGCCGTTGGGGCCAAAGATGGCGGCCTTCACATGGGGCGAGTTCGGCACGATGGTGATGATGAAGTTGCACTGCTCCGCCACCGCCTTCGATGAGGCCGCCGCCTTTGCGCCGGCCGCCACGAGCTCAGTCACCCCAGCCGGGACGATGTCGTACACCACGACCTCGTGGCCGGCCTTCAGCAGATTCTTCGCCATGGGCTTGCCCATGATGCCCAGTCCAATAAAACCGATCTTCGCCATGTCTCTTCTTCCTCCCGTAATGTGGTTCTCGTGTTAGACCAACTGACACCCGTACTCCTTGATCCAGCCCAGAGACTTCAGGGTGTCGGGGCTCGGGACGTACTCCAGCCCCACGTAGCCCTTGTACCCCAGCCTGTCCATTTCGGCGAACAGGAACGGGAAGTTGATCTCGCCCGTGCCCGGCTGATGCCGTCCCGGGTTGTCCGCAACCTGGATGTGATCGATCTGGGCGAGGTGCTCGCGCATGATCTGGGCCAGATTTCCCTCGGTCCGCGACGCATGATAGATGTCGTACTGCACGTACAGCTTGGGCCGGTTCACCTCGGCGATCACGTCGAGGACTTCCTGCACCCGGTTCAGGAAGAAGCCGGGGATGTCATACGGATTGATGTGCTCGACGATCAGGTTGACGCCGATCTCCTTCAGCGCATCGGCCGCGAACCGGAGGTTCTCCACCAAGGTCTTCTTGTGCTCCTCGCGCGAGAAGCCGGCCACCATCTTGCCCGCCAGGCAGTTCAGGCGGGGCGTGCCCAGGACCTTGGCGTAGGAGACGGCGGTCTTGACGCCGGTCCGGAACTCCTCCACCCGGTTCGGGCTGGCGCCGATGCCCCGGTCGCCGCCGGCCCAGTTGCCGCTGGGCAGGTTGAAGTTGATGACCTGCAGGCCATTCTTCCCCAGGACCTCCTTGACCTTCTCCGCCGGGTGCTCGTAGGGGAACAAGAACTCCACATACTTGAAGCCCGCCTGCTTCGCGGCTGGGAAGCGTTCCAGGAACGGAACATCCGTGAACATCATGGTCAGGTTGGCCGCCATCTTAGGCATAGATAGTTCCTCCTTCGCGCGAAAGATGATGATGGGGGTGGCCCCTCCGGACATGCGCACCACTCGGAGGGCCGAAATCGACCCCGCGGGGCGAAAAGTGGTGCTGGAGCTCGATGTCCAGGGTTGAGATCGAATGTCCGTGGGCGTGTCTGCTATTCTTAAGAATGCCGCAACCCGCGCCCGCAGGTCAAGGAAAATCTCCTCGTGTATCCCGGTAGTCTGCTCCTACGATCCACCGAGCCGAGGGAATCCCTTACCAGTCGATCGGCTGGACGGACTTGTCCGTCACAAACCTCGTCACCAGATCGAGCAAGAGGGTGTGGTGGTTGACGTCGAACTCCTTGCGGGACACCTTCGCCTTCACCAGTCCCATGGCGTTTCCCTTCAAGAAGTCGACCGACTTGACGCTGACGTAATTGACATCGACGTGCACGACCCCTCGCGAACCGAAGGTTCCCCAGAGATCCAGATTGTCAAAATCATACACCTCGAGGCTCTCGTTCTTCATCGCCAACGAGAATGAGAACGACCCATAGAAGACCAGTTCCTTGGCGTGCTGGCACATCCCCTCGCGGAACACCCCAAACCCGAGACCCCGATTCAGCGGCAGCCGAACCTCCGGCTTATCGAACATCACCAGATAGTGGGGACGCGCGCGGTCCTTCCGGTCCAGTTGGACCTGCGCGATCTGGCGTGGAAAGTCCGGATCGCTGAAGACTCTGGTCGAGAGCAGCAGGTTGACCACCTTGGGGACACTGAAGACGATCCCGTCGCCGGGATGCGAGGCATACCGGGAGATATGGAATAGCATCGTGTAAAACTGCTCCAGCTTGGATTTCGGGGCCGACAGATCGAAGAGGGCCGTCAACGCTTGATCGAGCGCTGGGTTCGGCCCGCGAAAGAGTTTCTCGTGTCGGTCGTCCTCCAGCGCGTACGCATCCCGCAAGACCTGCGCCATGTCCACCGGGGCAGGGGCAGTCTTCGGGTCTTCGGTCTTGCAATCGAAGAGAGACGTCGCCGGGGTCGGCGAGGGCGGGGATTCGGCCTTGGCACACAGCGGAACCGACGCCGTGCCCAAGATACAGATTGCCGCAAGGAGAGACGAGACGAGTTTGGGCATAGAGGAAACAGCACGGGCCGCAGGGGGGATATTCCTGCAACGTCGCCAATCCCCCGTGCGGCCCGCCGGAATTAGCCCTCGAATCGTTTGAAGATCAGCGAGGCGTTGGTCCCGCCGAATCCGAACGAGTTGGTGAGCGCCGCAGGTACCTGCGCCGCCCGCGCCGTGTTGGGCACGTAGTCCAGATCGCACTCGGGATCGGGCGTCTCATAGTTGATGGTGGGCGGCACCATTCCCTTGGAGAGGGTGAGAACGGTGATGACCGACTCGATCCCCCCGGCGGCGCCCAGGAGGTGCCCGGTCATGGACTTGGTGGAGCTGACCGCCAGCTTCTTGGCGTGCTCGCCAAAGACCTGCTTGAGAGCCAGGGTCTCGTTGAGGTCGCCCGCCGGGGTGGACGTCCCGTGGGCATTCACGTAACCCACTTCGCTGGGGGCCATCTTGGCATCTTCGAGCGACAGGCGCATGGAGCGCACCGCCCCATCCAGGGCCGGGAGCGTGATGTGGTAGGCGTCGGCCGACATGCCGTAGCCCACCAGCTCCGCGTAGATCCTGACCCCCCGGCGCTGGGCGTTCTCCAGGGATTCCAGCACCATGAGCCCGCTCCCCTCCCCCATCACGAATCCGGCCCGGTCCTTGTCGAAGGGGCGGCTGGCGCGCTCCGGCTCGCTGTTCCGGGTCGAAAGTGCCCGCATGGACGCGAATCCGGCGATGGTCAGCGGCGTGATGACAGCCTCGGTCCCCCCCGCGATCATCACATCCGCATCGCCGCGTTGGATCAGGCGGAAAGATTCTCCGATGGCGTGATTCCCCGTCGCGCAGGCGGTGCAGACACAAGAATTCGGCCCCTTCATCCCGAAGCGCATGGAGATCTGCCCCGACCCCATGTTCGTGATGATGGACGGAATAAAGAAGGCGCTGACCCGCCCGGGGCCGCGCTCCAGCAGGATCTTGTGCGACTCCTCCAGGGCCGGAATCCCGCCCATGCCGGTCCCGACAAAGACGCCCATGCGCTCGCGGGTGTCGTCCGTGACCTTCAGACCCGCATCGTCAAACGCCATCTGGGCTGCGGCGATGGCAAACTGGATGAAGAGATCCATCTTGCGGATCTCTTTCTTTTCGATCCAGTTGAGCGGATCGAAGCCCTTCACCTCCCCCGCAATCTGGGTGTCGTGCTTGCTCGCGTCGAATCGGGTGATCGCGGCGATGCCGGACACCCCGCGGATGATATTTCCCCAGAACTGCTCGACTCCAATCCCGTTGGGAGCCACGGCCCCCAAACCGGTGACGACGACACGCGCCATGTTCGTGCCCTTGCCTCTTTCTGCCGCGTCGCGGCGAACCTTTCCCCCGCCGTCCCTATCGCACCACCCGGCCCACGGATCCCGCTATTCCTTCTTGTGGTCCAAAATGTACTTGGTGGCAAGCCCGACAGTCGTGATCTTCTCCGCTTCCTCGTCCGGGATCTCGAGCCCAAACTCTTCTTCCAGGGCCATCACCAGTTCGACGGTGTCCAAGGAGTCGGCGCCGAGATCGTCGATGAACTTCGCCTCCGGATTCACCTCCGCCTCGTCCACACCCAACTGATCCACGATGATCTTCTTCACTTTCTCTTCGATGGTCGCGCTCACGTTTGTCTCCTTCTTCTGATGGATTCCGAGTTTCGCATCAAGAGGACCACATGCCGCCGTTGACATGGATCACTTGGCCGGTGATGTATGCGGCCCCATCCGAGGCGAGAAAAGCCACCGCGGCGGCCACGTCCGCCGCCGTGCCGAATCGGCCCAGCGGGATCTGCCCCCGGTACGTCTCCTTAACGGCGTCGGGCAAATTCGCCGTCATGTCGGTCTCGATGAAGCCGGGCGCCACAAGATTGACCGTGACTCCCCGAGCAGCCACCTCTCTGGCCAGCGCCTTGGTGAGCCCGATCAGGCCCGCCTTGGATGTCACATAGTTCGCCTGGCCCGCATTCCCCATGCTGCCGACCACCGACCCGATGTTGATGATTCGCCCGCTCTGTTTCTGTTTGAGGATGACGCGCAACGCCGCCCGGGCGCAGTAGAATGCGCCGTTCAGGTTCACCGCCAAGACATCGCTCCAGTCCCCGTCCTTCATGCGCAGAACCAGGCCGTCACGGGTGATCCCCGCGTTGTTCACCAGGATGTCCAGTCGGCCGAACCGCGCCAGGCAGGCATTCATCAGCCGCTCCACCTCCTCCGCCCGGCTCACATCCGCCGCCACCCCGAGGGCCTGTCCGCCTTGGGCCGCGATGGCCGAGGCGCTCGCGGCGGCGGCCTCGCCGTTCCGCGCGCAGACCACAACCGCGGCCCCCGCCGTCGCCAGGGTCTGCGCCACGGTCGCGCCGATCCCGCGCGAGCCCCCGGTGATGAGTGCCACCTTTCCCTGCAGGCTCACCGCAAGGCCTCCAGGGTGATCCGAAGCGAGGCCGCATCCTCGACGTTCAGAACCTGGGCCTCAGGCGCGATCCGCCGGATCAGTCCGCTAAGTACCTTGCCCGGCCCCACCTCCACAAAGGTCGTCGCCCCCTCCTTCGCCAGCCGGAGGACCACCTCTTCCCAGCGGACGGGCGACGTCACCTGCCGGACGAGCGTTTCCGCCACGCGCGCCCCCTCGGTCAACGGCTCCGCGTCCACGTTGGTCACCAGGGGAACCTCAAGGTCGTGGAATATGACCCCCCGCAGGACCTCCGCCAGCCGCGCCGCGGCCGGCGCGAGCAGCGCCGAATGGAACGGGGCGCTGACCGGGAGGAGGACGGCGCGCTTGGCCCCCTTGGCCTTGGCCAGCTCCGCCGCTTTCTTGACGGCGGCGGTGGCGCCGGCGATCACCGTCTGGCCCGGGCCGTTCAGGTTCGCCAGCTGCACCGGGCCGACATCCATCGCCTCGTCACACGCCTGCGAAATCAGTCCGCGGTCGAGGCCGAGGATGGCCGCCATCGCCCCCTCGCCGGCCGGGACAGCTTCCTGCATGAACTGTCCGCGGGCCCGCACCGTGCGGAGCGCGTCGGCGAACGAGAGCGCGCCGGCTGCCACCAGGGCCGAATACTCCCCCAGGGAATGGCCGGCCACCAGTTCGCAGCGCAGCCCCGCCGCCGTCAGGGCGTCCAGCGCCACGATGCTGGTCGCCAGGATGGCCGGCTGGGTGTTGGCCGTGAGGACGAGCTCCGCCTCCGGCCCCGCGAAGACGAGCTTTTTGAGATCAAACCCCAGGGCGGCGTTCGCCTCGGCCCATCGCGGGGAAGTCTCGCCAAGCTCCCGGCCCATGCCGACGGCCTGGGATCCCTGCCCCGGAAATACGAAGGCTATGCGTGCCATGGATGTGTCACCATCGAATCAGGGACGACGCCCAGGTGAGCCCCCCCCCGAACGCGCACACCAGGACGATCTCGCCGGCCTTCACCCGTCCCGCCCGGACCGCCTCGTCCAGGGCGATGGGAATCGAGGCCGCCGAGGTGTTGCCGTACTTCCGGATGGTCACCTCTACCTTGTGCTCCGGTACGCCCAGCCGCTGCCCCAGGGCGCTGATGATCCGCAAGTTCGCCTGGTGGGTAATCAGATGGTCGATGTCGCTCACCTCGAGCCCGTGCTGCTTGAGCGCCGTGAGCGCCGCATCCTCCATCGCCCGCACGGCCAGCTTGAAGACCTCGTTGCCGCCATTCATCTGCATCTTGGCCAGCCCCGCGTCCACCGCCGCGTGCGACACCGGGTGCCGCGATCCGCACCCCGGCAGGATCAGCAACGACCCCTTGCTCCCGTCCGCATACAGGTGCGTGGAGAGAATCCCCCGCTCCCCCTCATCGGCCCGCAAGACAACCGCACCCGCGCCATCCCCGAAGAGCACACAGGTGTTCCGGTCCTGCCAGTTGACGACCTTGGTCAGGGTCTCCGCCCCCAGGAGGAGCACCGTCCTGGCGGTCCCGGCCCGGATGAGTCCATCGGCCATCCCCAGACCATAGATGAAGCCGGAGCACGCCGCAGAGAGGTCCACCGCCCCCGCGCGTCGGGCGCCCAGACGGTCCTGCAGTATGCACGCCGTGGAGGGAAAGGGCATGTCCGGCGTGATCGTCGCCACCAGGATCATGTCCAGATCCGCCGGGTCTAGACCGGCCGCCTCCAGGGCCGCCTGCGCGGCGCGCAGGGCAAGGTCCGAGGTGGCCTCCTCTTCCGGAGCGATGCGCCGCTCGACGATCCCCGTCCGGGTGAGGATCCACTCGTCGCTGGTGTCCACCAGCTTCTCGAGATCGGCATTCGTCAGCACCTTCGGAGGCAGATACGACCCGGTCCCTATGATTCTGGCACTCGGCATGAGACCTTCATCCCTCCGCCGAGAGACGACCCCGTCCCCCGCAGCCTATCCGCGCGCGACTCCCTCGCGGATATGGGCGATCACCTGGATGTTCACGCATCCCTCGGCCGCCCGGATGGCGTTCCGGATTGCCTTGCCCGTCGAGCGGCCGTGGCTGATCATGCACACCCCGTTGACGCCGAGCAGCGGCGCCCCGCCGTATTCCGACGAGTCGATCCGGCGCCTGAACCGCCGGAACGTGGGAACCAGCAGGAAGGAGCCTGTGCGCGCGCGCAAGCCCTTCTTCAACTCCTCGCGCAACAAAGAGAATATCGTCTCCACCAACCCTTCCGAGATCTTCAGGGCAACGTTTCCGATGAAGCCATCGCAGACCACCACGTCCGCAATGCCGCTGAAGACGTCCCGCCCCTCCACGTTGCCGATGAAGTTCAGGGAGTGCTCCTCTTCCATCGCCTTGAAGGCCTCGCGGGTCAGCTCGTTCCCCTTCGACTCCTCTTCGCCGATACTGAGGAGCCCCACGCGCGGCCGCGTTTGCCCCAAGATATCCCGCGCGTAGACGTTCCCCATGATGGCGAACTGGACGAGATGCCTCGGCTTGCAGTCCACGTTGGCCCCGACGTCCAGGAGGACCGCCTGATGCGTGACCGTCGGAACCACCACGGCAATGGCCGGACGCTCGACCCCCGGAAGCGGCCCCAGAACCACCAGGGCGGTGGCCATGACGGCCCCGGTGTTCCCCGCACTGACGAACGCCTCAGCCTCCCCCTTCTTCACCATCTCCAGGCCGATCCGGATGGAGGAGTGCTTTTTTTTTCGGAGAGCGGACATGGGGTTCTCCCCCATCTCCACTGCCTCCGGGGCGTGTCGGACCGTCATCGCCAGCCCACGCACGTCGTGGCGGGCCAGGTGATCCCGGAGAACCGCCTCATTCCCAACCAGGATGACCGTCGAGCCCAACTCACGCGCAGCCGCGACGGCACCCTCCACCGTCACTTCGGGTCCGCGGTCCCCGCCCATGGCATCCAGGGCGACTCGTACTATTGCGCGAGAGGACATGCGTGTGGGTCCGGGCGAAGCCTACTCTTCCGCCTGCTTCACCACCTCGCGGCCGCGGTAATAGCCGCAGCTCCGGCACGCGCGATGGGGAAGCGTCATGGCCTGACAGCGCGGGCAGCGGGAAAGCCCCACTGCGTGGATTGCATCGTGCGCCCGGCGCTTGGCCGTTCGGGCATTACTATGGCGTCGCTTCGGAAGTGGCATCGCTATCCTCGCTTGGAACGTCGTTTGGTGAACGGACAGTATCGCGGAACGCCACGCCCGGACCGAGGGGCTAGCGCAATTTCCGCAGGATCGCAAGCCGCGGGTCCAGGTGGGATTCCTGGCAGCCGCACGATCCGAGATTCAGGTTCGCGCCGCATCGCGAGCACAGACCCCGGCAATCCTTGCGGCAGACGGGCTGAACGGGCAGGGCGAGCAGGACGTTTTCACGTAGAAGATGATCGGTGTTGATCCGACCCTCCTCGATGTAGGTCACGTCCAGTTCGTCCACGGCGAGTTCGCGCTCCTCCCCTTCCGGGGGCTGGAGCCCGAGCGCGCAGTATAGGTCGAACCGGTCCTGGGTCTGAAAGCGAAATGACTCGAGGCATCGGCTGCAGATGAGCGCCACCTCCCCGACGAAGGTCCCCCCGATCAGTAGACCACGTCCAGAGCGCCCAAGATATAGCTCTGCCCGAACCGACGCTGGGCCCTCCCACAGCCCTGCCGAATTCCCCAGATCAAGCTCTTCCGCCGGCAAGGCCAGGTGCAGCCCCTCCGGCGGAATTTTCGATACTTCAATCAGCATTTCAGACTGTCTGCACGCCCATGGAAAAGCGCGCGTAGTATACTGACGCCCCCGGGGGGGTGTCAAGGAAAAATCCCCCGCCGCAATGCCGGCAATCCATCCGCCAAATGCAAGGGTGACGCGGGGTTGCACCGACCGAACGCGGCTTTCGGTCAGGGCGCTCGCCCCCTGGTGACACCGCATCTTTGCCGGCCACGTCCCGCGCCGGCCATCCCTCACGGAAGAGCCTACCGAGCCGCCCGCTCGTAGGCGTGCTGCTCCAGCCCCCCGAAGAAATAGGGAATCTCGTACGCCGCCGACTCCGGGGAGTCGGAACCGTGGACGGCATTCTGCTCGATGCTGGAGGCGAAGTCTTTCCGGATCGTCCCCGGCTCGGCCTTGGCGGGATCGGTCGCCCCCATCAGCCGACGGACCTTGGCAATTGCTCCCGGCGCCTCCAGGACGATGGCCACGATGGGCCCCGAAGACATGAACTGGGTCAGACCGGAGAAGAACGGCTTCCCGCGATGAACCCGGTAAAACTCTTCGGCCTCTTGCCGATCGAGGCGGACCATCTTCAGCGCCCGGATCGTCAGCCCGGCCGCCTCGAACCGCCCGACGACATCTCCCAGATGACCACCGCGAACCGCGTCCGGCTTCACCATCACCAGCGTGCGCTCTGACATGCCTGCTCCTTGCCGCGTCTCCGAATCTCTGACTCAGACAGCAGATTTCTTCTTCTTGGCCGGCTTCGATCTTGGCACCCGCTTCCTGGCAGCGGGCTTCGCCGGGGCAGCCGGCCTGACTCGGGACGGGCGGGCTGCCGCGAGCACCCGTGCGACCGCCTCCCCCATTCCGGCAGGACTCTTCACTACGGTGATGCCGGCCCGCCGCATGGCCGCCATCTTTTCCATCGCAGTCCCGGTCCCCCCCGAGATGATGGCGCCGGCATGGCCCATCCTCCTCCCCGGCGGGGCCGTCTGTCCGCAGATAAAGCCGACCACCGGCTTGGTCATATGTTCCCGGACGAAGGCCGACGCCTCTTCCTCCGCCGTGCCCCCGATCTCCCCGATCATCAGGACGGCGTCCGTCTCGGGATCGGCCTGGAATAGTCGCAGGGCGTCCACGAAGCTCGTGCCGATGATGGGATCCCCCCCGATGCCAAGACAGGTGGACTGGCCGATCTGTCGCGTCGTGAGCTGTCCCACCGCCTCGTAGGTGAGGGTGCCGCTCCGCGAGACTACGCCGACCCGGCCCGGCCGGTGGATGCGCCCCGGCATGATGCCGACTTTGGCCTTCCCGGGCGAGATGAGCCCCGGACAATTCGGGCCGATCAGTCGGGACGGCCATCCTTGCAAGGCGCGGCGCGCCCGCACCATGTCCAGTGTGGGAATTCCCTCCGTCACGCACACGATCACGCCGATGCCGGCGTCCGCCGCCTCGAGGATCGCATCGGCGGCAGAAGCCGGCGGCACGAAGATGAGCGAGACGTTGGCGCCCTCCGCGGCCACGGCCGCGGCGACGGTGTCAAAGACGGGAATTCCTTCGTGGACGAGGCCGCCCTTGCCGGGCGTCACCCCGGCTACCACCTGCGTGCCGTACTCCCGGCAGGCGAGCGCGTGGAACGTTCCTTCCTTGCCGGTCAGCCCCTGCACCACGAGCCGTGTATGGGTGTCGACCAGGATGCTCATGGCCACTCCGTCCTGCGTGCGAGGTGTCGGGTCACGCCGCGCGAGCGGCCCGGACCGCCTTCCGGGCGGCGTCCTGCATGCCCGTGGCCCCAAGGAAGTTCAACCCGGACTCGGCCAGCATGCGCTGGCCCAGCTCCACGTTGGTGCCTTCCATCCGGATCACGATGGGGAGCGTGACGCCAAGGCTCTTGACTGCCTTGATGACCCCCTCGGCCAGCCGGTCGCAGCGCAGGATTCCCCCGAAGATGTTGATGAGGACCGCCTTCACGCTCGGATCCGAGATCAGGATGCGGAAGGCGTTCTCGATCTGCTCGGCGCTGGCGCCGCCGCCCACGTCCAGGAAGTTCGCGGGCTCGCCCCCCGCCAGCTTGATGATATCCATGGTGGCCATCGCCAGTCCGGCGCCGTTCACCATGCACCCGACGGTGCCGTCCAGCTTGATGTAATTGAGGCTGTACCGCGACGCCTCGACCTCCAGGGGCGACTCCTCGTCCAGGTCGCGCAGGGCCTGAATTTCGGGATGGCGGAAGAGCGCGTTGTCGTCGAAATTCATCTTGGCGTCCAGGGCCAGGAGGCGCCCGTCGCCGGTCACCGCCAGCGGATTGATCTCGGCCAGGGAACAGTCCTTCTGCTCGAAGGTCCGGTACAGCCGGGCGATGAAGTCGCCGGCGGCCTTCACCTGGTCTCCTCGGAGCCCGAGACCGAAGCCGAGCTTCCGGGTGTGGAACCCCCGGATGCCCGTGGCCGGGTCCACGTGGACCTTCACGATGGCGTCCGGCCGGGTGCGGGCGACTTCCTCGATCTCCATCCCCCCGGCGCTGGAGGCTATCAGGGCCGGCAGCCCCACCGTCCGATCGATCACGATGCCGAGGTAGAGCTCCTGCCGGATGTCCAGGCCCTCTTCCACCAGGACCCGCTTCACCCGCTGTCCCTCGGGGCCGGTCTGATGCGTCCTGAGCATCATGCCCAGGATCCGGGCGGCCTCGCGCTCGGCCTCGTCCGGAGACGAGACCAGCGTGACGCCGCCCCCCTTGCCGCGGCCGCCGGCATGGATCTGGGCCTTCACGACCACCCTGCCGCCCAGCTCCTGCGCGATGGCCCTGGCCTCAGACGCGGTCGCCGCCACGCGGCCGCGCGGGACCGGGACGCCCGCCTCGGCCAGAATGGCTTTGGCCTGATACTCATGAATCTTCATGATGGAAGCTCCGTTCGTCGCGCTTGACCCACACTCGATACCGAATGACCAATGTCCAATGACAAATGACCAATCATAGGAGGCGGCTCTTGGTCATTGGAATTTGGTCATTGGTCATTCGATTTCACCCGCCCAGGAGCCGCTTCAGCGTGTGGCGCGTCATCTCGCGCCCCATGGCGGCGATCGACTCCGTCAGGGGAATCTCCTTCGGGCAGGCATGGACGCAGTTCTGCGCGTTGGCGCAGTCCGCCACGCCGCCCTCGCCCATCAGGGCATCCAGCCGCTCCCGGGCGTTCATCCGACCGATGGGGTGCATGTTGAACAGCCGGACCTGGGAGATCGCCGCCGCCCCCATGAAGGCGGAGGTCGGCGTCACCTGGGGGCAGACCTCCAGACAGCAGCCGCAGGTCATGCAGCGGGACAGGCTGTACGCGACCGCCCCCGTCTCCGGGTCCACGCGGGGGCCCGATCCCAGGTTGTACGTCCCATCCAGCGGGATCCAGGCCCGCACACGCTTCAGGGCCTCGAACATCCGGCGGCGGTCCACCATCAGATCCCTCACCAGCGGAAACTTGATCATGGGCTCCAGGACAATAGGCTGCACGAGCTGGTCGATAAGGGCGCTGCAGGCTTGCCGCACCTTGCCGTTGATGCTCATGCTGCATGCGCCGCAGACCTCCTCGAGACAGTTGCAGTCCCAGAAGATCGGCGTCGTCTTCTTCCCGTCCACGGTCACCGGATTCCGCCGGATATCCATCAGGGCGGAGATGACGTTCATCCGCGGCTTGTAGGGAAGATGATACTCCTCCCAGCGGGACGGTGCCGTCGGTCCATCTTGCCGCTTGATCCGCAGCACCACTCTGGTCGTTGCCATGGTGACGTTGTCCCTCCCTCACAGCATCAGGATCAGTACTTCCGAGCCTCCGGCGTCAGCAGAGAGGTGTCGACCGGCGCGTAGTCGATCGACGGTCCGTTCGGCGTCCAGGTGGCCAGCGTCGTCTTCATCCACTGGGCATCGTTGCGCTCCGGGAAGTCGGGCTTGTAGTGCGCACCGCGGCTCTCGTCGCGCCGCAGCGCCCCCAGGGTGATCACCCGGGCCAACTCCAGCATGTTCCAGAGCTGCCGGGTGAAGGCGACCGCCTGATTCGACCAGCGCGCGGTGTCGTTGATGTTGATCCGCTTCCAACGGGCCATCATCTCGCAGAGCGCGGCGTCCGTGGCGGCCAGCTTGTCGTTGTACCGCACCACGGTCACGTTCTCGCTCATCATCTCGCCCATCTCTTTGTGGAGCGCGAAGGGGTTCTCCGTCCCTTGGAGCCCGAGGATCCGGGTGTAGGCCTCCTCCTGTCGCTTCCGCTCCGCCTCATAGACGCCGCTTTCGATCGTCTCGCAGGACCGATCCAGCCCCTTCATGTAGCTTCGCATGGCGGGCCCGGCCAGCATCCCCCCGTAGAAGCAGGAGAGGAGCGAATTCGCCCCCAGGCGGTTCGCCCCGTGGTACTCGTAGTCCGCCTCGCCGGCCGCGAAAAGCCCCGGGATGTTCGTCTGATGGTTCCGAGGGCTATCCGCCACGGGGTCGCCGCGGTTGTCCGCCTCGTAGTCGATCCACAGGCCGCCCATGGAGTAGTGAACGCCGGGGAAAACCTTCATGGGCACCTTGCGCGGGTCGTCGCCGATAAACTTCTCGTAGATCTCCAGGATGCCGCCCAGCTTCCGGTCCAGGGTCTCCTTCGGGATGTGGCTGACATCCAGATAGACCATGTCCTGGCCGTCGACACCTAACTTGAGGACGCGGCAGATGTGGTAGATCTCGCGAGTGGCGATGTCCCGAGGGACCAGGTTCTTGTACTTGGGATACTTCTCTTCCAGGAAATACCAGGGCTTGCCGTCGCGCGGAACCCACATCCTGCCGCCCTCGGACCGGGCGGACTCGCTCATCAGGCGGACCTTGTCCTCGCCGGGGATGGCCGTGGGATGCACCTGGATGAACTCCCCGTTGGCGTAGATGGCCCCTTGCTGGTAGGCCGCGGCGGCGGCCGAGCCGGTGCAGACCACTGAATTCGTGCTCTTCCCGAAGATCATCCCGCAGCCGCCGGTGGCCAGCAAGACCGCGTCCGCCGGGAAGGCTCGGATCTCCATGCTCCGCAGATCCTGGGCCGTGATCCCCCGGCACACTCCCTCCTGGTCCTTGACCAGCGAGAGGAACTCCCAAAACTCCAGCTTCTCCACCAAGCCGGCGTCCTCGTGCTTCCGGACCTGCTCGTCCAGGGCATAGAGGAGCTGTTGCCCCGTCGTCGCCCCGGCATATGCCGTCCGGCTGTAGAGCGTGCCGCCGAAGCCGCGAAAATCGATGTGTCCCTCGGGCGTCCGATTGAACGGCACGCCCATGCGGTCCAGAAGGTACACAATCCCCGGCGCGGCGTCGCACATCCCTTTCGCCAGGGGCTGGTTGGCCAGAAAGTCACCCCCCTTGACCGTCTCGTAGAAGTGGATCCGCGGGCTGTCGCCCTCTCCCTTCGTGTTCACGGAGGCGTTGATCCCCCCTTGGGCGCAGACCGAGTGGGAACGCTTGACCGGCACCAGGGAGAACAGCTGGCAGGACACCCCCGCCTCGGCCAGCTTGACCACCGTCATCAGTCCCGCCAGCCCGCCTCCCACCACGATTGCCTTCGGCCGTAGAGCCATGCTGGCCCTCCCCGTTACTTGAAGGATAATAGAATGTGAATACCCATGGCGCTCATGGTGGCAAAGACGACATAACTCACGTATGTCATGCCTTGCTGGGCTCGCGCGCTGACGGTGAGCCCCCACTTGTACGCGAGATTGAACAGACCGTGGGAGAAATGGTAACAGGCACAGATGATCCCCACGATGTAAACCAGCTTCTCGGGCGTGGGGGCGAAGTAGCGGGCCATGTAGGCGTAGTCGATCGTCTGCCCAAAGAACACGCCCTGCACCCGGGTGTTCCAGACGTGGTAGGTGATGAAGAGGATGAGCAGAACTCCGCTGATCCGCTGGAGCAGGTAGGCCAGGTTGTGGTAGCGGAGACCGATCCCATGCCCCGGATGCGCGAAGTCGCCGTCGGCGGTGACGATCAGCCCGTAGAAGCCGTGGAACAGGAGCGGCCCGAAGACCCCACCGATCTCCAGCACGGGTAGATACGGCAATCCCAGGAGGAATTCCGCGTGCCGGTTAAACGCCTCGGGGCCGCGGATGGCGAACGCATTCCCGAGAAAGTGCTGGACCAGAAAAACACCGACAGGCAAGATGCCGGTAAAGGAATGCAGCCGGCGCAAGTAGTAATGTCGGATCTCTGAACTCACCATGCGCCTCCCTCCCTCGGATCCTTCCTCCGGGAACGCGGACAGCACCCTCCAGCCCTACGCTCGCCTCAAGTATGACGCATGTAGGCCCGAAGACCCATCCGCCTTTCACCGGTTCTAGTTGCGGCCTCCCACGTAATCGGACCGCGCCAGGACAAAGCCGCCCCTACGAGCTCTTCTTCGCCTTCAGGGGCGGCTTGGTGCCGGGCCGGGCAGCAAGCTTGGCCTCCGCCTCTTTCACCTGATCCTCGAGCGCCTGCTTCTGCGTTGTCAACTCCGCGAACTGTTTCTTCATCGCCTCGGCATCCGCCTTCAGAGTGGTCATCTCCCCCTTCAGGGCTAGGTTCTCCCTCTGCAGGCTGGCGACCTGGTTCTTGAGCTGTTCGTTTTCCTTCTTGATCTCCTGCCCGCACCCTGCGACCGCGAGCATCACAAACAGCGCCAGCCCTGCCCCCACAAATCGGTTTCGCATGTCTTGCCGTCCTCCCGTTCTACGTGAATGAAATATTCGACAGCCATGTCGTCACAACTTCGTTTCCGCCGCCGTCTTCCGCACGCTCTCGAGACTCTTCCGCACCAGGGCCTGCTCCATCTCGGTCAACCGGATCTCCAAGACTCGCTCGACCCCGCCCGCCCCGATCACCACCGGCACGCCGAAATAGGTGCCGTGGATCCCGTACTCGCCCTCCAGATAGGCGGCGCACGGCAGAATCCGCTTCTTGTCTTTGAGATAGGCCTCGGCCATGGCGATCGCCGCGGCAGCCGGCGCATAGAAGGCGCTCCCGGTCTTGTAGAGGGCCACCAGCTCCCCGCCCGCGTTGCGCGTCCGCAGGACGATGGCGTCGATGCGCTCCGCAGGCAGAAGCTCGCCCACCGGGATTCCGCCCACCGTGCAGCAGCGCACCAGCGGCACCATGTCGTCGCCGTGACCGCCCAGCACGAAGGCCTGGACGTCCTCCACCGACACCCTGAGTTCCATCGCCACGAACGCCCGGAAACGCGCCGAATCCAGCGCGCCCGCCATCCCCACAACCTTCTGTTTGGGGAATCCGGTCACCTGTTTGAAGGCATACACCATGGCGTCCAGGGGATTGCTGATCACGATGCAAAACGCTCCGGGGCAGGTCCGCTTCACGTTTGTGGCCACCTCGGTGATGATCTTGATGTTCGTGCCCAAAAGGTCTTCACGACTCATACCCGGCTTGCGAGGGATCCCGGCGCTGACGATGCACACGTCGGCGCCCGCCAGGTCCTCGTAGGAGCTCGTGCCGGTGATGGCCGCATCCGCCCCGTCGATCGGCAAGAGCTGCGCGATGTCCAGCGCCTTGCCTTTGGCCGCCCCCTCGGCGGCCGGGATGTCGAAAAGGACGACGTCTCCCAGTTCCTTCGCCGCGGCCATATACGCCAGGTTTCCCCCGATCTGACCCGCACCGATCAAGGCGATCTTCTTCCGTGCCATGGCCCCCTCTCCCCTTCACCTCGCGTTCGGTCGCGTGTTCTCGCCGCGCAAGGATGACGCCCCCGCACCGCTTGGCCCGCACGAATGGCGAATCGGTCAATCCAGTTTTCGTAACACGTGGATCAAGCAGATGTCAAGCGCAAACACCCCCAACAGGGCGCTCCGGGCTTCCCTATCGCCGGCGCGCCCTGCCCTGCGGCGCCCTCAGACCGCCATCGCGATACGATCCGCCACCTCGATCGCCCCTTCCACCACATCAGCGATCAGGCGCCCGGGGTAGGTCCCTTCTCCGACCGCCAGCACGCCTGGCCAGTTCGTCTGATGCGGCAGCCCTCGGCGTCCAAGCCACAGGCGGGAATCCGGCGCGTACCGCACGCTTGCCAGCGGGCGCCCCCAGAGGTCTCCCAGCGTCTCGGGCGAAAGCACCGCCCGATAGGCGGCAGCCTCGCCGACGCCGGGCACGACCTGCTCCGCGGCCACCATCAGCGCCTGCGCCAGCGACTCCGTATCGGTCGGAGCGGAGGACGACACGAAGCGTCCGACGCTCAGGCACCGCAACCCCTTGGAATCCTGCTCCTGCGTCCGATCCGACCCCAGGCGCACAAACGCCAGGTTCTCCCCCGTAGCGGGGCGCCCGGCGTCCAAGACAACGAGACACTGGCCTCCCAGCTCCGACGGCAGGTAGGCCTCCGGCACGGCGAGCACCATGATCTGCGTCACGGTGAGCGATTGCCGGGGCTCCTCGATCGGCAAGCGCCGCGAGAGCCAGCCGCGGCGCTCGGGCAGGAACCCCTGGGCAAGAATCGGCGGCGGCACGTCTGTGACCACGAGGCGGGCGCGGATCTCCTCCCCGGCTCTGGTGATCACGCCGGCCGCGCGGCCCCGCTCGACCAGACATCCCGCAACCTCGGTCAGCAGACGCACCTCGCCCCCATCCTGTCGGAGGCGCGCCGCCAGACAACTCGCCAGCGCCATCGGGCCCCCGGAAACCTCCATCACCCCTTCGGTGAGTCGCCGCAGCGCCAGGGCTGCCTCCAGCGTCGAACACTCGTCCGCATCCCGGAGCACGAGATACCAGAGACACGCCTCCAGTGCCTGCTGGCTCACCGGGCCCAGGCCGACCCTGGCGAGGGTCGTGCGCAGCGGCGTCTTCTCGGCCGTGCGGAGGCGTTGTGTCGCCTGTCGTGTCGCGGAGAAGAGGTACTGCCGGGCGAGGCCCTGCCCGAAACGAAGCCGCGCCCGCCAGCCTACTGGAGGCAAGGCCGGCAGCGTCGCGACGAGCGCATCCCGATCGGATGCCAGCGCCGCAAGCTCCGCGAGAAGCGATCGCCAGCCGGGTTCGTCACCGGGGACTTCCCGGCGAATTTCCGGCCACCAGCGTTCGGGATCGCGGAAGAAGGTCAGGCGGTGACGCGGCAAGGCGGTCTGGAGCGTGGGATCGCAGGCCGTCCTCGGAAGGTCGATCCCCAGCCGCATGAGCAGCGTGGTCAGCGCGCCCCGGGGGCCGGCGCCGGCGAAAAACGTCGCTCCCGCATCGAACCGGTACCCGTCGCGGACGATGGGCCGGCAGGCTCCGCCCACCTCGGCGGCGCGTTCCAGCAGCACCACGGAGCGTCCGGTGCGCGCCAGGAGAGCCGCGACTGCCAGGCCGCCGATGCCGGCGCCCACCACCGCCACGTCGAAGGCGCGGGCGGCCACCCCGTTTCCCGGGGAGGCGTCGGGCGCCTCGACGAGCTTCACATCCTCGGTCGCCTCCGGCGGAGGTGGCGGTCCGCCGGTCGGCGCGTCAGGGGCCGGCGGTGGAGGCGCATCCGCCAGGCGAGGGGCTTCTCCCCTGTCGGCGACCGGGCGCTTACTTCGGGAGGACTTACGCCGCGTCATTTTCGACCCCGGATGGCCAGGCGGATCGGCGTGCCTCGAAAGCCGTACGCATCACGGAGACTGTTCTCGAGATACCGCATATAGGAGAAATGGATCTTCCCCGCCGTCGTGGTGAAGAGCACGAACGTCGGCGGCTTGGTCCCGGTCTGCGTGGCATACCGGATGCGCACGGGGCGGCCCCGTTCCACGGGGGCCGGCCGGCGGACCACAGCCGCCTGGATGACCTCGTTCAATTCCGACGTCGGAATGCGCCGCGCCCGCTCGGCGGCCGCGGCGTCGATCGCGTCGAAGAGGCTCATCACGCGGAGCCCGGTCAGTGCAGACACGAAGGCTATCGGCGCGTAGGCGAGGTACTTGAAATGCTCCTGCAGGGTGAGGCGGAACTCGTCGACTGCGTCCGGCTGTCCCGCGCGACAGTCCCACTTGTTCACGACCAGGACGCTGGCGCAGCCCGCCTCAACCACCTCTCCGCCGACCTTGGTGTCCTGGGCGGTCACGCCTTCCGCCCCGTCAATCAAGAGAAGGACGACGTCCGCCCGGCGCACCGCCGCCAGGGCGCGCGAGACGCTGTAGCGCTCCACCGACCGCCCCAGGCGCCCCTTGGCCCGGATCCCCGCGGTGTCCACCAGGATGTAATCGCGCCCCCGGTAGCTGAACCGGGTGTCGATCGCGTCCCGGGTGGTCCCCGGCTCCGAACTCACCAGCACCCGATCCGCCCCGAGAATGCGGTTGACCAGCGAGGACTTGCCCACGTTCGGGCGCCCCACCACGGCCACCGTGATCGCCTCCGATTCGGCGGCCTCGTCCTTCGCCTCCGGCAAGACGCCCATCACCGCGTCCAGAAGATCCCCGATCCCTTGCCCCGCTTCGGCCGAGACCGGACAGACGGGGTCGAATCCGAGCCGGTAGAACTCCGCCGTGAGCGCCGCCTGGCTGACGTCGTCCACCTTGTTGACGACGAGGAGAATGGGTCCCGGCTTCCCCATCCGCAGGAGCCGGGCGACCTCGATGTCGGCCGGCGTCAGGCCTTCCTTGCCGTCCACCAGGAATAGGATGACGTCGGCCTCGGCGATAGCCTGCTTCGCCTGGGCGCGCACCTGGGCCATGATCCCGGTGCCTTCCGGCTCGAACCCCCCGGTGTCCACCAGGACGAACCTGCGCCCGCGCCAGTCCCCCTCTCCGTACAGCCGGTCGCGGGTAACGCCGGGCATATCGTCCACGATGGCCCGGCGCCCACCCAGCAGGCGGTTGAAGAGCGTAGACTTGCCGACGTTCGGTCGGCCCACGATAGCGATGATCGGAATGGGCAAAAGGAACCTCCTTGACGGACACTTGTACCACATGAGGGCCGTCTTTACCAACCCTTGAAACTGAAGCATCCGTTGGTGTCGCGTGAACAGGCTGAAGGCGTGACCTAAGCCTCAGGACAGGGCATCCTGCGTGCGAAAGTGCGCAAGCTCGGGACGAGGCCGGGTGGGTCCCTCGGGCAGCGAGGCAACCGGACGGTGCCAAAACCAGCTCTTCATCTTTCTCTGGATCTGGATGTCGTTCTTCCCCGCTTCCCAAACGCTTCCGCCCGTGCGTGCGCCACGCGGCAGAAGTACCCACACCGTTCATCCATGTGGCCGCATTCCAGATGGGCATGGGCGGGGCACCATTGGCACAGATTCATGAGGGGACACAGGCGGCATGTTTCGAGAAAATCAGCGTTGTCCGAAGTGTATTGCGCGTATCCTCGGGGTGAAATCGAACCAGGCTTCGGCCAGTGTCCCCTGGCGCAGATCATAGAGGCAGTCGCGCTGCCAGAGAGACGGGCAGAGACGGAACAGGCCGTTGTAGCTCACGGCAAAGCTCTCTTCTCCCGCATGGCACTGAAAAAGACGCTGATCCTGTCCTTCTTCGCGGATGGCTGTTTCCAGCATGCCGCATCTCTTTTCCAAGGCCGCCGACCGTTCCGGATCTGCCTGTTCAATCCCGATGATTTCCTCGGCGGACAATCTTTCTGCGCGTATCTCACCGTTTCTTCGCTCGTTTCCGTCAAACCGTAGGTGCAGCATGGGATCAAAGCGGAAGATGTCTTTCGTTCTTTCGCGGCAGAAACGAGCGATAACCTGCAATTCATGCATATTGGAACGCAGCGCCATGGTCTTCAGATCCACCTTGACGCCCCCCTCGAGCAGCAGACTCAGACCGCGGCGGAACGCCGCATAGGATCCGGGACTACGGGTCACCCGTTCATACGTCTCGCCCGTGGCGCCATAAACGGTGACCTCGACATCTCGCGGGGGATAGCTCCTGAACAGTGTTATGTGCTCGTCCGTGACCAGGCAGGCATTGGTAAAAACCGAAACCAGCAGACCCTTCTTTTTCAGCATCCGGTAAAGGTCAAGAAAATCCTCCCGGAGCAGGGGCTCGCCGCCGGTGATCAGACACCAGAGGGTACCGAGAGAAACGGCCTGGTCCGCGAGTTGGCTGATTTCATCCAGCGTCAGTTCATCATGCAGAGCCGCTTGATCGTCCGGCGGGAGGTTGATGTAGCAATGACGGCAGTTGTTGTTGCAGCGGGCGGTCACCTCGAGATCGAAGGACAGCGGAATCCGCCTGCCCTCGAGTTTGTCCCAGAGCGCAAAATCGGGCAGGCGCGAGAAGGAGACTAACGCTTTCCGCAAGATGCGTGACTCCTGCTGAAACAGGCGTACAGCGGCCCGGCATATCGCCTGATCGCGGCCAGCAGTCCGAAGCGGCTCAGAAGGGCAAGTAGAAAACGTTCCGGACCGAGGCCCAGCCTGACCCTTCTGCCGGCGCGCTCAACGCGTGTGACCCGCCCGACAATCGCCTCCCGCGGGATCATCCCGTCCGGTTCTTCCGGCATGTTATCGCCCTGGATGAGGAAGCGGTCTCCATGGACGGACAGCACCCGGTGCAGGCAGAGCAGCTTTGTCTCCGGATGGATAAAAGCCGCTACGTCTCCCAGACCCGGCGCACGGGAAGCAAGGGGAGATACGCAGATCACGTCGCCGTCTCTGATGAAGGGCGCCATGCTGTGTCCGCCGGCGTTGAATCGGAAGGGCAGTCCCTTCTCATGCACGGCCTGCATCAGCTCGATCAGGGCCTTTCCGGAAAGGGAGAGGCCGCTTTTCTGCATGGCAGGACGCTGATATTCACGCGGCGGTCGCTTCGACAAGCATTCTCCTCTTCAGCAATTCCGTGACGATGCCGGCGACATCCTGTTCGATTTCAGCCGGTTCGGCCCGGTATTGTTGAGCCAGGGCTTCGACAACCTCCTGCACGGTTTTCTCGCCGTCCAGCATGTTCCAGATTTCCGTGCCGGTCTCATTCATGGAAAAGAGGTCGTCTTCCATATCGCCAACGCCGGATGTGAGGGGGACGATAATCAAGGCGCCGTCAATTTCTCTCGACACCACATCACTGGAGTGGGAAAAGATCATGTCCATCCGTATCTTCTTCATGATACCGCCACTCTCCTTCTGAGGTTCTGTATTCTTTCTGCGCTATCGCGGACTTCCCATGCCTGTTCTTTCTCCATGACGAGTCCCAGAAAGCGGGCCTGTGCATGGGCCACCCGGCAGCAGTATTCGACCGGCGTGTCCAGCGTGCCGTGCTCGGACCATGACTTGGCCGGGCATTGCTCACAGAAGCCCCTCAGAAAACAGCGGGCGCATCGTTCGAGATAAAGCGGGTTCGTGGCCTTCATTTCTTTCAGGCGGGGAAATCCGGACGCGACAGCTTCTTTCAGAGTGCCCTTTTTCAAATCAAAAGTCAAATCGGGGTGTCGGAGCGATAAACAGGGCTGGAAAACACCGTAGGCATCCACGCATCCCGGTCCGATTCCACAGGTAAACAGCCGGTCACCCGGAGGCGACAAAAAATTCTCGAAGAATTCAGACATTTCCTTCCGGTAACTGTCCGGATGCCGCGTCAGGATGCCCAGACCTTCTTCGGGAGAAACGCGCAGGCGTCTGATCCTGCTGTTTTTGGCGGCGGAATCCCGTCGCTCCCGCAGGTCAAAGAACATGGCATACGTGGGAGGGAGATCCATCCGAGTGTTGGTGGCCGCCCAGGCAGCTAATTCCGCCACTTCATTTTTATTGGGCGGCAACAGGGCTCCTTTCACCACGAAAGGTACCCTTCTGTCGAGCAGACATTGCACGCCATTGCGGAACTCGGCGTAAGAACCGTCAACGCCCGTTACGGCTTCATAGGATTCCCTGCTCATGCCGTAAACGGAAATCTCGATATCTTCGAGAGGGGGGATATCGGCCAGGAGTGCGGCGATTTGTGGTGTGATGAGCCGGGCGTTGGTGAAAAGCATCACCTTCAGCCCGAGGCGGCGCGCAAAAAGGTAAAGTCCGGAAAAATCATCCCGCAGCAGTGGCTCGCCCCCGGTGAAACGGACCGTCATCACCCCCAGCTCGGCGGCCTGGCGGAGAATGTCCTCCCATGCAGACGTCCCGAGTTCGCGGGCCAGGCTCCGCTTGTCCCCGGCTGGTTTGTTGATGCAGCAGTGGATGCAGGCATTGTTGCAGCGTTCCGTCAGTTCGATGTCAAGGTGAGCCGCGGGAGGCCCCTCCCCTTTCCAGAGGGGATCATGGCTCATATTGTTCTTGAGGATATACGTGCGCTCTGCCATGCATGAATCCGATCAGGGTGCAAAGTTCAAAGGATCTTCACGATGGCGTCAACCATGCGGCCGCTCTTGTCGAACTCAAGCCGGTATGCTGGAACTTCCTGAGCCATATTGTCTATCAGGGCCAGGATCTTTTCCCACCAGTCGGCCGTTACCAGAGACTTCACCACATGCTGGGCAAGAAGCCGCGCTGTCGCAATGCCCTTTGTCACCGGGACGAGGCGGGTTGCATCCGCTTTTTCAAGGAAGAGGATGGCGGAAAGCGGGGCGGAGCCGGCGGAAACGTCCGCCAGGTCGCCATGGCCCCAGGTCCCGTGGATGCGTAGTCCTTCCGGCCAGCGGCGCACGATGATGCGGTCGTCGCAGAGCACCTCCCCCTGTTTCCGCAGCATCCTCGCCGCCGTGGTTTTACCGGCCCCGGAGTGCCCCACGAGCAGGAGTCCCTTCCCGCCGATGTCCATCCCCGCGGCATGGATGAAGCAGGCCTGGCGGTCGGCAAGCGTCCGCGCCAGCAGGATCTGATCAGAAGGAAACAACGTCAGTGAGTGCAGGTTCCCTTGACGAAACAGGGCTTCGCTGTGGTTGTAGATCCGCCCCCGCGTATGTCCCTCGTTAAATACGGCCGCACTGTAAATGGTTCTATCGCGCCGCCCGGGCCCGATGCCCAGATAGATCCAGGATCGGTCCTTGCGGTAGATCGCCCAGGGCGCCCGGCGGTACACCTCTTCGCCTGGATCGTCAATATTCAATTCCGTCAGAGAAAAATGATGGCGCAGCGAAATCATTTCTTCCGACGGACCGGCCGCTTCGAATTTCTTGAATTTTGGATCAAAGGTCTTTTCCGTGAACGGGAGATCGGAATCCACGCGGATCGTGATGCCCGCAATCCGGAAATACCGGCGGTGATGCTGCTGCCAGTTTTCCCTGTAAGACCGTGCTTCATCCGCAAGGTCGCAGAGGTACGACACCTTCGCCGAATATCGCCCGTGTTCGAGATAGCCATAGGCGGGGCACCATCGGCAATCCGCGCGCCTGTCGCAGCGGCCGCACTCTTCCTTATACTCCGGACCGCCTTGTACCTTATCGGCAAGCGAAGGGATGAACTCATCCCATGCCTCCCGGAAACTGCCGTTCCGCAGATCATAGCGCAGCGCCGGGTCTTTGACGAAGCAGCAAAAGGTCATGCCGCCGTAAGGATCGATGTGAAAATCCCGGCATCCGTCGATGCAGGCCGCAAAAAGGCGGCTAGTCTGCGCCGGGCTGAAGGCGGGCCGGTGGCTTATCGTCCCTTTTGATCGGGGTCATCGGTTCATCGTCATCCGTGGCATCGGGCGGGTCAAGCTGGATCGCGTCTGCCGGGTCCAGCCTTTGCCGCGAGATTTCACGGTTGCGAACGGCGCTCCGGCAGGCGGAAAGATATAGCCATGGTGCGCCCACGCGGTACACCGGGCTCAAGGAGCGGGCCAGCCGTGTCATGGCGTCGAATTCATGATAATTGTCGCGCATGGGGATGAGCTGGACGATGAAACCGGTTTTTGCTTCCCGGAGGTAGGCAAATCCCTGCATGGTTGCCGCGAAGGATCCGGGGGTGCGGGTGATGCGATCGTGGATTTCTGCGGTGGCGCCGTAGAGGGCGACCATTTTCGCGCCTTTTCTCTTCAGCAGGCCCGCGATGGCCGGCGTGATCAGCGTGCCGTTGGTGTTCAGGGAATAGGGAAGCGAACGGCGCGTGATCATGTCGAAAATCTCGACAAAATCCGGACGCAGCATGGGTTCGCCACCGGAAATCGACCACCTGCGGCACCCCAGCGCCCGGGCCTCACCCACAATTCTGCTGATTTCGTCGAAGGAAAGCTCCCCTTTCTCAACGGGGTCGTTTGCCGGCATTCGCAGCCAGCAATGGCGGCAGTTGCAGTTGCAGCGGTAGGTCAGATCGATGTTGCCTTCGAGGGGCAGGCGTGGGGGGTGTCTCTCGCTTCTGATGATGTTCGTTTGTCTATCCAAGAATGATAACCTGAAAAGAACCCTCTTCCGGACAGGGGATAGCCTGCCGCACAAAGCTCTCTTTGTTCCAAGGAGATGATGAATATCCCCTTCCGGGTAGAACCAATGAGCTGTCGGTTGACCGGGCGGGGCCGCAGCCGCTATCCCGGCCAGGGATAGGAGAAAGCGCCCTAGGACGTCTTGGAAATGGTGCTGCACTGGGTTGAGGCGCAAGTTGCGCCTATTTTCTTCTTGCAGCTTGTTTTCGTAGCTGCTGTACCGGTAAGCGTCGATGTCTTGCAGCCGCGCAGGACATTTTCCTCCGGCGTTCCCCTGCCCAGGACGATCAATTGGGGCGGAATCCATTTTTTCTTGTTGTCTTTCATGTTTCTCCCCCCATTGCGTTTATGGCATCCATTTCATAAGGATACTTTATGCCTTTCACGATAAATCATTTTGAGCCGGTGTCAACCGAATTGTCTGAAAAGAAGATCATTTCCAGCTTCCAATCATTCCCCATTTTTCTGAAAAAGAACCAGCGGGAAAAAGCGGTGGATGGATCCGCGGTCGGCCACTCTTCCATGCAAGCAACGCGATGGTCGTCGAGTCTTTCAAACAGGCGCTTCTCGAGCGCAGCGGCCGGAGAAAGGCGCTTCTTGATCCGCTTCAAAAAGTCCCGAAATTCCCTTTCTTTCAGAAGCCCCTCCGAGGTGGGAATCGGAAAGGCGACAACCAACGCTGAAAGGGCCTCAAACTTCTCCGCCTGTATCGATTCGTCAATCAGCTTGAGCATCTTCTCAAAGGTCTTTTGGGGATCATCTTCCGACTTGACAAACCCGCGGCCCTTGAGAAAAAGGAAAGAGCCCCTTTCAAAAACCAGCCATGTGGTCCTTCCCAGGGTTTCCGGAATTTTGTAGGCCGGCGTCTTCTGCAGATCGCGAAAGAAGGCGTCAAAAGCCATTTTGGGAACAAGCACGAGATCGACGGCTGGCCACGTCCGCAGCGCCTCCGTTCCCGCAGCCAGAAAGTCTGAGACCATCAGCAGCCCGCTGACCTGGATGTTTCCGCCATAGGATCTGTTTCTTACCGGGAAGACATGGTGTTGATTGGGAACATCCGGCGCAAATTGCGCCACCAGTTTGCATATTTCCGGATAGGCTGCCTCCGAAACGAGCCAGAGCACTTGCTGAAAAGCCCCCCCGAAGGTCTTCAGATTTCCCTGAAGCGTAAGATTCATGATCCGCTTGATAGGCAACCTCCGGGGCTCCAGCAGGTTCGGCTGTGGCATGACCGGAAATCCTGGAAACCTTTCCTGCATGCGCTTCACAAAATCCTCAAGTTCATCCCAGGGGCACTCGATTTCCCTTTTTAACCCGGCAGGCGTTCTTTCCGAAAACCCAGGCCACCACAGAATGATGGATTTGGCTCCCGCTGCCACCAAGAAAGCAAAGGTGTCTTCGAGATCGTTCCACCCACAAATTCGGGGCAAAGGGACGATGGTTCCGGTAAACTCAATGTGGTGCTTCTTCAGAAGAGCAAAAGATTTCAAGGCAATCCGGGCTCGTCGTTCCGTGGATTGGAAGATCCGCGCCCACAGCTTAGGCTGCGTGGAATGCAGGGAAATATTGAGCTCAACAGGACGGAAGGGTTCCAGTTTCCGCACAAGAAGCTCATCGAGCAGAGAAGCGTTGGTCGTAAAGTGCAGGCGGTTGGTCAGGAATTTTTCCCGGACGAGGGTAAGAATTTCAAAAAACCGAGGATGCAGAAAAGCCTCCCCCTCCGAAATTCGCCCCGGCAGGGAATCGCTCATGTAAATGCTGCCTTCATAGTTGGCGGAACCCAACGAAAGCTGCAGCTTGACGTCTTCAACTTCCCGAAACACGTTTTGCCTGATCGGAAACGGATTCATCCTGTTCGAGCAGAATAGGCAGCGCGCGTTGCATACGGCGCTGATCGAGAGCTGCTCCGGCGGCTGGCCTGCGGCCAGCCATTCCTCGAAAAAAGTGGCTTCTTGTGTTTGCACAGCAGTCCTTAAGATTGACGGCGTCAGGAATTTTCAGGCGCTTTCTTGCGCCCACTCGCCAATAATCCCAGTATATGTGAAACGATCTCCCTGACGTGCAAGAGATACAGTGATTTTGAGAATTCAACGTCTTTCCGATACTGTTGCTGCTGGAGGATCCGGGCCGGCGGGAAGAAAGTCCGGGCGATGAATCCGATTTTGGCGAAAAACCCCCTGTGCATGGCCAAATAAATGAAGTAACTGCTCCCCCTGATTCGCCGGTTGTTGAATTGAAGTTTCAGAAAATACCTTTCCCCCCAGGAGATATCGGGCGGCCGCAGTTTTGCCATGCACGCTTCTGGGATATTCAACGATGTGTGATATTTTACGATGGACAGCCCATGATAAACGAACCGGGAGAGATTGAAGCGACGGCTCTCCTCAACAATAAGATCCCAGTCGAGGGTATCTTCAAAGGCCGTTATGGCGTAAAAGATATCGCAGACGAGAATCAGGCGGTCAAAGGAATGGCCGATCCTCAGGGCGTGTTCGCAAAGGTAGATGATCAGATGCTCCGGGCTCAGAATCCAGGCCTGACTGTCGGCCACGACGGTCGCGGTGGCGCTTTCCGAGAGCCGGTTCGTATCGATACATTCGGCGAAGATGGCGGCGGGAACCGACGTATTAACTGGATGCCAGTGAACGTGAAGGTTTAAGGGGGTCAGTTCATTTCTGCGGTATTCCAGGCTGGCGAGATAACCGGCAGGGTTATGGATCGCCTTTGCCGCGGAACTGTCTCGTGAGGTGTATCCCAAGGAAGACAGTTGTTCATCGACGTTGAAGAGATCCGCTTTCCTGACCAGGATATCGACGTCCGACATCCCCCGCATGGCAATATTCGGATAAACGCGCTCCGCGAGAGCGATGCCTTTAAGGATGATGCAGTGAATGCCGGTCCGCTTAAACGTTGCCAGCACTTGCCGCAATGCGCCGATGACCAACAGGTTGCGTTTTAAGTTGGCATAGTACTGGTTTGACAAGTCCCCATAGCATCTCTGCGGAACAAGATCTTGCAGGCAATGTTTGGTGATGTTATGGAACAGAACCGCGGAAACCTCCTCTTGTTTCGCCATTTCGACAATACGGGGCCAATCGGGAACAAGCCCGGACCGCGCCGTCCCGGCTTTACTACGCAGTGCGGAAACATCGCTACACGATCGTCCGCGCTGCTCCGTTCGTGGGGAAGGCCCTCGCCCTTGCACAGGAGGAAACGCAAGGGCTCGGCCCTCCCCCCGGGCCCCTACCGAGAGGGGCGGGCCGCCGCCCCTCGTCGGGCTCTCCCCCGGACTGTGCGGTCCTGGTGGGAGTGTGGACATTATTAGGGACCGCACAGTATGTTCGGACAGATAGCGCCCCGCCTTCTGTGGTTCAAACAGAAGCATCCCCATGAGCTTCTGATGGGTTTCCACCGGAGAAATATGCATATTGCCTGCTCGAAAAAATACGGTGACGAAAGGCTTGCCGGTGCGGAATGCGGAACACCCAGAGGGTACCCGAATGCGGAATGGACGGGCCAGAGCCTCCGCAAATCCGCAAGCTGACCTATATCAGACAGATGCCCCACATGCAAGGCGCTTGAACAAAGGGAGGCTGTCCACTGAAGGGGTCCCCTGAAGTTCCGACCGATGATCTCACCTTCCGAGTGGCGTAGGCGACCACCCCGCCAGCGGCGGGATCCCATCGTTTGTCGTTAGGAGCCGTTACGAAATAACATGACCATCTGTTGTGATTTCGTTACGGCTCCTTATGCCGTTCCGGAATTTCTCCGATCAAGTTATTCTTTGACAACGGCTTGCCGCCCGTCAGAAAAAGGGAATCCTCACTAATAGCAGAAAACCGTTGATACAGAGTAGCGTGCCAAGAATCGCAGTACCCAACGCGAAGTAGAAGATTTTCGGTGATGTGGCGAGGATGGAGATGGAGGCCATGACGAGGGATATCTGGAGCAATACTTCCGCATAGTCGAAATAGGGGTCCTTGGCCCGGTTCACATCGCGTTCGTGCTCGAGCTTCTTGGCTTCCTTCTCGATGTCCTTTTTTTCGTCGCGATACCGTTCCTCTTCAGTAGAAAGCTTATTCAGCATTTCTTCCATCTGTTGCCTGGCTTTCGGTTTCAGGGAATCGCCCATAGTAAGCATGTCAAGCTCCAGGCGCATCTTCTGATTGCGGTAGATGTGCTCCCGGATCACCTTGGCCTGGTAAAAGGCCCATTGGTCAGAAGACTGCTGCTGCGCCAGCAGCATTTCCTTCATGCTATTGCTGCCTCCCAGTGAGGCAATGGCCAAGACCACCGCAAACATAGCGGTAACCAGAGCGACTCTCCTGGTGAAGGCGTTCTCCTTGAGTTCGTGGAGTTCTTTCGGATTGGGTAACTCCAGTTCGGCCATGGTTCACCATCTCCTTTTTCTAGAACGAGCAAAGTTGAAAATCGACGAAGCGGCTCCCGTCTGATGCAGTGGTTCTTGCGAGAGATCCGTACACCCCACACAACAAGGAGCCGCTCCATAATTGGACTGCGCGGGCAGGGGACGAGGCCTGGGGAGGCGAGCCTCGACGCCAAGGTCGCCCCCACCCAGGCCTTGAACCCGATCGGCGAATCGTCGTGACTTCTACTGTTGTTTCTTCTCCTCTTGATCTGTTTTCCCTGGTGTCGCTTTCTGTGGCGCTGCTTTTGCCGGCGCCGCTTGCTGTGGCTGAGGGGCCGGTTTCGCCGGCGCCGCTTGAGCTGGTTGTTGCGCAGGTTTGGTCGGTGGTGCCACGGGACCGGGCTGCGTCGGTGGAGCTTGCGCTGCTCCCTTCGTAGGACCAGTACCCTTGATCTCCTTTTGCTGAAGCGTGATTCCAGATTTCGGCTGGTTCACCTGATTGGCGGGCACGATGTTGCTCGTGGCCTTTGGCGGGTCAACCTTAACCTGTTGATTGATTTTCCCCTCGGGGATCTTTTTGACTTGTTGCTGAAGGACGGCGGCACTTTCTTTCTTTCCCCCACTAATGATTTTCTCATTCTGCTGAATTCGAGTGATCGCAGTATTGTGGGGCTTTTCGGTCACCGCCACGTTCGTATAGTTGTACCGCCGATTGTTCGTCGTATAATTGTTGATCACCGTGTTATTGACCACCGGCGCTGCACGGTAGTTGTTGATGATGGTCGTGTTGTTTACATTTTCGATGGAATTTTCGCCGACGTAGTAATCGAAGACCGTACCGGGACTGGCCAGGACGTATCCGAAGGGACTTGTGGCTTTGATGATCGTGTTGGAGCCTTTATTGTAAAATCGGGCCACGCCGGAAGACTCAACCTCTAGTGGTACCGAGCATGCCCTCTGACCGGCCACATTAAGCGATTCGGCAACTACGTGAACGACCTCGCGGCGACGCCCTAACCGCTGGAGAGTAGGCTTGCGGCGTGAACCCGAGGCCTATGCTCGATCATTACACTTATGTCGGCTGGACCCCTCTGAGCCGCGGCAGGGATACCGGTCACCCGGCATCCTCCTCGCACAGATCCGTACGTGCACCCTGCTTTAGTTCTTCAGATCATATTTGATATGTTGATAAAGTCTCGCGACTTCGTTGTTCAACCGCTCACACTCCCTCTCGGAGAGTCTTCCGTCTGATACTGCCCGCTGATAATCTCTTTCCACCAGTTGTATATTACGACGGATGCCCTCGGCTTCCTTATGATTAATCTGTCGCGACTCAATACCATGCTGCACAATTCTACGGGCCTTTTCTATATGCGCGCGCACATCGTGTTGACAGGCACGATTCGAATGTTGCGCATAACTTGGTTGAACGAAACATAGTCCCCAAAAAATAAAAGACCCGACCGTAAGCGATAGAACCCATTTGTTCATGTTCATACCCTTTCTCCCTCAATGGGAAACCACGTTGTTAATCAAACTCCCCTCATAGCTTCCCGCTCGCCGAATTTCAAGCTCAATAATCCCACGACACGCTCGGCCCCAACAGCACTGTCGGGGCCGAGCGCAGACGGTGGGTGGCCGCATTCTCTTCGTGCGACCCGCAAGCAGAAGGGACCCATCTCCTCCGCCGCGGGGGCGGGTCCTCGCACCGCTACTTTGCGGCGACGTTGACGACCTTCACCAGCTTGAACTGATTGCCCGGCTGAATCTCGCAGATGCTCACCGCGCTCAGGCCGTCGCCGTTCGGGGTGAAGTTGAACGTGCCCAGGACGCCCTTGTAGCCCTGGGTCGCGAGGATGGCCTCGCGGATCTTGGCGCGGTCCTCGCCGCCTTTCCGGATGGCGTTCACCAGGATGTTCAGGCCATCGTGGGACCAGGCGTTGGCCGCATCATACACTTCGCCGAACTCCTTCTTGTAGGCGTCGGCGAACTTCGTGATCTCCGGGGTGCCCGGCGTGAAATCATTCACCGCCAGGAGCCCGACGGCCAGCTCCTTGGCGAGATTCAGGGCGTCCTTATTGCCGCTGGAGGGCGAGCCGAGGTACTTGAATGGCGAGCCGAGCTGGCGATACTGCCGCATGATAACCGCCACATCCTCCGGGTTCGTCCCGTAGAGGATCATGATTTCCGCGCCCGCGCCCTTGAGGGCCAAGAGCTGCGCTGTGTAATCCCGGGTCCCGGTGGTGTACTTGTCGCGCCGCACCACCGTTAGGCCCAACTCCTTGGCCCCCTTCTCCACCAAGTCCGCCCCGCCGGTCCCGAAGGCGTCGGCATCGTGGAGGATGCCGATCTTGGTCAGCGTGGTGTCCTCCTTGACATACTTGACCATGGCGGCCGCAGCGACGGAATCGTCCGGTCGTACGCGGAAGAGCCAAGGGTTCCCCTGCCGAGTGAGGGTAGCGTTGGTCCCGCCGATCATGACGGGAATCGCATAGTTCTTGATGGCATCGGACATGGCCAGGATCTGGGTGCTCTTCACGACGCCGACCAGGGCCAGCACTTTTTCCTGCTCGACGGCCCGCTGCAGGGCGGCCAGGGCGCCGGGATTCGTGGACTGGTTGTCCACATAGATCAGGTTGATCTGCTTTCCGTTTACGCCACCCGATTCGTTGATGTCCTTCAGGGCCAGCTTGAGGGCCTTGATCTGGAGCGCTCCCTCCGCCGCCGAGCCGCCGGTGATAGGAGGCGTAAAGCCGATCCGGATCTGCTCACCGGCAATCGCCAAGCCACCGCCGACTGCCGCCGTCACCAGGAAACACAAGAGAGTCGTGGACAACATCCGCTTCGGTGTCCGCATGTCTTGGTCCTCCTGTTGGTGATAGGGAGTTGCTTTTGGGAGCCGTGCGACGATCCAGATGTCGGGCCCGCCGGAACCTCGGCAGGATCCTGCACGGGCCGGCTCCCCCACCGCTCACACCGTTTCCACGTTCCAGGTTCAACGTTCAACGTTCCGTACTCCTGCAGGCGCGTGGAGTGTCCCGCACACCGACCGTGAGTGTCAAGGGCAATAACGGGGGCACCGCTGGCGGCCTCCTCAAGGCCGGCGCGCGGATCTGCGGCCGCTGCTGGTCTGAGAAGGCCGCCCCGACCGGCCGACTCGTGGCGCTAGGCGCCGTAGCGCCGATACCGGCCGGCCGTTTCGAAGATCGCACGCACGCAGTCGTCCGGTGTCTGGCCGTCTAGTGTCCTGTCCCCGAAGTTCACCACAGAATTGAGGCCGCTCCGGACCGTCCCGAGCCCGCCGGGCCTGCGGGCCAGCCGGCTTCGGGACGCCGTGGTCTGAAGGGCCTCGCCACCAGCACCTCGCCTTCGCCCACGGCGCGACGCGCCCCGGAGGGGTGGCGGCGCCGGAGCAAGGCTGGCCGGTTCTCGACGAGGCCCTAGGCGGGAGAGGGGCGGGCCGGAGCGGCCGGAATTGTCCATCGAACCTCTGGGACGGGACACTAGATTGATACAGCAGAGGGCGGCCCGGTCCAGCGGACCGGCGGCGCGTAAAACCGCCTCCACGTCCGCCGTCACCTCGGCCGGCGTGAGGCGGGCCACCCGAACAGGCGACAGACGGAGGCTGAAGACCGCCTCGGACAGGGCCGCCCGGCAGGCAGCCACGTCCGATTCCCACCCAACGTCGAAGAGTACCGTCCCTTCCACCCGGGCGTACTGTTCGCGGACCTTGTGCATGTCCTCGCCGCAGTGATGGATCCCGTAGGGCCAGAGCGCCCGGGCGAGGCGTCGGGGAAGTAACGGATCGCACAGCCCAGAACCGCCGAGGGCAGGAAGCCTGCGGCGATGCTACTCGATCCGCAGAGCGTGGTTATGCCCCATGAAAGGTCACAAGGGGACATCTATCGTGAGGCGAACCTAGGAGGGCTGGGCCGCGCCCAGATAGGCCCGCTCGAGCACTCCGGGTGCCCGAGCCGACTGCACGTCGGTGGCAAGAACGATGCGGCCATGGACGAGCACATACACGCGGTCGGCGATGTGTAGGGCTTTCTCCACCGCCTGTTCGACGAGCAGCACCGCCGTGCCTTTAGTGCGCAACGCCGCGACCACTTCGAGCACACGCGCGATCAGGACGGGGGCCAGACCGGCGGACGGCTCATCCAGCAGCAGGAGCCGAGGCTGTCGGACGATGCCTTGGGCGATGACCAGCATCTGCTGCTGGCCGCCCGAGAGCGTGCCGGCACGAAGCGCACGCTTCTCCCCGATTTCCGGAAACACCTGGTAGGCCTCCTCTGCCCGCGAACGGCGAACGGAAGCCGGCTGATCCAGTACAGCCAGCAGCAGATTCTCCTCCACCGTGAGCGACGGCAACACCCGGTGCCCTTCGATTACGTGCACCAACCCGAGCCGTCCACAGGCCTGTGTGGTGAGCCGCGTGATGTCTTGGCCCCCAAAGGTCACCGTTCCGCCGGTCTTGGGAATCATGCCGGACAGGGCCTTCAGCAGGGTGCTCTTCCCCGCCCCGTTCGGCCCCACCAGCGCCACGACTTGCCCCGCATGCACCGATACGTCGAGGTGCTGCAGCACGCGAATCGCGCCGTAGCCGGCCGAGAGCCCCACGATCGCGAGCAGGGCCCCGTCCCGCTCAGGTGCCAAGGTAGGCATCGATGACCTCCGAGTTGACGCGTACCTCGGCCGGCGCCCCATGCGCCAGCACCCGTCCGAGGTCCAGCACCGTCACTTCATCGCTGACCTGGAACACCAGATCCGCGTGGTGCTCCACCAGGAGGATCGCAACCCCCAGACCGCGGATCTGCTCGACCAGCAGCCGGAGATGTTCAATTTCATCGTGCGAGAGGCCCGCCGCGGGCTCGTCCAGCAAGAGGATGCTCGGCTGCATGACCAGGCAGCGCGCAATCTCGAGGAAGCGCTGCTCCGTGTGCTGCAACTGCTCAGCTTTGAGATAAGCGAGCCGCCGCAAGCCGACGGCCGCGAGCGCGTCCGTCGCGCGCTGGCGGATGACGCGGTCTTCGCTCACGCCGCGCCGCGATCCCAGTGCGACTGCCGGGAAGCTCGTCGTGAATTGCCGATACGCGCCCAGCATCGCATTCTCCAGCACGCTCAGGTTTCCCACGACCCTGGGGGTCTGAAAGGTGCGGGCGATCCCGAGCGCGGCGCGGTCAGCCGACGACCGAGACGCGAGGTCGGCCTCGCCGAAGACGATACGCCCACCGTTGACCGCATAAAAGCCGGAGGCTGCGTTGAGGAGCGTGGTCTTGCCGCTGCCGTTCGGGCCGATCAGACCGTGAACGGTCCCGGGCCGTACCGTCACGTCCACTCCGTCCAGCGCCCGGACCCCGCCGAAGTGCAACGCCACGCCCTGGAGCGTCAGGATCTTCGGCGAGGCATGCTGCCCCAGCACGGCATTCAGTCGTTCCGGAGCGGGCGCCTCGATCCCTTCACCTTTCGCCGCCTTGACAAAGAACCGCTCCAGAAATTCGGCGATCCCGCCCGGCACGAGGAGCACCACCAGCAAGAGCAGAAGGGCGTACAGGAAGTTCGACCACATCACCAACGGGGCCGCGATCTCGGGCAGGAGGGTCAGGATGGCTGTGCCGATCATCGGGCCGATGATCCGGCCCCGCCCCCCGATCAGCACCGCGATGAAGAAGAGCACCGACAGATCGAAGGTGAAGGCGTCCGGCGTGATGTAAGTCTGCCGCGCGGCGAAGAGCGCCCCCGCCATGCCGGCCAGGATTCCGCTCAATGTGAACGTCACGAGCTTGAGGCGCGTGATCGGGACCCCCACCGCCTCCGCCGCCACTTCGGCGTCTCGCACGGCGACGAGCCCCCGCCCGAAATTGCTGAATGCGACATTCCGAAGGAGATACGTGGCAAGCAATGCCATGCCCAGGGCGAGGTAATAGAAACCAACCGGCGTGTCCAGGGGTGCGGGAAAGATGGGACCGGGCAATCCGATTCCCCCGCCGGTCAGGCGCTCCCAGCCGAGGGCGACCTGGGTGACAATCGTCGCGAACCCCAGGGTCGTCATGGCGAAGTAGAAGCTCTTCAGGCGGAGGGACGGCAGCCCCACCAGGAATCCGAAGAAGGCGCCCGCGGCCCCGGCCGCAGCCAATGCGGCGAAGGCCGGCCAACCCGCCTTTTCGCAAAGGATGCTGGCCGTGTACGCGCCGATCGCCAGGAGTCCCACAAACCCGATCGCGAGCTGCCCGGCATATCCGATGATCAGATCGAGCCCCGCGATCAGCACCCAGTACACAAAGGCCAGCGTGCCGATCTGCATCCAGTATTGGTTCACGCCCGCCGGGAGGAACACCGCGAGAAGAATCACCGCCGCTGTGCCCCAGAGGGCGCGGGATCGTTGGCGGGTCACCGGCGGAACGTCCGTGCAGGTGATTGCCTCGAGTCCAGTCGGCATGATTACACCCGGCGCGCCACCGCGCTGCCGAACAGGCCGCGCGGCACGAGCAAGAGCAGCGTGATGAAGACCACGAACGTGACGACGCCCACGAACACGCCACCCACGAAATAATTGGCCGTCTGCTGCAGGATCCCGAGGAAAAAGCCGCCGATCAGCGCGCCGCGGCTGCTGCCCAGGCCGCCCATGGCGATCGGCACAAAGCCGTAGAATGTGAGCGTCGCCCCCAGGGCGAAGAAGGCGAGCAAGAGCTGCCCGCCCATGAAGCCGGCGAGTGCCCCAATGAATCCCGCCAAACAGTAACTCACTACCCGAATCCACACGTCCGGAATCCCGAGGGCGCGGGCTGCTTCGGCATCTTCGGCAACGGCAATGAAGGCGGCCCCCCACAATGTCTTGCGGTAAAACAGCTCCAGACCGATGAACGTCAGGAAGCAGGCCACGACCGGCAGCCAGTATTTTTCACTGGAAAGCCCGGTCCCCAATCCGAAGAGAGTGGGGAACGGACGGGGGTCCGTTCCCCACCAGATCGCCACGGCCTGCTGGATCATGAGCGCGGCCGCTAGCGTGGTGAGCACATAGAGGTGCTGCTCGATGCTTTTCAAGACGGGCCGGACGGCGATCAGCTCCGTAAAGAAGCCGTACACCACGGCGACCCCCATGGCGCCCAGAAAACCGAGCCAGAGGGGTACCCCGAGCACCCCGATGAACCACGCCCCGAACACGGCGCCAATCATCCCGAGCTGGCCGGGGGTGAAGCTCACCACCTTCGAGGTCGAGTACATCATGTTGTAACTCAACCCGATCATAGCGTAGATGGCCCCGATCGCTATCCCGGCCACCAGGATCGTGACAAGCATCGTTTGCCCCTCCGCAGCTTACTTCCCATACCCTGGGGCGATCGCATAGGCGCCCGCCCGGAAAGAATCGGCGCGGTTCATCACGACATCATCCGTCGGATACCCGTTATGGTCGGTCGGCGAATACGTGCAGCTCGTGCAGTAGACCCCCTTAAAGCTCTTGCCGGCCTCCAGCACGCGCTTCACGTCGTCGGCCTTGCTGGACTTGGCCGCCTCCACGCTGTCCTTGATGAGCTGAACCGTGTCTACGCCCAACCCGACCCACCACAGCATAGTATCATCGAGGCGCACGCCCGCACTACTGACCGTATCCACGAATTTCTGCGATTTTTCGGGCAGCTTGCCGTTGTCGTCGAAGCTCATCGGCCGATACCCGACATTGTACACGTTCTTCCAGTTCTCGGGCTTGGCGAGCAGCGGCTTCACGGCGCCCGCACCAAGCACCGGGTGTCCCGCGAACGGCACGTTCCAGCCCAGCTCGGCGCGCGCGTTCATGAGCCGGGAGTTGAGGCCCGCGGAGTCGGTCCAGACAATCATCACCTCGGCCCCGGAACTCTGGGCCTTGCGCAGATCCGCCATGACGTCGGTCTGGTTGGCCTCGACCAGGCCCTTGTAGGTGATGTTCGCGCCCTGTGCTTTGAGCAACTGCTCGGAGAGGTTCACCGACATGGTCCCATAGCCGGTGGTATCGCCGATGATCCCGATCTTCTTGGCTTTCAGGACTTTCAAGGCGTAAGTGAGCACGGACTCCTGCCACTGCGTGTTGTTGTTGGACACTCGGAACGAGTACGGGAACTTCACCGTGTCGATCAGCGAATCCACGACGCCGATCGGGAAACTCGGCACCTTGTACCGCGCGATGACCGGCTGGGTCGCTAGGCACTCACCCGAGTTGGTGGGACCGATCGTGAACTCGACTTTGTCGTTGTTGATGACTTCGAGGGCCGCGTTGACGGCCTTGGTCGGATCGCCCTGGGTGTCGCGGCTCACGATCTCAATCTTTCGTCCCATCACGCCGCCGGCTTTGTTGATCTGGTCCGCCGCGTAGCGAATCCCACGGTCCTGGCCGATGCCCGGCGTGGAATTCGGCCCGGTCAGAGCAGCAAGCCAGCCGATCTTGACCGGGGGAGCGCTCGATTGCGACCAGGCCGGGGGAGAAACCAGGATCACCAAGCAGCAGGCTACCAGCGACGCGATAACGAATCCGATCTTCATCTTCGTCATGGTGCCCCTCCTCCGAAAAAACGTTGAGTGAAAGCCCGTGATGCCGACCTGACCTCGAACGGCCGGGCCTAGAATGTTGTGGACACCTTTCGTCGGTTCGGACGTCGTTCTTTTATCGGCCAGTACTGACCACAGACGGGGCCAACCTATACCGCGCGGCTTGTCTCGGTGTCAAGCGCCAAGCAGTGTCAAGCAGTGTATTGCCGACTCGTTCCCGAAAACCCACCCATGCGGATATCCCGAGACGTTCCACCCTCACACTCAATGCAGCCAACCGCCCATAGTGCGTCTCGGCAATTGGGAACCACCGCTGAGGTTGAGGACGGTTTGCGCAATTTGGGTGCCGGGGGAGCGGACCGTCAATTGAGCAAAATTCCCATGAGCATAGCGAGAATATAAATCGTTCACCGGAGGTGCGCGTGGATCGCATCTGAATGATCCCAGACGTTGCAATGACGGCGGTAAGAACCTGACCGAAGCGAAGGACTAGATGAACCGGCGACATCGGGCTCGCCACGCCGACGGCGGGCGAGCCCGATGTGGAGCGGCTACTCCGGATAGAACCCCGCGCCGATCAGGTTGCCCGGCGTTCCGCCTATCGTCACTGCCTTCACGTCGCTCCACTTTTTGGAGGGTTGGGTCTCCCCAGGTTTCGGGAACATGTAGTCCACCCAGCCCGCGCCCTGAGACCGAATCACCTTCATGAACTCGTCGTGGAAGAGCTTGCCGTTGGCGTCCTTTTTTTCAGGAAGGTCCCGACCGCCACTTTTGCGGCTTGTGTGGCAGCGGGATCGTAACCCAAATGTGGGCCGCGTTCGACACAAGCGTCCGTGTACGTGAACGGCTGATTGGTCTCCACCATAGAGTGCAGCTTGTCCGCCGCGCGAGAACCTCATCAGCGCGATGCGGGCGGGATCGATGCGTGGATGGTTGGCGAGAACCCCGAGCGCCCGATAAATGTCCAGGATGAAATTGAGGCGGCCGAGCGAGGCTTGATTTACTCCGCACTTCCCGTCAGCTGAAACGATGCCCAGTAATATGGATGCGGATACACCTTCTTGGTTTCCAACTGGGCTTCTCTCAAGGCTCCCATTTTATCAGTCGCGAGCAGTGCCCTGTAAAAGCGGGCCATAAGTTCCGCCGTGGCGCGGTCATCTACCTTCCAGAGGCTGGCGACGATGGAGCTGGAACCGGCATACAGGAATCCCCGAGTCAGCCCGACCAGGTCATCGCCGTTCGCAATCTTGCTCAAGCCTGTTTCACAGGCACTTAAGGTAACAAGATCCGCGTCGATGTTCAATGAATACACTTTGTCCACTGACAGTATCCCGTCGGACTGGGAATCTGGAGCCAATAAGAGCGCTGACTGCAAGGGGGCGTCCGGATTGAACTGGCCATGCGTGGCGAAGTGTAGATAACGGTAGCGGTCTCCATACTTGCGAAGGGCCGCTTCCGTCGCCTCCTTTCGCAGGAAAACTTCCGACCCTGGCCGGACATGCCCAATCTCGATCGCCTCCCGCTGCGCATACCGCAGATCAGACTCGGGATCACCAAGATCCGGATTGCCGAAAATGAGAATCCCTCCGACCTTCTCCGCGTCCCTTCTCCGCAGGTACTTCATGGCGCTGGCGCTCGGCATCAGTCGGATACGGTATCGGTCGATGAGATATCCCCTGCCATCATGGAGAGCATTCATCGGCAGGTAGTGCAACGCCCCGTGGGGGACTATGATCAGAGACCGTTTGGTCAGCAGATTTTCAATCGGGGCGAAGAGACGCTTATAGAGCTGCTGCGCCACATCCAGAAACTCCGCCGAGTCTGGCTTTTCCACGAACTCCCGGAAGGCCTGGATGTCCTCCGTCAGGCCCTCGGGATTCAGTTTCGTGGCCTGCAGTGTCCCGTCAGACAGGATGAAGGCATACATGTCCTCGCCGCTGTAATAATATTCGACCAGCGCCTCGTCCGCCGGGACCTGCGATAGCAGCTCAGCAATAGGTTCGGCGGTACCTGTCACCAGCGAGGCTAATTCCGGGGCTTCCCGCTTCAGCTCCTCCTTTACCCTGGTTCGGAGGCTCCGGACTTTTGGTTTGTCTGTCGAGACATCTGGGATCGCCATTTGTGCTTCAGCCGAATCATTCGTGGCAAGGAGAGACCGCACCTCCTGCTCATTTCCGCCTCGGTACGCAAAGTCCTTCTTCGAAGCAAGGAGGTCAACCAGCGCTCTCGATTTGGCTCGCTCGACATACTCGAAGGCTTTCGCCACTTGGTGATCCGCATACAACCCTTGGATTAAGTCATGGTAGACCGCTTGCTTATCCCCGACAAAACCGATCTTGCTCGCCTCAGAAAAGATACTCTTTCGTTGATTCTCAATGAGCTCCACAGATCGTTCTAACGCCTCAATGCTTTCTGTCCGTCTCCCTTCTCGTCGGTAAATGGCAGCCACATCAGCCAAGGATGCCCACCGGAGACGTTCGAAATCTGCGCAGGCTTTCTCCGACAGCAGTTTTTCGTATCCCGTCTTGGCTTGATCAAGATTCCCCGTCTCAAAAAAGATTTTGGCGAGCATGAATTCACTTAAACACGTGCCCCGTTCTGTCCAGGCGCTCAGACTCGTATCCGACCCCACGTCCGCATAATGCACCAACAAGGGAAAGACCATCACGACTTCTAGCCCTTGAGCAAACGCAAAAAAAGGACTGCCGGAATACTCTTCGATGACCTTTCTTGCATGTGCGTAATCTTTCATAATGAAATAGATCCCGGCGATCGCCGCGTTCTTTATGGGCCGGAGTTGGAATTCCGCCATCGATGTCACCGCGTCGATTCGATGAATGTACTCGGCAGCGGTTGCTCGATCGCCTCGGATCGCGGCATAAATGCCCGCCGTTTCATACACATGTATCTGGGGAATCTTGTACCCGTTATGAAAATTCGGGGGGGCCTTGCTTAACAGGGTAAGGGCATAGTCGACCGCCTTCTTGACGGTATCAGCGTCGGTACCCAGATCAATCAGGTTCCGTGCCTCGAAGGAATGGAGTTCTGCCAGTAAAGCATCTCGCGAGGTGCGTCCAATTGTGTCGGTATGGATGGCTCTCGCGAAGAAGCTGTCATGGCATTTACTGAATTTCTCGTAATTCTTGATTTCATACAGCGAGCCACAATAATAATATAAGTCATCCAGATCAGCGGTTTCGAGCGATTGCGTCTTCTCAAAATACTGGGTTGACTGGTAGAAGGCATTATTCAACCAATATTTTTGCATGGGTGTGGTGCAGCCGAAGAGCGCAAGGTGAGCGAAAAGAAGAGAAGCGACGAGAACTATCTTTCGCATCGAACAACCCTTTCCAGGAAAGGGGTTTGGCCAGCGCGAGGAGGCATCGCATCAGAGGCTGGCACGAACAGGTCGTCGCCCGCCTCGCGTGGGTGCTGAGCCTGGATGGACTCTTGATTAGGCACAGGACGAGCAGCAAGAACCCGACAACTGTAACAAATGCCTGCACTGGCCGCATCCGAGGTAGATAGATAGGAAATGCAAGCTCCTCCGCCTCCGTTTCGTCACCTTATTTCCCTCCCTACTCATGCTTGCCAGAAGTATCACGCCGAGTCCGCCGAAGAACACTAGAACACCGACGGCGAACAGGTAGCGATACGGGAGCACGCAATACACGGGATCACAGCGCGATGGTGCTTCCGGATCGGACATCCGGTCTAGCCTGGTTTGCGCTTCGCAGCCGAACGCGTAGGGCTCTGCGGGTCGTATTTCCCACAGGTGGATTTCCATGTTGACCAGGCTGCCCCAGAAGCCCAGCACGGGGCTATACCCGTGAGCGAACGGGAAGAGCGCAAGAGGGAGACATGCGCCGCTCAAAATCAGGATGACTCCGATGGCTGGCAGTCTCTTCATTCCGCTGCCCTCCCAAGACAGTCGGGAGCCGCCCGGCGAGCCCGCGTCCGTTTCAGCGCCCTTGGTTACTCGCTCTCGCGTTTCTGACACTGCTGTCCCAACGTTAGTCGAATAGATTCAACTGGTTACCAACCTCGGCCTCCAGCGCCGTAGCCCGCGAGAGCGAAAGGGCTTGTTCCAACGGGATTTTCTCGAACAAGGAGACGCTCAGAATCTGGAGAATGGTGTACAGGCTGGCCTCCAATCGGAGCCGCTTCCGGATGATCGCGACGAGCACGTACACGGCGATCGCGATCCAGAGCTGGGTCTTCACGGCGTTCTCGGAGGTGCCGTAGAAGGCCTTGATCCGCAGGTGCTGCTTGAGCCACTTGAAGAACAGCTCGATCTGCCACCGGCACTTGTAGAGCTGAGCAATGGTCAGGGCGGGCAGGCTGAAGTTGTTGGTGAGGAACACGAGCCACCGGCGGTGTTCCGCGTCGAAGTAGCGGATGCGGCGCAGCCGCTCGGGGTAGCTCTGCTTGCTGTAGAAGCCGAAGAGGCGGATGGTCTGGTCGGAGGCGACCCCGGTGGTGCGGTCGATGGGTCGCGAATCGAGGTAGCGGAACCGGAAGTTCCGCTTGGCCCGGGTGACGAAGAACCCGTGGTCTTGATGGAGCCGGTAGAGCCGGGCGAAGTCGAGGTAGGCCCGGTCGAAGACATAGAACGCCCCGGCCTCGATTGCCAGCCGATCGAGCAGGTTCACGTCGTGCACCCTGGCGGGGGTCACGAAACACACGGCGGGGATGTTCCCCCGGAGGTCCAAGAGGGTGTGGAGCTTCACCGCCCCCTTGCGTTTGCGAAAGGTGGCCCAGGGGAACAAGGCGAGGGAGAGATCGATCGTCGTGGCGTCGAAGGCATAGACCGTCTCTGCGAGTTCGACGCCGAAGGGTTCGGTCGCATAGAGGGGCCGTGCCTCCGCAATCAACCCCTGGGCGAAGTCGGCGGCGATCCGCCAGTCCCGCACCTCGTTGGCATGGGCCAGGGTGTTGCGGGCCACGACACTCCGGAAGCCCATGTGGTAGAGCTTGGGCTGAGCCACGCGCAGGCAGGCTTGGATGTCTCGCAGGCTCTCCCGGTACGTGAGCTGGGCAAAGGCCAGACACAGGAACTGGTCCCAGCAGGAGAAGGTCTGGACCTTGTAGTGGCCTCCGTAGCGGTCCACACAGACACGGAACTCGTAGGGGGAGACGAAGTCCATCAACTGAGCGAAGATCGTCCGGCCGGCGTTCACGGGCACCCTCCTCTCGCGCAAAGGCGAGAGTATGGCCCCTAACGGGTCGCCGGTCCAAATCGATAAATCGGTTGACACGCACTATCAGCAGCATCATCAAGGGGTTCCGTTAGTTTGGCGGTTCAACATTGGGACAGTAGTGCGTTTCTGAATATAGTCATCGACCACTCGGTCGATGTCATACTGCGGGAAGGGATGCCGCTTTTCCCAAGCATTCCCTGCGGCCTCTTCTGCCTTGCGCTTCTGCTCAACTCATTGGCGGTTCCGCTCCAGATACTCCACCCCTGCCTGGGTGGCCTGCCGGACCAGGTCGAAGTGCTCACCCTCGATGATCCGGTAATCCTCACGTGCCAGCCGCAATACAGCATGACTCCACTCGGACCCAAAGGGTTCCGGCCCTTCCGTGAGAACAGACACATGGTAGTACTGCCTCGTTTCCTTGTGCAGAAAGCATACCTGCTTGAATCCGGCGGGATCTCGCGCGATCAGCGTCACTTTCATGCAAGCTTCTCCGGTTCGAAGAGACAGTCGTCTTCCGTACTGGGCCGCTGCTGGAGCATATCACAGAGCAAGCGGCGAGACTGGCGCTATTTGCGCCTCCTCATCAATGCGAAACACTAGTCTTGCTCCCGCTCTGCCTGGATCGCAACGCGAACGCCGCCGCCACGAAGCCAGCAGCTACCAGATCAATGACCTGCCAGGTATGCCGCCGCAGATGAATTGGCACCAGCGGATTGAACAAGACGAGACTGCCGATCATCACCCACATCCAGCCCATCGTCTTCTGCTTGTGGGTGGTCAGCGCCAGGAGGGCTGCGCCGATGCTGACCACCAGGCGCAGGAGGAGGAAGCTCCCGTGCCGGTGGCCGCTGAACGCCAGGAGCAGCATGGCCGCAGGGATCAGCGATGCGAGATACACATCATCCGCACATAGGCTAGTGTCACTCATGTTGCCGGTTTGTTCTGTTACCTATCTTTCCGGTTGCACACAGCCATGTCATAACCGTTTGGTCATGAAGATGCTATTTGGATCTTCGGTGTAATCGGCGAACGGTCTGCACTGCGTGAAACCAAAGCTCTCATACAGCCGATGTGCCGGAAGGAATGGGGCAGAAGCTCCAGTCTCCAAGCTTAGGCGACTGTAGCCTCTGGAACGAGCCACTTGGATGATGTGTGCCAGTACGGCACGCCCAGCGCCGCGCCGCCGGAATATTGCCGGCGTCCTCATCGACTTGATCTCGCCATGGGTCGGGTTCAGTTCCTTGAGGGCGCCGCAACCGAGAAGGGTTGAACCCTCCCAAACTGTCCAGAAGGTTATATCCGGCGTACGCAGCTTGTCTAGGTTGAGCGCGTGCACACTTTCTGGAGGCGAAATGGCATACATGTCTTGAAGGTGTTCTTCAAGCAGCGCATGGACTTCGGCGCGGGAAAGATCGTCAACTTCGATTCTCATGTTGGTGACGCGTAACTTTGTGCGGTCTAACGATCCAGTTCACCTGCGGGGCGGGTCTGAGAAAGCTTGAACTCTGAGACACCGCCACGGCCCGCCCCGTCAGGAGGAACGGTAGGTTCGGCCTCTGATGCTACTCGTCGAACTCTGGATGCCAGTGCGGGTCGAGGCTCTTGCCGTGACCCCGTGGACACGTCCCAAAGCCAGTCGCCGAGAGCGACCAGTGACCGGAGCAATAGAATGCCCCGCAGCCGGTGCAGAAACCCGCCCCGTCATCGAAACCAGCGGCCCTGATCACATCGGCATCCGGGGCGACGAACGCTGCGACGATTCGCCCCGCCCGTTCCCGGTCGATCGGGTCACCGACCCAGCCATTGCTCCCGCCAGGCCCCTGGTACAGCAGGTAATGGTACTCGACATCGCGGTACTTGGTGAAGGTCTGCTGCCGCTCCTCCTTCCAGGACGCCCACTCAGCCGGGAACGTGTGCGGCGGGACGACCTCAATCGTCGCGCAGGTCCCTCCGCAGATCACACACACCGGCCGAAAGAGCATCCACTTCACCTCATCAACGGCCTGCTGCGGCCGAACAATAAATGGGCTGTTTCAGCCTATCCCGCCGGACAGTGCGTTACGAAGTATCCACGGGGCTCCGAGATCCCACAATCCGCCCCGGTTGCATACGGGGGTATAGATCATGATCGTCTTAACTTCCGTGTGGCCAAGGGAATTCTGGGTGTTGGGGAGACAGGAAAGGGGGGGCAGGGCTGTGATGGCCGCAGATGAGCCAGACCGCTTGAAGCAGTCCTGTGTAGAACATGATCGCAAGCCGTCCCCATGTAGCCTCCTGCATTGGTCGTACCGGGGAGGTGCAATGGGCGGAGCTTACGCTTGCCCGAACACGAATGTCAAGGATGGCCTAATGCGAGAGGGAGGGATATGCCGACGAAGGTGAATGCGGCCAGTCGAACCCGCAACTCGACTTCATTCCCACCCTGATCCGCTCGCAGCCACCTCCATAGTGGAAGCGTGCGTGCCGTACAATGGTCACATGGTGCAAGAGCCAGAGGGCTGGCCCATTGAGCACAGAGAATGCTGGCTGGATCAGACCGCCTTTGGTGGGGATGGGGAACGGTCAGACGGGAGCGTACTGCTGGCGGGGTGGCATGTCAAGCGGGGCCTGTCCATGCGGATACGAACGTGACCCCTTACACCACGGTCTGCATATGGGCTGTGATCCGCGATGACACGAGGGCGATATCTTCCGGTGTGAAGAGAATCGACCCGCGCTCAATGAAGGCGGGGAGCATCTTGGGATTGAGGACCCAGACATCGCTCTTGTTCTCGGTCCGCATGTGGGTATACCACCCAGGAAAGACCACCACACACTGAATGGGAAACCGCCTGCCCGTGCTCTCCAACAGGAGATCCCGCAACCAGTGACTCAGCGCCCGCACTTGCTTGATGGGGTCGCGCTTGGGGACGTGGCCGTTTACCCGCAATCGCTCGCCGTCAAACTCCACATCGCCGCCCCCCCGGCTGGACTTGCTGTACGTTTTGGTCTCGACCAGAAAGATGCCACGCGGCGAGAGAATCAGATGGTCGATATTGAATCCGTCCCCGACAATGTCGTGGAAGACCTGGCAATTCTTCGCCCGGAGTCCTTCCAGGAAGTGGCCGACTTCCTTTTCCCCCTCCTCCCCCAGGCGGTACGCCTTGACCCGTCGTCGGACGCCGAAATACTTGTAGACGCAACAGCCCACCGCGACCAGGGCGATGATGGACACGAGCTTCGGCAGTGGTGGCACCTGAAAATACCACCGCAGCCACTCATAGACCGCATACAGGCCGAACACGGAAGCCAGGAACACATACGGTATCCACTCATCCTCAACCAGCCGCTCCCGCGCCAATCGCAGCGACTCCAGCGGTGGCCCCAGGGACTTGGACAGGAAACCGGGCTCGTTAAGTGACACTCTGCCGAGTTCACGTTACGCTGCCTCACGCTGAGGCCGCACAGCGAAGTAGACCATATCGGGGGTCCGGCCGTCCAGCGCCGTGTGCGGGCGGCCCTGGTTGTAAAAGGCAAAGTAGACCGTCAGGTGCTGCTGGGCCTCGGCCACGGTGTCATAGGCATGCAGATACACTTCCTCGTACTTGACGCTCTTCCACAGGCGCTCGACAAAGAGATTATCGCGCCAGGCCCCTCGGCCGTCCATGCTGAGCTGGATCCCATGGTCGTGCACAGCCCCGACGAAGGCCGCGCTGGTGAACTGACTGCCCTGGTCGGTGTTCAGGATCCCGGGGCAGCCGTGTGCCCGGATCGCGGTCTCCAGGGCGTCCAGGCAACAGTCCCCGGTCAGGGTGTTCGAGAGGCGCCAGGCCAGGACCCGGCGGGTCGCCCAGTCCAACACGGCGACCAGGTAGAGGAACCCGCGGCGCATGGGGATGTAGGTGAGATCCATGGCCCACGCCTGGTTGGGGGCCGTAATGTCCAGGGAGCGGAGCAGGTACGGGAACACCTGATGCCCCGGGTGCGGCTGGGTGGTCCGGGGGTGCCGGTACAGCGCCTCGATTCCCATCCGGCGCATCAGGGTGGCCACGTGCTTGCGGCCGACGTGCACGCCGTGGAGGCGCAACAGATCCCGGAGCATTCGGCTGCCGGCAAAGGGATGCAGCAGGTGCAGTTCGTCGAGTTGGCGCATCAGGGCCAGGGTGGCCGCCGGGACCGGTTGGGGCGTGTAGTACACCGACGACCGGGCCACGGCCACCAGCCGACACTGGCGCGTCACCGGCAGGGGGTGCTGGGGGGTAATCATCGCGTGCCGCTCGCATCGGGGAGCCGACCGAGCGCGCCGGCCAAAAAATCGTTCTCCATGGCCAGCTGGCCGATCTTGGCGTGGAGGGCCTTGACATCGGGCGCCCCGGCCGAGCGCTCGGCCGGGGTGGCGAAGAGCTCCAGCGCCCGCTCCAGGAGCTGGGCTTTCCACTGCATGATCTGGTTGGGGTGGACATCGAACTGCTGCGCCAGTTCGGCCAGCGTCCGATCGCCCTTCAGGGCGGCGAGGGCCACCTTGGCCTTGAACGCGGGGGCGTGGTTCCGTCGGGACCGTTTCATGGGCTGCTCTCCTTGTGGGACGACATTGCGTCCCGTCCAGTAGAGCAGAGTTTTCACTTAAACGCCTGTCCTATTTTTCGGGGCCGGCTCTTCCCCAGGATTCCGGGGAGGTTTTCGGGTGAGGGGGGAACGTTTTCCTTCTTTGGGTCGTTGACGCATCTCGACCCCACCAGAATTCAGCATTAAGGTATGCAGGTGGTCAGGCGGGAGCGTACTGCTGATCGACGGCACGGTCAAGGGAAGTGAGGACTATCCCAGCAATGCCCCTCTCACCCGTGCTACGTTCCCCCACGATTGCATGACCAGGCCGACAGGCAACTTGGGGGGAGGATAGCTCGGCACCAATGGAGAACTGGCGCACGTGGCGCATGGGCCTCTCTGTATTTAGTGAGGGTCCTGACCACGAAAAGCCCGGTGGGGATGGGAGGGGCAACAAAAAAAGCCGCTCAGGGTGAGCGACCTCACGCCCTTGGTTGTCCTTGCGGACCGTATTGTTCCCGTTACCGGGCTAGCACCACTTTACCGGCGTCGGCAGGTTGGCAGGCGCTCAAAGGGCTAGTTCCCTCACGCCATTCTTAATACTGTGAGGAGTTTGTATCAGTACCCGAAGGGGAAGGCAATCCGCATTGCTCCTGCACACCGAGGGCACACCAGGGGATCGACCTCGTACACTTGTTTGATCAACCTTGCCCAGACCCGCTTCGCAACTGATGGGGCTATCTCACTAAAAAGGGTTCCTTGTCGCCGCCGCCGCAGAGTTCGACAGCGTGGACCATGGCTTTGGCGATGCGGTTGGCCATCTCTTCGCTGGAGAAGAAGAGCGGAGTCTCCGAATTTCCCTTGAGAAGCGCAGTCACCGCGAAATAAGGAGGATCCTGTCGTTTATCCAGGGCGGGATGCCCGTTGGCTGTGTCCTCCATCTTCGCTTCATGCATACTTGTTCTCACCTCAAAACTAAGGACAGTGCGAAGGTCGAGCGAGGAATCCCGATCAATGCCCACTTTTCCGCCATTGGTGGTCACCTTGTGCCAGGTGATGCGGCAGGTGGCTGGGTCGGCAACGACATTGGTGGCTTGAATACTGATCTGATACACCGGCCAGTCTTGCCCGTTGGAATTGTCATGCGTATACAGCGCGTAGTTGATCTTGCCCTGCTCGTTCATCTCGTCCTGGATGAACTGCATGGTGACGGCCAGCGAGGGTTCGTTGTCAGCGGGCATGGGCGGTGGCGGGACGGCGGTTTGGGCAAAAGCCGGACCGGTCAGCAGAACCGCAAAACAAACGACAAAGACAAAACGCAAAACGTTCTTCATGGCTTCTCTCCTTAGGAGGGTTCTTCTGAGGTTCTTCTCCCAACCGAGTGGGTACTTTTTAGGGGTCATGAGCATGCAACGCGCTGATCTGTCTGGCATAAACGGCTTTCCAGGCGACCCGAAAAGTAGTATGCAGTCTGCATGCGAACAGCCAACCGCTTGTGGGACACGTATCGGTACCCCGGCCATGAGCCGGAATCCGTGGTCAAGGGCGTCTTTGGAGACCCGTATGCCCGGGTCATCCGGCTGCGGCGTCGGGGAAAAAAACGGCCTGTGGGGTCTGCGGGCGTGTGCATCGCGCCTTCTACGATCGGAAGGTGCGCCGGGTGCGGGACCTCTCCTGCGGGGATCGGCGCATCTACTTGGACGTGGAAGTGCGGCGCGTCTGCTGTCGGAGCTGCGGGAAGGTGAAGCAGGAGAAGCTGGACTGGCTGGCCGACTCGCTGTTCCACACCAAGCGGTTCGCCTTCTGGGTCGGGCGGCGGTGCCGGGGGATGAGCATCAAGGCTGTCGCCCGGGAGACCCACCTGGACTGGAAGACGATCAAGGCCTTGGACAAGCAATACATGGCCGAACAACTGCGCCGCGTGGGCACGCCGGGGCCGAAGGTCATCGGCATCGACGAGTTGTCCGTCCGCAAGGGGCACACGTATCGCATCATCGTCAGCGATCTGGTGCGGCGGCGCGCCATCTGGTTCGGCGGGACGGACCGTTCGGAAGCCAGCATGGACCTGTTCTTCGCGCAGGTGGGGGAGAAGAAGAGCCGGGGCATCCGCCTGGCCGTCATGGACATGTGGAAGCCCTTTGAGAACTCCACCACCGTGCATGCGCCGCAAGCCGGCCGCCTGTACGATAAGTTCCACGCCCTGCGGCATCTGGGCGAGGCCCTGGACCACGTGCGCCGCAGCGAATACGCCCGGCTGACGGGCGAGGGGCGTACGTTCGTCAAGGGGCAGCGCTATACTCTCCTGGCCCACCGGGCGAACCTGACGCTCGCAGGAAAACGCTCCCTGCGGATCCTGCTCAAGGCCAACAAACGGCTGAACACCGCCTACCTGCTCAAGGAAGCCTTCGGCCAGCTCTGGGAGTACCGCCGTGAGACGTGGGCACGGAAGTTCTTCGACAACTGGTGCACCGCCCTGGAGGGGCAGGGCCTTGTCCCCTTCGAGAAGTTCGCCAAGATGATCGACAAGCACTGGGAGGGGATTGCCGCCTACTGCCGCCCTGAGAACAAAGTCCCTCTCGGCTTCGTCGAGGGGCTCAACAACAAGATCCGGGTCATCCAGCGCAGAGCATACGGCCTCAGAGACGAGGAGTACCTTCGTCTCAAGATTCTCACCTGCATGCTCCCGGAGATTTGAAAATGCCCTCAAGTCACCCACTCACTTTGGAGAAGAGCCTCTTCTGATTTGCCGCCGCCACAGAGCTCGACGGAGTGAATCATGGCTTTGGCGACGCGGTCGGCGAGCGTGGCGTCAGCGAAGGTGAATACATTCTCCCCGCCATGCGGCAGGCACACCACCGCGCCTCAGACGCCGGATCTGCCCCTGTACCACGAACCCGGCTCGGACTAATTCGCCCGATGGGGCTCCGGTCAACTCCAGTGCCGCCGCATTTCCCAGGCTATTTGTCGCCGGTCCCCTGGGCTTTCGCTTGGGTCCGCCGTTTTGCCCAGTAGGCTTTCATGCGTTGGCTCGCGGCCTTGCGAGCGGCGGCACTCAGGGGGTGTCGCTTCTGCGTGCCCTGTGTCCGTATCCGAGGCTTCGCCTGCCAGGGAGCAAGGCGTCCGGAAGCCAGCACCTGCTGGATGCTCTCGATCTGGCGCGAGATCCTTGCCTTCTCGGCCTCCAGCGCGGCCAACGCCTGTCGCAAAGTCTTCGTCACGTCGATAGCCATGCGTCCTCCTTGGTCGGGGTTCGCTGGTGAATCTAGGGGTCTATCAATAGGATACGTTAGGGTTAGAGCCCATTTGGAATTTTAGATGCCATCAAATGTTTTCGGTCTAGCTTGCGCCCATCTACGATAAATGTGCCATCACCAACTGCGTGAATAGTTCGTTTCTCTTTCCGGAAGGAGTCAAAATAGGCTGCAACGGCCTCCAGAACGACAATATTGTGTGTTGTGAGTATGTCGATGACGTGACACTCGATATTCGCGAGGCATTCTTTTATCAATGGCGCTTTGACTGTTTTCCCTTCCACCGGTGTCAGCTTGAATTTGGCAAATTTGTCCGTATCGACACCGGAGCATGTTCCTATTCCAACCACTTTATCAAGCATGTCAACTGTGGGAATGGAAATAACACACTCCTTTGTTTTCCGAAGGGCAGCGAAGGAATAATTCCACGCTCCCGTGGTGATGGCAAAGGCGGGCGTGAAATCCACAACCATTGTCCACGAGATCGTCATGATGTTATTCTTCTTTCCATCATTTGTTGTGACAAGGACGACAGGCCCCGGCTCTATCAATGTAAAAGCTATACTCAGTTTCAACTTATTCATGCAAGTACCTCCTTATATCCCCTTTCGCCTAACACCCCCTGGATTGCAGGAGGAAAGGCGGACGAATCACCGGCGGAAGCGTATCGCCGCGCTCACGGGCTGTCAACCACATACGCCCCCGTCACACTGACAAAGGGGAAGGCACTCACTGACAACTGTCCTGTCGCCTGCGCCGTGTCGTCCGCACCTACGAGGAGCGTACAGGAGTCTATCGCGGCTTCTTCGCCCTCCCAATGCTCCCACAGCCCCGCGAAGGCAAAGGGACGTCCCTCGCGCAGACGAATGTGATACGGCTGCTTTCTCGATCCCTCCTTGCGCCACTCGTAGAAGCCATCCGCGAGGACGAGACAACGGCGGTCGCGGAAGGCGTGACGGAACGCGGGCTTCGTCGCCACCGTCTCGGCGCGGGCGTTAATCAGGCGAGTGCCGATGGCCGGGTCGTTCGCCCAAGGGGGAACCAACCCCCAGCGATGCAGGTAAGCCTCCCGGCTGGTCTGCGGGGCGGGCTGACGGACGACCAGCACTTCTTGTGTGGGCGCGATGTTGTAACGGGGCGTCCAGGGCGGGACGGTGGCGAGATTGAATTGGGCGGCGAGATCGGTTGCCGTTGCGCCGAGCGTGAAGTGGCCACACATGGCTGAGCAATTACCTCGCTTTCACCATCGTCGTCCGTAGTCGCATGACGGCGGATGTCGTCTTCCCGACCCCGCCCTTGTTATTGACCACGAACCATGGGGCCAGGGAAAGGACTTTGCGACCAAAGCATACAGGAGCACCAACAGGGAGGTGGGGGAGACAGGACGGAACGCCCAAGAATCCATTGCACATTCAGGGTGCCGGGGGAGCGGCACCAATGTCGTGCGCAGGGTTCGGACTGGGCAGAAGTGTTGGATTGGATAGAGGAATGTCCACTGTGTAGTTGGCAGGCCGATGACTCACCAGCCTATCATTGGAGGACCATCTTTCGAATCTGATCGAGCGCGGTCTTCGTCATACGGTTTTCGATGAACCGCAGGGCAAATGGCCACCTCTGTTCGAGCGACGTTGTTCCCGGATCGGAGGCCATGGCCACGAAGAGTACGTGATCCTGACTCTTGTCCTGCGCCACGAGCCCGGAAATGCCCAGCCCCACATCGGTCCCGGCGAGTCTGCGGACGCCTTCGGCAAGGGCGCGGGCGGCTTCAGGGCTGGCCAGCCCGCCATCCCCAAGCGCGCAGCCTGGGAGGAAGGACGCGGCCGCCTTCGGATCGCAAACCGTCAACCCAACTCGAAAGAATTGCGGGCTCCCCTCCATTCCTTTGAATGTCTGGATCACCGACGTGCCAATCGCGGTTTCGGCGGCCGCGATCGTGACGCCCGCTCGGAGGATGAGCGAGGCCAGCACGCCTTCGTAGGTCTCCTCATCGGTTCCAAAAATGTACTCCTGGAGGCGGTCCCGGACGCGATCCTCCAGCGCGGCATTGAGCGAGCGGGCCGCGTCCTCGGACGGGGCTTTTGCCGTCAGCCGGACATGGACCTCGCCAATTTGGGTATGCGCCAGGAGTCCGATGGTCGGGTTCTGCCCATCCGTGATCAGGTCATGCAGGCGCTCATCGACGAGACTCTCGCCGATGCCGCACAATTTCAACACCCGGGACACGATGATGTCATGGATGCCGAGTTTGCTGCGCAGATACGGCATGACGCTGTGGTCCATGAAATACCGCATCTCGTGCGGCACGCCTGGGACACTCAGGAGGACGCGCCCATCCACCTCGACGATAAACCCAGGCGCGGTGCCCACCGGATTCTCGATCGGAATGGAGCCGTCGGGGATATAGGCCTGGCGCCGGTTGTTTTCTCCTACCGGACGCCCGATCCGGGCAAAGAACCCGGCGATCTGCTCAAACAGGTGCGGCTGAAACACGAGCGGCCGCCCGGTCACCTCGGCGACGGCATCGCGGGTCAGGTCATCCAGGGTGGGGCCGATGCCGCCGGTCGTAATCACGACATCCGCGCGATTGAGCGCAGTCTGCAGGGTCGCCCTGAGCCGCTCCATATTGTCCCCAACCGTGGATTTGAAGTGGACATCCAATCCGACTGTGGTGAGCAGCCGCGCGATATGGGCGGAGTTCGTGTCCACGATCTGGCCTAATAAGAGCTCTGTACCTACCGCAACGATTTCAGCTTTCACCACACGTCTCCTTTCGGTCACTGGGATCGTTCACCGCCTAGTCAATTGCAGCCCCCCCGCGTCATCCGGATTGCGAACGAGCGGCGATGGTCGAACGGCAGGGTGCACGGGAGCCTCGAAAAACCGAGTGTTCTCATGACCCCTCCCTCAGCTTTCGGTAGCGTCGGATGAGATTATTTGTGGAGCTGTCGTGGCAAAGCTTGGGCTCGTCCTCGCTCTCGAGCTCCGGGATGATGCGCTGGGCCAGCATCTTGCCGAGCTCGACGCCCCACTGGTCGAACGAGTCGATGTTCCAGACCGCGCCCTGCGTGAAGACACAGTGCTCGTAGAGGGCGACGAGTTTGCCGAGCGTCTCCGGCGTGAGCCGCTGCGCAACGATTGTGTTCGAGGGGCGGTCGCCCTCGAAGACCCGGTGCGGCACGAGCCACTCTGCCGTGCCCTCCTCCCTGACCTGCTCGGGCGTCTTGCCGAACGCCAGCGCTTCGGTCTGGGCGAAGACGTTGGCCAGGAGCATGTCGTGGTGGCGGCCGAGGGGGTTGAGCGGCTCCACGAACGCGATGAAGTCACAAGGGATGAGTCTGGTCCCCTGGTGGATCAACTGATAGAACGAGTGCTGACCGTTGGTCCCCGGCTCGCCCCAGTAGATGGGACCGGTCTGGTAGGCGACCTCGGTCCCGTCCAGCGTGACATGCTTGCCGTTGCTCTCCATCGTGAGCTGCTGCAGGTAGGCCGGGAAGCGTTTCAGGTATTGCTCATAGGGTAGGACCGCCACCGTCTGTGCGCCGAAAAACTCGCTGTACCAGATACCCAGCAGGCCCATCAGCACCGGCAGGTTGCGCGTGAACGGCGCGGTGCGGAAGTGCTCGTCCATCTGGTGAAAGCCGTCCAGCAGGGCGCGGAAGTTCTCCGGGCCGACGGCGAGCATCGTCGAGAGGCCGATCGCCGAGTCCATCGAGTAGCGCCCGCCGACCCAGTCCCAGAACCCGAACATGTTGGCAATGTCGATGCCGAACTTCGCCACCTCTTTCGCGTTGGTCGAGACGGCGACGAAGTGCTTCGGGATCGACCCCTCGTCCCCTCCGAGCCCGGCGAGCGACCAGTCTCTGGCCGAGCGGGCGTTGGTCATCGTCTCAAGCGTCGTGAAGGTCTTGGAGGAGACGATGAACAGGGTCTCCGCCGGGTCGAGATCGCGAATGGCCTCCACGAGATCGGTGCCATCGACGTTGGACACGAACCGGAAAATCATGGTGCGATCGCTGTAGTGCTTGAGCGCCTCGTACGCCATCACCGGTCCGAGGTCGGATCCCCCGATGCCGATGTTGATGACGTTATGGATGCGCTTGCCGGTGTGGCCCTTCCAGGCACCGCTCCGGACGCGGGTGGAGAACTCCACCATCTTGTCGAGTACGGCGTGGACCTGCGGCACGACGTTCTCACCATCCACGAGGATGGTGGCCCCGCGTGGCGCGCGCAGGGCCACGTGCAGGACCGCCCGGTTCTCCGTGATGTTGATCTTCTCCCCGCGGAACATTGCATCGATCCGCGCGCGCAACCCGGACTCCTCGGCGAGCCGAAAGAGAAGATCGAGGGTCTCGTCGGTGATCTGGTTCTTCGAGTAGTCCAGGTAGATGCCCACGGCCTCGGCGGTCAGGCGCTTGCCGCGCCGGGGATCCTCGGCGAAGAGATCCCGAAGGTGCAGCTCCTTCACCTTCCTGTGGTGGACCGTGAGGGCTTTCCAGGCCGGGCGTTTGGCGAGCGGTTTGATGCTGGTTGTCATGTCCGTGCTCCTTTCGTGTCGCTCGCGCCTGTCACGAGCGGGCCTTGCCGCGGTGGGAAACTGACCGGTCAGCGGCATGCCCCCACATCCGAAACCCTCCGAGGAACGCGTTAGCATTGTCGCCGGCCCGACACCCTTCGGGCAGCTCCTTCAGCTTCTTGGCGTTGCCTCCTCCGAGCACGACGTCGTCGGGGTGGAAGACAGCGATCAGACGTGCGACCCCGATCTCGACCTGCTTCTGCCATTTCTTCCTACCCAGCTTCTCCAGGCCACGAACCCCGACGTAGTCCTCGAACGTCGCATTCCTATACGAGAGGTGGCCCAGCTCCATGGGAACCACGATCCCCTCGATGACCAGGGCCGAGCCGAGGCCGGTTCCCAGGCCCAGGAAGAGCAGCGTTCCTCCCTTATAGCTCCCCAGGGCCTGCATGGCCGCGTCGTTGATAAGCTTGACGGGGCGCCCGAACGCGGTCTCGAAGTCGAACCCGACCCAGCCGGGGCCGAGGTTGTGGGGCTCTTGGGCCACAGAGCCCTTGAGGACCGGCCCCGGGTACCCGAGCGAGACCGCGTCGTACTTCCACGCCCCCGCGAGCTTCTTGACTCCCGCGACCATCTGTTTGGGTGTCATCCTCGGCCCGGAAGGGAACCGCCGGGGAGTGTCCTGTCCGGTGGCGAGGAGCTTGACGTTGGTCCCGCCGATGTCGATAGCCAGCACGTTCATGAATAACCTCCTCGCGTTGAGCAGGCTCCATCTTCGCGTCCTTTGCCCCTTTCGCAACCAAGCTTCTCTCGCCAAGACGCCAAGACCGCCAAGGATGAAATCCCTCAGGGCTCAGTTGCCCTTCCCGAGGGCGGCGCTCTTCGACGCGATCACCGCTAGAAGCTCGTTCCATGACTTGACGAAGGACTTCGCGCCTTCCTCCTGAAGCTGGGCGGCCAAGGCATCCAGGTCGACGCCGACCTTGGCGAACCGGGCCAACAGCTCCTCGCAATCACCGCCGTCCGGCGGCAGGAGCGCGCCCAGCTCGCCGTGCTCGGCAAGCGCCTTCAACGTGCCCTCGGGCATGGTGTTCACCGTGAACGGTGCGGCCAGGGCTTTGATGTACAGGACGTCGGACGCCTGCGGGTCCTTGGTCCCCGTGCTGGCCCACAGGGGACGCTGCGGGCGCACGCCGAAGTTGTAAACGCGCTGCCAGCGCGGAGAGCCGAGCAGGGTACGGCACGCCTTGTAGGTACGTTCCGCAATGGCGATGCCGAGCCGGTTGCGCAAGGCGGGTGGCACTTTGCTCACAACAGCGGCGTCCCAGCGGCTGATGAACACCGAGGCGACAGAGCCCACATCCGGCTTGAGCCCGGCGGCAATGCGCCGCTCAATGCCGCGCAGGAACGCGTCGGCGGCGGCAAGGTAATGTTCGCGAGAGAACAGGAGCGTCACGTTCACCGGCACGCCGGCAAAGATCGCCTCCTCGATGGCCGGCAGGCCCTCTTTGGTGCCGGGGATCTTGATGAACAGATTGGGTCGCCCCGCCCGGGCGTGCAGACTCTTGGCTGCGGCGAGGGTGCTGGCCGTGTCGTAGGCCAGAAGGGGCGACACTTCCAGCGACACCCACCCGTCCACGCCGTTCGTCTTGTCGTAGATCGGTCGAAACAGGTCCGCGGCCCGGGTGAGATCCTCCAGCGCAAGCTCAAAGAAGAGATCCTCCCCCGACTTTCCTTCTTTGAGCTTCTGGCGAATCGCGGCGTCATAGGCAGGGCTGTTTTTGATGGCGTGTTCGAAGATCGTCGGATTGGACGTCAGCCCAGTGACGGAGAGCTCGTCGATGTAGCGCTTGAGGGTCCCATTGTCGAGCAGGTCGCGCGTGATGTTGTCGAGCCAGATGCTCTGGCCTAGGTCGTGAAGCGCTTGGGTGGCTTTCATTGTCTCACCTCCGGAGAAGACGGGGTCGTTCGTTCAGGACGTAGCGCGCGGTCGGGTATCGTCGCTCGACATCCTCCAGCGCTTCCTCTTTGTAAATCTCGATGCGCAGATGGCTGCATTCCACAACAATCTCCGGTCGGTCACGCTGCCACCTTCTCGAAGAGGGCGGAGTGACGGGTACGACGATATTTCCGGACGACACGGGAGCTTACCACTGCTCCGCGAGGGCAGACGAGCTTTTTTCGAAGAACACCTCCGCGCCCTCCTCTTCCGGTTCCAAGTTGACTGACGCATTCTAATGCTCTAAACCTCCAATGGATACGAAAGGGTTCCTGGTGGAGCGATTATTGGACAGCGGAAAGGGGCTGCGATGGATCTCCCGCGTATCGTCGCCGTGGGCACGGCCAACCCGGTGAACCACTTCAGCCAGGAGGAGGTCCTGGCTCTGGCCGGCTACGCCGACGACCGGCGCCGCGGTTTCTTCCTCCACAGCGGGATCGAAGGGCGGTATCTTGCCATCGACCGCGCCGGATTCGCCCCGACCGAAACGCTGGACGACTTGCAAGGCCGTTTCCGCGAGGCCAGCCTCGACCTTGGCCGGCGGGCACTGCTCGACGCGCTGGAGGTGGTGGGCCGGCGGCCCCAGGAGATCGATTTCCTCGTCACGACCACTTGCACCGGCCGGTTGTGTCCGAGCCTGGATGCCAGGCTCATCCGCGAGCTTGGCCTGCGACGCAACATCCAGCGCGTTCACGTGGGCGACACCGGGTGCGCCTCGGCGATGGTCGCCCTGCAGCAGGCTTACAACCATCTGCATGCCTTCCCCGGACACCTGGCCGCCGTCGTCGCCGTCGAGGTCTGCTCCACCAGTTACTTCCTGGACGACGAGCTGGATACGGCCGTTGCCAATGCGATCTTCGCCGACGGGGCGGGGGCCATGATCCTGGCCTGCGACGGACCCGGCCCCCGGATCCTGAGAACCCACACCCTGGTCCGGCCGGAGTACTTGGACCTCATGGGATTCACGTTCCCCCAGGGGCGGCAGCGGATCCTGCTCTCCAAGGACATCCGCCACATCGCGGCCGAGATGATGGGCGAACTGATCGCGGAGATCCTCCAAACCCACGGACTCGTGCAGGCCGACGTACGGCACTGGGTGCTGCACTCGGCGGGGGTGCGCGTCCTCGAACTGGCCCAGCGTCACCTCGGCCTGACGGACGCCGACCTCGCCGCCCCGCGCGCGGTCCTCCGTCGCTTCGGAAACATGTCGTCCGCCACCGTCCTCTTCGTCCTTCGCGAGCTCCTGGAGCGGCGGGCACCGCAGCCCGGCGACCGGGGGCTCATGATCGCCCTGGGGCCTGGATTCGCCGCCGAAGGAGCCCTGCTGCAATGGTAGCCCCGCGTCTCGTCGAGGCTCGCGAGCACATGGACGAGCCCGGAGTGGACCCGACCGAGCTCCACCGGACCCTCGAGGACCTGGCCCGAGTCAATCGCAGCTTCGGCGGAACCCGCGCGGTCCTGCGCCATCTGGACGGGCTCTGCCGCGACCGCCGGACGCCCCTTCGCCTGCTGGACGTGGGCACGGGGTACGCGGACATCCCCCGGGCCGTCGTCCGTTGGGGCCGTGACCGGGGACTGGCCGTCGAGATCGAGGCCCTGGAGCCGCACCCGATCATCCGCGGGCTGGCCGACGGGGCATGCGCCGAGTATCCCGAGGTGCATCTGCAGGACGGCAACGGACTGGCGCTGCCGTTTCCGGATGGCGGCGTGGACATCGCATTTGCCTCCCAGGTCCTCCACCACATGGAAGGCGACGAGCCGGTCCGATTCCTCGCCGAGTTGTACCGGGTGGCGCGATGCGGCGTTGTGGTGAGCGATCTCAGGCGGGGCGCCTGGCCGTACCTGCTCACCTGTGCTACCCTGCACGTGCTCTCCCGCAGCCGGCTCATCCGACATGACGGTCCCATGTCCATCCGGAGAGGCTTCACCCCGCAAGAGCTGCTGGAGCTGGCGATAGCCGCGGGCTGGGAGGCACCCCGCCTGCACCGCCACCCGTTCTTCCGACTCGTCATCGTGGGCAGGAAGCCATAAAACGCATCGTCTCGAGAGGCCGACCGGCCTCCCTGACGCCGCGGCAGGGGTGATCCATGGGCGAGAAAGCAGATGGGTGATCTGGACGCCCTGGTGGTGGGAGCGGGGCCGGCGGGCTGCGCCACAGCCATTCTCCTGGCCCAGGCCGGGCGGCGTGTCCTCCTGCTGGACAAGTCCGCCGCCCCGCCGCCGAAAGTCTGCGGAGAGTACCTGAGCCCCGGCTGTTTGCGCCTCCTGGCGCGGCTCGGAGTGGTGGACGCCGTGGAGGCCGCCGGGGCGCGTCCCCTGGCGGGGATGCTGATCCACACGGCCCGCGGCCGGGTACTCCAAGCCCGCTACGGACCAGACGCCGGTAGCTCGATCTACGGGCTGAGCATCCCACGCGCCCGCCTGGACCCGCTGCTCCAGGACGCGGCTCAGCGCGTGGGCGTGCCCTTTCAGCCTGGGTTCCAGGCCAGCGATCTCCTCTGGGGAAGCGGGCGCGTGGTGGGGGTCGCCGGTCGGGAGCGAGGCGCCTGGACGTCGTATCGCGCAGAGGTGGTGGTAGGTGCGGACGGCAGGCACTCGGCCGTCGCCTCCAGGATGGGCGGACGGCGGCGGCATCCGTGGCTGGACCGGATGGCCGTGGTGGGCTTCTTCTCCGGCGCGCGGCGCGAGGAGCATGTCGGCGAGATCTTTCTTGGGCGGGATCGCTACGCCATCCTGAACCCGATCGGGCGGGACCTGACGAACATCGGTCTGGTGACTGATCGCCGCGCGCTGCCTCGCGGTGAAGACCCGCGACGGCTCTTCCGATCCCTCGTCGACAGTCTTCCCGGGCTCGCGCCACGCCTGACCTCGGCCCGCGCGGTGGCCCCCATCCGATGCCTCGGCCCCCTCGCCTATCGGGCAAATCGGCTGGCTGTGCCCGGCGCCCTCCTGGTCGGCGATGCGGCCGGATTCCTCGACCCGTTCACCGGTGAAGGAATCCATGCGGCCCTGCGGAGCGCTGAGTTGGCAGCGATGTGCATCCTCCATCAGAGACCCGAAGAGTCGGGGGACGCCTCCGAACAGTATGCTTCGGCCTGGACTCGCGAGTTCGCCGCGAAGTGGCGCTTCATTTCGGCGCTCCAGTACCCCGTCCGGCACCCGTGGCTCGCTGAGCGACTCATCGAGTACCTGGGCACGCGCGCGGCTCTCACCGCGCGACTGATGGCGGCCGCCGGCGACCTCGTCCCATCCACAGACCTCACTCTGCACCGCTTGCTCGCCCCCGGACATCGCTCCATCTCTTGAAACAGAACGGGGCGCGGTAGCGTACTCTACCTTGACGGAGGTCAGCGGTGGCGGCGCTCATCGAAACGCCCTGTGGGGTTACCATTCTGCACACCGGGATCCGTCTGCTGACCGGGACGACCGGGGCCTTCTGCCCTGTGGGCCACCGCTGGCCGGTGCCTGAGGGCTTCTTGGCCCCATTTACCCGCATTCCAAAGGGAGCCGCGCATGCCGACCATCGTCGAGTACGCCGATACGAAAGTCCCGCTGAACCGGTATCCATACCGCATCATCTCGCCGTCACATTCGAGTCCGTGCTGCTTCTCGGACACGGAGGAGATCGGGCCGGAGGCGCACGGCGATCACTGGGTATACCGGTACAAGCGCTGTAGGGTGTGCGGCTTCACCGTCCGGGTCGTCTTGCGCACGGTTCCGGACGCGGCCCTCTTGGCCTCCGTGCGGAAGATTTTGTCCACGACCTTCCAGCGGAATAGTCCCGCATAGGGGGGCGTCAAGACGTCGGGGGTCAGCAGCGTGGCCCACTTCTTCCCCTCCATATTCTTCTGGTCACGCCGCACAACCTGTGCCGTCTGGCTCGTGTAACGCGAGCGGCGGCGGACCTCGCGGCACCCGTGTCGCTGGCCGCCATGGAAAAGCGCGCCCTGCTCGCGGCCTTGGAGCGCGCCAAGGGGAACAAGGCCAAAGCCTCCGCCGCCCTCGGCATCACCCGCACGCAACTCTACACCCGCCTGCGCCGCTTCGGCCTCCCGCTGGAATAGCCTGTCCATTCCTGGACGCTCCGTCCATCCCTGCGCAGGACCCTGTCTGGGCATGGACGCGCGCGGCCCCGCCGAGGCGCCCCTCTGTTGGCCCCTCCGCTCGTTTCCAGTAGTTAGGCGACTCCCGTAGTCTGGCACTGGTTCTGCAACGCTGAGGTGACGTTCGCCGAGCAGAACGGGCAGAAGGTGGTCCGCTGGATCGACCTGGACGACACCGCGGACAGCCGCAACAGCAACTCCTTATGCGAGGAGAAAGCAATGGCCACCAGAGGGACGCAACGAGACACCAAGCCCCCGAAGCAGGCGACCACACCCGGCAGGCGAGCCCGGGCCGAATCCACATCGGCCGAGGCGGAGCGGGAGGGGCACGGCCCCGCGCTTCCACCCACCGGCGAGGAGATTGCCGCCCGCGCGTACGAGATCTTCCTGGCACGGGACCGCCAGCACGGGAACGACCGGGCCGACTGGCTGCAGGCGGAGACGGAGCTGACGCGAGAGCGAAACGAACGGGGAGTCCCGAAACAAGCCCTGTCCCGTGCCGTGTCCGGCGTACCTCGACTAGGAGCAGCGAACGGGTCGGGGGGCAGGTGAGATTGGCGTGGGCGAACAAGCCAGGATGCGGGGATCGCGTTCCGGCGGAGAATGGAGGGGCGCATGGCCACGATCGTGGAATACACGGACGGGAAACCACCGGTGAATCGCTATCCAGAGCGGATCATTTCACCCTCGCAGTCGCGCGACTGCTGTTTTTCCGACATGGAGGAGATCGGGCGAGCGCAAGAAGACGGCCGCTGGGTCTATCAGTACAAGCGCTGTCGGCAGTGCGGCTTTACCGTCCGCGTGATCCTGCGCGCGATTCCGGATGCGCGCCTGGCGACGGAGTTGCGTAAGATTCTGGCGACTGCGTTTCGGCGCAATGTGCCTGAGTGAGGCCCCACCTTGCGAAGCACAGGGAGATCCCCGGGGACGCCAAACATGTGCTCCACCCCGTGGGCGTAAAGTTGATCGATCAGGCTGTCACGGCTCCGATCGGTCAGCTTTCTGACCCCGCTGGGGTGGCGGCAGCGGGATAGTGGCGACCCAGAAGACGCCCAGTAGCAGCACAGTCAGACAGACGACCGTGAAGGCGAGTCGCCGGCCATGCCAGAGGCTTTCAACCCACTGGGTAAACTCACTCGCGATCACGTTGATTGTCCCGCCGTAGACTTCCATCTCGCGGAGATACTGCTTGGTGTCCTCGGGGTCATACCCCAAGGGATTGGCGGGAACAGGTGTGGCAGTGGCATAGATCACAAGCGCGCTCCCACAGCCCGCCAGCAGAATGGCGAGGGCAATGAACCTGCGACGCGCTTGTTGCCGTATCGCGCTCGGTGTCATATCGTGTGAATCGGCGGAGCTGCGTATGGTGCACTCGGCTGTGCCGCCGAACCCGCGCACGCTCTGGATCGCGCCGCGTCTGGTGCGTTTCCTGGAACGGAGGATCGGGCCAGAGCCGATTGATGATCAGCGTAACGAATTCCGCCCTCCGTGTCAACCTGGCGTCACCTCGTGGGGTCGCATCAACATTATTGGTTGAACTCCCACAAAAGTACGTTCGGTGCTCCTCCGATCCTGCCTTGACAGGGAGCCAGTAAGGCGAGATGCTCCTCCGGTCGCGAGCCCATCGGCGGGGCGTGGCGCGGCGAAGGACATTCCCTGTCTCCCGGGAGCGAGATCCCGACAAGGAGGAACCGGCATGGTCAAGACGAAGGGAAAAGAATGGCACGAGGACAAGCTGTGCGCACTGGCCTGCTGCGAGTGCCGGACCGATGTGAAGGTGTTGCGCCCCCTGGTGAAGAACGCCAAGTACATCTGCAAGGAGTGTGGACGCGCGGCGGCCAAGGCGAGCAGCCTGTGCGCCCCGGCCACTCTGTAGGCCCGGCGGAGGCACTCGCCGGTCACACGGGACGCACAACGCCACGGGCAGAGGGGGCGGGCCTGGAATGGCCTCGCCCCCTCTGGGGTGTACCCCCGAAGCCGCCCCTCTCGACACCCCAACAGCGGCACGGCACGCGCCTCCAAATCGGTTATTCTTCAACACAGGTACCTACTGACCACGCCGCCGGATCAACCCATCGATCTGATTCTGCACACACCGGGGGAGCTAGTCCTCGCGCAGAACAATTCACCAAGCGGCGAGAAGATTATTGGGCCAGAGTCACCGCGGCTGCCCGGAGGTCACCGTGATTGGGGACCCGGTCGCGGGGAGGGCGTGTCGCACCGTCGACAACCCCCCGGGGCGGTGTGCTATCATCTGGCCATGAAACGACCGTCGGATCTCCTCGGACCGCTGAGACCGCCGTTTCTCCTCCTGCCGCCGGCCTGTGTGGCGACCGGGGCAGGGGTAGCCTTCTGGCGGACGGGACAGATCTCCTGGGAGGCCGTATCGCTCGCGCTGATCGGTGCCGTGTGCGCCCACGCCGCGGTCAATACACTCAACGAGGTCTCCGATTTTGACACGGGCGTGGACGAGCGAACGCAGCGCACCCCTTTCTCCGGAGGCAGCGGCACCCTCCAGCGCCGGCCGGAGCTGATCGGATACGCGCGTACGATCGGGCTCGCGCTGGCCCTGGTCACCGCGCTGATTGGCGGCACCTTCGTGCTGCGAGTCGGCCCGACCATCCTGCCGCTTGGGGCGACGGGCCTTGCGGCGGTGCTCTTGTACACGCCGTGGCTCAACAAGCGTCCGCTCCTCTGCCTGGTGGCGCCGGGGCTGGGCTTCGGGACCTGCATGGTCATGGGCACCGATGTCGTCCTGGCAGGCGGTTACTCGTGGGCCGCCTTCGTCGCCTCCCTCGTCCCGTTCTTCCTCGTGAACAATCTGCTCCTCCTGAATCAGTTCCCGGATGTTGCAGCGGACCGGGCGGGGGGCCGCCGGCATTTCGTGATCGCCCACGGTCTGCGCGCCGGTGCGGTGGTCTATGCCGTGTTCCACGCCGGGGCGTTTCTGTCCCTCGCCGCCGGCGTCGCGGTGGGATGGTTGCCGCCCCTGGCGCTGCTCGGGCTGGCAACACTGCCGATCGCCGCGCTCGCCTCACGGGGCGCTTTCCTGTACGAGGCGGGTTCCCCGAATTCGAAGCTCGTGCCCGCCCTTGCGATGAACGTCGCGGTCACGTTGCTCACCCCGTCTCTCGTAGCAGCGGGCCTGTTCCTTGCCCACCGCTAGCGGGCCTTCACAGACTTTCAACACCCCCGATAAGACCCCGACCGGCTTCCCCTCCCACAGAACAGGGACCGACACCTGGATCTCGTAGACCTTTCCGCTGAGGGCTCACCTCCCTGAATCGTCCCAGCCTATCTTATCGCTCTCGCCCACGCCGCCGCCGCGCTCGGCATCACCCGCACGCAACTCTACACCCGCCTGCGCCGCTTCGGCCTCCCGCGGGAATAGCCTGTCCAGTTCTGGACACGGCGTCCATCCTTGCGCAGGCCCCTGTCTAGGAATGGACGCTGGCGGCCCCGCCGCTGCGCCCCCCGGCGGGCCCCGCCGCTCGTGTCCAGCAGTTAGGCGCCTCTTGTCGTCTGGCACTGGTTCTGCATCTGTTGATTGCAGACAGGGAACCGGACGCGCGGGGAGGCGGCGATGAGTCAAGGGGCGGTGGAGCGAGCACTCGGCAAGCTGGTCACGGATGACGCCTTCCGGGCGCGGTTCTTCGCGGAACCGGCCCTCGCCAGCCTCACCGCCGGCCTCACCCTCTCGCCGGTGGAATTGGAGGCGCTGGCGCATTTGTCGTCGCGGGTGCTGGCGCACTTCAGTCGCCGACTCGACGATCGGATTCGGCGGTTGCCCGTCGAAGCGGCGCAGCGCTCCGCGCCCAGAAGGGGACTGGAAATCGACGACGACCGGCCTCCGGCCGAGTCGTACACAGGAAGCGGGACCGCGCACGGGGCGCGGCCCCCGCGGGCAGGGGAATGACATGGCATCCCTGGACGCCCTCACGCACGCGGGCGGCGCGGACCTCGCAGCGGATCCATAGGACGCCGATCTCGCGCTGAAGATAAGGGTCCATGCAAAGGAGGATTCAGATGAAACAAGCGTTTGTGATCGTGCTGGCGGTTGGGCTGTTGGTGGGAGGGGCGCAGGGTGTGGCTCTGGCGCAAACCGCGGGCGCGCCCGCGGTTCCGCAGGGCTCCCAGGGCTACGGGCTCCCAGTCCCGGCCTATCCGCCCGATGCCTATCGGCCGATGGATACCACGCAGCCGGGCTGGGTCCACACGAGCTCGCAAGTCGAGCTGATGGTGGACGGGACGATCGCAGCGGTCGACCTTGCACGCAAGACCCTGACCCTGACTGACGGGGAGTCGTTTACGCTCCCGGAGAATCTCGAATACGCGACCCTCCCCACCCTCGGCCAAGCGGTCGAGGTGACGTTCACCGAGCAGAACGGGCAGAAGGTGGTCCGCTGGATCGACCTGGACGACACCGCGGACAGCCGCGACAGCAACTCCTAGGGATCCGCCGCCGGGGAGGCGAGGGGGGCCACGCGAGGGACCTGAACACAGGATCCCCCGTTTCCCGAGGCTCCGCGACACAGATGCAGGTCGCTGACCAGCCCCCGTCGGGAGTTCCGGCGGGGGCTGGTCTCGTCAGGGTGCTTGAGAGCCCTGTGGGTGGCCGGAGTTCCAGCGGCGGCAGGCGCTGCTTGCTCGATGAGTCGCCACGCCGTCTCATCTCGGCGGATGCGGCCGATCCGGGGGCGGGAGGGCGTCAGCGTGCGGCGTTGCGCTCTAGCGCCCGCTGGATCCCGGCGGCGAGCGGGTCGGTGGGAGCGGCGCGGACGAATTCCTCCAGGAGGCGGCGGGCCGTGGGCTGCGAGCTGCGCATCAAGGCGTCAGCCGCAGACCGCCGCACCATCGAGGTGTGGCCCGGGTCGGAGAGCACCGCACCCAGCGCCGCGGCGGCGCGCTCGGTGGGGATGACTGCCAGCGCTTGGACGGCCTTCTCCAGTGAGCCGGGCTTGGTTCCCCTGCTGTGCCGGATGAACTGCACCAGCCCCTCGATCGTGGCCGGGTCCTTCCGGAACGAGAGTTCCTCGATCGCCTTTTCCGCGAGACCTGCTTCCAGGGTCGGGAGCGCCTCTGTCAGGACTGTCGCCGACTCGGGGATCTGGCACTTCACGATGGCGGCCAGCGCCGCCTGTTGCACGCGGACATCTTTATGCTGGAGCGCTCCTCGCAACGCCCGAGGCAGGTCGGGATCGCTCAGATCGCCCAGGACGTAGCAGGCGTTGCGCACGACGTACCAGCGTTCGTCGGAGAGCCGCTTCCGAGCCGCTTCAATCCCGGCCGATCCCAGTTGCGTCAGCAGACGCAGCAGCAGCACGCGATTTGGGGCGACCGCCTCCTCGATGAGACGAGAGAAGGCCTCCTCACCGCCGACGGGCCCCAGCCACGTGAGGAGCTCCACCGCCGCCTTCGTCAGCCCGGAGTCGCCACGCTTCTCCATGTACAGGTCGATCAATCTCCCCGCGCTGTCCGGGGGAAGCAGGTGTGGCAGCGCTGCGCCGCAGCAGCCCGCGTGTCGGCCAGGATCGCGGGCACGCGATCGCTCCAGCGCCGTTCCCACCCGGTGGGCGATCTCGAAATTCTCCTGACTCGACGCCATCTGGACCACGTCGATGAGGACGGCGGCCAAGAGCCCGTGACATTCCTCGATCGGATGGCGGTCGTTCAGCAATTCCGCACCGAGATGCTCCACAACGGTGGAGATGAATGGGAGCGTCACCGGTTCGACCATGACCCGAAGCAGTTCGAGCGCGCGAGGCAGTTCCTCCTGCACGGTCGCCGAGGGGGCATCCAGGAAGCCGAAGTAGTGGGTGGCCGCCTCGATGGCCTCGTTGATCTTCCTCACCCGGAGAGATTCTTTCACGTAGTCGAACAGGTAGCGGAACTGATGGTTGTCGAAGCGAGCGGTCTGCAGGAGCCGCTCGTGTTTCTCGCGCTGCGAGAGGCTGTTCCACACGATTCCCTGGCGGATCCGGTCGTAAAGCGTCGGGGGCAGGTTGGCCTCTTCGAGCGTGCGGGACAGCTTCTGCAGAAGGCGGTCGACCATCCGGGTCATGTTGAGGCCGACCATCATGACCCGCAAGGCCTCTTCTTCTGCGGCGGGCGTCAGGGCGTCCTGGTGAGCGGCGGCGAGGCGCTTGGTGACCCAGCCGACAGTGACATCCTCCATCACGTCGTCGGCGACGTCGTCGGTGGGCCGTCCGCGCAGTTCGCTCTGTTTACCGGCCGGCAAGGCGGCCAGGAAGCGCTCGGGGGTCACCTCTTCCAGCACTCGGGCCAGGACCTTCGTGATCTCCTTGGGGTCGGTGGCCTGATCCAGGAAGGCGGTCTCCGCGGCCTTGCCCGCCAGTTCGAGAATCTCGGTTCCGCTCGGAGGGGCGCTGAACGCCCTCTCAACTTGCGCGCAGTGCAGCAGGACGTCTATAGCCTTTCCGCTCTGCGAGTTCTGGGGGGACAGGTCGTCGCCCGCCATCAAATAGGACTCGGTGTCCATGCCCAGAATGGTGTCCCCGTCTTCCGCCTTCTTGGCGGAAACGATGCGGACCCCAGCGAGCGGATGCGCCGCAAGAAATGATTTGATACCACCCGCCTCTTCGATCTCTCTCGACTTTGCGGCCAGGATGATCAGCGCCTGTCCGAACTCCGCCAGGCTGATCCCCGTCATGAAGGTGACGGCGGCGATGCCGCGCCTGGCGAATTCCGCGTCGAGCAGGCGCAAGGTCGGCTCGCTGGTCAGGAGGTCGTTCAAGAGCAGGCGGCCATTCATGAAACCGAAGATCAATTGGGGCATGTGCTGGAGCAAGGCCCCCAGGCTGTCGTAGGCGGACTGGGTCGCTCGCTCGACCGCTGGGTGGTCGGCCGAATACATGAGCACGCTCTTGTACCCGGTTTGGAGGCTGCGGCCGAAGGCTACCCCCTCGGCTCTCAGTTGTGTCCTGTCCATCGTTTCACATGGGGGATGGAAGATTGCGAGCGACCCGCCCGGCCGGGGGGACGGGAGGCGCGAACTAGGGTGTTACGCTATCGCCGAAGGGACGGGGAGTCAAGAGAGAAAGGAGCGCTGGGGGAAGGTTGGTCACATCGGTCGCGCCGCGACACATGTGCCGTTCGGCAGTCGATATCTACAAAAAGAAAAACCCGTTAGATTCAACGGGTTTTGTCCTTCCTAGGACTACCTAGGATCATCGAGTGGTGGAGGTGGGGGGAGTCGAACCCCCGTCCGAGAACCTGTCAATAAAGGCCTCTACGTGCGTAGTCGGCGTTTGTTTCTCGCGGCCAAGCAACCCCGCCGACAGGGCTCTCGACAGCCAGCCCATTGGTTTTCGTCCGGCCGATCCCGGGCCAGGATCGGCAGGCTTAGCCTGCCTGTATGACGCCCTGATCTCACCCGGCAAGCGAAGTGAGGAGGACGTCGCTGCTAGTTAAGCAGCGAGGGCCAATTCGTTATTGGCAGTTGTGTTTTTCCCACCTTTTACGAGCCGGTGGGGACTCGGCACGCCACCTTTATTCCCTTGTCCCCGTCGAATCCGTTGCACCCCCTTTTCAAGTGTTCAGACGCGAGCCGTGAGCCGCGATGGTCGTTTTCGAAACGTTGCTCGTGGCTCGAGGCTCGTGGCTCTGGCTGCCTCTGCCCTAGGTAAAGGATCCCCGCCCCTTTCAGGATACCGCGGAGCGTCTCCTTCTGGTCGGCGTTGAGCGGGAGCATGGGACTCCGCGGATCTCCGCCGTACATACCCACCATCTCCATGGCAGCCTTCAGCCCTGGCACGCCAAACTTGGCCGTCACCGCCGTGTTGGGTGCGATCATGCGAAGCTGGAGCTGTTTGGCGTCTTCGTGCTTGCCATGCCGGAAATAGTCTAGGATATCGCAGCACTGCTGGGGGGCGATATTGGCCAGGGCCAGCACCCCTCCGATCGCGCCGATGCAGAGCGCCGGATAGAGGAAGCCCGCCGAGCCGGCGATGACCTGGAAGTCGGGCCGGACGGAGCGCACGATCTCGCCCATCTTGGCCACGTTGCCGCTGCTGTCCTTTACCGCGGCGATGTTCGGGTGTTGGGCCATCTTCACCACCAGTTCCACCGACAGGTCCACACCCGTGTTGGCGGGCATGTTGTACATGCTGATCGGGATCGGGCAAGCGTCGGCGATCTTGGTGTAATAGTCGCCGAGCCCCGCGTTGTCCATCTTGGATTTGTAGTAGCAGGGGCTGATGAACAGCGCCACGTCCGCCCCGAGGGCCGCCGCCTGCTTGGCCAGGACGATCGAGCTGTGGGTGGATTCGCAGCCGCAGCCGGCCAAGAGAAGCTTCCCGGCCGGGATATGCTTCCGGGCCGTCTCGAAGACCTTGAGTTTCTCGGTCTCGGACAGGTACGGCATCTCGCCGTTCGACCCGAGGACCACATACCCTGCCAGGGGGTACTTGTTCCACTTCTCCAAATTGTCCGCCAGGGCCTTCAGGTTCAACTCCCCCGCCCCGTCGAACGGCGTGGGAATGGGGGAAAGATACCAGCCATGGATACCGTCTTTGCCATCGCAATCTCCTCTATGTGTGTAAGAGTATTCCTGACAGATGGAAGTGTAGCACACTCCGCGGCTCTTGTCAGGCCCCAGCAGGAATTGCGATCCACTTGACGCCGGACGCCGCCTGCGATATCTGTCCTCTCGGACGCCGCCACCGTCCGGCATCTTTCCTCCCCAATCCGGGGCCCACTCTCACCCGCAAGGATATCTTCGATACCGCCGACATGCCCACCGAGAACGGCACAGTCCTGCACGCCGGTCGCCGGCCCACCGAGGACGCCATGGTGGTGGCCCTGCTCCGCTCCGCGGGGGCCGTCATCCTGGGCAAGACGGTCACTGCGGACGATGATCGAACGGGGCCGGCAGACGCTTGCCGTGGATTACAACCGCGCGGTCGCGGCGGTCCCGGGGCTGCGCCGGGCGCTCGACGATCTCCTCCGGCGCTACGACGCGATCCTCACTCCGGCCACCACCGGAGTGGCCCCCGCCGGCCTGGCGTCCACCGGCAGCCCGATCTTCTGCACCATCTGGACGCTCTGTGGCGTCCCGGCCGTGACCCTCCCGCTGCTGACCGGGGAGCGGGGACTGCCGCTCGGTGTCCAGTTGATCGGCTGTACGGGCGACGACGCCAGGCTCCTGCGCACGGCCCGCTGGCTGTCGACGCAGGCGAGGAGCGCCTGAGTTGGCGAACCGGCCAGGTCGCCCGGGACGCACCCACCCAGCCGTTTCGCAGGCTGCTCAAAAAGGTCCAGATGCAAGGCGGCGCGCGAAGGGCGGAGCGAGGCGTACTCCAGGTACGCCGCAGCGAGTGCCCGAGCAAGCCAACGCCGCAGATGGGCCTTTTTCAGCAGCCTGTTAGGCGGATAGGGTCGCCGGCTTGAGGAGGCTGGCGGACTCTTTGTCCAGGAAGAGATAACAGGAGGGATGGGTTCGCAGGATGGAGGCGGGAAACATCGGCCCCACTTCCTTTTCGAGGCAGACCTTCATCGCTTGGGCCTTTCGCTTCTCGGGGACCGTGCAGATGATGTGCGCCGACTTCATGATCTGCTTCACCGACATCGAGATGGCCTGCCTTGGCACCTCCTCCAGCGTCTTGAACCAGCCCTCCCCCATCTGTTGGCGCCGACAGCCCTCGTCCAGGCTCACGACGAGATAGGGGGTCTCCGTGTCGAAATCGGCCGGCGGATCGTTGAAGGCCAGGTGGCCGTTCTCCCCGACGCCGACGAACGCCGCATCGATCGGGACGGCGCCGAGCAGTCGGTTCAGGCGGGCGACCTCGCCGTCCAGGTCGGCGGCATCCCCCTCGATGAAGTGGACGGTCCCGATCGGCGCCTTGCTCGTCAGCCGCTCGCGGAGATAGCGGCGGAAGCTGGCCGGATGGTCCGCCGGCACCCCGATGTATTCGTCCAGATGAAACATCGTCGTCCGGTCCCAGGCGATGCCGGGCGCCGCGACCAAATGCTTCAGAAAGTCGAACTGGGACACCCCGGTCGCCGCGATGAAGGCGGCCCGCCCCTTCTGCCGAATGGTCTCCCGCAGGATCTCCGCCGCCTTCGCGGCGGCCGCCTTGGCCATCACACCCGTGTCCAGATGCACGGCAATCTTCATCGTCGCTCCTTTGCGGAGGTCAATAATCCGTGGACGGGTTCCCCCGGCCGCGGGACATCCGCGCGACCTCGCGATCCGCCTCGCGCTCCTTGATGTCGTCCCGTCGATCGTACTCCTTCTTGCCCCGCGCCAGGGCGAGGTTCACCTTCACGTGGGGGCCCTTCAGGTACAAGCTCAGCGGGACGAGGGTGAGACCCTTCTGCTCCACCTTGCCCCTCAGCCGCTCGATCTCGCTGCGGCGCATGAGGAGCTTGCGGGGGCGGAGCGGATCCAGGTTGAACTGGCTGGCTTGTTCGTAGGGGCTGATGTGGCAGTTATGCAGGAAGAGTTCGCCGCCAGAGAACGCAGCATAGCCATCCCGCAGGTTGGCCCGTCCCTGCCGGATGGATTTCACCTCGCTGCCGAGCAAGACGACTCCGGTCTCGAAGGTCTCCTCGATGTGGTAGTCGTAGCGGGCCTTGCGATTGGCGCAGAGGGTCTTCGATTCCCCCGCGCGCGCTGGCTTTCCTGCAGAATGGTGTGCCATGGTCCGAGATGCTAGTCAAATCCATCCCCCGCGACAAGCAAAATCCCGCCGGGTGCGGACGCTAAGCCGTTGTCAAAGAATTACTTGACCGGAGACATTCCGGAAACGGCATAAGGAGCCGTAACGAAATTGCAAAAAATGGACAAGTTATTTCGTAACGGCTCCTAAGGTCGCGGCTGCTCCGTTTTCGGTTCAGGGGCGAGGTGCTCCTTGACGGAAACCATGGCCTTCAGGTGCTCCCACTCCAGGAATTCGAGCCATCGGATCCCGTAAGTGGTGGAGGCGTAATCGTGCCCGGGCTCGAAGGAGGTCCACACGACCTCCGCCGAGAGGCTCAGACGCTCCCCCACCGGGATCAGGATGTGGAGTCGCGTGCGCGGGGGCAAGACCCAGGCGATCTGGGCGCACGCCCCGCCTCGGCTGACGTTGAACAGCGTGCCGGGGAACGCCCGTTGCTGGCCGCTTTCCCACGCATTGGCGATCTCGACATAGACCGGAATCCGGGCCGAATGCCGACGGTGCTCTCGCGGGATTCCCGGACTCGATTCAGGACTCATGCGCGCGCTCCCTTTCTGACTCCCTTGAAGGATCTTCTCGCCTTCCGCAATCCCCATCGCCTGCCTTCGCCCGACAGGCGGGGTCGCGCGTGCGACTCACCGCCGCGGACCGCGGTCCAGGGACCGGTACTGGATCGCCTCGGCGATGTGCGAAGCCTGGATCCCCTCCGCCCCCTCGAGGTCCGCGACGGTCCGGGCCACCTTCAGGATACGGTCGTAGGCCCGGGCGGAAAGACCCAGGCGCTCCATGGCCAGATCCAGCAACTCCTTTGCCTCGCCCCCCACTTGGCAATGTTTACGGATCTGCCGCGTGCTCATCTGGGCGTTGCTATACGCCTTGCTGCGGCGGAAGCGCTCCTGCTGCACCTGGCGCGCCCGCTGGACCCGCGCGCGGATGGCCGACGACGACTCCCCCGAAGGCTCGCCGCCCAACTCCCGGTGCTTCAGCGGGGGCACGTCAATGTGGATGTCGATCCGGTCGAGCAGCGGCCCCGAGATCCTGGCCAGGTACCGTTGAATCTGCAGCGGCGTACACGAGCACTCCTTGACCGGATCCGTCGCGTAACCACACGGGCAGGGATTCATGGCGGCCGCCAGCATGAACCGCGCCGGATAGGTGAGGGAGGCGACAGCCCGCGCGATGGTCACCTGGCCGTCCTCCAGCGGCTGCCGCAGCACCTCGAGAACGTGCCGCTTGAACTCTGGCAGCTCGTCCAAAAACAGCACCCCGTGGTGCGCCAGACTCACCTCGCCGGGGCGCGGGATATTGCCGCCCCCGACGAGCCCGGCGTCCGAAATGGTGTGGTGCGGGGCCCGGAACGGCCGAGTGGCCAAGAGCGCCTGACCCGACGCGAGGAGGCCGCAGATCGAGTGGATCTTGGTGGTGGATATGGCCTCCTCCAGCGAGAGCGTCGGCAAGATCGTGGGCAGACGCCGCGCCAGCATCGTCTTGCCCGAACCGGGGGGACCGATGAGCAGGATGTTATGGCCGCCCGCCGCTGCCACTTCCAGCGCACGCTTGGCGTGCTCCTGTCCCTTCACGTCGTTGAAGTCCACGGCATAGTCCGCCGACACGGCGAAGGCCGTCTCCAGATCGACGCGGGTGGGCAAGACCGCCTGTTCCCCGTTCAAAAGGGCCACGGCGTGCTGGAGACTCGCCACGCCGTAAACCGCCAGGCCGTCCACCACGGCCGCCTCGGCCGCGTTCTCGACCGGCACCAGGATCCCCTCAAGGCCGACCTCGCGGGCCGCCACCGCCATGGACAAGGCCCCCCGGATCGGCCGGACGGATCCGTCCAGCGACAGCTCGCCCAGAACCACGAGATGCGACAGACGGTCGGACCGGACCAGATCCTCCGCCGCCAGGATTCCGACGGCTGTGGGCAAGTCGAAGGCGGCCCCCTCTTTCTTTATATCGGCGGGCGCAAGGTTCACCGTAATCCGTTTCGCAGGGAATTCGAACCCGGAGTTCTTGATGGCGGCCTTGACGCGATCGCGGCTTTCTTTCACCGCCACGTCCGGAAGGCCGACAGTGTTGAATGTGGGAAGGCCAAGGGCGATGTCCACTTCCACCGCCACCAGATAGGCGTCCACGCCGAGCACGGCACTGCTCAGGACCTTGGCGAGCATCGAATCGCCTCCGCTTTGCGGGGGTCGATCATGGGAGGAAATGCGTCCTTCCTAACACAACCCGCCGGCAGCGTCAATCCAAAACCAGACCGCACCGAGCTGGACAACTGCTGGGTGCACACGATCATCATGGAGGGAGGCTTGGCAGACGTTTGCCTATACGCCGCGCAGGGTCGGATCGAGGATGTCTCGCAGCCAATCGCCCACCCGGCTGACCACCAAGGCGATGAGCATGAGGATCAGTCCCGGGAAGGCCGAGATCCACCAGGCGGTATCCAGATAGCCGCGCCCCTCGTTGAGCATCCCGCCCCAGCTCGGCGTCGGGGGCTGGATGCCCAGTCCAAGAAAGCTCAGTGTGGATTCGAGCAGGATGGTGCGAGCCAGCTCCAGCGTGATGATCACCAGGAATGGGGCCATGGTGTTGGGGACGATATGGTTCGCCAAGATCCGGAAGGTGGAGCCTCCCAGCCCCCGGATGGCCAGGACGTATTCGCGCTCCTTGATGGTCAGGACTTGCGCCCGAATCAGCCGGGCGTAGGTCACCCATCCGCTCAGCCCGACGATGATGATCAGGTTTCCAAAGCTGGGGCCCAAGACCGCGATGATGCCGATCGCTAATAGGATGAATGGGAACGCCAACTGGGCGTCCACCACCAGCATGACAATCTCGTCCACGATGCCGCCGGCGTATCCCGAGAGCAGGCCGAACGATCCGCCGATGGCCCCGCCGATGACCACGGCCGCAAACCCCACGGCCAACGAGATCCTGGAGCCGTAGATGATCCGACTCAGGATGTCGCGCCCGAGCTGGTCGGTCCCCAGCAAGTGCCGCCGCTGGCCGGCCTCCGGAAACCAGGTCGGACTCTTGAGCCGTTCCCGAAGCGATTGCTGAACCGGGTCGTATGGGCTGACCAGCGGCGCGAAGATCGCCGCCAACACCACCACGACCACGAGGGCCGCCGAGGCCCAGACAAAGATGGGCACCTTCCGCCATCCAGCGCGGCGTGGCCCGGTGGCCGGAGTGCCTTGCGCGTTATCGCCGGACGCGCGGGTCGAGGATGCCATACGCCATGTCCACCAATAAATTCAGGATGACGAACATCGCCGCCGTGATAAAGACGCACGACTGCACGATGGGATAATCGCGGTTGTAGATGGACTGGATCGCCAGCCGGCCGATCCCGGGCCAGGAGAAGATCGTCTCCGTCACCACGGCCCCGCCCAGCAGATTCCCGAGCTGCAGCCCCACGATCGTGACGATGGGGATGGCGGCATTCCGCATGATGTGCTTGGCGAGGGTCCAGAACTCCGGTAGGCCTTTGGCCCGGGCCGTCCGGATATAGTCCGCCCGCATGATCTCTAACACCGCCGACCGCGTGATCCGCGCGATGCTGGCCATGGCGAATGCCCCCAGCGTCACCCCCGGCAGGACCAAGTTCTTCCACCCTCCGCGGCCTGACGTCGGAAACAGGTTCAGTCGCAGCGAGCAGACCAGGATCAGCATGATCCCGATGTAGAAGGTTGGCGCCGCCTGCCCGACCAGCGCCACACCCATCACGATGTTATCGTACACGCTTCCCCGCCTGATCGCCGACACGACGCCGGCCGGGATGGCGACCACAAGCGCGCACACGAAGGACACGAAGGCCAGCTCCAGCGTCGCCGGGACCCGCTCCCACACCACCTGCATGGCCGAGGTCCGAAAATGAATAGAGCGCCCAAAATCCCCCTGGACGGCTTGATTGATGAACACCCCATACTGGACGTAAATCGGCCGATCCAGCCCCATGTCGTGCCGGAGCCGTTCCATCTCGGCAATGGGGGCATCCGGCGGCAGCAGGAGCGGAACCGGGTCGCCCGAGAGGCGCATGACGACGAAGACCACCGTCACCACGCACCAGAGCGCGATCAGCAGGCGAAACAGCCGGTAGATCAGAAACCCCCCAAACCCTTGCATGAATCTCTCGCGGCCAGGCGCTGCCCCTGAGAAAAATGACCGCGCCCCGCCGCTCGTTCGGGGCGGGGCGCGGTAGGGAGCCCGCGTCGCAGAAGCGTTACGCGCGGTTGAGCTTCAGGTTGAAGCGGCGGAACTCCATCATCTGGTTCGCGTACGGCTTCCAGTCCACGTATTTCTGGAGGCCGTACAGCTCCATGGGCTGGATGACCGGAATCAAGGGAAGGAACTCTAGCTCGATCCGCGCCATTTCCTTGTAGGCCGCGTCCCGGAACTTCTCGTCCACGCTGTATCGGGCCGCCTCACCCAACTCATCAAAGCGCGGGTTCCGGAACCAGTAGGCGTTGGGTCCACCCTCGGCGAGGTGACGCCACATCATCCCGTCGGGATCGTTGTAGGCCGAGGTGGGATCGGTCCAGCGCAGCCCCTTGAAGCTCTTCTCGCGGATCTTCTGCTGGTAGACCGAATACTCCAGCGTCTCCAGCTTGGCGTTGATCCCCACATCCTTCCACATGGAGGTAAGGACTTCGCTCATCTCCTTGTCCATCACCATGAAGCCGATGGGGGTCTCCAGCGTCAGCTCCTCCCCTTTGTAGTTCGCCTCCTTAAGGAGTTGCTTGGCTTTGTCCGGATCGTACTTGAGCGGCGGGAGACTCGGGTCATAGTGGCTGTCCCCCTTGATCACCATGCTGTTCGGCACGGCGCCCTGCCCGCGCCACAGCTCCTTCAGGATCAGCTCGCGATCGATGGCCAGGCTCATGGCCTGCCGGAACGGCTTGCTGTCCAGGGGCGGCTTCTGTGATGCCACCGACATGCAATACAGGCCGCCATAGAGCACCCCCTCGATCTTGGTGGTCGCGCTCTTGACCACCCGCTCCACCTGGTCCGGTGGGATCTTGGTGATGATATCCACCTCACCCTTGAGCAGGGCGGCGATCCGGGGCGCCAGCTCGGGGAGCGGGCGGAAGACGATCTGATCCACCTCGATCTTCCCGCCCCAGTAATCCTTGACGGTGTCCAGAACCATCCGGTCGTCCTTGACCCACGAGGCGAGTTTCACCGGACCGGTGCCCACCGGCTTGGCGTTAAATTCGTCGTCGCCCACCTTCTGGAAGTAGGCCTTGGGCATGATCTGCCCCGCATAGTAGGCCACGCGCGACGCCATGAGGGGATCCGGCTTCTTGGTGACGATAATGACCGTGGACGGATCCGGCGTCTCGATCCGCTCGATGGTGTTCAGCACCGACTTGGTGATGACCTTGGCGTTCGGATCGTACGATCGCTCGAAGGTGAACTTGACGTCGGCCGAGGTCAGCCGGTCGCCATTGTGGAACTTGACCCCCTGGCGCAGCTTGAACTGCCAGGTCGTCGGGTTGAGCAGCTTGTACTCGGTGGCCAGTGATGGATAGAGCTTCCCGTCCTTGTGCCGGGAGAGCAGGTTATCGAAGATATTGAACGTGACCGCGATGTCGTTGACCGTTGTGCTCAGCTGGGGATCCAGCTTGCTGACGTCGGCGGACTGGCCGACCACCAGATTTTTCTTCGCCGCCTGCGCACCTTCGACTCGCGCCAGCAGACCCTCGGCGGCCACCATGCTCCCGACAACGCCGGCCGCGCCGGCGAGAAACCCGCGCCGGGTGATCCGCCCGTCCCGGAGCATCCGGACCAAGCCATCTACGGTGACACCATCTCGTTTCCCTTTCACCTCTGCCATACCGAACCCCCTTTCCGTCGCGCGCTGCCACACCACAAGGTGCAGGATACTCGGCGGGATTCGCCTCTCCAGCGATCGTGCCGAGGCCAGCCGGTAGCCTGGCTCGACACGCTCGCCGCACCCATCCAACCGTGCGTGAAGAGTACGCATGACACGGTGGCGAGTCAAGCCGATTCCGCGATCGGACGCGCACTCACGAGGGGGTCACGCCCTTCCGCAGGATGATGTTTCCAAAAGTCGCCGTCTCGCCGGTCATCACCACCGCGAACGCCTTCCGGGCACGCTCGTAGAAGACAACGCGCTCGTTCCACACGATGGCGGGGGCTTCCGGACAGTGCTTGAGGATGACCCGGAGATACGACTCCTCCACCTTCGGATCCAAGGCGCTGCCCGCACCCGGCGCCATCATGATGGTTGGGCTATCCCCATCGGCGTCCAGCGCGAGGAGCGGCAGGATCCCGTCCAGCAGGTTGGCGATCCGGAGCCCATCCGCGCGCACCACCCGCTGCCCGCAGGTATCTCCGGGAAAGTGGGCATCCGCCAGGACGATCTCGTCTCCGTGCCCCATACGATACAGGACGGCGAGCAACTCGGGACTGATCAGCGGCGAGATTCCCTTCAACATGACCCTCTCCTTTCGGGGCCCGCGAGCGGCATCATCTCGCCTCTTCCGTCGCGCGCCGGATCGCCTTGAGGTTTTCCAGAGGCGTCCGCAGCGGCACCGCGCACTCCGGCCCGACCACGCGCACTCCGGCCTCGACGGCATACCGGGCCTGCGACTCCACCAACTCCGGGGTTCCTCTGAGGAGCGCCTCGGGGTTGTTGACGTTCCCAATCAGCGGCATCCGCCCGGCCTCCTTCACCGCATCCTTGGCGTCCACCTTGGAGTCAAAATGGAACGCGGCGAATCCCGCCTGGGCGATGTAGCCGATCCGGTCGAGCGTGTCGCCGCAGATGTGCAGGATCGCCGGACACTCGAAGGCCCGTGTCAACTCCCGGTGGATCGGCAAGAGGAAGTCGCGGTACATCGCCCCGCGGACGAGATCCCCGGTCGCGTGGTCCGCCAGGCAGAGCGCGTCCGCCCCGGCCGCGATCTGCGCGTGACCGAAGAGCAGTGTTATCGCCTTGAGCCGATCGAGGAACCCGCGCACCTTGTCGGGATCGAGCAGTGTGTCCGCCAGGAAATCTTGGATCCCGTGCAGGTGGTAGGACAGGGTCCAGGGCCCCATCACCTTGCCGACGATGGCGACGCGATCGCCGTGGGTGCGCCGCAGGATCCGGATCGCGTCCAGAGCCGCCCGGATCGGAGGCCGCTCCAGAAAGTCCGCGGGGACCCTGACCTGCCCCGGCTCTTGCCAGGGGTGGGTGCAGGCCACAGGCATCGTGTCCGCCGCCCCCCAGTCCATCTCGCAACCCAATGCCGCGGCCTCCTGCACCACGCTAAAGACGGGCATGATGGCATCGTAGCCCAGGATCTCGTGGGCACCGGCCGCCAGCCGCGCCATCTGCTCGCCGTCCCGGTGCGCCGCCGGAAACCAGGCCCCGGTGCGCTCCATCTGCTCCACGGTGGCGACCGACGTCGGGCTGGCGACGGGGGCCCGGTCCGTGGGCTCCCCGCGGATTCCCGCCAGAAACCGTTCTTTCGCACTCATCCGATCTGTCGCCATTTCCCCCCTCCAACCCCTACCGCGCCCCGAACCATGCCTTGGGGACGTTGCGGCGTTTGTGGCTTTCTTCGTCCCCACGGCGGCCGCCACGTCATTATCCTCGCGTCACATTGCTCTCACGCCTCGATGAAGGCGACGCGAGTCGCCGCCCCGGCCACGCATGTTGCGGAGGCTAGCTTTGAGGTTGGTGGGTGTCAACAGGAAAGGCGTGCGGATCGGTTCAGCCTAGAAGGGTCGGGTGAACGAGGACAGGGCCACGATGCGATCGCTCGCCTCGCGCAGGCGGAGCGACAGGCTGCGACAGAACGCCCACAGGATCTTCCGGGCGATCACGGGATTCGCCTCGAAGAGGTCGAAAATGGCCTCCCGCTCCACGAACAGGACCACGCAATCCTCATGAGAGATGGCGGCGGCGGACCGGGGGAAGTCGTCCACCAGGGCCATCTCACCGAAGCACCCGCCCCGCTCGATGTAGGCGATGATGCCCTCGCTCTGACCGAGGGATCGCTTGGCGATCCGGACCGCGCCGTCGATCACGACGTAGAGAGCCTCGCCCTTGTCCCCTTCCTTGAACAGGACCATGTCCTTGGGGTAGGTCACCACATGCCCCAAGGCAACAATCAGGTCCAGCTCTGGCTGGGTGAGCTCCTTGAAGAAGGGCACCCCTTGCAGGATGTCGCGGACGACCGTGAGATCCGGGCTCGGCGTCGTCACCATACTTGCACCCCTTCCGCCGGAAACGCATTCCGCAGCCAGTCGATACGGGGAACCTCTTCCCCCTTCGGGAAGGTCACGGCCAAAACGTCAAACCGACACGCCACCTCGGGTATCCGCCTCTCCGCCAGGAACCACTGCGCCGTCCGCACGATCTGCCGCTGCTTTCGGTAGTGCACCGCCAGTTGCGGCGGCCCAAAGGCGCTCGATGAGCGGGTCTTGACCTCGATAAAAAGCAGGGTGTCCCGTTCCCGTCCGATCAGGTCGATCTCGCCGGCCGCGCAGCTGAAGTTCTCGATCAAGATGCGCACCCCGTGCCGTTCCAGATACCCGCGCGCCGCGGTCTCGCCCTTCTTCCCCAGTGCCCGACGCGCCTCGGTCACCAGAGGCTCCCCTGCCCGCCCGGACCGCCGAGGTGCTCCCGGACGCCGGCAAAGGTCTTCCGATGAATCGGACACGGCCCCTGCTGGACGATCGAGGCCAGATGGGCGGCCGTTCCATACCCTTTATGCCGGGAGAATCCGTACACCGGAAATCGAAGACCCCACTCGTCCATGGTGGCGTCTCGCGTGACCTTGGCCAGGATGGACGCGGCCGAGATGGCGGGCACCAATCGGTCCCCGCGCACCACCGCTCGCGCCGGCACGGCAAGCGGCGGCAGGACGTTTCCATCCACCAGCACCAGCTCTGGGACCACCGACAGGCCGCGCACCGCGCTCGCCATGGCCCGCAAGGTCGCCCGCAGAATGTCTGTGGCGTCGATCTCCGAGGCCTCCACGGCGCCAACCGCGTACGCGACCGCGACCGCGCGGATCGCCTCGGCCAGCCGGGTTCGCGCCGCGGGCGAGAGCAGTTTGCTGTCCGTCAGGCCGGGGAGCACGACATCGGCAGGGAGGATCACGGCCGCGGCCACCACCGGGCCCGCCAGACTCCCCCGGCCGGCCTCATCCACGCCGGCCACCCGGTCACCGGAGGGGAACACCTCGCCCCGGCCCCCCGTAGGATCATACTGGAGGCCGGCCGAAACGGCTGCCACGTCCCGCGAGCGCTTTTTGCGTCCCGCCGGACGGTTTTCGACCCGACGACCTGCCATCGAGGGCGGACCGATCAGGAGAGACGCCGCTCTTTGATCCGCGCCGCCTTGCCTCGCAGATCCCGCAGGTAGTAGAGCTTCGCCCGCCGCACGATCCCGTGCCGCAGGATCTCGATCCGGTCGATGCTGGGCGAGTGCGTGGGGAACGTCCGCTCCACCCCGACCCCGTAGGTCACCTTCCGGACCGTGAAAGAGGCGCCCAGCCCGCCGCCCCGCCGCCGGATGCAGATGCCTTCGAAGGCCTGCAGCCGCTCTTTGTCTCCCTCCACGACCTTGACCTGGACCTTGATCGTGTCCCCAGGCTTGAAGGGCGGGAGATCCGCCCGCAGGTGCTTCTCCTCGACTGCCTGAATGGCTAACATGTGCATACCCCCTGGAGGTCATCAGGCCGACCGATCATCGGGGCCAGCGCCTCGCACTCATCGTGTGGTTTCCTCGCTCTCCCCCATCGCCGCGCCCTCGGCATCGAGCTCCGCCAGCAGCTCCTGATCGAGGTCGGACGGCGTGGTTCGAGCGAGCAGATCCGGCCGCCGCTCCCGCGTCCGTCGCAGCGCCTGCTTCCGCCGCCAGCGCGCGATCGCCTGGTGATCCCCCGAGAGCAGCACCGCCGGCACCCCCATGCCGCGGAAGTTTGGCGGCCGGGTGAAGTGCGGGTGCTCCAAAAGGCCCATGGCGAACGAATCGGTCAGGGCCGAGGTCTCGTCTCCCAGCACACCCGGGATCAGCCGGATGGTGGCATCCAGCACCACCAAGGCCGGCACTTCGCCCCCGCTCAGGACGAAGTCGCCGATCGAGATCTCCAGCGCCTGGAGCCCCTGGGGAATTCGATCGTCGAACCCCTCGTATCGCCCGCACAGCAGGATCAGATGCGGAAGCCGAGACAGTTCGCCGGCCAGGCGCTGGCCGAACGGAATTCCCTGGGGGGTGAGGGCGACGACGGTGCTCTCGGCTCCCTGCCGCAAGGCCTCCACGGCCTCGAAGACCGGCTCCGGCTTCAGCACCATGCCCGCCCCGCCACCGTAGGGGACATCGTCCACCACGTGGTGACGATCGTGCGTCCAGGTCCGGAGATCGTGGACCCGAATCTCCGCCAACCCCTTGTCCTGGGCGCGGCGCAGAATGCTCTCCTGCAGCGGGCCCTGGAACATCCCGGGAAACAGCGTCAGGACATCAAACCGATTCAGCGTCCGTCTCCCCCGGCTGTCCGCCGGCGAGAAGACCCGACAGGTCCACGGTCGGGTCCAACTCGATCCGTCCGGCCGCCAGGTCCACACGCCGAATATGCACCCGGGTCGCCGGCAGCAGCCACTCGCCCGACGCCCCCTGGACCACGTAGACATCGTGTCCCGCGGTCTCCAGGATTTCTCGGACCGCCCCCAGCGCCCGCCCTCCGGCCACCACCTCGAGCCCGAGGATATCGTAGTGGTAGAACGTATCTTCCGGAGGGGGAGGCGCCTCGGCGCGCGGGATGGCCATCTCGAATCCGATCAGGGCCGCCGCCGCCGCCGGCGTATCGATCCCGGCCAGCTTGAGCACAATGGCCCGGCCGTGATCCCGCTCCGCCTCGATCGCGTGCGACTGGAAGGCTCCGCCCGGCCGACCCAGCAGACACCGCGTCAATCCCCGGAACGGCGTCCAGTCGTCCGCGTACAGGACAACCCTGACCTCGCCTCGGATTCCATGAACCTTCGTCACCCGTCCGAGGGTGAGGGTGTCCGGCCGCGCCATGCATCACTCCAGGATTTCCAGCACCACTCGCTTCTTCTCCCTGGCCGCCGCGGCATGCAACAGGGAGCGGATCGCCCGGGCCGTACGTCCTTGTTTGCCGATCACCCGGCCGATGTCCCCGGGGGCAACCCGCAGCTTGAGGGTCGTCGTCGCGGGATCCTCCACCGCCTCCACCTGCACCTGGTCAGGCTGCTCCACCAGCGCCTTCGCCATGTACTCGACCAGCTCTTTCAACACGGGTGCCCCCTCCTCAGGCTTCCCCCGCCCCCCCAGAGCCCGCCGTCCGGCCAGCCGCCCGAAGGCCTATCTACGAGGCCGCCGGCGCCTTGGCGGCCCGCGCCTCGGCGTACCGCCGCATGACCCCGACACCCTTGAGCAGCGAGCGGACCGTGTCGGTCGGCTGGGCGCCCTGCTGCAGCCAGTGCAGGGCCTTGTCGGCGTCGATCTTCACCCCCGCGGTCGGGAGCTGAGGATCATAGGTCCCCAGGTTCTCCAGGAACCGGCCATCCCGCGCGGTGCGCGAGTCGGCCACCACCACCCGGTAGAATGGGACCTTGCTCGTCCCCATGCGCCGCAACCGAATCTTGACTGCCATGGAACCTCCTCGAAAATCCGGACCGCAGCGGGCCCTGCGGTCACGCCGGACAAGCCGGGGTTACTGGAGCGAAAACGGCAGATTCCGCGGCAGGCGCCCGCCCTTCCCCGCCTGCATGAACTGCCGCATCATCTTCTGCATCTCCGTGAACTGCTTCAATAGCCGGTTGACGTCGGCCACGTTCGTGCCGGACCCGCTCGCGATGCGTTTCCGTCGTGGACCGTTCAGGACCTCCGGCCGGCGCCGCTCGCCGGGCGTCATAGAATCAATGATAGCCTCGACGCGCTTCAACTCCCGCTCCTGCTGGGCGGAGTCGGGCAGCCCTTTGACCCGGGACAGGCCGGGGATCATACCAATCAATTGGTCCAGCGGCCCCATGCCCCGGACTTGCCGGAGCTGGTCCCGAAAGTCCTCCAGCGTGAACGTCTGCGACTTGAGCTTCTTCTGCAGGGCGGCGGCTTGCTTCTCGTCGACCGCCTGCTCGGCCTTCTCCACCAGGCTCAGGACATCGCCCATGCCCAGGATGCGCGAGGCCATCCGCTCGGGGTGGAACACCTCCAGGGCGTCCAGCTTTTCGCCCAGCCCGATGAACTTGATCGGCGCCCCGGTGACCGCCCGGATGGAGAGCGCCGCACCGCCGCGGGTGTCGCCGTCCAGCTTGGTCAGGATGTACCCGCTGAGACCGAGGGCCTGGTGAAAGGCGGTGGCCGAGTTCACCGCGTCCTGCCCCGTCATGGCATCGGCCACCATGAGGATCTCGGTCGGCTTGAGCTCGACCTTGATGGCGCGCAGCTCGTCCATCAAGGGCTCGTCTACATGGAGTCGTCCGGCCGTATCCAGGATGACCGGATCCAGCATGCGCGACTTGGCGCGGCTCAGCGCCTCGCGGCAGACGGCAACGGGTGTGGACGGCCCGGCCGCCCGGTAGACCTCGATCCCCAGGGTGCGGCCCAGCGTCTCGAGCTGGTCCTGCGCCGCCGGTCGCTGGAGGTCCGCCGCCACCAGTAGGGGCCGCCGCCCCTGGCCATGAAGGAACCGAGCCAGCTTCCCGGCCGTGGTCGTCTTGCCCGAGCCTTGCAGCCCCACCAGCATGATCACCGTGGGCGGCTGCCCGGCGACGCCCAGCCGGTTGGCCGTCCCGCCCATCAGGGCGGTCAGCTCCTCGAACACAATCTTGACGACCTGCTGACCCGGAGTGAGGGACTCCAGGACGTCTCGGCCCAGCGAGCGCTCGCGCACTCGCTCGAGGAACGAGCGGACAACCTTGACGTTGACGTCTGCCTCGAGCAGCGCCAGCCGCACCTCGCGAAGCGCCTCGGCCACGTTGTCTTCGGTCAGACGGCCGTAGCCGCGCAGGCGCTTGAAGACATCGTTCAGTCGGTCACTGAGCCCTTGGAACATGGATTCCCCCACAAAACGTAAACAGGGAAGGTACCTGTATGGGGGAGATTTGTCAAGGTGAAAACCCCCGCGCCATACGGCAACCCCGCGTCCGAATTGAAGATTCCGACGCGGGCCCCGATACTCCTTGACCGCTTTCCCTTCACGCGGATATTCTGAGAGCCTATGAAAGAATCGCTTTCGGCCCAAGGGCCAGTTGTAGTCTATTGGAAAGCGTTCAGCGACGACATCAGGGGCCGCCAGGGTCTCCCGGAGCGCCGCCCAACACCCATCCCGGGGATGGGTACCCGGCGACCTGCACCCAGCCGCTGGCTGGGTACCCGCCGGCACGGAGGTCCGCTTCCCGAGCGGACCGACCCGGGGTAAGAGGGAGCCGGCTTCGACCGAGGGTGGGTAGGCGTCGGAGGGAGGCCCTGGCGGCCCCGGCGAGTGTGCGACCGACTTCCGACCCACGACACTGACGGAGGAAACCGAGTGGTCATCTCCGGCCCGCAGGATCTCGACTCCTCGACCATCGCCAGGATGCTGGCCAGTCTTCGGCCGGACGTGGCGCCGCACCTCCTTTTCCTGCGCCGCGCCCCGGCAGGGATCGGGAGCCCGCCGGGAACGCTGCTCTGCCTCTCCGCCTCGTTCAACCCGATGACGGCGGCCCACGCCGGCCTCATCCGGGAGGCAAGCCGGATCGCCCCTCCACAGGAGGTCTTACTGCTCTTGGCGACGGCCAACGTGGATAAGACGGTGGTTGGCCTCCCCCTGGAGGATCGGCTGGCGCTGCTGCTCCGGTTCGCGGACTCCCGGCCCGGCGTGTCCGTGGCGGTGGTCGCCCAGGGCCGGTTCGTCGACAAGATGCGGGCGATTCACCGCTCGTACCCGGCGGGGGTCCGGCTGATCTTCCTGCTGGGCTTCGATACTCTGGTGCGACTCTTCGATCCGAAATACTACACCGACCGAGAGGCGTCGCTCTCGGCCCTCTTCGGCGGGAGCGAGTGTATCGTCGGCAACCGCGCCCCGGAGCCGCCGGAGGCGGTGGACGCCTTCCTCGCCCGACCGGAGGTCTCTCCCTTCGCAGGCCGCATCCGTCTCGTCCAACTCCCGCCGGGTCTGGCCGAGCAATCGGCCACCCAGGTCCGCGCCAGGCTCGCCCGGGGCGAGCCGATCACCGATCTCGTCCCTCCGGAGCTCGTGAAACCCCTGGAGGCCTGGGCGAAGGGGAAAGGCGGGGCCAGAAGACCGCGCAATCCGCAGCGTACAGAACCCTTGGACCAGCGCGGGCGAACCGCCCGCCAGAGGAGGCAGCCATGGCAAGCGCGTACATCCTGATCGAGGCGGCCCCCCGCAAGGCCCGGGCGGCGTGCGGGAAGATCGCCAAGCTCTCCGGTGTCCACTCCGCCCACCTGGTCACCGGCCCGTACGACATCATCGCCATGATCGAGGGCAAGGACCCGGTGGCCGTCGGCAAGCTGGTCATGTCCAAGATCCAGGCAGTGGACGGCGTGGGCCGCACGATCACCTGCGTCGTGGTGTGAAGAGGAAGCCTCATCAAGTTTCCACCACACCTCCGGAGCTGATGGCTGAAGGTCGATGGCTACGTTGACTTCGCCAGCATCTCCATGGCCAGAGCCGTGAAGGTGCGCGCCATCACCCCGGTGGCGCCTTTGGGCTGGTATCCCTTTTCCTTGTCCGCCTCGGACGTGCCGGCGATGTCGAGATGGACCCAGGGGGTCGCCCCCACGAAGCGCTGGAGGAACTTGGCCGCCGTGACGGCGCCCCCTTTGCGGCCGCCCGTGTTCTTGATCTCGGCGATGTCGCTCTTGATCAGTTCGTCGTACTCCGGGTCCATCGGCATGGGCCAGATCTTCTCCCCGGCTGCCCGGCCCGCGGCGAGCACCGTGTCCAGCCAGGCCTGATCGTTGCTGAAGGCCCCGCTGTTCAGCGTCCCCAGCGCCACCACGCAGGCCCCGGTCAGGGTGGCCGCATCCACGAGGTGCGACACCCCGAGGCGTCGCGCATAGGTGAGGGCGTCGGCCAGGATCAGCCGCCCTTCGGCATCCGTGTTGATCACCTCGATGGTTGTCCCGCTCATAGCATGGAGGATATCCCCGGGCTTGAGCGCCGACCCGCTGGGGAGGTTCTCGGTCGCCGGGACCACGGCCGTGACCCGCAGGGGGAGCCCCAGTCGCGCGATCGCGCAGATGGCGGCGATGACCGCCGCCGCGCCCGCCATGTCCCCTTTCATCGCCTCCATGTGCTCCGCCGGCTTGATCGAGATCCCTCCCGAATCGAACGTGACCCCCTTCCCTACCAGTCCGAGATGGGGCCCGCCGCGCCGGCCGCGATAGCTGAGGATGATCAGCCGAGGAGGCTCCTGGCTCCCCCGGGCCACTCCCAAGAGGCCGCCGGCCCCAAGCCGCCGGAGCGCCGCCGGGCCGAGCACCTCGCAGTGGACGCGCGCCTCCCGGGCGAGAAGGCGGGCCCGCCGCGCCAGCTCCGTCGGTGTGAGCGTGTTGCCCGGCTCGTTCACCAGGTCGCGGGCTGCATTCGCAGCCTCGGCCAGGATCCGGCCGCGGCGCACCGCTTCGGTCATGGCCTTGGCCTGCTGCCGATCCCGCTCGACGATCGTCAGCCGCTCGATCGCCTTGGCGTCGTCGCGCTTCGGCTTGTAGCGTGTGAACCGGTAGAGGCCGAGCAGCGTCCCCTCCGCGAGCGCCTGGGTCGCCTGGGCGGGATTGAATCCGCCGGCGCCGGCCCCGTGGACGATGGTGGCGATCCGGCGGGCGCCGACCCGGCGCAGCGCCCTGGCCGCTTCCGCCGCCACGGCGCGCACCCGATCCAGCGTGAACTCCTCCGCCTTCCCCAGACCCATGACCAGGACCCGCTCCACGGGAAGCCGCCCCAGGGAATGAATCAGCGTCTGCTCTCCCCACTTCCCCGTGGCCTCGCCCGCGTGGATCAGCTTGCCGATCGCGCCCCCCAGAGCGGCGTCCACCGCGGCGGTCGCGCCTCGAAGCGGCGTCCCGCCGCGGGTCCGCGCCCGTCCCGCCTGAGCCTTTATCCCGGCGCCGACCCCCTCGAACAGGTTGACCACCAGGGCATCACCCGGACACGTCGTCACATCCCCCGTCATCACACGGATATCCAAGGCTGTCTCCTTTGCGATCTCTGCGAGCTTTGCGGTGAAATGTTTGGGCTGAGGACTCGTCCAGACATAGTACCTACCCAGGTTCACAGTTCAAGGTTCACGGTTCAGGGTTAGAGAGCGATGAAGATTGAACAGTTTGAAGATATTGAGGCTTCACAGCTGGCACGCGAATTAACCCGGAAAGCGTACCGTCTGACACAGAAGCCAGAGTTTGCGAAGGACTACGGGCTGAAGAGACAGATACAAGGTGCTGCCGGATCCTCGATGCATAATGCGGATTCATAAACTATCTCAAGAAATATGAGAGCGCAAGGCGACCAACTGTGAACCGTGAACCTGACAACCGGAGTAGCTGCCAGACATATAGCCCAGAAAGACCCCCCTCGTCTAGACTGAGGCAGCCGTTGGGCTGGACATTCGGACCAGACTCGCGTTAGTATTCTTGTGTCGCATACTATTGCGGCGTCTCTGTCGCTTCCATTCCTTACCTCTCTCGTTGCCTCGCAGGAGGATTCTGTCCATGAAAAACTGGAACATCTCGGCGCTTCGCGCGGACGACCGCGACCATCTCCTCCACCCTCTCCAGCATCCGGCGGACCACGCCACGCCCCACATCTGGGTCAAGGGCCAGGGGTGCGTCCTCACGGACATCGACGGCCGGGAGTACCTGGACGGCCTGTCCTGCCTCTGGAACGTCAACGTGGGCCATGGCCGCCAGGAGCTGGCCCAGGCCGCCGCCGCGCAGATGGCGACGCTCGCCTATGCGACGAACTACGTCGGCTCCGCCAACGTGCCGGCGATCGAGCTGGCCCAGCGCTTGACCGAGCTCGCCTACCCGAACCTCGTCGCCACCTACTTCGCCAGCGGCGGCGCGGAAGCCAACGAGAGCGCCTTCAAGACCGCCCGCTTCTACTGGAAGGCCAAGGGGCCGCCCGGACAAGGTCAAGATCATCTCCCGCCAGTATGGCTACCACGGGGTCACCCTGGCCGCCATGAGCGCCACCGCCGTCCCCGGGTACGCCAAGATGTTCGAGCCCCGCGTCCCCAACTTCATCCACACGGCCACGCCATACGGCTATCGCCTCGAGGGGGTGAAGCCGGGCGAGACGGTGGGACAGGCCGCGGCACGCATGCTGGAAGAGACGATCCTGAAAGAAGGCCCCGAGACGGTGGCCGCCTTGATTGCCGAGCCGGTGCAGGGGGCGGGCGGCGTCATCGTCCCGCCCGATGACTACTTCCCCCTGGTCCGGAAGATCTGCACCAAGCACGACGTGCTCTTCATCGCCGACGAAGTGATCACCGGCTTCGGCCGCACCGGGGACTGGTTCGCCCTGAAGCGGTACGGCGTCCAGCCCGACATCATGGCCTTCGCCAAGGGGATCACCAGCGGCTATCTCCCGCTCGGGGGCATCATGGTGTCACAGCCCATCCTGGATGCGCTGCGCTCGGCACCCTACGCCGACCGCTGGATGCACGCCTACACCTACTCCGGCCACGCGACCTGTTGCGCGGTGGGGTTGCGGAATCTGGAGATCATCGAGAAGGAAGGGCTGGTGGAGAACGCGGCGAAGATGGGGGCGCGGCTGCTGGCAGGCATGAAGACGCTGATGGACTTCAAGGCCGTCGGCGAGGTGCGCGGTCTGGGGATGCTGGTGGCGGTGGAATTGGTGGCCGATCGCGCCACCAAGGCCGCCTTCGACCCGGCGAAGCAGATCATCGGCAAGGTGAGGATGGAATTGGAGACCCGCGGCGTCTTCACCCGGAACATGCGCGACATCATCGCCTTCGCGCCGCCCCTGGTGATCACCGCGGCGCAGGTGGACAAGCTGGTCGAGGCCGCCCGGGGCGCCATCGCGGCGGTGCTGCCCGAGCGGGCGTAGGTTTCCGTGGATTTGCTGGCCGCTTTCCGCCGACCCCCCTTCTTGACCGCGCCCGAGCGCGAGCAGGTCGAGGCCGGGCTCGCCACGGCGCGGCGGCACGCCGGTACTCCAATCGGTCTGGTGATCGACGACCAGCCGGTGGCGGATCCCGCCGTCCGCGCGAAACAGCTCTTTCGCGAATGGGATCTTCCGGAGGCGGAGCGGCCGGCAGCGGTTCTGGTGTATGCCTGCGGGGCGACCCGGCGGTTCGCCGTCATCGGAGGCGAAGCGATCCGCCGGGTCGCCCCGCAGGCTTTTTGGGAGGCGCTCGATCGCGATCTCACCCGTCATTTCGAGGAAGGCCGTTATTGCGACGGGCTCTTTAAGGCCATTGCGCAGATCGCGATCCAACTGCAACACCACTTTCCCCGAGACTCACATCCTCCCGCCGATGGTTCGCTGGATTCTGATTGAAGGACACCGCCTGGCAGGTATCGGATCCTCGGGTACGGCAACGTTTAGGCTGAGCCGAGGAATGCCGCACAGGCTGCTCAACGAGGTCCACGATTTAGGCGGCGCGCGTGAGCTGAGGCATACTCACTGTCGCCGCAGCGCTGCTCGAGCAAGCCAACGCGCAGATGGGCCTCTTCAGCAGCCTGTCAGGGTGCGCGTTCGAGATTGGCCGCCATGAGCCGCGCGAGGGCCGTCGCCGATTCCGACCCACTCCGCGCCAGCGCCTCGGCAACCCGCCGCTGGTCCTCCCGTGATCGATTCTGGTTCAGCTTGAACTTGCCCTGAATCTCCGTCACCTCGATCTCGAATCCGACAATCATCCCGAGCAGCCGCGACCAGGTCTCCGGAGAGACTCCGGGCGCTCCCGCCTCACGGTCACCCTGTTCATGAAACGCGGTCAGTCGCCGGACGATGTCCTCCAACGCGTGCGGCTCTTCGACGAGGACCGCCTTCCCGTAGAGATGCGCCACCGCGTAGTTCCAGGTGGGAACGCCGGGAGACTCATACCACGCAGGCGAGATATAGGCGTGCGGCCCCTGAAAGATAGCCAAGACCGTCTGCCCGTCCGCCAGAGACTTCCACTGTGGATTGCCCCGCGCCATGTGGCCGATCAGCTTCCCGTTCTTGCCGACATGCCGGTCATACAGGAACGGCAAGTGGCTGGCGATGGGCAGCCCTTCGTGAACCGACACAAGGACTCCGAAGCTGTAGGCGTGGATGAAAGTCTCCAGCCCATTTTCGTCCTCTTCCTTGAAATGCTCCGGGACGTACATTCCTCTTCCTCCCCGTTCCTCGGTCAAGACTCCACGAGGTCCGCTGGCCTTCTTCGCGCCGTGACGCACTCCCTTCCCACGGGCACATCCGGCGAGAACGCCGAGCGTCAGGGCCATGCCTGGCGCACCAACACAACGAGCGGCGTGGATGCACGCCGCTCGTTGTTCGTTCAACTCTCCCTCCCCTCGGGCAGGGAGTTCCTCCAGCTAGGCGCCACGCTTGGCGAGGTGCCGGTCCAGCAGCATGATCGAGGTCTTGGATTCACCCACCATCTTCAGTTGCTCCACGATCAGGGTAGCGTTCTTCTCCTCCTCGACCTGCTCGCTGACGAACCACTGCAGCACGATCTGGCTGGCGTAGTCGCTCTCCTTCACCGAGAGCGCGTACAGCTTGTGGATGGATGCCGTCACGAACTTCTCGTGCTCCAGGACCTTCTTGAAGATATCCAGGGCCGATTTGTACTCGGCCGGCGGCTGCGCGATGGCCTTCAGGACCACGCGCCCGCCTCGATCGGACACGTGGTCGAATAGCTTCATGGCGTGCGACAGCTCCTCCTGACTCTGGATCCGCATCCACTTGGCCGAGCCGGGCAGATTGTTCGCCTCACAGTAAGCGGACATGGCGAGATACAAGTACGAGGAATAATACTCCTTCTGGATCTGCTCGTTAAACGCGTTCAGCATTGTCTTGGACATCATGGTTGTTGCGCTCCTTTCGTGGTCAGTGCGTTTGCAAGATCGGACAGTTCCCACTCGAAACCACAGGGTCCCGGGCGCCACCGTAGTCTTCCCCTCCCGACGGCTCTAGTGTAGCCGCTCAAGCGGAATTGATCAACTCTTCCACGCGGGGATCGACCGGCTTGAACGGATCCTTGCACAGGATGGTCCGCTGGTAGCGGTCGTTCAGCTTGAGATAGGACCAGCCCACGTCATACGATTTGTTCCGCGCGCAGGCGAAGTTGATGAAGTCGGAGCGGACCTTGGCCCGCGTCGTCTGCGGCGGGACGGTCATCGCCCGCTCGATCATCTCTTCGTCGAAGAGTCGGTCCACCTTTCCCTTCCGGCACAACAGGGAGTACAGGCCGCGATCCCGGCAGAGGTCGTGGTACTGCAGGTCCAGCATGCTGATGCGCTGGTCGTCGAAGCCGATTCCCTTCCGGGTCGCGTAGGTCTGGAGGAGCTCCCGCTTGATGACCCAGTCAACCTCCCGGCCGCAGGCGGCGGGGTCGGCGGCGAGCTGATCCAGGACCCGCTCCCAGCGCGCGAGGAGGTCGGCGATCTGGGGGACCGGTTCCAACGTGGCGTAGTAGGCGTGGGCCAGCGCGAGATACTCCCGTTGCAGCTCGACGGCCGAGCGCTCCGTCCCCTGCCGCAGGCGGACCGTTCGGGTGCAACTGGTGTCGTGGGAGATCTCCTTGATGGCCCGCACGGGATCCTCCAGGACGAGGTCCTTGCGGCAGGCCCCGTCCTCGATCATGGCCAGCACGAGGGCGGTGATCCCCACCTTGAGATAGGTGCTCACCTCGGACATGTTCGAGTCGCCCACGATCACGTGGAGGCGGCGGTACCGCTCCTCGTCGGCGTGGGGCTCGTCGCGGGTGTTGATGATCCCCCGCGAGCTGGTGGTGGCCCCGGAGATCTCCTGGTAGATGTGCTGGGCGCGCTGCGAGATGTAGTAGTGGCTCCCCGCCCGCCCCCTCAAGACCTTGCCCGCCCCGGTGAAGATCTGTCGCGTGACCAGGAACGGGATGAGCAGCTCCGCCAGCTTTTGGAAGTTGATCGTCCGGTCCACAAGGTAGTTCTCGTGGCAGCCGTAAGTATTTCCGACAGAGTCCGTGTTGTTCTTGAAGAGGAAGAGGTCGCAGTCGATGCCGTTGTCGCGAAGCTTCTGTTCGGCGGTGAGCCGGAGCTCCTCGACGATGCGCTCCCCCGCCTTGTCGTACAACGCCAGGTCCAGAGGGTCGTCGCATTCGGGAGTGGCGTATTCCGGATGACACCCCGTGTCCTGATAGAGGCGCCCGCCGTTGCCGAGGAAGTCGTTGGTGCCCCGCTGCCGCGCCACCACCTTCTCGAACAGGTAGCCCAGCGCGCTTTCCACCGACATGCTCACCCGCCCGTCGGGGGACGAGGAGATCATGCCGTATTCGGTTTCCAGACCGAAGATACGCCGCTGCATGGCGATCACGAGCCGGGCGGCCGGGCCGCGTCCATCGTCCCCTACTCCACCGCGGAGCCGAGCTCCGCCGGCGGAATCCGCCGGAACTTCCGGCCGGGCCGGGCCCGCTCCAGGACCGCGACCTCCAGGTGTGTCGCCTTCACCTTCTGGCTGGCCGCGGCCTCCAGGGCGCGGGTCGCCTGCTGCAGCGCCGCCTCGAGGCTGAGACCCTCCTGAAAGTTATCCTTGAGGAAGAGCTTCAATTCCTCCGCCTGCCCGCCGATGCTCGTGAACCCCTTCTCGTCGGCGATGCTCCCGTCGAAGGCAATGCGGTACAGCTCGTTGGCGGCTTGCTCCTCGCCCACCTCCAGCACCAGGATCTCCACCTCCAGCGGCTTCATCTCCACGCTGAAGATGTTCCCGATCACCTGAGAGTAGGCGTTGGCCAGCGACTTTGCCGTCACGTCCTCCCGCCCGTAGGCATACCCCTTCATATCCGCGTAGCGGATCCCTTCCTTGCGGAGTCGCTCGAACTCCCCGTACTTCCCCGCCCCGGCAAAGGCGATCCGGTCGTAGAGCTCCGACACCTTGTTCAGCGAGGCGCTGGGGTTCTCCGCCACAACCAGAATACCCCCGGCGTACTCCAGCGCGACGATCGATTTCCCCTTGGCGATCCCTTTGCGGGCGTACTCCGCCTTGTCCTGCATCATCTGTTCGGGGGAGACGTAATAGGGTAGCGGCATGGTCGCGTCCTTGTGACTGAGTGGTCAGCGTGGGGAACGGATCCGGCCCGCGGGCGCGGAGATCAACCCGCCGTCTTGCGGCTCTGCGCGATCGCCTCACAGACGGCCGCCACGCGCGCCTCGGGCACGTCCTGGATCCCGATCCGGGTCACCAGCTTGACGGTGGGGAAGATCCCGCGCACGAAATCCGGGCCGCCCGTGCCTCTATCCTCGTCCGCGGCGTCGTAGAGGGCCTCCAGGGCGGTCCGCACCGCCTCCTCCTCGGGGAGGCCGGACCGATAGAGCTTCTTCAGGCTGGAGCGGGCGTCTTTCCCCCCGGAGCCGATCGAGTAGTACTCCGTCTCTTCGTACCGACCGCCGGCGACATCGTACTTGAAGATGCGGCCCTCGCCTTGCTTCAGGTCGTACCCCGCAAAAATCGGCACCACCACCAGCCCCTGCATTGCCAGGGGCAGGTTCGCCCGAACCATCTGCGCCAAGCGGTTGGCTTTCCCCTCCAAGCTCAGGTGCATCCCCTCGATCTTCTCGTAATGCGCCAACTCCGTCTGAAACAGACGGATCATTTCGATGCAGGGGCCCGCCGCACCGGCGATGGCCACCGCCGAATACTCGTCCGCGGCGTAGACTTTCTCGATCCGCCGCGAGGCCACCTGATACCCCTCGGTGGCCTGGCGATCCCCGGCGATCACCACCCCCGCCTGATACTTCAGGGCCATCACCGTGGTGCCCACCGGAACCCCCGGCATTCCCTCGCCGCCCTCGCGTCCCGCGGCGCCGAACTGGGGCAAGAGCCCCGGCTCCCGTTCTCGCACCAGATCGAAGAAGCTGGATCCCGCAGCATGCCGATCGAAAAAGAAATCCACAGGTCTCGCGCCTCCCTGCCTAACAGGCTCCTGAAAAACTCATTCTCGCCCAGGCTGCTCAAAATGGGCCTTTTTCAGCAGCCTGCAAGCTGCCCGTCTACCCGGCCAGCCGTTCCATGAGTTCTGCCACAGTGTCCGACCGCTCCAGGATCTCGCCCACCAGCTTCCGCGTCCCCCGCGCCGGATCCGCCATGGGAAGACGCTTCACTGCCGCCTCCCCGCTGTCGATCAGGATGGAGCTCCAGCTCGCCCCGGATATTTGATCCGGGAACTTGCGGAGACAGGTCCCGCGGAAATACGCCCGGGTGTCGGTAGGGGGCACGGTCATGGCCCGGCGGATCTCGTCGTCACCGAGCAGCCGCTCCACATATCCTTCGCGCTCCAGCCGGTAGTAGAGTCCCTTATCCGGCCGGAGGTCGTGGTACTGCAGGTCCAGCATGCTGATGCGCTGGTCGTCGAAGCCGATTCCCTTCCGGGTCGCGTAGGTCTGGAGGATCTCCCGCTTGATGACCCAGTCAACCTCCCGGCCGCAGGCGGCGGGGTCGGCGGCGAGCTGATCCAGGACCCGCTCCCAGCGCGCGAGGAGGTCGGCGATCTGGGGGACCGGTTCCAACGTGGCGTAGTAGGCGTGGGCCAGCGCGAGATACTCCCGTTGCAGCTCGACGGCCGAGCGCTCCGTCCCCTGCCGCAGGCGGACCGTTCGGGTGCAACTGGTGTCGTGGGAGATCTCCTTGATGGCCCGCACGGGATCCTCCAGGACGAGGTCCTTGCGGCAGGCCCCGTCCTCGATCATGGCCAGCACGAGGGCGGTGATCCCCACCTTGAGATAGGTGCTCACCTCGGACATGTTCGAGTCGCCCACGATCACGTGGAGGCGGCGGTACCGCTCCTCGTCGGCGTGGGGCTCGTCGCGGGTGTTGATGATCGGCCGCTTCGCCATGGTGTCCAGCCCGATCAGTGTCTCGAAGAAGTCGGCCCGCTGGGACATCTGGTAGACGTGTCGCTCCGCCCCGTTCTCCGACCCCACCTTGCCCGCCCCGCAGAAGATGATGCGAGACACCAGAAATGCCGTCAGCCCCTCCACCAGCTCCTCGAAGGGCACACGCCTCGCCACCAGGTAGTTCTCGTGGTAGCCGTAGCTATTCCCCTTGCCGTCGCTGTTGTTCTTGTAGAGAATCAGTTGCTTGTGGGGCGGGAGCGTCTGATTGGCCAGCTCGCGGCACCGGTCGGCGAGCCGCTCTCCCGCCTTCTCGAACAGCACGAGGTCTCGCGCATTGGTCGTCTCCGGGGTGGAATACTCCGGATGGGCGCCATCCACGTACAGGCGGCCCCCGTTCAGGAGCAGCTTGTTGATGGCCCGGTTGTCTTGCGCCCTGGGCCGCTCACGCTCGCCCTGCACCTCGTACCCGCGGGCATCCAGAAGTGGGTTCTCCCCCTCGTAGTCCCAGAGGGCGCGGAGGGTCTCGTTGGCGGGCAGGGCGTTGATAAGGAAAATGGAGCCGCCGACGGGATCAAAACCGGAGCCCTGGCGGCTGGTGATCCCCAGCTCCGTCTCGGTCCCTATGATTCTCTCAACGGCCATGCAGAGATCCTTTCGGCCGGCCCATCGGAACCGCGGGGCGGACGATCAGAGGTAGTGGCCCGTGCTGATGTTCTCGACCTTGCGGGGCTTCTTCACCTCGCGGTCAAAGACCGGGCGGACGTGTACGATCCGCTCCCCGCGGCGCCCCGCGATCTTCGCCCAGTCGTCGGGGTTGGTCGTGTTCGGCAGATCCTCGTTTTCCCTGAACTCGGCCTTGACCGCCTCCGCAAGATCCGCCGCGGTGATTCCCCGGACACCGGTGGTGATCATGCGTTTCACCGCCGTCTTCTTGGCCCGGGTGCACACACTCTCGATCATCGCCCCGCTGACGAAGTCCTTGAAGTAGAGCGTCTCCTTCTCGCCGGAGGCGTAGGTCACCTCCAAAAAGCGGTGGGCGTCGTCGACGGCGAACATCTCCGTCAGCGCCTCCTCGATCAGCGCGGCGGCCGTGGCGGCCGGGTCGTCCGCGTGCGTCGTCAGGGCGGCGGCAGCGTACGGCAGATCGGCGGTCAGGTACTTCGCGAAGATCTCGCGGGCCGCCTCCAGATTGGGACGGTCGATGCGGATCTTGACGTCGAACCTCCCCGGCCGGAGCACCGCCGGGTCGATCAGATCCTGTCGGTTGCTGGCGCCGATCACGATCACGTGCCGGAGCCCCTCCACCCCGTCCAGCTCTGCCAAGAACTGGGGAACGATGGTGGACTCCACATCCGAGGAGATGCCGGAGCCGCGGGTGCGGAACAGGGAATCCATCTCGTCGAAGAAGATCACCACCGGGGCGCCGACGCTGGCCTTCTCCCGCGCCCGGGCGAAGATCTCGCGCAGCTTCCGCTCCGTCTCCCCCACGTACTTGTTGAGCAGCTCGGGCCCCTTGACGTTCAGGAAGTAGGCCCGACTGGGAGTCCCGGTCTGCTGGCTGAGCTGTTGGGCCAGCGCGTTGGCCACCGCCTTGGCGATGAGGGTCTTCCCGCACCCGGGCGGCCCGTAGAGCAGGACCCCCTTCGGCGGGGTGAGCCGGTGCGCGGCGAAATGCTCGGCGTACAGCACCGGCAGCTCGATGGCGTCCCGGATCTGGTCGATCTGGGCCTCGAGGCCGCCCACGTCGGCGTAGCTGATGTTCGGGACCTCCTCCAACACCAGGTCCTCCACCTCGGCCTTGGGAAGCCGCTCCAGCACCACCCCCGCGCGCGCATCCAGACGCAGGAGGTCCCCGGGCTGCAGTGCCGTCGCGGCGAGGTGCGCGCCGACCTCGACCACCCGCTCCTCGTCGGCCCGGACCGTCACCATCACCCGGGTCTCGTCCAGGCGATCCTTCAGGCGGACGATCTCCCCTTGCATCTCTCCGGTCCCAACGTCCACGACGTTCAGGGCATCGTTGAGCAAGACCTCTTGTCCGCAATGCAAGCTGTCCATCTTCACGCGGGGAGCCACGTTGACCAAGAGCTTCCGCCCGCCCGTCCAGACATCCGCCGTGTGGTCCGGGCGCACCTGGAGGACCGTCCCATAGCTGGAGGGCGGTGCGGCCAGCTTGTCCACGTCGGCCCGCAGGGCCGCGACTTGCTCCTTCGCCTGGCTCAGGGCCGAGGCCAGCCGCTCGTTCTGCTGTTGGGCGTGATCCAGTTGCTCCCGCGATTGGCTCAGCTTGTTGCGGAGAAACTCAAACTCCTTCGGGGTCTGTTCCAGCCGCCGCCGCAAGTGGTACATCTCCTCCTCCAGGGCCCGCACCTGGGTCTGGAGATTCTCCGCGTCCGACTCGGACTGGCCGATCACCCGCGCGGGTTCCCCGGGCGGCGTCTGGGACTGCCCCGACAGCTTCCGCATCGTCTTGCGCAGCGAGTTGATTGTGGTATCGGAATCACTCATGATCTCTGGGCCTCCGGCGCTTGTCGCGTGCGGGCAGCAACCCACGCGATCGTCTTCATCTTAAACCGCTTAGGGGGGGTGTCAAGCCCTTTCCCGGCGCCACCCGGGCCGTCGGAGCGCACGAAAGACACCGATGGCTGGGGAGTCCCCAGCCATCGACGTGTGGATCTCTGCTGCGGTTCCCCCGTCCCGCGGGGGATCAGTGGCTGCACGTCCCTCACCCGCCGCTCGTGCAGCCGCCGCAATTGCCGCCGGTGGACCCGACGAAGCCCCGCTCGCCCTTGAAGGCAAAGGTGGAGAACTGCCGGGTCACCCGCTTGCTCTCGCACTGGGGACAGCGCACCCGGGTGCGGCTGGAGGCAACACGCTTCTCGAAGGCATTCGCACACTCGTCGCAGGTGTATTCGTAGATCGGCATCGTATGTCACTCTCCTCGCTCAGGATAGGTAGGCGCGGGCGAACTCGATCACTCGCCGCCGCGCTGGACGTAACTTCTCACGAATTCTTCCGCGTTCTCCTCCAGGACGTCGTCGATCTCGTCCACCAGCCGGTCCATCTCGTCTTTCAGCTTCTTGCCTTTGGCCGCTATCGCTCCCACCCCTCGTCCGCTCTCAGTGGACGATGGAGTCTCCGTCCGCTTCTGCTTTCGTTCCTGCTCCGGCATCGCGTCCCTCCTCGATCCCTATCAACGTGGGCCGGCCGTCATCGGCTCGCAACCCAGATCAGATGCGGCAGCTCCGGCAGAAGCAGCTTGCTGACCCCCAGCCGGACCGCCGCCTCGGATCCCGGGAGACAATAGATCAGTTTCCCCCGGCTCACCCCGCACAGCGCCCGACTCAGCGTGGCGGCGCTGCCGATCTCCTGATAACTCAGCCAGCGGAACAGCTCCCCAAAGCCGGGGAGGAGCTTGTCCAGGAGCGGACTCACCGTTTCGACGGTGAGGTCCCGCCGCCCCGCTCCCGTCCCGCCGGTCACGACCAGACAAAGCGCCGGTCCTTGCAGGAATCGGCGCACCGCCGCCTGGATCTGATCTGGCGCGTTCCGCACCAGCTCGTAATCCGTTAGCCTGTGCCCCGCCTCGTCGAAGAGCTGGCGGATCAGGCGGCCCGAGGTGTCGCTTTCCTCGTTCCGGCTGTCGCTCACGGTCAGGACCGCGTACGGCACCGCTCGGATCGCTTCCGCCGCGGTGCGATGGTCTGGTGCGCCCATCCTCAGCTCCCGTGGGCCTGAAGGAACGGGTTGTCCCGCCGCTCCGCCCCGATGCTGGTCGACGCCCCGTGACCGGGATAGACCACCGTCCAGTCGGGGAGCGTGAGCAGCTTCGTACGAATCGACCGGAGCAAGGCATCCAGGGAGCCCCCGCGGAGGTCGGTGCGTCCCACCGACCCGGCAAAGAGCGTGTCCCCCACGAAGACCGCGTTGTCCAGGCAGAGTGAGATGCCGCCCGGCGTATGGCCGGGCGTCTCCAGGACGCTGAGCGCGAGCTCCCCCACCTTGATCACGTCCCCCTCTCGAACCAGCCGGTCGGGCTGCGGCGGCGCCGGCGCCTTGAAGCCGAAGAGCCGCGCCGTCTCCGGCATCTCCAAAAGGAGCGGCACGTCATCCGGGTGTATGATCACCTGGGCGCCGGTTTCCGCCTTGAAGGCCGCGCTGGAGAAGACGTGATCGAAATGGCCGTGGGTGATGATCACCGACTCCACCCGGAGCCCCTCGTGGTGCACCGCCTCCAGCACAGACTCGCTCTCCATCCCCGGATCGATCACGGCAGCCTGGCGCGACCGCTCGTCCACCACCAGATAGCTGTTGCTCTGGAGCGGACCGACGACGAATGTCTGGATAGCCACCGGCCGCCTCCGTTCTGCCTCCGCCGCGACGATCTTGAGAGCCTCTCCCGACGATGCGGTCGTATCGCCGCGCTACGAGATCTCTTGCTGGATGCGGACCACCGTCGAGTAATCAACCCCGGTTTGGGCCGACAGGCGAAGCAGATCCCGCTCGGTGACACGCTTCCCGTCCTGAAGGATCGCCTGCAACTCCCGGCGGATCACCTCCAGATGCTCTTCACCATTCCCGCGCATGGCCCTCTCCCCGCCGAAACACTAGGAGCCCATCCGAATGACCGGACCTGGCGCTGCCTCCTCGCGGATGCGCTCGACCAGGCTCCCGGCGATTTGCCGGAAGGCCTCCGCCACCGGCGAATCGGGATGCATGGTCAGGATCGGCGCGCCGCGATCGCCGGTCTGGCAGATCATGGGATCCAGAGGGATCTCCCCCAGGAACGGAACGCCCAGGCTCTCGCTCGCCCTGAGGCCACCCCCCCGCTTGAAGATGGCGGAGGCGGATCCGCAATGGGGACAGACGAACTGGCTCATGTTCTCGACGATCCCCAGGATGGGCACGTTGACCTCGCGAAACATCGCCAGGGCCTTGCCGGCAATCTGCATCGCCACGTCCTGCGGCGTCGTGACGATTACCGCACCGGCGAGGGTCGTGGACTGCGCCAACGTGAGCTGCGCGTCCCCCGTCCCCGGCGGTAGATCGATGAGCAGATAATCCAGCGGACCCCACTCTACGTCCCCCAGAAGCTGCCGAACCGCCCCGGCCACCAGCGGGCCTCGCCAGACGGTCGGCGCCCCGTCGGGCATCAGGAACCCCAGGGACATCAGACGGACGCCGTGCGCCTCCAGAGGCAGGATCTTCTTTCCGTTGCTCTGGGGCATGCGGCGAACCCCCATCATCATGGGGATGCTGGGCCCGTAGACGTCCGCGTCCAGCAGCCCCGTGGCCGCCCCCGTCTGGGCCATGGCCACCGCCAGGTTGACGCTCACCGTAGACTTCCCCACGCCCCCCTTCCCCGAGGCAATGGCGATGACGTGCTTGATCTCGTTATCGTCTGTCATGACTCGTGTCTCTCTCCCCTCATCCTCCATAGGTTTGATACCAGGGTAGTGCGGAGGTGTCAAGCTACAACGACCTCTTATGCAATGGCTAATCAGCGAATCCCGAATCCAAGAGCGATTTCCTATTCGCCTTCAGCTTCCATTTCGTTAGCCTGCTATGTGGGTAGTCATGGGTGAACCCGAAGAAGCGGCCGGGGCATGGGTACTACCGATGATGTCAGCAGTATAGGTGGAAGAGCCAATGGTATCGACGTGCGCGAGCGGCTTATCTGCTAGTCTAAGACCCCACCCCCCTTCCTCTTCCTTTCTCCTTCGCGATCTCCCGACCATCGCAGTGGAAGCTGGTCGACTCAGCGCATCGAACGCAACGCCCGCGCTGACCGTCGGCGCTGACTGCTGCCAGGAGGTTTCGGGCGTGCCGGTCGTCGCATTTCTACGTTCGGTGGCTGTGGATGAGCTGGAGGAACTCCTCGCGTGTCATCCGGGAGTCCCGGAAGGCCCCCAGCATGCACGAGGTGATGGCCTGGCTGTTCTGCTTCTCCACCCCCCGCATCATCATGCAGAAATGGCGAGCCTCCACGACCACCGCCACCCCCGCCGGCTGGAGCGCGTCCTGCAGCGCCTCGGCGATCTGCGTTGTGAGTCGCTCCTGCACCTGCAACCGCCGGGCGAACATGTCCACGACGCGCGCCAGCTTGCTGAGGCCCACGATCTTCCCCGCCGGCAGATAGGCGATGTGCGCCTTCCCGAAGAAGGGCAGCAGGTGATGCTCGCAGAGTGAGTACACCTCGATGTCCTTTACGACCACCATCTCGTCGTACGGCTCGGTGAAGATCGCCTCGTTGAGGACCTCCGCCACGGTCTGCTTGTACCCGGAGGTGAGATACCGAAAGGCGCTCGCCACCCGTTCGGGGGTCTTCAGCAGCCCCTCCCGGTATGGGTCCTCGCCCAGTTCTTTCAAGAGATCGACGACCAGCGGCTCAATCATGTCGTGCTCGCTTTCCGGACCCCGAGACCGGGGGGTCCCTCCATCGGAGACGTGCTCGGTCACTCGCGGCCCTCCCGATCCACCTCGAAGAAATTGTTCGGCGTCTCCTCGACCCGCAGCCGACTGAGGCATCCCGGCGACAGCGCTGCATCCAGGGTGCGCCAGAGCAAGCCTGTCAGGACCTCCGTCGTGCTGGTGACCCCGTCCGCCGGCGTGATCAGACGGTCGAGATCCGCATGATCGAACCGCGCCAGGATCCTGTCCTGCACCACCTGCGCCAGCGGCTCCGCCTCCGCGAGTGTCCCCGTCTCCGGAAAGATCGGCCCGCGGACCGTGACGTCCAGTCGGTAGGTGTGCCCGTGGCCGGCCGGGTGATTGCAGCGTCCGTACAGTCGCCGGTTCTCGGCCTCCGAGAATCGCGGGTTGTGCATCCGATGCGCCGCCGAGAAACGAAAGGTGTGGGTCACCTCGACGATGGGAACGGCCGCCTCCGTCTGCCGACGCTCCTGTCATGGTCGGCCTCGCTCTCCGAAATACTCGACGGAGGACCCGGCATCTTCTCGCAGGCAGACGCGGGAGAGTGCGCAGCCGTGAAGCCGTGGCTCGAGGAGATCCCAGATCAGGACCGCGAGGTTCTCTGATGTGGGAATCCTCCCCTCCAGGGCCGGGACGTCCAGGTTCAGGTTCTTGTGGTCCAGGTGGTCCACCACGACTTCGACGATCAGATCCTTGAGCGCCTTGAGGTCCATCACCATGCCCGTCTCCGGCGTCGGCTCTCCCTGGATCGTAACCTCCAAAACGTAGTTGTGGCCGTGCAGGTTCACCGCTTTGCCGAACCGCCTCCGGTTCTCTTCCTCGCTCCAGCGGGGGTTCGTGTAGCGGTGGGCCGCGCAGAACTCCACCCGTTTCGTCAGTCGGATCATCTCCGCTCCCCCGTCCTCTCTTCGGCGCCGCAGGCCGCCACCCCAGATGCGCCGGCCTCGGGCCCGCCCTCCAGCAGGCTGCCGAAATATTCACTCTTCGGCAGGCTGCTCAAAAAGGTCCAGATGCAAGGCGGAATGCGGAAGGCCGAGTGAGGCGTACTCCAGGTACGCCGCAACGAGTGCTCAAGCATTCCAACGCGGCAGATGGGCCTTTTTCAGCAGCCTGCCAGGGCCGCCCGGACCCGCGTCAAAAACATCGCCGCCACCCGATCCGCCCGATAGGCCTCCACCCGGCGCCGACCCGCCTCCCCCATGGCCCGCCGGCGCTCGGGGTCCGTCAGAAGCAGGGCGAGGCGGTTCGCCAGCGCCTCCGGGTCGTCCGGGTCTACGAGCAGGCCGACCTCACCGTCTGCCACCGTCTCGGGCACAGCCGCGGCCCGCGCGGCCACGATGGGTATCGCGTTCACCATGGCTTCCAGGAAGACGATGCCGAATCCCTCCTGGCGGCTCGGCAAACAGAACACCGCGGCGCGCCGGTATCGGTCCACCAGCTCCCGCCGTGGGATCGTCCCCAGAAACTCGACCCGGCCCGTCAGGCCGAGCGAACCGGAGAGGCGCTCCCATTCCCGTCGGCAGGGCCCCGCACCGACCAGCCAGCCCTGGAACGGGACCCCATCCCGCGCGAGAAGCGCATAGGCCCTGAGCAGGGTCCCCAGGTTCTTGCGGGGATACATATGGGCCACGGTCAGGACCGCCGGTGGCACGGCCTCGGAAGCGCCCCCCGCCCCCCGCTCCGTCTCCCAGGCCGCCACGTCGATCAGCTCGGGGACCAAGACGATCTTGGCCGGGGAGATGCCGTACGCCTCGACGATCCGATCCCGCGAGTATCGGCTGGTTGCCACCACCACACGAGCCCGGCGTACGGCCAGCCGCTCCAGGGAGGCCTGCATGCCGAGCAGCAGGCGAACCAGTCCACGCTCGTTCTTGAGCTCGTCGGCGATGACCCCCTTGATGCTGGCGATGATAGGGAGCCACGGGCGCCCGACCATAGTGAAATCCATCCAAATCGAAGCCCACGACCCAATCGGACGGCCTCCTGCGTAGCCGCGAGGCGACCCGGAGGTTGAACAGGACGCGCTTGGCGGTAAAGCTGGGCAGCCAGAACTCGGGCGCGTGGATTGTGATCCGGACGCCACCGGCTTCGAGACACCGGGCCAGCTCCCGGATCCCGACGTAGGTGCCGCTCCCACCGGCGACGCTGAGAGGGGTCGAAGTCACAAAGGCCAGGCGGTTCGGTCCCTGGTCGGCACGGGCGTCGGAGGCGTCCTCGGACAGCGGCGGGGAAAGGGTCATGGTTCGTCGCGCTTGCGATTCACTATGGGACGCTAATCTGCCACCCGCGGGGTGTCAAGCAAAAAGGCCGCACTCAGCGCGTCGTGTCCAAGTGCCCGCTCTGCCGGAGCGGTCCTCCCACCACCTCCACGAACTGCTTTAAGATCCGCGCCGTCAGGCCCCAGACCGTCTGTCCGTCGTACTCGTAGAAGAAGACCGAGTGGGGATGCCCGTCCCGCTCCCAGACCTCTTCCCGAAAGCAGCCGCCCGTGATCACTGGGATGAGCGGCAGATGGATGAGCTCCTCGATCTCGAAAGGGTCCGGGCGAAACGCGTACGGATAGGGAATAAAGCCGACGAAGGGTCGGACGACATGGGCCGAGGCGTCCGTCACGGTGTCGTCCAGCACCCCGACGATGGCGACGTCGCCAGGTCGGAGCCCGATCTCCTCTTCCGATTCTCGCAGGGCGGTGGTTTGAAGATCTCCATCGGCCTCGTGGAATCCTCCGCCAGGAAAGCTGATCTGGCCCTTGTGGGTCGGAACTCGGTCGGTGCGCTTGGTCAGGACCAGGTGGAGACCCGTCGCCGTCTCGTACAACGGAAGCAGCACGGCCGCGCGGCGAAACCCGCGCGGGGCCTCCTGGTGCGGTCTCCGCTCTGCGAGAATGCCGGCCATCTCCACTCGCAGGCTCATCTGTCGGCCCCCTCATCCGTCATGGCCAAGCAACCTTGAAGAGTGGGAGGTGGACACGCGTGGCCGCCCAACGGTCGGCCCCTGGAAAGACAAAGGGGCTTCGGCAACACCCGAAGCCCCTTTGTTTCGCTCCCTGGAGCGGGTAGCGGGGATCGAACCCGCATCCCAGGCTTGGGAAGCCTGTGCCCTACCATTGGACGATACCCGCGCGCGGCGTCTTACCTACCAGATTCGCGCTCGCCTGTCAACTCTCGCGTGCTTTCTCGTCGGAGCGGACGGAGCTGCAAAGAGACGCTAGGACACACCGACCGCACGAGGGGTGATGTGCCGTGCAGACCTGGCGGCCGTGTTCGACGAGATGCAGATGCAGGGCGAGGCATTCGCGGGATCGAACCAGCGGCTCCAGGAGGGCTTGGGCCTTCTCGGGCGTTGCCTGCCCGTTCAGCAGCCCGAGGCGTCGGCAGAGGCGAAAGACGTGCGTATCCACCGGGAAAGCCGCCCGCCCCAGCCCGAAGAGCAGGACACAGGAGCGCGTATTGCTGCTGATCCCCTTGAATCGCCCCAGATACGCCTGCACCTCTTCATCCGAGAGGTCGCGAAGGAAGCTCAAGTCGAAGTGACCTTGCTGTCCCCAGACCTCTTCCAGGAAGGCCTTGATCCGCACCGCCTTGATGTTCGCGAGCCCGCCGGGGTGAATGGCCGCGATCAGGTCCCGCAGCGAGGCTTGCCAGACCTCCTCCCACGTCTTGAAGCGCTGACGCAGGCTCGCATACGCCCGCTCGCAGTTGTCGGCCGTGGTGTTCTGCGACAGGATGGTCTGGATTAGGGAGTCCAGCGGGTTGTCCCAATGGCGTTCCCGCTGCCGCGGCCCGTACGCCTTGCGGAGCAATTTCGTGATCTGGCGGAGCTTGATCGTGGGATCCATGGAGGCCTCGGTCGAGATGCCGCGGTTACGCTAGCCAACAAGATGGGGAATGTCAACGTGAAAAGCGTACCGGGCGGGGTTCGCTACCCTTTACTTCCTGCGGACGCCCATATATAGTCTCCCCATCTATGCGATCGGCGGCCGTCCTTCCGGACCCGCCTCTCTAGTATTACTCAGTTAAGTATGAGTTGACAGGGAGTCCTGGGCAGTGTACGCTCTCGGCATGGATACCAAACAGCTCCACGTCGTCGAGCAACGCCTGACCCACTTCCTCGCCGAGTTGGTGCCAGCTATGGGCCGTGCCGAACGCCAGCACTGGGCCGGGATGTACATCCGGGGCCTCCTCCTGGATGGCGAGCGGAAGTCCATCGAACCGATGGCCGCCCGGCTCCCCGGGGCCGACGCGCAGGCCCTCAGCCAGTTCGTCAACCAAAGCCCCTGGCCCTGGGAGCCCGTCCAGGCGGCCCTGACCGGGGCTGTGGTGGATGCGCTCCTTCCCGAGGCCGTGTATCTGCTCGACGCCACGAGCTTCCCCAAACAGGGCACCCACTCCGTCGGCGTCGCGCGCCAGTACTGCGGGGCCCTGGGGAAGACGGCGAACTGCCAGGTCGCGGTGAGTGTCCACCTCGGGACCGACACCACGTCGGTGCCGCTCACCTGGGCCCTGTTCCTTCCGGACAGCTGGACCGCCGATCCGGCCCGGCGGGCCGAGGTCGGCATCCCGCCCACGGTCCAGCACCAGACGAAGCCCGCGTTGGCGCTGGCCTGCCTGGATCGCGTACAGGCCTGGGGGCTCCAGCCGCGGCCGGTCTTGGCCGACTCGGAGTTTGGCAACAGCTGGGAGGTGCGCGACGGTCTCCATACCCGGGGCTTCCCGTACTGTGTGCAAGTGGAGGCGCCCACGGTCGCGTGGGAGACCCGCCCCGTGCCCCCGGCTCCCCTCCCCCCGACGGGTCGGGGCCGCCCCCGCACCCGGCCCCGGCGCGACGACCTGCCCGCGCCGGTGTCCCTCGCTACCCTCGCGCAGGCCCTGCCCGGCGCGGCCTGGCGGACAGTGACGTGGCGGCCGGGCACCAAGGGGCCCCTGACGTCGCGGTTCGCGCGGTTCCCGGTCTGGTGCGCCCACGAATGGCGACGGGGCGGGCCCTTCGCGCCCCGGGAAGAGACCTGCCTGGTGGAGTGGCCCGTGGACGCGCCGGCCCCCACGAAGTATTGGCTGGCCGATCTCCGGGAGGAGTCCCTGGGCCTCCGCCGCCTCGTGCGCCTGGCGAAAGGCCGCTGGCGCATCGAGCAGGACTACCGGGAACTGAAAGACGAACTGGGCCTCGATCACTTCGAGGGCCGCTCGTGGACGGGCTGGCATCATCACGTCACCTTGGTCAGCATGGCGTACGCCTTCTTGGTGCTGGAACGGGCTCGCGCCAAAAAAAACCTCGCCGCCGACGTTGCCCCAGATCCGGCGCCAGCTCCAACAGCTGCTCCTCCGACTGGGTGAGTGGTGCCCGTGGTGCGGGTCGCGGTTAGGATACGATACGTCATAGACTTAACTTAGTAATACTAGCAGGCTGCTGAAAAAGGCCCATCTGTCGCGTTGGCGCGCTCGCGCGGCGCTGCGACGTACACGTTAGTACGCCTCGCACCTGCACCCATCCTGCGGATGGGTACCCGGCGCGCCGCCTTACATCTGGACCTTTTTGAGCAGCCTGCCGAAAAGTGAGTTTTCCAGCAGCCTGCTGGAGAGGAGGAAGTCGATGCGGCTCCGCATGATTGTGCTGGTCGGAATCTACGTGATGCTCGGGTGGGCGGCCGCTGCAGAGGCGGCGGGGCCCCGACTGATCCTCGCCCTGGGCAATGCCTCATTCATAGACGCCCAAGCCATCCTGAAGGCGACCGGTGCCGAGGTGACGCAAAACCCGGGCAAGGCGCCCCTCAAGGACGTGGCGGTCCTGGTCCTAGCAGACGTCCCGTTCGCCAGCTTGCCGCAGCCGGTGCAGGACGGGCTGGTGGAGTATGTGAACTCCGGCGGCGCGGTGCTCATCACCGGCGGCGCTCGATCTTTCGGTAGCGGCGGCTACAAGGCGGTCGCCTCGATCATTCCCTTTGAAATCCGATCCGACAACGACTGGCGGGCAGTCCCGTTTCGCTCTCCGGTTCCCCTGCAGCTAAGTCACCCCATCCTGGCGGGCATCCTTGGAAAGGGGTTCTTCACGATCGGAACGCTGAATGACATGAACCCTCGGCCGGGCGCGACCGAGATCCTCCAGTCCCCTGGCGGCGGCAGCTATATGTCCCCCCTGATCGCCGAGCTGGGTGTGGGCACCGGCCGGGTGATCGGCGTCGCCTTCGATCCAAACGGTTTGGCTGGATGGGACCTCCGGGACCTGTTCGTGCGGAACACACTCGACTACCTCCTGGCCTCGTCGCGTTTGGGCCGATAGACGGAACCACACATCAGCCGACCGCTCGAGCGACAGATCGATCCTGCGACTCAGGCCGTTGTCAAAGAATAAGGAGCCGTAACGAAATTCCAATGAATGGATAAGTTATTTCGTAACGGCTCCTAAGGAGTGAGCTCGCCGGGATCCAGCGGACTGATCACGAGGCCACTCAGGACCTTCGGAAAGAAGAAGGTGGATTTCTGAGGCATCCGCTCGCCAGCCATCGCCACGGCTTGCACCTGCTCCACCCGGGGCGAATTGAGGAAGAGGGCCAGGGAGGCCTCGCCCGATATGACGGCGCGGAGCGCCTCGGCCTCGTCGCGGGTGTACTGGATGGCATCGTCGGATTGCTGCGCCGCCGGAATCTCCAAGATCCCCTCGATCACCAATCGGTGAAGGACCGCCACATCCAGCCGAGCGTACTCCGGCGCACGTCCCTCCGCCCGCAAGATCTGCGGGGTGCTCTCATCGACAAGCTCCAGCACCAGGACCTCCGGACCGCCCGCATAGAGCCCACAGGCGATCCCCTTCCGGCGGCCAAGATCATCCTAGGGCACGCCGGAGCCATGGGAGCGGGTCGGCGGCATCCAGCGGAAACGCTGTGATCGCGAAGTGGCGCCTCAGAGCCGCACGGAGTGGTTCGCCCAAACAGGCGGGCCGGCCGCGGATCACCCGGTGGGTGGGCAAGATGACGAGGCCCGGATCGTCTGCCAGGACCAGGTTCATCAAGACAAAGCTGTCGAGCCGACGACGCGCCACTTCCGGCGGGTCGGGATCGCGTGTTTGCCGCTCGTCCCGGAAGGTTAGCGCCGTCTCGTAGCGGTGGTGTCCATCGGCGATTACGACCGGGCGATCGCGGAGCGCCGCCTGGATCGCCGCTACCTCCGCCGGCGCCTGAAGGAGCCATACCCGGTGGCCGATGCCGTCCTCGTCGACGAGGCGTATCGCCGGATCGGTCCCCGTGTATCGGTCGAGGATCGTCCCGACCGCGGGATTCGGTCCCGGGGTGAAGCCGAGAATCGCCTCCAGATTGGCGGGGCAGGCACGCATGAGCTGCAGCCGGTCGTCCTTGTGGCGGGAAAAGGTTCGCTCGTGGGGAAAGACGACTCCGTCCGCGTAGTCGTGCAGCCGGAGCATCGCCAGCAGGCCGCGCCGTCGCAGGCGGCGTCCATCCTCCCAGGGGAATTCCTGTTCGTAGAGGTAGAGAGTCGGCGCGGCGTCGCGGCGGAGGACCCCGTCGCGGCGCCAGGCGGCATAGGTTCGGGCGGCGGCCTCGTATCGGGCGCCCCGCGCGCTTCCGGGGGGTGCATCCCTGGCCAGGATCAGGCGGATGACGTTGTACGAGTGGCGGGCGTAATAGCGCTCCTGCGCCTCCGGCGAGATGACGTCGTAGGGAGGCGTCACCACCTTCGCCAGGTCGGGGACGATCTGCGGATCGTAACGGAGAGCCCGAAACGGGATGATCTCGGCCATCGTCACACCCTCGGAAAAGAACTGGAGCCGCGCGCATCCGGCACTGCGGCGAACCTACTCGGAGGCCTCCGGCAAGTCAAGGGGAAACCCGGCGGTCTCGGACTGCTGCCGGGGCTCGCCGCCGACCTTTCCCCTTTGCGCACGTCCGGCCGATGTGGTAGAAATACACCCACGCGTGGCGCGTGGCTTGCGATGTTCTTGCTGACGATATCATCCCCATATTAAGGAGAATCGAATGGCGCTCGTCGGGAAGGTCGTGGTCGCCCAGGGGGGCGGCCCCACAGCCGTCATCAACCAGTCCCTTGTCGGTGTCGTCCTCGAATCCCGCAAGTTCTCCCAGGTGACCAGCGTGTATGGTGCCAGCAACGGGGTGCGGGGGATCATCAACGAGGATTTCGTGGACCTGACGCAGGAAACGACGCACAACCTGGAGCAGGTGGGCATCACTCCCTCGTCGGCGCTCTTCTCGACTCGCGACAAGCCCGACAAGAAGTACTGCCAGGAGATCTTTCGCGTCCTCAAGGCGCACGATGTCCGCTACTTCTTCTATATCGGGGGAAACGATTCGGCCGACACCGTGCACATCGTGAACGAGCAGGCCGAGCAGGCGAATTACGAGTTCCGCGCCATTCATATCCCAAAGACGATCGACAACGACCTCACGATGAACGACCACACCCCCGGCTACGGGTCGGCCGCGCGGTTCGTGGCCCAGGCCTTCATCGGGGCGAACCTGGATAACCGCGCGCTGCCAGGCGTCTACATTGCCATCGTGATGGGACGCCACGCCGGATTCCTGACAGCGGCCTCCTCTATCGCCCGCAAGTATCCGGACGACGGGCCGCACCTGGTTTATCTGCCGGAGCGTGCCTTCGAGATGGACAAGTTCCTGGCGGACGTGAAGACGACCTACGACAAGTTCGGGCGCTGCGTCGTGGCGGCGTCGGAGGGGATCCAGGACGCCCAGGGGACCCCCATCCTGATGAAGTCCATGGAGGCCCTGGAAAAGGACGCCCACGGCAACGTCCAGCTCTCGGGCACGGGCGCCCTGGGAGACCTTCTGGCGGAGACGGTACGCAAGAAGCTGAACATCAAGCGGGTGCGCGCGGACACGTTCGGATACCTGCAGCGCTCGTTCTTCGGCTGCGTCTCGGACGTGGACCAGCACGAGGCCCGCGAGGTCGGCGAGAAGGCGGCTCAGTACGCCATCTGGCACAACCTGGACGGCTCCATCACCATCCAGCGGACGGGCGATTATTCGGTGGACTACCGCCTCGTCCCGCTGCAAGAGGTGGCGGGCAAGACGCGCCACATGCCGGACGAGTTCATCAACGCGGCGGGCAACAACGTCTCGGACGCGTTCCGGTACTACTGCCGACCACTCCTGGGCTCCGGGCTGCAGTCCGCCCAGCGCCTTCGCGCCCCCAGGGTCTCGAAGATCCTTGCGAAGTCGGAATAGCTCCGCCCATGACTCGCGACCGACGCACCTTCGTGGTGGAAACTGATCCCGATTCGCGAGCCCTGCTCTGCCAGACGCTGAAGGCTGAAGGCTTCAACGTCCAGACGGCCGAGACCGGGGAGGCGACCCTGGCCGCGCTCAAGCGGAGTCCGGCGGACCTGGTCTTCACGGCGCACGACCTCCCGGACACGACCGGGCTGAACCTCCTGCAGGACATCCGCGCCCTCCCCGATCCCCCCGAGGTGATCTTCGTCACCACCTACGAGACCATCGACTCCGCCGTGAAGGCCGTCAAGCGGGGGGCGCTCTGCTACATCACCAAACCCCTCACCCCCGATCGATTGCTCCACCTCACTCGGAAGGCGATGGAGGAGATCCGGCTCCGCCGGGAAAATGAGACTTTGCGCCGCGAGCTGGAGCGTCGCTACACCTACAAGGACCTGATCGGAAAGAGTTCCCGCATGCAGGAGGTCTTCCAGCTCCTCGAGAACCTCACGGACACCGAGAGCAACATCCTCGTCCAGGGAAAGAGTGGGACCGGGAAGGAGTTGGTGGCCCGCGCCATCCACGCCCAGAGCCCGCGAAATGACCGCCGTTTCGTCGCGCTAAACTGCGGAGGGCTGACCGAGACGCTCCTGGAGAGCGAACTCTTCGGCCACATCAAAGGAGCCTTCACCGGCGCCATCAGCAGCAAGCCGGGCGTGTTTCAGGAGGCGGACGGCGGCACGTTGTTCCTGGACGAGATCGCGAACATGCCCCTCTCGATGCAGGTGAAGCTCCTGCGCACGATCCAGGAGGGCGAAATCAAGCCGGTGGGTTCGAACCAGACCGTCAGGGTGGACGTCCGGTTCATCGCGGCGACCAATCGGGATCTCATGCAGGCGGTGGAGGCTGGGATCTTCCGGGAGGATCTCTACTACCGGGTGAACGTGATCACGATCACGCTCCCCGACCTGGCCGAGCGGACCGACGACATCCCGCTCCTCGCGAACCACTTCTTGGAGCGGTTCGCCAAGAAGCTGCGAAAGCCGGTGGAGCGCATCGACGAGGATGCCATGGGGCTTCTGATGGACTACTCCTGGCCCGGCAACGTCCGCGAGCTGGAGAACTGCATCGAGCGCGCCGTGGTCCTGGCCAAAGGGACCAGCATCACCGCGGCGGAGCTGCCCCCCTCGGTGCGCGCCCTCCAGCAGCAGGAAGGGCTCCGGCTGCCTGTCGGCCTCACCTTGGAGACCCTGGAGCGCGAGGCGATCCTGCGCACCCTGACCCACTGCAACGGCAACCGCGCCGCGGCGGCCAAGATCCTCGGCCTTGCGGAACGGACTCTCTACCGCAAGATCCGTCTCTACAACACCGACCGCCCCGCCGCCGACACCATGCGCCGCACCGCGGTCTAGCCGCTCGCCCCCCGCTCCATCCTGCACGCCAGCGCGCTCACGGCGCGCGTGCTCCCGCTTACGGTGCCACCGCGAGTTCAGTGCCCGCGCTTCGATTAGAGGGTCTGTCGATCCCTTACGAAGAGGCAAGCGCCAATTTGACGGCGTCCACCCATCGAAGCAACTCGGGCCTACTGCTTCTTGCCCCCCTTGGCCGTGCCCTTCTTCGGCTTCTTGACCTCTTTCTTCTGAGCGCTCTTCCCTTTCGCCATGATTTCCCCTCGCTTTCACTTTCGGTGTGCGTCTGGCTGCCCTGCGTCTCGCCCAACCCCTAATCGGCACCCCGCTTCACTGAATGGAGCCGTCTTCTGTCTGGCATATTACCACACCCGTGGCGCGGCAGCCACACCCATGCGTCTGCCGCAGCCCTTCACTACGTGCCATACGAGCCTGGCGCGGCATGGCGTGATGGGGGACGCTGCGTCTTCCATCTCCTGCCGTTCTCAACCATGGATCTGGCGTACGCGAACAGGTCCCCTATTATAAGGGGCGTATGATCGCAGATCTTCGGCGCCTGTCGTGCCAAAGCTCGTCCTTCAGATACTCGTAGAGATTGAATACTATGGGGCAAACAGAACAATTCTCTACCACATTCCACAACCTTGTCGTGAAGTCCCTCTTGTGCAGATGAGGGAAGGACCTGCAATCTTGTGGCCGACCCTCATAGTTGGTGCAGAGATTCTCTTCCAGAAAAGGACAGGGTAATTTGTTGAACCGCGATTCACCTGGGTTCTCTCCCTGAACTAAGTGCCGTGTCTTGAACTCATCGACAGACATACCAAGCCCCTTGGAAAATGCACGGATGTCCTTCTGATTGAGAACTGGCTGGATCTTCCTGCAGCAGTTTGCGCATTGCTTGCAGTCAATCTCAGATGCGATCCACTGCTGTCCCAACGTTAGTCGAATAGATTCAACTGGTTGCCAGGATCGGTCTCCAGTTCGGCACCTCGGGAGAGCGTAAGGGCTTCTGCCAAGGGGAGTTTCTCGAACAAGGAGACGCTGAGAATCTGGAGAATACTGTACAGGCTGGCCTCCAGGTGCAGCCGCTTCCTGACGATGGCGACAAGCACGTACACGGCGATGGCGATCCAGAGTTGGGTCTTCACAGCGTTCTCGGAGGTGCCGTAGAAGGCCTTGATCCGCAAGTGCTGCTTGAGCCACTTGAAGAACAGCTCGATCTGCCACCGGCGCTTGTAGAGTTGGGCGATGGTCGGGGCCGGCAGGGTGAAGTTGTTGGTGAGAAAGACGAGCCACCGGCGATGCTCCGCGTCGAAGTAGCGAATCCGGCGCAACCGCTCGGGGTAGCCCTGCTTGCTGTAGAAGCCGTAGAGGCGAATGATCTGGTCCGAGGCGATCCCGGTCGTGCGATCGACAGACCGCGAATCGAGGTAGCGGAACCGGAAGTTCCGCTTGGCGCGCGTCACGAAGAAGCCCTGCGCCTGGTGGAGCCGGTACAGACGCGCGAAGTCGAGATACGCCCGGTCGAAGACATAAAACGCGCCGGCCTCGATCACGAGCTGATCGAGCAGGTTCACCTCGTGCACGCTGGCGGGGGTGATAAAGCACACGGTGGGAATGTTGCCGCACAGGTCCAGCAGCGTGTGGAGCTTCACGGCGCCCTTGCGCGTCCGGAACGTGGCCCAGGGGAATAGGGCGAGGCAGAGATCGATCGTCGTCGCGTCGAAGGCGTAGACGGTCTGCGCAAGGTCGACCCCGAAAGGCTCGGAGGCATACAGACTGCGGGCCGTGGCGATCAGCCCCTGGGCGAAGTCGGCGGCGATCCGCCAGTCGCGCACCTCGTTGGCATGGGCCAAGGTATTGCGGGCGACCACGCTCCGGAAACCCATGTGGTAGAGCTTGGGCAGGGCCACGCGGAGACAGGCTTGAATATCTCGCAGACTCTCCCGGTACGTGAGTTGGGCGAAGGCCAAGCACAGGAACTGATCCCAACAGGAGAAGCTCTTGACCTTGTACTGGCCTCCGTACCGATCCACGCACACGCGGAACTCGTAGGGGGAGATGAAGTCCATCAGTTGAGCGAAGATCGTCCGGCCAGCGTTCACGGGCCTGCTCCTCTCGCGTAAAAGCGCGAGTATGGCCCGCGGCGGGTCGGCTGTTCAAATCGATAAATCGGGGATGGCGTAGAATCATCACTGCTATCAACCAGTTCCGCTACTTCGGCGGCTCAACGTTGGGACAGTAGTGGATGCGATCCTCTGATAGAGGTTATGGACAATAGCGTCGATTTCTCTTGCGGGTCCATCGTATGTTTTCAGAAACGACCGAAACCGCCAGTTCTGCTCCGCCTTCTCCTTGGCTATTCTTGTGATTCTCGCCAAGTCAGTTACCAGTTTCATCTTTGAGTCCTCACCGATCGTGTAGTAGGGTGAGAGGGGGATGTGCGGCAGTTCGACGGTTCGGGGGTTCGAAGGTACAGAGGGGAAACGGCGGCCCTATCGAGCCTCTCGTCTTCCCTCTGCCCGTCTCGCCTCTCGTCTCTCCCGCTTCCCTCCGGTCGCGGGACGAGGACGTCGGCTCTCGGCTCTCCGCACTCAGCTCGTGGCTCGTGTCTCGCCATCAAATCGTCGGGATGGACACCTTCAGTTCCTGCGCCGCCTGGACGATCTGGCCCCAGGTCTCATCTTCGATGAAGATGCCTTTACGACGGCGCTCGGCTTCTGTTCTGGCCTCGGGCTCGCCGGGGTAGAGGATTTCGCCGCCCGGCTGGATCGGGGGCGAGGTCTTGATATACCGGATCAGGTCATCCACCTCGCTCCGGAAGTTCTGCGGCGACACGAACCGAGCGATGTCCACCACCACCATGAAGAGGCCGTTCAGGACGGGACCCGGGTTCTCCCGCGAATAACCCGCCCGCGCCACGATCCCGCCCAGGACCTCGATCATAAGGGCCAGCGAGTATCCCTTGTGTCCCCCGACCGGCAGGATGCTCCCCTCGGGCTTATTGTACAGGTCGTTCGGATTGGTGGTCGGCTTCCCCTCGGAATCCAGCAGCCAGCCGGGGGGCGTCTGCTCTTTCCGGTTGCGCTTGAGTCGGACCTTTCCCTCGGCGGCCACCGTGGTGGCGACGTCGAAGCTGATGGGGACGTCGCTCCCGGTCGGGCAGGCGAAGGCGAACGGATTAGTGCTGAGCCGCGCCGCCCGGCCGCCCCAGGGGGCCATCCGCTGCCCCGCCCCGGCCGCGTTCACCGCCAGGAGGGCCAGCATGTCCCGCTCCAGGGCCATCTCCGTGTAGTCGGCCAGCCGGCCGATGTGGTTGCTGTTGTGGACTCCCACGGCGGCCACGCCGATCGCCGCCGCCTTTGTCATAGCGACCTCCATCCCCCGCCTGGCTACGATCTGGCCAAAACCCCGCTTCCCGTCCACCAGCGCGGTGGCCGGCCCCTCCTGCACCACCACCGGCTCGGCCGTCGGGTCCGCCTCCCCCTTCTTCCAGGATGTCACGTACTGGGGAACACGGATCATCCCGTGAGAGTCATGACCGCGCAGGTTGGCGCGGACCAAAAGCTTCGCCATCCAGGTCGCGCCGGCAGGCGGAACGTGAATCGCGCAGAAGATCTCACGCGCCAGCGTCTCGAGCGGTTCGCAGTTAAATGTCGGCATCGGTCTCTCACTCCTTCAAGACGTTCAAATCAAATGACCAATGACCAATTTCCAATGGCCAATGCCTCGGGACCGCATCCGTCATTGGTCATTCCCCAATTGGACATTGGTCATTCCTGGCTCATCCGTTCTCGAAGACTCCCATCGCGCGGAACTTCTGGTAGCGCTGCTCCAGCAGAGCGGCGACAGGCATCCCCCGGAGACTTCGGAAGGCTTCCGCCACCGCTTCCTTCAGGGTGGCGGCCGCCTCCTGATGGTTCCGGTGGGCGCCGCCGACGGGCTCGGAGACGATCCCGTCGATCAGCTTGAGCCGCTGCAAGTCCAGGGCGGTGATGCGCATGGCCGCGGCCGCTTCGGGGGCCTTGCCGGGATCCCGCCAGAGAATAGAGGCGCACCCTTCCGGAGAGATGACCGAGTAGATCGCATACTCGAGCATCAGGATCGTGTCGCCCACCGCCAGCCCGAGCGCGCCGCCCGAGCCGCCTTCCCCCACGATGGCCACCACGATCGGCACCGAAAGCCCCGCCATCTCGCGGAGATTTCTGGCAATGGCCTCAGCCTGGCCGCGCTCCTCCGCCCCGACGCCCGGGAAGGCGCCGGGAGTGTCCACCAGCGTGAGCACCGGCCGCCGGAACTTCTCCGCCAGCTTCATGAGCCGCAGGGCCTTCCGGTATCCCTCGGGATGGGCCATGGCGAAATTGCGCACCAGCTTCTCTTTGGTGTCTCGCCCCTTTTGTTGCCCGATGACGACCAGCGGCAGGCCGTCGAGGCGCGCCAGGCCTCCCACGATGGCCCGGTCGTCCGCGTAGCCCCGATCCCCGTGCAGTTCCAGAAAGTCGGTCAGCATCAGCCGGATATAATCCAGACTATAAGGGCGGCCAGGATGGCGGGCGATCTGCGCGCGCTGCCAGGGAGTCAAATTGGCGAAGACCTCTTCCTGGAGCCGCGCCACCTTCCGCTCCAGGCGGGTAATCTCGGAACCGAAGCCTGCCTGCTCCTCCTGGCCCAGCTGCTTCAGCTCCTCGATCTTGGCCTGGAGCTCCAGGATCGGCCGCTCAAACTCTAGTGTATAACCCGCCATCTTCCACCTTAGTCAAGCAATGACCAATGACCAATTCTCAATGACCAATCAGACATCTGCCATCGGCCATTCCGCGATCGACCATTGGTCATTTCTCTTCATTGGTCATTGGTCATTTTATGGTAAAACATCCTGCCCCAAACTCCGCCTCCAGCGCCTGTCTGAGCTTCTCGTCCGCCGTCACGGTGAAGGAGGCGGCCGGCGCGATCGTCACCTGGCCGCCCTCCGGAAGCTGGAGAGTCAGCCGCAGCGGCGCGCTTCCCGGGTGCGCCTTGAGGATCGCCTCAAGCTGCCGCAGTCCCTCCGGCGTGGCGTTGGCCGCGGGCAGCGTCACCTCGGCCAGAGGCGCCGGCCCGTTTCCGGCCAGGACGAGGGGCCGGACCTCGCTCACCAAGAGCTTCGCGCTACCGTCCTCGCCGATGTCCACCTGCCCCTTCACCAGGACCGCCGAGTCCTTGGCAAGATGCAGCATGCTGGAGCGGTACACGTCGGGGAAGACCACCGACTCCACCGTGCCGTTCAAGTCTTCCAGCGTGACGAAGGCCATCCGGTCCCCGCTCTTGGTGCTGATCTCCTTCACCGCCGTGACGATGGCCCCCAGCCGCGTCGTAGACTTGTCAGGTAAAGACAGCAGGCTTTCCGTCGTGGCGGTCGCGTACCGGTCCAGCGTGGCGCGATACGCATCCAGCGGGTGCCCCGTGATGTAAAACCCCAGCGTCTCCTTCTCCGCCGTGAGCAGTTGCGACCGATCCCACTCGGCAAGCGCGGGCAGGGGAGGCGCTTCACGCCGGGAGGTGCCGCTCGCCGACAGCACGTCCAGGAGCGACCCCTGCCCGTGGGCCCGGTCCCGCTGCGCAGAGGCCGCGGCCTCCATGGCCTTGTCCACCACGGCCGCGAGTTGGGACCGCCGCGCCCCCAGCGAATCGAACGCCCCGCACTTGACCAGGCTCTCGATGACGCGCTTGTTGACCAAACGCAGATCCACCCGCTCGCAGAAATCGTAGAGACTGCCGAACCTCCCCTCGTTGCGCCGCGCGGCCAGGATGGACTGGATCGCCGTCTCGCCCACATTCTTCACCGCCACCAGACCGAAGCGGATCTTTCCCCCCACCACCGTGAAATCGCTGCTCGACTCGTTGACGTCGGGAGGCAGGACCTCGATCCCCATCGTCCGGCACTCCTCGATGTACTTCACGATCTTGTCCGTGTCGTTGGTTTCCGAGGTGAGGAGCGCGGCCATGAACTCGACCGGATAGTTGGCCTTCAGATAGGCCGTCTGGTAGGCGATGATGGCGTAGGCCGCCGCGTGGGACTTGTTGAAGCCGTAGCCCGCAAACTGCTCCATCAGGCCGAAGATCTTGTCCGCCTTTTTCTCGGTGACCCCCCGCTTGATCGCGCCGTCCACGAACTTCTTCCGCTGCTCGGCCATCAGCTCGGCGCTCTTCTTCCCCATGGCGCGTCGCAGGATGTCCGCCTCGCCTAGGCTGAAGCCGGCCAGATCGGAGGCGATCCGCATCACCTGTTCCTGATAGACCATGATCCCGCAGGTCTCTTTGAGGATCGCCTCCATCAACGGGTGCTCGTACTCGACCTTGGACCGGCCGTGCTTCCGCTCGATGAACTTGGGGATCTGCTCCATCGGCCCCGGCCGGTACATCGCCACCAGGGCGACGATATCCTCGATGCAGGTCGGGCGGAGCTGGCGCAGCAGATCGCGCATCCCCGAGGACTCCAGTTGAAACACCCCGAACGTCTTCGCCTCACCCAGAAGCTGGAACACCGCCGGGTCCTCGTAGGGAATCTCCTCGATATTCACCGCGAGACCCCGCGACTGCTGGATCAGCTTGACCGTGTTCATGATGACCGTGAGCGTGCGGAGGCCCAGGAAGTCCATCTTGAGGAGGCCGATCTTCTCGATGGCCGTCATCGAGTACTGGGTCGTGACTTCTCCCTTGGCCCCTTTGTACAGCGGGACGTGCTCGGTCAGCGGCTCGCTGCTGATCACCACGCCCGCGGCGTGCGTCGAGGCGTGGCGGGTCAGCCCCTCCAGCACCTTGGCGGTCTCGATCAGCTCCGCCACCTCCGGAGACTTCTCGATGGCTTGCTTCAAGGGGGCCGAGTCCTTGATGGCGTCGTCCAGCGTGATGTTCAGGGTGTTGGGGACCATCTTGGCGATCTTGTCCCCCTCGGAATAGGCCATCCCCATGGCCCGGGCCACGTCCCGGATGACCGCCTTCGCCCCCAGCGTCCCGAAGGTGATAATCTGGGAGACGTTTTCCGCCCCATACTTCTTCCGAACGTACTCGATGACCTCGTCCCGCCGCTCGTCGCAGAAGTCGATGTCCATATCCGGCATGCTGATCCGTTCCGGATTCAGGAACCGCTCGAACAGCAGGCCGTAGCGCAGCGGGTCGATATTGGTGATCGCCAGACTATAGGCCACCAGCGATCCCGCCGCCGAGCCGCGGCCGGGCCCCACCGGGATCCCTCGGGACCGGGCGTAGCTGATGAAATCCCAGACCACCAGGAAGTAGCCCGCGAAGCCCATCTTCTTGACGACCTCGAGCTCGCGGTTCAGCCGCTCCACCGCCTCGGGGCTGGGGGTCTCGTATCGCTTTCGGAGGCCTTCCTCGGCCAGGTGGCGCAGATACGAGTCCAGCGTGTACCCGTCGGGAACCACGTACTTGGGCAGTCGGATCTTGCCGAAGGTGAGCTCCAGGTTGCATCGCTCGGCGATGGCGACGGAGTTCTTCAGGGTGTCCGGGATCTCGCCAAAGAGGGCCTGCATCTCCCTCGGGGACTTCAAGAAGAACTGCTGGGAGCTGAAGCGCCAGTGGTCCGCGTCCTTCACCGTCTTCCCGGTCTGGACGCAGAGCAGGACCTCGTGGGCCTTGTGATCGCCCGCATTGAGATAGTGGACGTCGTTCGTGGCGACCACGGGAACCCCCAGGCGTTTGGCGAGCGGCAGGATCCCCCGGGTCATCGTGCGCTGGTCCTCCAGGCCATGATCCTGGATCTCCAGGTAGTAGTTCTCCTTCCCCACCACGTCCATGTAGTACTTGGCAATCTGGGCGGCCTTGGCCTCATCCGTGTCGAGCAGCGCGTGTCCCAGCTCGCTGTTCAAACAACCGGACAGCGCGATCAGCCCCTGGCCGTGCTGGGCGAACAGCTCCCGATCGATCCGGGGCTTGTAGTAGAACCCTTCCAGATAGCCGGCGGTCACCAGCTTGATCAAGTTCTTGTAGCCGGTCATGTCCCGGCACAGGAGCGTGATGTGATTCGCTCCCTCGTACTGGCCGTCCTGCGGCGTCCGCTCGAAGCGGCTGCCCGGGGCCATGTAGAGCTCGCAGCCGATGATGGGCTTGATCCCCTCCTTGGAAGCCAGGGAATAGAAGTCCACGGCCCCGAACAGGTTGCCGTGGTCGGTCATGGCCAGGGCCGGCATCTTGTACTCTTTGGCCTTGGCGATCAGCCGATCGAGCTGGCACGCCCCGTCCAGAAGCGAGTACTGCGTATGCAGATGGAGGTGGACGAAATCAGAGTGCGGCATGGTCCTCTCAGAACTTTCTTAATGAAAAACGGACAACCGGCAACTGGAATCCGATCAGCGGCGTCAAATGGTCGGCGGTCCGTTGTCGGTTTCTCATGTTGCATTGACCCCGGGTCATTTCGAAGTCACATCAGCGATCTCGGCGCCGGTGAGACGGACGATATCGGCCGACCGGATCTTGACCAGGAGCTCCGGCCGCCCGCCGCCGGCGTATCCCCACTGCTGTGCCGCAACCCGCGTGTCCATCACCACCGGAAAGACCTCCCGGTGCCCGATCGGAGGCGTCCCGCCTGCAGGATACCCGGTGACGGCCAGGACCACGCCCGGCTTGGCCAGCTTGAGCCTCGCCAGCCCTGTGGCGGCTTCGACCCGGGCCGGGTCCACTCGCTCGTTCCCGCAGGCGACCACCAGCACACACCGGCCGTCCCCGGCCTGGAAGAGGATCGACTTGAAGATCTGCTCCGGCGCCACGCCCATGGCCGCCGCGGCGGCGTCCACCGTGGGCATGTGCGCCCCCGGGGCCACGATCTCGGCCGCGAGGTCGCGCTCCAGAATGAAGTCAGCCAGATCGAGCGGTGCGTCGGTCATGGGTGGCATCGGGCGCGGCCAGGAAGGTCGGTGAGCGGCTCACTCCCACTCGATAGTGCTGGGCGGCTTGCTGCTCACATCGTACACCACACGATTGACCCCCTTGACTTCATTGGAGATTCGGCTGCTGATGGTGGCCAGAACGTCGTAGGGCAGTCGCACCCAGTCGGCTGTCATACCGTCCTGGCTCTGGACGGCGCGCAGCGCCACCACATGCTCGTACGTCCGCTCGTCCCCCATGACGCCCACGGTGCGCACAGGCAGGAGCACCGCAAACGCCTGCCAGATCTCCCGGTACAGGCCGGCCTTTCGGATCTCCTCCTCCACGATCACGTCCGCCTTGCGAAGGAGGTCCAGCCGCTCCGGGGTAACGTCGCCGATGCATCGGACGGCCAGGCCCGGCCCGGGGAACGGCTGCCGCCAGACCACCGCGTCGGAGAGGCCCAGCTCCTTCCCCACCTCTCGCACCTCGTCCTTGAACAGCTCCCGGAGAGGCTCCACCAGCGTGAAGCCCATCTTCTCCGGCAAGCCGCCGACGTTGTGGTGCGACTTGATCGTGGCAGAGGGGCCCTTGACCGAGACGCTCTCGATCACGTCCGGGTAGAGCGTCCCCTGCACCAGGTAGTCCATCCGTCCCAGCCGCGCCGCCTCCCCCTCGAAGACGCGGATGAACTCCTCGCCGATGATCTTGCGCTTGCGCTCCGGATCGGCCACGCCCGCGAGCTTCTCCATAAAGCGCTGGGCGGCATCCACCGCGATCAGGTTCAGCCCCAGATGCTTGCCGAACGTCTCCACCACCTGCGTCGCCTCGTGCATCCGGAGAAGGCCGTTGTCCACAAAGACGCAGATCAGGCGCTCCCCGACGGCCCGGTGCGTGAGCGCCGCGGCAACCGACGAGTCCACGCCCCCCGACAAGCCGCACAGTACGCGGCCGTCCCCGACCTGCTCCCGGATCCGCGCCACGCTGCCCTCCACGAAGGAGCGCATCGTCCAGGTGGGCTGACACTTGGCGATCCGGAAGATAAAGTTCGCCAGGATCGCCTTCCCCTGCGGGGTGTGGATGACCTCGGGGTGGAACTGCACCGCAAAGAAGGGTCGCTCCCGATGCCGGATCGAGGCGTAGGGCGAGTTCCCCGTATGCGCCAGCACCCGGAAGACGCCGGGGAGCGTGTCGACCTTGTCCCCGTGGCTCATCCAGACGGGGAGCGTTCCCGGCAGATCGGCGAAAAGATCCTCCGCCCCGTCCACCAGCAAGTCCGCCGGGCCGTACTCGCGGCGCGCCGCCCGCGACACTTCCCCCCCGCAGAGGTCCGTCAGCACGCACAGGCCGTAACAGATCCCCAGAATCGGGATCCCCAGCTCCAGGATGGCCGGGTCGGGCCTCGGCGCGTCTGCCTGGTAGATGCTTGCAGGGCTTCCCGAAAGGATCAGCGCCGTGGGACGGAAGGCGCGGATCTCGGCGAGAGAGACCGAATAGGGATGGATCTCGGAATAGACCTTGAGTTCTCGCACACGCCGGGCGATCAGTTGCGTGTACTGGGAGCCGAAGTCGAGGATGAGAACCTTATCCATGGCAGAGTCTAGAGCTGAAAACTGAGAATTGAGAGCCGAGAGCCGAGAGAAGACAGACCATGCATAAGAGCAACGACATCCCGATTCACCCCTATTCCTTCTTTCGCTTCAAGGCGCTTAGCATCTTGGAGATTTCCTCTGCCAGTCCGTACACTTCACGATACTGCTCGGGGGCCAGCAGGCCGCGGCGTTGGCAGATGGTCATGATACTCACGACCTCGAAGGCCGAGGATCTGGCCACGGTGAAGAAGTACTTGCATTCCTTCGCCGTGTCTCAGACCCGTGCCCTCAGCGATATTAGAAGAAACCGACAGCGCAGCACGTCGAAGCTGATCCGCGACAGAGAATTGCATTCTTTGCGGGAATCGGTCCGCCGTTTGATCAACCAGATCGTAGAGGGTGACTGCTTTTTGCCACACCAGGAGCCGTTCGAAGCGAAACATGATCGCACCTCCCGCTTCTCACGCTAACGACGCCATCTCCACTCTCCGGTCTCGTCTCCCAGTTCTCCGGTCTCAGATCTCCTGTCTCGGCTCTCAGCTCTGCCCACTAGCTCTCGATGCGGTAGTTCGGCGCCTCTTTGGTGATGATGACGTCGTGGACGTGGCTCTCCCGCAGGCCGGCCTGGGTCAGGCGGATGAACTTGGCCGTGTTGCGGAGATCCTCGATGTTCTTGCAGCCGCAGTACCCCATGCCGGCTCGGAGGCCGCCTACCAGCTGGTACACCAGGGCCGACAGCACCCCTTTGTACGGAACACGCCCTTCAATCCCCTCGGGCACCAGCTTCTCCACGTCCGCTTCGGGGTCTTGGAAGTAGCGCTCGCGCGCCCCGCGCGATTGCATGGCGCTGAGGGACCCCATCCCGCGGTAGACCTTGTAGGTTCGCCCTTGGTAGAGGACCGTTTCACCCGGACTCTCCTCGGTGCCGGCGAAGAGGCCGCCCAGCATGACCGAGTGGGCTCCCGCCGCGATGGCCTTGGTGATGTCCCCGGAATGCTTGATGCCGCCGTCCGAAATCACCGGCACGTCATACTTGCCGGCCATCTCCACGCAGGCGCGGATGGCCGTGATCTGCGGAACGCCCACCCCCGCCACCACGCGCGTGGTGCAGATCGAGCCGGGCCCGATCCCCACCTTGACGGCGTCCGCGCCGGCCTTGATCAAGTCCTCGGTCGCCTCGGCGGTCACGATATTCCCCGCCACGATCTCCGTCCCGGAGTAGCGGCGCTTGATGCCGCGGACCATCTCCAGCACCGACTCGGAGTGGCCGTGAGCCGTGTCCACCACCAGGACATCTGCGCCGGCCTTGATCAGCATCGGAACCCGCTCCATCGCCTCGGGCCCCACCCCGACGGCCGCCCCGACCCGCAGCCGGCCGAGGATGTCCTTGCAGGCATTCGGGAATTTGATCCGCTTCTCGATGTCCTTGATAGTAATCAGCCCCTTGAGGTTGAACTCCTGATCCACCACCGGCAGCTTCTCGATCCGGTGCCGGTGCAAGATCTCCTTCGCCTCCTCCAGGGTGGTTCCCACCGGGGCGGTGATGAGCTTCTCCTTCGTCATTACGTCCCCGACCTTGAGATCCAGCTTGGTCTCGAATCGCAGGTCCCGGTTGGTGAGGATCCCTACCAGTTTCCCGCCCTTCGTCACCGGCACGCCGGAGATGCGGTACTTCTCCATCACCTCCAGGACCTCGTAGAGGCGCTGCTCCGGGGCCATGGTGATCGGGTCCACCACCATCCCGTACTCCGACTTCTTGACCTTGTCGATCTCAACCACCTGCCGGTCCGCATCCATGGCGCGGTGGATGACCCCGATGCCGCCCTCGCGGGCCAGGGCGATCGCCAGACGCGCATCGGTCACCGTGTCCATGGCGGCGCTCACGATCGGGATGTTGATCCGGACGTTGCGGGTGAACCGCGTGGACACGTCCGTATCCCGCGGGATGACCTCCGACCGCTGGGGATACAGAGAGACGTCGTCGAAGGTCAACGCCTCTTCGATCGGCCGATTCGTGTACTCCATCCGCTTCCCCCTTGCATGTCCCGTCTCGGCGGGACCGCCTGTGGACCACGCTCAAATCCGCATCGCCGCCTTGACGTCCCGGAGGGTTTGGCCGGCCGCCGCCCGGGCCCGGGTCGCACCCTCGTCCAGGATGGCCCGGACCGCGTCAGGATCCTTGGCCAGCTCCGTCCGTCGCTCGAACACCGGGGTGAGGACCGGCAGCGCGTGCTTCAGCAGGATCGCCTTGCAGTCCAGACAGCCGATGCCCGCGCTGGTGCACCCCGGCACGATGACGCCCTGCCGCTCCACCTCGGGCGTGAACACCTTGTGCAGATCGAACACCGGGCAGACCTCGGGATTGCCCGGATCCTTGCGGCGCTGCCGCGCCGGATCGGTGATCATCGGCTTGATCTTCGCCGTCACGGTCTCCGGGGGATCGGATAGGAAGATGGCGTTGTCGTAGCTCTTGCTCATCTTGCGGCCGTCCGTACCGGGGATCTTGGGAAACTCCGTGAGCAGCGCCTCGGGCTCCAGCAGGACATTTTCATAGAGGAAGTTGAACCGCCGCGCGACCTCCCGGGTCAACTCCACGTGGGGCACCTGATCAACCCCGACCGGGACGTAGTGCGCCTTGTAGATCAGGATGTCGGCGGCCTGCAGGAGCGGGTAGCCGAGAAACCCATACGTGCTCAGGTCCTTGTCGGTAATCTGCTCCCGCTGCTCCTTGTAGGTGGGGACCCGCTCCAGCCAGGCCAGCGGCGTGAACATGGAGAAGAGCAGGTGCAGTTCGGCGTGCTCGGCTATCTCCGACTGCACGAAGAAGGTCGCCTTCTTCGGGTCCAGCCCCGCCGCCAGCCAGTCTAGGACCACCTCTGTGGTGTACTCCTTGATTTTCGACGGATCCGCATAGTCGGTGGTCAAGGCGTGCCAATCGGCGATGAAGAAGAAGCAGTCGTAGGTCTCCTGCAGCTTCCTCCAGTTGTCCAGCGCGCCGAAGAGATGCCCCATGTGCAGCCGCCCGGTCGGGCGCATGCCGCTCAGTACCCGCTTGCGTGTCATTCGGTCTCCGTTCGAAGGAAAGCCATCAGCTATCCGTCTTCAAGCGGGAAATCCCCATTGACCAATTTCCAATGGCCATTGAAGACCCTCCCTCGACCACCATTGGTCGCTTGCCATTGGTCATTGATCGTTGGCCATTCACTCTCCTACCCCCACATCCGGAACAGGGCCGTGGTCAAGAAATGTATCGGTGGCCAAAGAATGTGGTCCGTGATCCTACTAAAGAACAGCAAGAACAAGATGACGAACCCGTACGGCTCCAATCGGCTGTACGAGATGGCCTGACGCGGGGGCAACAGACCTGACACGACTCGGCTGCCATCCAGGGGCGGAATGGGTAGCAAATTGAACACTGCCAAGATCACATTCACATAGACAGAGGATCTGATGACGCGCGCAATAGGAACGATCAGCCAAGCCGACTCAGACGTCAACACGCTACGCCACGGAATCATTTGAAAGCAGAAGGCGGCCGCGATCGCAAGAACGGCGTTGCTCAGCGGCCCCGCCGCGGCGACCAGAACCATGTCCCGCCGCGGCTGTTGGAAGTATCTGGCATCCACCGGGACCGGCTTCGCCCATCCAAATCCGATGAGGACGATGGCGATGGTGCCGATGATGTCCAGATGGGCAAGCGGGTTGAGCGTCAAACGCCCCTGGAGTCTCGCGGTCGGGTCCCCCAGCCGGTTAGCCACCCAGCCATGCGCACATTCGTGAATTGTCAGAGCCAAGAGAAAGACGGGAACCTGGATCACCAACTCTTGGATCGAGGGGAAATCGAACATGGGCTCCTTTCATGCCGAAAAAGCGGTCCAGAAACCGTACCCGATCCCCCCCGTTTTGTCAATTGCCCGCCACGAACACCCGGGCGAACCGGCGCCGGACGAAGCGCAACTCGTCGTCGCGGCTCTGGACGTGGCCGTCCAGCCTGGCGTACAGAAGCGAGTTCAGGATATCCCGATAGATCGGGCCCGGCCGGATGCCCAGCGCCCGCAGGTCGTCTCCCCGCAGGAAGGGCCGCACCCGACCCTTGGCGCTCAGGAAGTCCCCGATTGCCTTGCGGAGCTCGGGGCGGACCATCACGGCCATGAGGGCCAGTACCACCTCGACCGGGGCATCCGCCAGCCACCGGTAGACCCGGCTCGGCGCCACCTCACGCGCTCGCTGGAGACCCCTGGCCAATGCGCGAAGCCGTGTGAGATCCCGGCCGATCGTGTCGGCCGTCTTGGGCGGCGGACTGAGCCGCCGCAGGATCGCCCGCGCCTCCGTCCCCGGCCGCTCCTCCAGGAGGACCAGCAGGTACACGCGCCACGGGACGGGCTTCTCCGCGAGGTACTGCAGCTCGTGCCAGGTCAGGACTTCCGCCGCACGCTGGAACCTCCGCTCGGTCGTCCCGCCGATGACAAGCCGCGGGTGGATGGCCGTCAGCACCCCCAGCGCATTCACGCGCGCCAGGATTGCCCAGGGGTGGGGCTCCTGGAGGAGCATCGAAAACTCGGTGAAGATGCGAATGCCTGCGACCTTGTCCAGGAGCCCCATCTGGACCGCGTTGGCGGTGAGCTGCTCCGCGTGCTTGCTGAGGTGCATCCCAAACCGCACCTCGAAGCGGGCCGCGCGCAGGATCCGCGTCGGGTCCTCGACAAAGCTCAAGTTATGGATGATCCGCAGCGTCCGATCGCGCAGGTCCTGCTGGCCGCCGAAGAAGTCCAGGAGCTCCCCGTAGCGCTCGCCGTTCAGGCACACCGCCAGTGCGTTCACTGTGAAGTCCCGCCGGTAGAGGTCCATCTTGATGGAGCTGTGCTCGACCGTGGGGAGCGCCGCCGGATATTCGTAATACTCGGTGCGGGCTGTGGCGACGTCCACCTTGAAGCCGTCGGGCAGCGTGAGGACCGCGGTGCCGAACTTCGGATGGCTCGTCACTTTGGCGGAAAGACGCGCCCCCAGCCGCTCGGCATAGGCGATCCCATCCCCTTCCACCACCAGATCTACGTCCAGATTCTCGTGCCGGAGGAGCAAGTCCCGCACAAAGCCTCCCACGGTGTACACCCGTGTCCCCGCCTCGTCCGCCACGGTCCCCGCCAGGCGCAGGAGCGACTGGACCCGGGGCGGCAGCTGATTCGCGAGAAGGCTGGCCACGGTGCGCATGCTCGGACCGGCAAGCTCGCGATCGTCCGCGGTGGCGAACGTCGGCCGGGTGAGGAGGTCCTCGTAGGTGTGCCGCAGCAGGTCCGCTCGCGTGATCGCCCCGTGCAGCCGTTGCCCCTTTAATACGGGGAGGAAGCCCAGGCTTCGCTCCACCATCAGTCGCTGCACCTCCGAAAGCGGCGCGTCGGGGGCCACACGGGGAAACTCCCCGATCATGTACTCGTGAACCGCCGCCTCCCCCAGACCGTGGAAGATGGCCTTGTCCGCCACCTCCCGCGTCAAGAGACCGATCATCTCGCCCCGCCGGATGACGGGCAGGTAGGCCAGGTTGAACCGGTTCATGATCTCGGCCGCTCCGTGGATGGTGAACCGCTCCGGAATGGCCTTCACTGGGGCGGTCATGATGTCCTGCGCCCTCTTGAGGGGGCGCACCGCCTCGCGCAGAATGTGGAGGAGGCGCTCCTTCGCCTGGAACAGGGTGAGATCCTTGATCGTGGCCGACGCCGCCGTGGCGTGCCCGCCGCCCCCGAACGCCTCGACGATCCGACCCACGTCCACCGCCTCCAGGCGGCTCCGCGCCACCAGGTGCACTCGGTTATCCATCCGGACCAGCGTGAACAGAACGTTGCTGTTTTCCATGTCGCGAAGCTTGTGGGTCAGCATCGCCAGATCGCCGACGTACCGCTCCAGCGAGGCGGTGCTGATGACCACGGCCACGCCGTTCACGGTGTGCGTCTCCGCCGAGCGGATGAGCTCGTTCAGAAGGCCCACCTGCTCGGCCGTGAGCTCCCGCCGGATGAAGTCCGACACCAGGGCGAGGTTCGCTCCGCAGGAGAGGCAGTGGGCCGCGGCTTGAAAGTCCGACTCGGTGGTATTCGTGAAGGTGAGAGAGCCGGTCTCCTCGTAGATCCCCAGGGCCAGCAGGGTCGCCTCTTGCGGGGTGAGGGTCACCTCCTGCTCCCGGAGGAGGCCGAGCAGGATGGTGGTGGTCGCCCCGACCTCGCGCAGGACCTCCAGACTGCCCGCGATATCCTTGGGGTGGACCGGATGGTGGTCGTAGACGTGGACCTCCAGCCCCGGCCGCCCCAGGATCTCTTTGAGGGGGCCGATCCGCGTCCCCCGCTTCACGTCCACTAGGACGAGACGCGTGATCGCCTCCAGCGAGAATCCTCTGAGCCGCTCAACTCGGAGCGGAAACTTCGTCTCGCGCAGGAACTCCCGGACATTCCGCTCCTGGGATCCCGGAAACAGCAGGCGGGCCTTGGGATAGAGCTTCGCCGCCGCCACCATGGAGGCCAGAGCGTCGAAGTCGGCGTGAATATGCGTGCTGATGAGTTCCATTGCGTCAGGCCGAGGGTCTCTCTGCTCGCCCGCCGCGATCCAGGACGTCGGCCAGCATGCCGCCGATCAGCAGGATGACCGCGGTGTAGAAGACCCAGAGCACCAGGCCGATGAACCCACCTAAGATCCCGTAGAAGAGATTGTAGCGGGCGTGGTGGGTCAGATACAGGTTGAAGAGAACCCTCACTTCGTGCCAAGAAATAGCCGCAACCGCTGCGCCCGTGATGGCCCACGGCCAGCGGATGGTCCGGAGGGGCGCGACCCGGTACACGATCGTGAGGAGGACCATCAAGAGAAGTGATGAGAAGTACCGTGAGAAGTTCTCATGGATGAGAAACGGGGGCAGGACGATGCGGACCCCGATCGCCATTTCGATCTCCGGCCAGGCGGCCAGAATCCATCCGCCTATCAGCGCCGCCACAAAAAGAAATCCGGCCGCGCCCATCATCACCAGCGCCACGAGCTTTCGGCGCAAATAGGACCGGGTCTCCCGCCCCCCGGTCAGCGCCGTGAGGGAAGTGGCGATAGCCTCGAAGACTCCCATGCCGACCCAAAGGAGGAAGCCGATCCCCAGCAAGCCGGTCACGTGGCGGCTCTGGATCAGGGGCCGGAGGAAATCCTCGATCTCCTGCGCATTGGCCCGGGGGATCAGCCGGTGCCCCACCCTCATCACTTCGTCCACCCCCCGGTCGGACGAGCCAAGCAGGTATCCGGCGGCGGAGCTTCCCAGGAGCAACAGCGGGATAATCCCCAATAGCCAGTAGAAGGCGATGGCGGCCGCCATCATCATCAGATCGTGCTGGCGGAGCCGACGCACAATGTCGCCGATGACGCGCCGCAGCCACCCCTTCCGCCCAGCCATCTCCACCTCCGCTCTTCTGGTCAATATCTAGCATAAACATTCTCTTCCCCCTCCACAAGCCAAAGCCGCGCGCGAGGTCGCGGGCGCCGGCCTTGCGCCTCCCAGACCCCTATGCTAGGCTCCCGCAAGATGTCTCGTCCAGAGGGAGACTATCATGAGACAGGCCGCGTTGATCCTCTTCCTGTTCTTGGCCATCGCCGTGGCTCTGTTTGCCGTGCAGAACGCCGGGCCGGTGACGCTTCGCTTCGGATTCTGGTCCGTCGAGATGTCCTTGGTCGTCGTGGTCCTGGTGGCTGCGGCGCTGGGCGCGGTCCTGGCCTCGCTGCTCAGCCTGCCCGGCTGGTTTCGGGATCGCCGCCTGTTGCGACAGCAATCCAAGGAGCTGGAGGCCCTGCGCGTATCCCGATCATCGACGCTCCCCGCCTCTACGGCGTCGCCGGAGCCGCCGACGCGCCCCGCAGCCTGAGCGGTCCGCCCCCGCCTGAATGCGTTGGGCCTTCAACTGGCGCCCTCCAAGTTGTTGGGGTAGACTTGGCAAAAGGAGGGGGTGCCATGAACTTCACATCCCTTGCGCTACTCGCCGCTCTGGCGGCTCCTACCCTGCCGATCGTCGCCCCGGAGCCGGGACCGGCCTCCGGCCCGCCCAGCTCGACCTCCGCCCCGGTCTACCTCCAGAAGGTAGCGCCCGCCGTCGTCGGCATCCGGACCCAGGTGCCCTTGGACCGCCCCTCGGCCCTCACCCTGGGCCCCGTGCGCTCGGGCAGCGGGGTGATCTTCGATCCGGCCGGCTATGTCGTCACGGTGGGCTACATCCTGACGGACGCGGCGACGATCCGGGTGTCGCTTCGCGACGGACGCATCGTTCCCGCTCGGCTGGTGGGCCTGGATCAAGAGCAAGGCTTCGGGGTGATCAAGCTGGAAGGCGATGGACCGTGGCCGGCAGCTCCACTGGGGGATTCTGTCCGGCGTCGCCGTCGGCCAGGCCGTCGGGACGATCGGGGTCGGCAACGACAACGACCTGCTGTTTTCGCAAGGCAGCGTCCGCGAGATCCGGAGCTTCACCGGCTACTGGGAGTATCTCCTCGACCGGGCCTTCATCGTCGCACCCTACAATCCCTCCTTCGGCGGCAGCCCCTTGGTGAATACCCAGGGAGAGGTTATCGGGGTCACTTCCCTCAGGCTCGGCGAGCCTCCCCACGTCAATCTTGCCATCCCAATCGAGTACTTCGCCGCGGTCAAGGACGAGCTGCTTAGAGAGGGCCGCGTGAAGAGCCGGCGGGTTCGTCCCTGGATCGGCCTCTACACCGTCGTCGCCGAAGAGGGCCTCGTCGTGGCTCGGGGCCTCCCCGGCAGGGCCAGCGATCGAGGCCGGGTTCGAGCGCGGGGACGTGATCGTGCGGGTGAACGGGGAGAAGGTGGAGAGTCAGGAGGACTTCTACCGGAAGCTCTGGCGGACCGAGGTGGGCCAGGAGGTCAGCATCGTCGTCCTGCGCGAAGCACGCTTTTACGTGATCACCCTGCGCCCCATCGACCGCTACCAACTCCTCTCGCTGCCGGGGAAGTAGCGGGAGGGTGAACTCCCGGAAGCCCGACGGCGTCTCCTCACCGGCCTCCCCAATTTCAGACGGCGCCAACATCGACGTGCTCGCCCCGCTGGTCGGAGGGAGTGGAATGTCTCGGCATTTCACTCAGGCTGCTCAAAAAGGTCCAGATGCAAGGCGGAATGCCGGGTACCCATCCGCAGGATGGGTGTCCGAGTGAGGCGTACTCCAGGTACGCCGCAACGAGTGCCTGAGCGTTCGGGTACCCAGCCGAAGGCTGGGTGACAGCAGATGGGCCTTTTTCAGCAGCCTGCTAAGCGGCCGCAAGGCTGTCGCCCCGATCGAGGCGCTCGATCTGGGGCAGGATCTGCTGACGCGCGCGGATGAGGTCTTCTTCGACATCAATCCCGATCCAGGGAAGGTCCCCGACCTCGACCACCCCGATCGGAACCTCCACCGCCAGATCGCGGATGGCGTCCTGATAGTCCGCAGAGTCCTTCCCGCTCTCGATCAACTCGTCGAGGATACCCCGGAGCACCTCCGCCGCCTCGGCCGAGAGGCGCAGCATCCCGACGGCCTCTCCCCGAGGGTGGGCATCCTGGCCGATCGTCTTGGCCACCTCCACCACCCATCCGTCCTCGCACAACACCTTCGGCTCCTCGCCCGTGTCCCGGAACTGCTCGTCCACGGCGATGGCGTTGGCATCGGGCGAGGCGAGGAGACGCGCCAGAAGCTCCTGTGGGAACAGCACGTCCGCGTCCATGATCAGGACCTCGTCGTCGAAATCCTGCCGGGCAAGCCACAGCGAGAGCATGTCCTCCGCGGATGAAGTGGCGGTTCTCGATCAGGCGCACCGCGATCGAGGCCGGCGCCAGTGCCACTTCTGCCGCCACCTGCTCTTTCAGGTGGCCCACCACGAGCACTGCCTCGGGGATGCCCAACGCGGCGAGCACCTCCAGATGGCGGCGGAGGAGGGGCTTCCCTCCGACTTCGAGGAGACATTTCTGGGTGCTGTCGGTGTACGGCGTGAGCCGCGACCCGACCCCGGCGGCAAGGATGATGGCGCGCACGATTGCTCCGACGACGGGCGAACCGCCCGGGGAGGGAGAATTTCAGGGATGCTACGCGAGGTGAAACCGGGGTGTCAAGTGGAAAGCCCGACCAACACCGCTATTCACCGCGCCAAGGATTGTGGTAGAGTACCGCCGCGTCGCCGGTTGGAGCCTCTCGCGCACCCCCTGCGGCACGCGGGGTGCACCATCATCCAGGAGACCGCCATGGCTTACGCTGACCTGCGCGAGTTTGTCGCCGCCTTGGAACGGGCCGGAGAGCTTCGTCGCGTCACCAGCGAAGTGGATCCGATCCTGGAGATCACCGAGATCACCGACCGCATCAGTAAGCAGGGGGGGCCGGCGCTCCTCTTCGAACGCGTGAAGGGCGCCTCCATGCCCGTCCTGATCAACGCCTTCGGCAGCCCCACCCGTATGAATCTCGCCCTGCAAGTCACCTCGCCGGGCGATCTGGCGGTTGAGTTGCAGGATGTCCTGGACCTGAAGGCACCGGAGGGGCTGCTCGGCAAGCTCCGCATGCTCCCCAAGCTCCAGGATCTGGCCGGCGCCTTCCCCAAGCTGGTCACGGACGGCCCCTGCAAAGAGGTCGTCGTCCGGAACAACCCGTCGCTCGCCGGCATCCCAATCCTACAGTGCTGGCCGGCCGATGCCGGCCGCTACATCACCTTCCCGCTGGTCTTCACCAAGGATCCCGAGACAGGCGTGCGCAACTGCGGCGCCTACCGCATGCAGGTCTTCGACGAGCGGACCACCGGGATGCACTGGCATGTTCAGAAGGGCGGCGCCTCCCACTACCGTAAGGCCAAGCGCCGCGGGCAGCGCGTGGAGGTCGGGGTGGCCATCGGCGCGGACCCCGCCGTCTGTTTCGCCGCCACGCTCCCCCTCCCGGAGGGGATCGACGAGATGCTGGTCGCCGGCTTCATCCGCAAGAAGCCGGTAGAGCTAATCAAGTGCGAAACGGTGGACGTCGAGGTGCCCGCCCACGCCGAGATCGTCCTAGAGGGGTACGTGGACACCGAGGAACTGCGCACCGAAGGCCCCTTCGGCGACCACACCGGCTACTACTCCCTGGCGGACGAATACCCCGTCTTCCACCTGACCTGTCTGACCCACCGAAAGAACCCGATCTACCATACCATCGTGGTGGGGCGGCCCCCCATGGAAGACTGCCACATGGCCGCCGCCATCGAAACCCTCTTCCTGCCCGTCATGAAGAAGCAGCTCCCTGAGATCGTGGACTTTCACCTGCCCTTCGAGGGAATTTTCCATAACCTGGCGCTGGTGAGCATCGACAAGCAGTACCCCGGCCACGCCCGCAAGATCATGCACGCCCTTTGGGGCCTGGGCCAAGCCATGGTCACCAAGGTCATCGTGGTGGTGGACCGGGACGTGAACCTGCGCGACTACTCCGAGGTCGCCTGGAAGGCCCTGAATCACATCGACCCGGAGCGAGACATCGAATTCGTCCTGGGACCCGTCGAGACCCTGGACCATGCCAGCCGCCTGCCCAAATACGGCTCCAAGATGGGCGTGGACGCCACACGCAAGTGGCCCGAGGAGGGCTTCACCCGCCCCTGGCCCGACGAGATCCGGATGGACCCGCGGATCAAGGAGCTCGTCGATCGCCGCTGGGCCGAGTACGGGCTGGGCTGAGCATCCTGCTTGGAGCCACCTACTGCCGGGCGATCGAAGGACTACTTGTCCAGCCAGACCTCCTGCATCCGCCCGTAATTGTACTCCGATTGGTGTGGCACAAGATTCTTCACGTACGGCCACATCAGGTAGTACTCCTGCGCCCAGCCCAGCATGATCCGCGCACCTTCGAGCTGTAGGCGCTGATCCAACTCCTGGACCAGCTTCAGCCGTTTGGCGAAATCCAGCGTCTGAGACTGTTCGTCGATCAGCCGATCCACCTCGGGATTGCAGAAGTCCGAGTAGTTGCGGGGAGAGCCGCACTTGAAGTTTTCGTAGAGGTTGGCGTCCGGATCGTCGGGGCCTATCCCCGTGTTGTTCGCCGCCAACTCGTAGTCGCGACGGGTCAACTTGGCGTGCCAGACCCCCATCTCTATCTGCTCCAGGGTGGACTCGATGCCAACCTGTTTGAACTGGTCGATCACGAAACTGGCCACGTCGAGAAAGTAGGAGGTTGTCCGCGTTGACACCGTCAATCTGAGCGGCTTGCCGGGGCCGTACCCGGCCTCGGCCAAGAGCTTCTTGGCCTCCGCCTTGTTCTTGACGGCGTCCCCCATGCCGGGAAGCTTCACCAGCTCCTTTTCCGACATGCCCCAGACACCGTAGGGCTTGGGCAGCATCACGCCGCCCAGCACCGCGCCCCCTTGCCGGCCGGCGCGGATGTAATCCTTGCGATCGATAGACAGGTTGATAGCCCGCCGCACCCGAGCATCCTGGAAAATGGGCCGCTTGAAATTGAGTAGAATATTGTCATTGACGTTGGTACTGGTCTCGACCATCACGAGCTGCGGGGCGGCCTGCTTTGTGCTCTCCGAAATCACTTTCGCCAACTCCGACGGGTAGGAGACGTCCAGCCGACCCGCCTGCAGGGCGGAGAACCGGGTTCCCCGCTCCTTGACGATCACGTAGCGGATTCCGTCCAAGTAGGGCCGGCCTTTGATCATGTAGTCAGGATTCCTCGTCAACTCGATATACTCGCCCGGCCGATACTCCCTCAGCTTGAAGGGGCCGGTGCCCACGCACTTGTTGCGCAACTCCGCCGGGGGTACATGGGCGGGGTAGATCGGGGAGTAGCCGGAGGCCAGCATCAAGAGCAGCGACGGCTGGGGCCGCTTCAGGCGGAAAATCACCGTGTCGGCGTCCGGCGTGTCGACGCTGGCCACGTTCTCGTACCAGAGCTTGCGGGGATTGACGCGCAGCTTCGCCGGCGCACCGGGCGCCTCGCGGATCACGTCGAAGGTGTACTTGACGTCCTTGGCGCTGAAAGGCTGGCCGTCGTGCCACCTGACTCCCTTGCGCAGGTGAAACACCAGCGCCTTGCCTCCATCCTCCCAGGCCCATCTTTCCGCCAACTCGCCGATCAGGGTGGAGACGCTTTCTTGCTTTTTCAGAGGATCGAAGAGCACCAAATTGTTGTAGCAGGGCATCATAGGCCCAAGTCGTCGAAACCGTGGCTTCCTCGTGAATACTGAGGCTGGGGGGCGCGTCGGCTTCCGTCGCGTTCAGCACGCCGCCGTACTTGGGCTCCGCGGCCGCCCGGCTCGTCGCCGGGATCAGCAGCCAGGCCATCAAGACCACCATCCCGAGCCATATTCTCCAATGCCCCACGCGTCCATGCGTCACTCTCCCCGGTTGTCGCACCTTCGTCGGCATGATTCCCTCCTGTCTACAACGCCGCGGACTTCGGATTCTCCCTGATCCGGATGGATCATACTATCGAACCGGCGATCGTGCGAGGAGAGATTCTCGGACGATCGAACAGAGCGAAATCGATCGCCCTGGTGCGTGCCAATCCGCAGCGCGATTTCCGCGTAGCGCTGTGCCCGTCCCTCTCCGGCCGAGAAGATTCTGTTCCACATATTCTTGTTGACAGAAAATAACTCTGACGAGTAGAAGAGGCTTCCGATAATTCGGATCAGGAGGAATGAGGTGGCAAAGTACAAGCTCGTGCTGTTGGATCGCCCTGCTTGGTTCTTGCCGGTCATCGAGCAGGAAGAGATGAGTCGGATCGACGGCGAGGCGCTCGTCGGGTGGGCCCGACTGGGTGAGCCGCGAATACTCGATCCGGCAAATGCAAGTCTTGGCCTGTCGGCCGAGGCCTTAAGCCGGATCAGTCTCGCCTATGTCGCCAAGGCCAAGCACACGGCGGATGTGATCGAGCGGATGGCGCAGGACGCGGACGCGATCATGGTGACCTCCGCCCAGGTCACGGCCGACGTCATGGACCGGCTGCCCCGGCTGCGCGTGATCGGCCGCCCGGGGATCGGGTACGACATCGTGGATGTCGAATCCGCCACCGCCCGCGGCATCGCCGTCTTCAGCGCGCCGGGCTTTTGCGCGCGGGAGGTTGCGGACCATACCCTCATGATGGCCTTATCGCTGGCGCGCAAGGCGCCGACGCTGCACCTCGCCATCCGGCGCGGGGTCTATGAGCGCGGCCTCGCCTCGCCCATGCCGGCCGCCTACGAGATGACCCTCGGCCTGATCGCCTTTGGAGAGATCGGGAGGGAGGTCGCCGCGCGGGCGAAGCCGTTTGGCTTCAAGCTCATCGCGTACGATCCCTTCCTCCAGCCAGCGGCGGCCGAGCCCTTCGGGGTGACCCTCGTCGGGCTGAGCGAGCTCCTGGGCCACGCGGACATCATCTCGGTGCATGCCCCCCTCACGAAGGAGACGTTCCATCTGCTGGGAGAACGCGAGTTCGCGCTGATGAAGCCCACCGCCTACGTGATCAATACGGCGCGCGGCGCGGTTATCGATCAGGCGGCGCTCATCGCCGCGCTGCAGGCAGGCCGCATCGCCGGCGCGGGGCTCGACGTCTTCGAGCGCGAGCCTTTGGAGTCGAACAGTCCGCTCGCCAGCATGGACAATGTGATTCTGACGCCGCACACGGCGGGCATGTCCGACTCGAGCCAGATGGCCGTGCGGCACCGGACCGCCCGCAACATCGCTGCGACCCTGGCCGGCGAGTGGCCCAAGACTCGCGACTTGATCAATCCGCAAGTGAGAGAACATCCGCGCCAGCGCTCGTCCCCCTCCTAGAGATTTGGCGGGACGTCTCGCGAGAACGGCGTTCGTCATGATAATCAGTTCGAGGACGGTCGCCCTCCTCGGGGGCTCCCACTTCGGAAACGCCAGACGACCGGCAAGACGGCCGCGGGCGGAGCCGACTTGCGCCGACTCCGCCCGCGACGTCCCGTCCGTCCGTTCCCGCGTTATGGCTTGCGCAGCACCTCGCGGTTCACCGGGTACTTCGGCCGCTCCCCACGCAGGACGCTCAGGACATCCTCGGCTGCAGCGGTCGCCATCCCTATCATCCCCTCCTCGGTCACGCCGGCCATGTGCGGCGTGAGCAGGACGTTGCGGATCTTGGCCAGCGGATGGTCCACCTTGACGGGCTCGTCCACCACCACGTCCAGCGCCGCCCCGGTGATGCGCCCCTGGCGGATTGCCTCGCCCAGCACCGCCTCGTCCACGATCCCACCCCGCGCCGTGTTGACCAGGATGGCCGACGACTTCATCTTAGCCAGCGCGGCGGCGTTGATCAGGTTCTTCGTCTCCGGCGTCAGCGGCACGTGGATCGAGACGAAATCGGCCTGTGTCAGGAGCTCGTCCAGCGTCCGCATCTTCTCGATCCCCTCGGGCCAGGGATCCTTGTACGGGTCGAAGCCGACGACCCGCATTCCCAAGCCGGCCGCCGCCATCTTGGCGAGCCGCCCCCCGGCGCCGCCGACCCCGATGACTCCCAGGACCTTCCCTGCCAGCTCGACCCCCTGGTAGAGCTTCTGGGCTTGCAGTTGCCGCACCGCCATGTCGCGGCTGAAGTCGCCGATCCGCCGCGCCACGGCGAACATCAGCGCCAGCGCGTGCTCCGCCACCGACTGGGAGTTGGCCGCCGGCGTGAACGTGACGACCACGCCGCATTCGGTCGCCGCCTTCACGTCGATGTTGTCATACCCCACCCCGTGCTTGGCGATGATCCTGAGCTGTTTCGCCCCGCGGATGAGGTCCGCCGAGAACTTGGCAACTCGCACGATCGCCGCCTGCGCCCCCTCCAGCGCCGCCGCGAGCGGCTCCGTCGCCTCGCCCTTCCAGGCCACGGCCTCGGTCTCGCGCGCCAGGATATCCCAGCCGGCCTGATGGATCGTCTCGGTAACCAACACTCGTGGTTTCATGATTGCGCCCACCCTTCTCTGTTTCGATTAGGACGTGAAGTCGCACGCACCATACCATACCTTGTTCGGCAAGAACATGGAGAAGGCCCACGCCTCCTGCCAGGGGGTGGATGGCGACAAGAGGCAAGGCGTCGTGACCGGGAACTCCACTCCTATCGGCGGCGCGCTTGAGGTGGCAACCCGGGCGGGACAGGCACCCACTGATGGCGGGCCATCTCGATACGTCCATCCAGACAGAAACTCACCCCTTCCCGAGTGAGCAGCCGACGCTGGCGGCCGGGGTCCCCGATGCAGTAGTTCGGGCTCAGGGATCCGCCCCGCTGGACGACCCGATGGCACGGTACGCGCGCTCCCGTGGGGGTTCCCGTGCATCGCCCACCCCACGACCCTGGCGGCGCGCGGCGCGCCCAGCATTTCGGCAATCTGCCCGTAGGTCGCTACCTTGCCGCGTGGGATCCGACGCACCAGTGCATGCACCCGATCGAAGAAGCCGCCGCTGGATCCTGGGGGTCTGGTCCGGCGCGGCGGCTCGAGCGGCGCGGCGAACGGAGCGGCGGACGCGCGGCCACATGGGAGCCCCCTACTTCGCCAGCACCCCGGCCAGCTCCACCAGGCACGGGTCGAGCGCCTTCTGCTTCCCGACGATCTCGGCCAGCGGCGTCGTCGTGATCTCGCCCTTGATGAAGCCGACCAGCACCCCCCGCTCGCCTCGGGCCAGCGCCTCCGTGGCCCCGCCCCCCAGCCGCGTCGCCAGGATCCGGTCGAACGCACCCGGCGCCCCGCCGCGCTGGACGTGGCCGATGGTGGTGACCCGGAGGTCGAAGCCGAGCTGCTCCTTGTGGGCCCGGAAGTAGGCGGCCATCCCCTCCGCGTTGTACTTCGCTCCCTCGGCCACGACCACGATGGCGTGCGGCTTCCCCCGGAGGTAGGAGGCGTGCAGCTCCGCGGCCAGCGCCTCTGGCTCCTTCTCGATCTCGGGGAGCAGGACGGCCTCCGCCCCGCCGGCGATGGCGGCCATCAGGGCGAGATAACCGCAGCGTCGGCCCATCACCTCCACCAGAAATGCCCGCTGATGGGACGAAGCCGTCGTCTTCAGGCGGTCGATCGCCTCCAGCGCGATGTTCAGGGCCGTGTCCACTCCGATAGCTGATGTCGGAGCCGGCCAAATCATTGTCGATCGTGGAGGCCACGCCCACCACCGGGAATCCCATCTCGAAGAGACAATGGGCCCCCGTCTGCGAACCGTTCCCTCCGATCACCACCAAGGCCTCGATCTCGCGCGTGTTGAGATTGCGAAGGGCTCTTCTCCCGTCCGATCACCGTCTCGAACTCCGCGCTGCGGGCGCTCCCCAGGATCGTCCCGCCGCGCTGGAGGATGCCGCCCACGTCTCGGGCACTCAACGCGGCCATCTCGCCGCTGATCAGGCCGGCGTAGCCGTTGCGCACGCCGAACACCTCCCAGCCGTACCCGATCCCGGTGCGCACCACCGCGCGGATGGCCCCGTTCATGCCCGGAGCGTCTCCGCCGCTCGTCAGGACCGCAATTCGTTTCATCAGATCTCTCCAGATTCGAGAAGCGATGGACCGCCGTCAGCTCCAGATACCTTCAACGACCGCGGTGGCGTTTGCGGGCAGCGTCTCTCCCTTGAGCCACACAGTCCCCTCTCCATCCATCACCCACGTTGTGACGGCATTCGCCTTCCACTCCTCACGCGTATAGAGGGCGTACCGCCCCGGACTCGGATGGTCGCATCCGAGATCCCATGCCATCACCTCGATCGTCTCGGGTTGGTTCGGCTTCTTCGTATAGATAACGCGATGTGTCGCCATCCAGTCCATCGTCCACCCGCCTCCTCGCTCGCGTTCACCCTGCGTGCCGATGCACCATCCGGTCGTCAACCTCGCCGCGGCCGGAGTCTACCAGCGCCACAGCGGAGAGGCAACCGAGTTTCATGAGGAGAGTACCACCCGCAGCAGGTCGAGAGCGGCGGCGGCAAACGCCCGCATATTGGTCAGTCGATCCGCCTCGCCCGTCTCCAGCGTGATCGCGCGCTCGGCCGGTCCGGCCACCGCAAGGCACGCGTGCCCGGCCGGATCCCCATACCGGTTACCCGTCGGGCCCGTCGCGCCGGTCTCGGCCACGCCCCAGGTGGCGGAGAGGCGCTGGCGAACCGTGCGCGCGAGGAGCGCCGCGTATGGTTCGGTCGCCGGGCGGAGGCCCGCCAGGGCCGCGTCCGGGAGGTCGAGGAACACGCCTCGCGCCGCGTACGTGTAGACGACCGCGCCGCCGCGGAAGTAAGCGGACGCGCCTGGCTGGGCCAGGAGAGCGGCCGAGACGAGCCCGCCGGCCGACGACTCGGCAATTGCGACGGTCTCATGCCGCTCTTTGAGCAGGCTGGATACTTTCTCGGCAATCAGCAAGAGATCCTTCATCGGCGTTCCTTTCGCAGGTGGCAGAACCGATCCCGTGTGAGATTCAGCGGCACGATGCCGCATCTTATCAAAGCGAGCAGCATCCCGTCTATCGCTGGCGCCAGAACGCCCAGTCCTTCATCTCCTTGCCACACACTGCGCAATTTTAGCCGGCGCCGTCCACCCATACGCGACTGCGCCGCGCACTCCTGGACACCTCCCTTGGACCTGTTGCCCCCATCTCCAATCATTTCGATGAGTTACGCGATTGGCGGAACATGGCACTGCGGATGCAACTTGCTATAACCGCTGGGCCGAGTCGAGGGACCAGCGATCTTCCTGTCGGAAAGTGTGATGACAAGGAAGGCCCGATTCCCGGAATGAAGGCTCGCAAGGAGGAAATCCCATGAAGTCGATATTGACACAACTCTTGGTCGTCTCGCTGGCTCTCGTTCCGCGGCTCGCAAGAGCGCAGGGCGTTTACCCGATGCCGGCTACGCTGGTGGGTGCTCCTGCCGCCCCCACGTCTTTCGGGCAGCACGAGGCTCTGGCCTCTCTCATCCTCGTCGCCGTGACCGTTCTCCTGCTCCTGGCGATCGGCAAGGCTTTCGATTTTCGGGAGCGGCGGGAACAGGAGCGGGTGCACCTCGAAGCGCAAATCGGCGACGCGTTCCTCGGTCAAGCGGCGTTCGTCCGCTCTCCCGTGCGCCCGATCGTTCGGATTCCCTTCTGGCGTGGCTCTCCGGCCAGGGTCGAAATGGTCGGGGAGGTGCCGTCGACGCAGTTGGAGCAGTCGGCCCTCCGCATCGCGGCGCAGGCGGCGTCACGAGTCCGGTCGGATGTCGCTCTCGAGAATCACATCGTCGTCGTCCAGACCTCGAATACCCGCGCCGGCGGCGCGAAAGGAGAATCCCAAATGGCTCATCGCCTTCTCGGTGCGTTCAAGACCGTCACGGCCGTCGTCGGTGTCATGACCGGCGTGTCGCTCATCAAGTATGCCATCCTGATCGAGCATCTGAATTTCCACTAAGACCTCCGCTTCGCCGGCGCGGGCGGCTCTCCGGTCCCACCGGGGGCCCGACCGCGCCCCTGCCGGGCGCACTTCTTCAGTCCGTCGCGGATGAGCTGCGACCAGACCCTTCCTTCATTTTTTCGGGTATCCCACCGACTGCGCCAGGATGATCTTCTGGTCCGGGCGCAGCTTCAGCGCCTTGGCAAGGGCCGGCTTGTCAATGCTGGCCCGCACCCCGGTCGCCAGACCTTCCGAGGCACAGAACAAGTAGACGTTCTGACTGATGAAGCCCGTGTCGGCGGGCGCGAGGAAATCCTTCTGTTCCTGCGTCGCCTTTCCCATCCGCGCGTAGTCCGCGACGAAGAAGAGCGTCACCGGCGCCTCCTTCGCGAACGCCTGCGTGCCCGCCAGAGCCCGGAGGTCCTCCGACGCAACGGGCGTCAAGGAATGGGTCTTGGCCTCGTACACGAAGACGCCGTTTGCCGCCATGACGTAGATGTCAATCTCCTGCCAGTTCGATGCGGACGGGGCGGTCCGGCGTCCATCGGGTCGATTCACCCCGAAGGTGGCCCATAACAGGTTCGACAGGACCTGGTCCGGAAGCTTCTCGGGGCTGAAGGCCCGCGCGGTCGCTCGCCCCTTTAGTGCCTGCATCAGCGGCTTCCCGCCCTCCATCTGCGGCGCGACGAGCTGCACAGGCTTCGAATCCTGCGCGTAGCCAACTGGTGAAATGACCAGCATGCAAGTCAAAATCAGGCACAACGTTATCCCAAGTCTTCTGGCCACGGTCGTCCTCCTTCCACCCTGAATTCCCCCGGCGCTTCCATGGGGGATGTTATCCATCGACGCCCTCGAACCGATCTGAACGCTAGGCGAAGTATCCCTGGTTGTCAAGCGATGACCCCCGTTTGCCGTTGACGGCCGATTCGCCAGGGGGCTATGCTTCCACCATAACCTTTACGGAGGCCTCAATGTCTTGCGTACTGCTCGACGGCGAACGTTTGACACTGGATGATGTGGAGCGGGTCGCGCGGCGAGTTGAGACGGTAGCGGTGGATCCAGCCGCCCGTCCCAAGATCGAGGCGGCGCGCGCCGTGATCGAAGAGGCCCTGGCGGCAGAGCGAAAAATCTACGGCGTGACCACCGGCTTCGGCCCGCTGAGCGACGTCTTCATCGGCGCCGCCGATCGCGATGCCCTGCAGCAAAACCTGGTCCGCAGCCACGCCATCGGCATCGGCGACCCCATCGGCGAGGCCGAGACGCGGGCCACCATCCTGCTGCGCGCGAACGTCCTGGCCAAGGGCTACTCCGGCGTTCGCCCCGAGGTCATCGGCCTCTTGTGCGATCTCCTCAATCGTCAGGTGCACCCGATCATCCCCAAGCGCGGCTCCGTCGGGGCCAGCGGCGACCTGGCCCCGCTCGCCCATCTGGCCCTGGTCCTGATCGGCGAGGGTGAGGCCCGCTATCGGGGAGAGCGCCTGCCCGGCGGTGAGGCACTGCGGCGCGCCGGTCTCGCGCCGATCACGCTGAAGGCCAAGGAGGGGCTCGCTCTCATCAACGGCACCTGCGGATTGACCGCGATCGGGGCCCTCGCACTCACCCGGGCCGAGCGACTGATCAAACTGGCGGACGTGGCCGGCGCCCTGTCGCTGGAGGCGCTCCGCGGCTCGGTCGTCCCCTTTGACGAGCGCTTGCAGGCCGTCCGGCCACACCCCGGGCAGATTGCCACCGCCTGGAATCTCCGGAACCTGCTCCGCGACTCCGAAGTCAACGAATCCCACAAGGACTGCGGCAAGATCCAGGACAGCTACACCCTGCGCTGCATTCCCCAAGTCCACGGCGGCGTGCGGGACGCCCTGGCATTCGCCCACGAGGCCGTTTCCCGGGAGCTGAATGCGGCCACGGACAATCCGCTGGTCTTCCCGGAATCCGGAGACACCCTCTCCGGCGGCAACTTCCACGGACACCCGGTCGCGTTGGCCCTCGACTTCCTCGCTCTGGCGCTGGCCGGCCTCTGCGGCTTTGCCGAGCGGCGCATCGAGCGCCTCGTCAACCCGCAGCTCAGCGAGCTTCCGGCGTTCCTGATCAAGGACAGCGGGCTCCACTCCGGGCTGATGGTGGCGCAGATCGCCGCCGCATCGCTTGTGGCGGAGGCCAGGGTCCTGGCATCTCCCGCGACGGTGCATTCCATTCCGACCTCCGGCAACAAGGAAGACTTCGTCAGTATGGGCTGGCTGGCGGCCGTCAAGGCGGCGCAGATCGGAGACCTCCTGGCCTCGATCCTGGCCCTGGAGTTTCTCTGCGCGGCGCAGGGGTTGGATTTCCTGCGCCCGCTCCGCCCGGGGCGGGGCGTCCTGCCTGTCTACGAAATGATCCGTCGCCACGTCTCCCACCTGGAGGTCGACCGGTCTCTGCGGGCGGACCTGGATCGGATTCTTGCGCGTCTGGACGATGGGAGTCTGCTCGCCGCAGCCGAGGCGGCGATCGGTCCCCTGGCCTGATCCCGGATCCCCGGAACATCTTCGAAGGCAACAGACCAACACCGCGGAATTGCAGGCCGTGGGAGTACGGGGTATAGTATAATCCTTCCGTTCGATGTGCGGGGCTTCGGTAGTCTTTCACCTGCGTCGAACGGCCCTCGACAGGAGGTAAGTGCGATGTTCCCGAACCAGCCGCCCACAGAACCCATCCGGGCGCCCCGCGGCAACCGGCTTTCCTGCAAGGGCTGGCATCAGGAAGCGGCCATGCGGATGCTGATGAACAACCTCGACCCCGAGGTGGGCGAGCGGCCGCAGGACCTGGTGGTTTACGGCGGCTCGGGCAAGGCGGCTCGAAATTGGGAGTGCTACTACCGGATCGTCGAGAGTCTGAAGACCCTGGAGAACGACGAGACGCTCCTGGTCCAGTCCGGAAAGCCGGTCGGCATCTTCCGGACCCACCCGTACGCCCCCCGCGTCCTGATCAGCAACGCCATGCTGGTCCCCGCCTGGGCGAACTGGGAGAAGTTCCGCCAACTGGAGGAACTGGGTCTCACCATGTACGGCCAGATGACGGCCGGAAGCTGGATCTACATCGGGGCCCAGGGCATCCTGCAGGGGACCTACGAGACCTTCGCCGCGGCGGGGCGTAAGCATTTCGGCGGGAGCCTCCGGGGTCGCCTCGTCCTCACGGCCGGTCTCGGCGGGATGGGCGGGGCCCAGCCCCTGGCCGCCACGATGAACGACGGCGTGATCCTGGCGGTGGAGGTGGACCCCGCGCGCATCGAGAAGCGGATCAAGACCGGGTACTGCGAGGTCATGACCGCGAACCTGGATGAGGCGCTGGACCTGGCCCTGACCGCGAAGAAGCTCGGCATCCCGAAATCCATCGGCCTGGTCGGGAACGCCGCCCTGATCCATCCGGAGATCCTGAAGCGCGGCATCCTCCCCGACCTCGTGACCGACCAGACCTCGGCCCACGACGCGCTCAACGGCTACGTGCCCGCCGGGCTCAGCCTGGAAGAGGCGCGCGATCTGCGGGCCGCCAATCCGCAGGAATATATCGAGCGCGCCATGGACTCCATGGCCGTCCATGTCCAGGCCATGCTGGAGTTCCAGCGTCGGGGCGCCATCGTCTTCGACTACGGCAACAACATCCGGGCGCAGGCCGTGGCGCGCGGGGTCACGAACGCCTTCGACTTCCCCGGCTTCGTCCCCGCCTTTGTGCGGCCGCTGTTCTGCTCCGGCCGCGGGCCGTTTCGCTGGGCCGTCCTGTCCGGCGACCCGGCCGATATCGCCACAATCGACGACGTCGTCCTGCGGGAATTCAAGGAGAACGCCTCGCTGGTCCGCTGGATACAACCTGGCCCGCGAGAAGGTCCACTTCCAGGGCCTCCCCGCCCGCATCTGCTGGCTGGGCTACGGCGAGCGGGACCGCCTGGGGGTCCTGGTCAACCGGATGGTGAAGTCGGGCGAGCTCAAGGCGCCCGTCGTCTTCGGGCGCGATCATCTGGACTCGGGCTCCGTCGCCTCGCCCAACCGCGAGACGGAGGCCATGCGAGACGGGAGCGACGCCATCGCCGACTGGCCGATCCTGAACGCTCTGCTCAACACGGCGGCGGGCGCCTCCTGGGTGTCCGTCCATCACGGCGGCGGGGTCGGCATCGGATACTCGATCCACGCCGGCATGGTCGTCGTGGCCGACGGGACGGCGGAGACCGAGGCGCGCCTCCAGCGCGTGCTCACGACCGACCCGGGGACCGGCATCATGCGCCATGCGGACGCAGGCTATCCCGAGGCGGTCACGGCAGCCAAAGCGAAAGGAGTCAAGATCCCGGGCCTGCAGGCCTAACGCAACCATCGTACTCCTTCCCCCCACACGGAGGTGCGTCGTGATCCCCTATCGCGAGTTCTTCAGACGCCATTGGCGGAGGATCCTCGTCGGGTGCACGGCGATCCTCGCGGTCTTCGCCCTGGTGGGATTCTTCGCCGTCCCGCCGATCCTCAAGTCGGTCCTGGTAAAGCAACTCTCGACAGCCCTCCACCGGGACGTAAGCATCCGGGAGGTGCGCTTTAACCCATTCGCCCTCTCCGTCACGGTGCGGGGTCTCGCGATCAAAGAGCCAAAGGGCGCGGAAACCTTCGCATCCCTCGAAGAGCTCTACGTGAACCTCGAGACCCTATCCCTGGCCCGCTGGGCAGTCGTCGTGAGCGAGTTTCGCCTGACCAAGCCCTTCCTCCGCGTCGTCCACCGCCCGGATCAGTCCTACAACTTCTCGGATCTCTTGCAGAGCCGGGAAACGCAACCAACCGCGCCGGCAAAGCCCCTGCGCTTCTCGGTCAACAACATCCAGATCCTGGACGGGGGGGTGGATTTTCTGGACGAGCCCGCGGGGAAGAAGCATACCGTCCGGGAGGCGAACCTCGGCATTCCGTGGATCTCCAATATCCCGTCCAACGTCGAGATCTTCGTCGAGCCAGGCGTCTCCGCCCAGATCAACGGAACCCGGTACGCCATCAAGGGAAAGACGAAGCCGTTCGCCGACTCCCAGGAAACCACGCTGGACGTCAACATCGCGGACCTCGACCTTCCGTACTACCTTGCCTATGTCCCCCCGGAGCTGCTGACGTTCACCTTACCCTCGGGCCGGCTGGACGCGAAGCTTGGCGTGGTGTTTGTCCGCCAGAAGAAGGGAGACCAGACTCTCTCGGTGAGGGGCGACGTCGGACTGCGTGAGCTGGCGATCGACGACAAGAAGGGCAATCCGGTAGTCCGAATCCCCACCTTTGGTCTCGGCCTCGCCTCGGTCGAGCCGCTGGTTCGCAAGATGCATCTGTCCACGATCTCGCTCCAGTCTCCCGAGCTGACGGTCCGCCGGGAAAAGACGGGGATCACCAATCTGGAGACGCTGCTGCCCAAGCAGCCACCGACCAAGCAGACGGCGACCGCGGCGCCGCAGCCTGCGGGGGAGAACCTCGTCTTGGACGTGGACGCGATCAACATCACGGGGGCGAAGCTCTTCTTTTCCGACCTCCTCCCGAGCTTGCCCTTCAAGACCACCGTGGCGCCCATCGATCTTGCGGTGAAGCAACTCAGCAACCGGCCGGACGTCAAGGGAACCTACACGCTCACCATGCAGACCGAGACGAAAGAGAGCATCGGGCTCGAAGGCAGTGTGTCACTCACGCCGCTTTCGGTGGATGGCAAGGTCGAAGGCAAATCCATTCTCTTGAAGAAGTACGCTCCCTACTACAGCGACATCGTCCTCTTCGACATCGAGGGCGGAAAGCTGGACTTCTCCAGCCGTTACAACTACGCCCAGGGCAAGGGGGGACCTGAAATCGTGGCGTCGGAGGTGGCGGCCTCGGTCACCGCCCTCCGGCTGAAGCGTCGAGACGAGAGCGAGGACTTTGTGCGCGTGCCCGCCCTGGCGATCAAGAACACCACAGCTGACCTCACCCAGCGACAGATCACCGTGGGCGGACTCTTCACCCAGAAAGGCTTCGTGAGCGCCAAGCGCCTTCCCAACGGGGAAGTGGATCTCCAGAAGCTCATGGCCCCACAACCGGTCGGCGAAGGACAGGGCGCTGGCGGCGGCACCGGCGCGGAGCAAAAGCCGTGGGTCGTCACTCTGAAACGCATGGCTGTCGACCAGTACCAGGTGAAGCTCGAAGACCAGGCTGCGTCGGACCCGATCTCCCTGACCGTCGAGAAGATTCGCCTCAACGCCGAGAATATCTCGACGGCCAAGAATACCACCGGGAAGCTCAGCCTCTCCTTGCTGTTGGATCAGACCGCCACCGTCCAGGTCAATACCGCTGTCGGCCTGGATCCGCTGCGGGCCGAGGGCAAGGTGGAGGTCGCCGGCGTCGTCCTAAAGCGTTACGCCCCGTACTACAAAGATAGGGTCCCGTGGGACGCGCAGGATGGCATCTTGGACCTGACGACCAATTACCGGGTTGCCCAGGCCAAGGACGTTTTCGACGTGAAGCTGGCGGGGCTGACGACCTCGCTCAAGGCGCTGCGTCTTACCACGCGGGACACGAAGCAGGAGTTCTTGAGCATTCCCAGCCTGACGGTCAAGAACACCGCCGTGGACCTGCTGCAGCAGGATGTGGCGGTCGGCGACCTTTCCACGGAGGGCGGAACCGTCCTCGTCTCGCGGTCGCATGAGGGAGAGATCAATTTCGTGAAGCTGCTCCCGCGCACTACGGCCGCAGCCGCCTCCCTTGCGGAGGCCCCGGAGGCCGCGCGGCCCACGGGGGCACCTATTTCCGCCCAGCCTGCGCGCCCCTGGACGGTCAAGGCGGGCACCATCTCGGTGGCTCAGTACAAAATCCAGGTCACCGACGCGGTGCCGTCCGAGCCTGTCAATCTGGTCGTTGAAGACCTGAATGTCAAAGTAGAGAATCTCTCGACGGCGCCGAACAGCCCCCCGGGAAAGGCCGCAGTCGCTTTCCGGCTGGACAAAGGCACGGTCTCATCCGAAGGCGCGGTGGGGGTCGCCCCCGTCACAGCCGACCTTCAACTAGCCGTCAAGGAGATCGACATTCGCCCCTTCCAGCCCTACGTCACCGACAAGGTGAAAGTCGCGATCACGGACGGCCGGGTCTCGACAAGCGGTCGCCTGGAGCTCAACCTCAAAGAGCCGGAGAGGCTGCAGGCCAAATACGTGGGCGAGATCACTCTCGGTAAGTTCGCCGCCATCGACAAGGCCAACGCCGAAGATGTCCTGAAATGGGACTCCCTCGCCTTGCACGAATTGTCTGTGGGCTACAACCCCGTTTTTGTCCACGCCAAGAAGGTCGCCCTGGCCGACTTCTTCGCCCAGATCATTGTCCAGCCCAACGGGCGGCTGAACCTCCAGGACATTATGGGTGAGCCGGAGGCGCCGAATGCTGCGCCATCTTCATCTCCGGCCGGCCAGACCGCAAAGACGGACGCCGCGTCTCCCGCGGCACCGACTGTCGCAACGGATGTCCAGATTGAAGAGGTCACCCTGCAAGGCGGGCGCATTCAGGTCCTGGATCGCTCCGTCAAGCCGAACTTTTCCGCGAAGCATGACCGAGATCGGCGGGCGAGTGTCGGGACTCTCCTCTTTGGAAACCAGCGTGGCGGACGTCGAACTGCGTGGCAAGATGAATAACTCCGCCCCGCTGGAGATTACCGGCAAGGTGAATCCCCTCAAGCAGGATCTGTTCGCGGACATCCGCGCGCGATTCACGGGAATGGACCTCAGCCCGACGTCACCGTATTCCGGGAAGTTCGTGGGCTACACCATTGAGAAAGGGAAGCTCTCCTTCGACCTGACGTACCTCATCGACAAGCGCAAACTCAGCTCGGAGAACAAGGTCTTCATCGACCAGTTCACCTTCGGAGAAAAGGTGGACAGCCCGACCGCCACCAGCCTGCCGGTCAGGCTGGCGGTGGCCTTGCTCAAGGATCGAAACGGACAGATCCACCTCGACATCCCCGTGACTGGGAGTATTGATGACCCTCAGTTCAGCATCTGGGGGGTCGTCTGGCAGATCATCGGCAATCTGATCACGAAGGCCGTGACTTCTCCGTTCGCCTTGCTAGGAGCGGCATTCGGCGGGGGTGGCGATGAGTTGCAATATCTCGAATTCGACTACGGACGCTCTACCCTCGCGGATGACAGCGCGAAAAAGCTGGATGCGCTCGTCTCCGCCCTGGCCGACAAGCCCGGTCTGAAGCTGGAGATTGCGGCCTATGTGGACCCCGAGGCGGACCGGGAGGGATTGAAGCAGTATCTCTTGCAGCGGAAGGTGAAGGCCCAGAAGCTGACCGACCTGGTGAAGAAAGGATCGCCGGCCCTTCCCGTGGATGACGTCGTCGTGCCCCCCGAGGAGTACGAGAAGTACCTCAGGCTGGCGTACGGGGCCGAGAAGTTTCCGAAACCTCGCAACTTCATCGGCATGGTGAAGGGCCTGCCGGTCCCGGAGATGGAAAAGCTCATGCTGACCCACATCGAGGCTGGCGACGAGGAGTTGCGCCAGCTTGCCTCGCAACGCGCGAACGCGGTGCAGGCGGCCATCTTGCGTTCTGGGAAGGTTGAGGCGGAGCGGCTCTTCATTGTCGAGCCGAAGACGCTGTCCCCGGAAAAGAAGGACAAGGTGAAGAACAGTCGGGTCGAATTCAAGATCGGATAGTGTTCGAGAAGGAGACGCTATGATCCAGGCAGACTTGATCATCGAAGGGGCTGCGGAGCTGCTGACGCTGACCGGAGCGGGAAACCGCCCGCGTCGAGGCGAGGAGATGGGCGATCTCGGGATTATCCGGCGTGGAGCCCTGGCGGCCCGCCGCGGCAAGATCGTCTGGGTCGGCCCGACCGCGGATCTCACCACCTCCGTCCGGCCGATGGCCTTCTGCAAGCTGATCGACGCCTACGGAAAGACGGTCATGCCCGGCCTGGTGGATCCGCACACGCACCTGGTCTTCGCGGGAAGCCGCGAGAACGAGTTCGTCATGCGCATCCAGACAAAGACCTACCTCGAAATCGCCGCGGCCGGCGGCGGGATCAACGCCACCGTGGCGGCCACGCGCCAGGCCAGCAAGGCGGAGCTCACCTTTGCCGCCCGACGCTCCCTCAACCGGATGCTCCCCCTCGGTACCACGACGGTCGAAGCCAAGAGCGGGTATGGATTGGACCTCGAGACCGAGATTCGGATGCTGGAAGTCATCCAGGGGCTCAACCAAGACGACCCGATCACCGTCGTCCCGACCTTCATGGGGGCACATGAGATCCCGCCGGAGTTTCGACAAGATCCCGAAGCGTATGTGGATCTCATCATCACCCGCATGATTCCCGCGGTGGCCGAGCGGAAGCTGGCCCGATTCTGCGACGTCTTTTGCGAGACCGGAGTATTCAGCGTGGCGCAGGCGGAGCGGATCTTCCTCGCCGCCCAGGCCGCCGGGATGGAGAGCCGGGTGCACGCGGACGAGCTCACCGACCTGGGAAGCGCCGCCCTTGCCGCCCGCCTGAAGGCGCGGACCGCCGACCATCTCCTCTGCGCAAACGACGACGGGATCCGCGCCATGGCGCAGGCGGGCGTGATCGCCGTCCTCCTGCCCGGCACCGCCTACTTCCTCCACATGCAGCGCTACGCGCGCGCCCGCGACATGATCGCTGCGGGGGTGCCCGTGGCTCTGGCCACCGATTTCAACCCCGGCTCCTGCATGACCGAATCGATGCCCCTGATCATGAACATGGCGTGCGCTCAGATGCGGATGCTTCCCGCCGAGGCAATCACTGCGGCCACCATCAACGCCGCCTGGGCCATCGGCGAGCAGGATCGCATCGGCACCCTGGAGGTGGGGAAACAGGCCGACCTCCTCGTCCTCGATGCTCCGAACCACGAACACCTCTGCTACCACTTCGGCGTGAACCTGGTCGAGAAGGTGATCAAGGACGGTAAGGTGGTCGTTGAGAATGGCCAGCGGGTTCGGTGAGGATTCGCCCTACTCGAACCGATATGGCTGTTCACCTCGACCGCCAGGCCGAGGGCGTGATCCACGCCACCAACGCCCGCGAGGTAGCCCCATCCACTGATGTTGCTGCCAAGTCTCCCAGACTTCGAGATTCCGCTTGACATCCGGAAGCTATCTGCGGCAAGTTTCGTCACGCGATGGGTAACGTGCCGAAGAATGGGCTGCCCTAGATCGACGGGAAGAGAACCCTCCGCCGCGAAGTACCCAATCTTCTATCGAGAGGAGACGCGCTCATGAACGCTGGAATTCCTCGCAGGAAGATGCTCCTCGGACTGCTCGCCGCTCCGGCGGCGATGACCTTGCTTGGTCGGAGGGCCGTCGCGGCCCCTGCCAGAGACCTCAAGATCTCGCACCAATTCCCGAGCGGTAGTCTCACCGAGGGGGACTTCCGCGACCGCCTCTGCCGGAAGTTCGCCGCCGAGATCGCGAAGCGCACGAACGGCGCACTCACGGCCACGGTCTACCCGGGCTCGTCCCTGATGAAGACAAACGCACAGTTCAGCGCCATGCGCAAAGGCGTGCTCGACGCCAGTCTCTTCCCCATGCCGTACGCCGGCGGCGAGATCCCGGAGCTCAACATCGGCCTCATGCCGGGTGTGGTCACGTCGTACGAGCAGGGAATGTCCTGGAAGCGGGCCGAAGTGGGTAAGCTGCTGTCGGACTTGCTCGCGGACAAGGGAATCCTGATTGCCACCTGGGTATGGCAGGCAGGCGGCGTCGCCTGCCGCGCCAAGCCCATCATCGAGCCCGCGGACGCGAAAGGGCAGAAGGTTCGCGGTGGCAGCCGTGAGATGGACCTGGTCCTCAAGGCCGCCGGCGCGGCGGTGGTGTCGCTGCCGTCGAATGAGATCTACCAGGCGATGCAGTCCGGCGCTCTGGACGCGGCGATGACCTCCTCTACGAGCCTCATCTCCTTCCGGCTGGAGGAAGTGTCGAAGCAACTCGTCACCGGCCGCGGCAAGGCCTACTGGTTCATGCTCGAACCACTCATGTTGTCCCGCCAAGTGTTCGAGAGCCTGCCCAAGGATATGCAGGCCGTGGTCATGGCGGTGGGCGCCGAGATGGAGGGTTTTGGCGTTGAGGCGGCCAAGGCCGATGACTTGGCGGTAACGAACGCCTACGTCAAGGCCGGCGCCAAAACGTACGACCTCTCCGACGCGACCGTGAAACGGTGGCAGGCCATCGCCCGTGACACCGCGTGGAAGGACTACGCGGCGCGAAGCGAGCGCTGCACCCAGATCCTGCGGATGGCGGAGAAGACGCTGTGAGCCTCGGCCTCGAGGCCGAGGCACGGGGACCAGGGCTCGAGGCGCCTCGCACCGGCATCCTTGCGGCCGCCTCGCAGATCCTTGCCTGGATTAATAACAAAGTCTTCGGCCTGTCGATGTTGGCCCTTCTCGCCGCCGCCTTCATCCTCACGGGCAGCGTCTTGCTGCGCTATTTCCTCAAGGTGCCCACCGACTGGCAGGACGAGGCCTCGGTGTTCCTCATGGTGGGAGCCGTGTTTGTGTCCGGCGCCTACGTGCAATCCTTCCGCGGGCATGTGGGTATCGAGGCCCTGGCGGGATTCCTGCCGCCCCGGGCGAACTGGGTGCGGCGTCTCGCCTGCGACGTGGCCTCGTTCCTCTTCTGCGGCTTTTTCGCGTGGAAATCGTGGACGCTGCTGCGCGAGGCCTGGGTGGAAGGCCAGACCACCTCGTCCGCCTGGGCGCCGCCGCTCTCGCTCCCGTATGGGCTCATGGCGGTTGGCATGACGCTGCTCTCTCTGCAACTCCTACTCCAAATCGCTGAACCGTCTCGCGGACTCCGACTCCCCGCCGGCGCGGAAGTAAGCCCATGGACGTATCCACCGTCGGTGCCTTCTACGGCATCTCGACTCTGGTCCTCATGTTTTCCGGCATGCCGATCGCCTTCGTGCTGGGCGCGGTGGCGGTCGCCTTCATGTACTTCTTCATGCCCGGGTCGGCACTCGACACGGTGACCCAGAACGTCTACGAGGAGATGGCGAGCATCACGCTCCTGTCGATCCCGCTCTTCATTCTCAAGGGAGCGGCAATCGGCAAGTCGCGGGCGGGCGCGGACCTCTACTCGGCCCTCCACGCCTGGCTGCACAGGATACCGGGCGGGCTCGGCATCGCGAACGTCATCGCCTGCGCCCTCTTCGCGGCCATGGCGGGCTCCAGTCCGGCGACCTGCTCGGCCATCGGTAGCGCGGGTATTCCCGAGATGCGCGCCCGCGGTTATTCCGGCCGCCTGGCCTCCGGGATCATCGCCGCCGGCGGGACCCTTGGCATCCTCCTGCCGCCGTCGATCACGATGATCCTCTTCGCCGTGGCTTCCGAGCAGTCGCTGGGCCGGCTCTTCCTCGCCGGCGTTGGCCCGGGTCTCCTGCTCGTTGCGCTCTTCGCGACCTACACCACCTTTCGCTACAGAACGGAGTATCGGCTCGCGCTGGAACGCTACGAGCAAGAGGGGGTGAAGTCGGCCTACCTCGAGAAGGACCTGCTCACCCTCGCCGACAAGACCAAGATGCTCCCGAAGGTCGTGCCCTTCGTCGTACTCCTCATCGGCGTCATGGTGGCCCTCTACGGCGGGTACGCCACGCCCTCGGAAACTGCCGGACTCGGCGCCATCCTCGCGCTCATTCTCATCGCGACCATCTACCAGACCTGGCGGCCGAAGCAACTCACGCCCATCCTAGCGAGCACGCTCAAGGAATCGACGATGCTGATGTTCATCATCGGCATGTCGCTCCTCTACTCGTACGTGATGAGCTATCTGCACATCAGCCAGTCGGCCGCCGAGTGGATCGTGGCGATGCACTTATCGAGATGGGCGCTGCTCGCGACGATCCTGCTCTTTGTGGTGGTACTCGGCTTCTTCCTTCCCCCCGTGTCGATCATTCTCATGACGGCTCCGATTATCCTGCCTCCGCTGAAGGATGCCGGTTTCGACCTCGTCTGGTTCGGTGTCGTAATGACCATCGTCATGGAGATGGGCCTCATCCACCCCCCGGTCGGCCTCAATATCTTCGTGATCAAGAACGTGGCGCCGGATATCCCGCTCCCAGAGATCGTCTGGGGCGTCATGCCCTTCGTTGCGCTCATGATGTTCGCGGTCGTGGCGATCAGCTTCTTCCCAGGAATCGCCACGTGGCTGCCGGATGCGGTGATGGGGATTCGCTAGACGCGTAACTCGGGCGGGAACTGGCTGCTCGAATTGCGGCGAGAGGAATTACCGAAGCTGCGCCCCCGCCGGGGCGCGGCTTCGTTTATGAGTGGGGTCGACCGGCTCCTTTACCCGACAAGCCCATAGCTCGCCGGCCGATATAGACGGCCGTAGGTATCCTGCATCTCGGCGAGAAGATCCTCCTCCGTGGCGGGGAGGTCGGCCAAGCCGGTCGCGAGCCGATCCAGCCACCGGTGCTCCGTCGCGGCCAGCTCAAGATGACCCGAGGCCACCCCCTCTTTCAGGAGCCGGACGGCAGTCTGGCCGGCGGCGACGGTCCGGCGGTAGTCGCTCTGCTCGGCCACGATGGACTGCGCGATCTCCCACGTTGCCTCGGGGGAGAGGATCGCGGCCTGGGGGCTCAACCATCGGTCGGACGCGGTGAGCCAGTCCCGCAGGGTGCGGCCGCCGCCCTGTGCCAGGGCCTGGTTCATCAGACGACAGTCGTAGGCCAAGAGCTCCGCGAAGGCCTCGGGGGCGCTCCCGGAAAGGAGCCGCACATTCTGAACCGACTCGTTGCTCCACAGATCGCACATGGCGGCGGCGATGTTCCCCAACGGACTGAAGTGGGCACAGGTGGCCGACTTCCCCTCCATGGCAATGGGGGCGCCGGTGATGGCCTTCACGACCGGCCCCTCGTAGGCGCAGTCCTTGGATGGGCCGACGGCCCCCCGCTCGAAGGCCACGAGACTCCGTGGAGCGGTCATGGCCCGGTCGACCGCGGCCACAACCTCGGGGAGCATCCCCTGGTGGGCGAGTTGCATCGCCGTGTTGCCGAATCCGCAGGCCGTATCCCCGCCGGGAATCACCCCGGGCCGGGTCTTGCAGATCCCCACGATTTGATCCCAGAGCCACGCCATGTCTCGGCAGGCCAGGCTGCCAAGGGCAAAGACCAGGCCTCGCACGTCCCCGAAGAGGAGCGCCTCGTCGTGGACCTCTTTACCGCCCACCGATTCGATCGAGAGGATGTGGGCCCCCGCATCGGCGCAGAGCTCGAAAGACCGCTTCACCTTTTCCCAGGCCTCGCCCTCGCGCAGGAGCGGCGGCCGGACCTCGTCCCGGAGATCGGTGATGGTCGTGCGCAGGGCGGACTTCAGGCCGTGCTCCTCATGAGCCCGATCCAGGTGACGCCGCAGGAGGGCGGTGAGCTCTGCCCCCCACTCCGGCCGGTCCGTCATGGGCGGCAGGAGCTCGAACTCGAGGACGATCCCCGGCACCCGCAGAGCCACCGCGCGCGCGATCACCCCCGTGGCGATCTCCTCGTAGTGGCCGCGTACCTCGGCCCAGGTGGCGTCCGTGATCGACATGGGAGGCAGGGTGAAATTGACCTCGGGGAAGACCTGTCCGCCGCCGATCACGAGGTCGGCGCCACAGCGAACCGGGTGAGGGGCCACCCCGAAGCCAAGAGCGTCGGCGGAGGCGAAGGCCAGGGTGGTGAAGCGCAGGGGGAAGTGGGGTCGCGGCATAATATTTCTCCTCTGAAAGGTTCGGGTCTAGGTAGTCTCCGTCAGACTCGATCGAACTGGGCTTTCTGTCTCCGAGACACACCCCAGGATCGTTCCACCCCCCAAGACAACTTCGGGATCTTCCGCGTCGTAGAACACCGCGGCCTGGCCCGGTGCGACCGCCCGCTGCGACTCGTCGAAGCAGAGACGGACCCTGCTTCCCGCCATCGGGTCAATGGTCGCCGGCGTAGCGGCCTGAGCGTAGCGGACCTTCGCCAGGACGCGGATCGGACCCGCGACCGCCTCTCCCGAGACGAGATGCACATCTCCCACCTTGACCTCGCTGATGTGCAGCTCCCGGGCGTCACCGACCACCACCTCGCAGCTCGCCGCGTCCAGGGCAACCACATAGAGGGGAGAGGGATTGTTGATCCCCAGACCATGGCGCTGGCCGATCGTGAAGTAGGGCACTCCCTGGTGGCGTCCTCGCACGGCTCCGCTCGTGTCCCGGATGATCCCCGGCCGGATCGCGTCTCCCGCCCGCTGCTTCAAGTATTCCCGATAATCTCCCTCGACGAAGCAGATTTCCTGGCTCTCCTCTTTCTCCGCGACCGGAAGCCCCAGCTCGCGCGCGATCCGGCGGGTATCCTCCTTGCGAAGGTGTCCGACAGGAAAAAGCGTGGCCGCAAGCTGCTCCTGCGTCAGCTCGTAGAGAAAGTAGCTCTGGTCTTTACGCCGATCGGCGCCCCGCCGGAGCCGATACCGTCCGGTGGTCCGATCGCGATCCACGCGGGCGTAATGGCCGGTGGCTATCCGCGCAGCCCCCCAGCCCGTCGCGCGCAGGCGGAGCGACCCAAACTTCAGCCGCGAGTTGCAGGCGAGGCACGGATTGGGCGTCTGTCCCTTGAGATACGCATCCACGAAGGGCCGGATCACCTCGCGGTCGAACTCTGCCTCGTAATTCAGGACATAATGGGGAATCCCCAGGTGATCGGCCACGGCCCGTGCGTCGTCCGCCGCCGCCGGGGAGCAGCAACTGTCGAATTGACGCGCCGGGTCCGCCGGCCGCCGGCTGGGCCAGACCCGCAGCGTCACCCCCACAACCCGGAACCCCTCTCGAAGCAGGAGCGCGGCCGCGACGGACGAGTCCACTCCTCCGCTCATCGCGGCGACCACCGTCTCTGCGTTGCCGAAAGAGGTGCTCATTCTTCCCCTCGTTCGCGACCGGGCCGCCGGCCGTTCGCTCGGCGCATCCGCTCGACGATCGGCGGCAAGGTCTCCAGGACGCAGTCGATCTCTTCGGCCTGTCGTCCCGCGCCCCAGCGAGAACCGCACGGAGCCTTGAACGCGGTCGTGCGGAAGCCCCATGGCCGTAAGCACGTGTGAAGGCTCCACCGATCCCGAGCTGCATGCGGCGCCCGACGAGACCCCGATGCCGCAAAGATCCAGGGCCAGGATCAGCGACTCGGCCTCCGTGCCGGAAAAGGCGAGACTGCTCGTCTGCGGAAGCCGCGCGGTCGGATGCCCGTTCCGCCGGACCTCGGGGATGGCGGCCAAAAGCCCGGACTCCAGGCGGTCCCGAAGCTCAGCCATGCGCCCGCCCGCTTCTTCCAGATCCTCCCGCGCCAGCTCCGCGGCGCGCGCCAGACCGACCGCTCCAGCCACATTCTCCGTCCCGCCGCGACGTGAGCGCTCTTGCCAGCCGCCGGTAAGAAGGGGAAGCATCTTCGTCCCCCGACGAATGTAGAGGGCGCCGATGCCCTTGGGGCCGCCGAATCTTGTGGCCCGAGATGGAGAGGAGATCCACTCCGAGCGCCTCCACGTCCACGGGGATCTTCCCGAAGCTCTGGATGGCGTCGGTGTGGAAGAGCACGCCCCGCTCGCGGCAGATCCGCGCCGCCTCGCGGATCGGGAAGAGAACGCCGGTCTCGTTGTTGCCGTGCATCAGGCTGACTAGGACCGTATCGGGCCGGATCGCCAGCCGCACGTCTTGCGGATCCAAAAGGCCCTCGCCATCCACGGAGAGCCACGTCACCTCGCGGCCGCGACGGGCGAGATACTCCGCCGTGTGCAGGACGGCATGGTGCTCCACCGCAGAGACGACCAGGTGCCCGCCGCCCTCGCCCTGCGCATCCAGCACGCCTCTGAGGGCCAGGTTGTCGGCCTCGGTCCCGCCGCCCGTAAACACGATGCAGTCCTTGTCGGTCGCCCCCAGACTCTGGGCCACGGTCTGCCGCGCGCCTTCCAGGGCCTGGCGAGCCTCCCGTCCCCAGCCGTGCACCGAGCTGGGGTTGCCGAACCGTTCCGTCAGATACGGCTGCATCGCCGCAAGGACATCGGGGTGCATCGGCGTGGTGGCATTGTGATCCAGATAGATCTTCACAGCCTACTCGTCACGCCGGCTCGACATCCCGGCCGAATCATGGAGGAGAGCGGTCACGGCGGTTCGGGCGCATGATAACCACTCAAGCCCTTGGGGGCAATGCACCACCCGACAAATCGTGTCCCTGCTAGACGTCGTTTTCCGGACGAGAAGCGGCGACAGGAACCAATCCGCCCGGCCGCTGCTGCTCCAGCGCCTCGACCCGCGACGGTCAGCGCGGCCAGCTTTGTGGCGATCAGGTCAGGCATTTGAGAATGATTCAGATCGGGCGCATCCTGCGCGGTATGCGGCTGGCTCCGCTTGACGATCTGGCCCGGGATGCCTACAACCACGGAGTTCGGAGGCACGGACTTGACGACGACTGCGTTAGCCCCGATCCGGCTGTCGGCCCCGATGGTGATGGCCCCCAGGATCTTGGCGCCCGCCCCGACCACGACGCGGTCCTCCAGGGTGGGATGGCGCTTCCCCTTGTTCAGACTCGTGCCGCCAAGCGTGACCCCGTGGTAGAGCGTCACCTCGGCGCCGATCTCGGCCGTCTCGCCGATCACCACACCCATCCCGTGATCGATGAAAAAGCCGGGGCCGATGGTAGCCCCGGGGTGGATCTCGATTCCAGTGAGGGCGCGGAAGAGATGCGAGACCCAGCGGCCCAGCAACTTCAGCCCGTGTCCCCACAGCCAGTGCGAGATCCGATACCCCCAGAGCGCGTGGAGCCCAGGGTAGCATACCAGGACCTCGAGTACGCTCCGAGCCGCTGGATCGCGGCCGAAGATAGATTGTATGTCGTGATGGAACGTCCGGAACATCGCTGTCTCCTGTGAGGTCCGCCGGTCGGCCGGCGCGTGCCCACCGACCGGCGCCCCGGTCTCTCCCGTGCCTAATCCGCCAAATCCGCGAAGAGCGCCGTGCTCAGGTACCGCTCCCCGAACGAGGGAACGATCACCACGATCAGCTTCCCCGCATTCTCCTTCCGCCGCGCCACCTCCACCGCGGCCCAGATGGCCGCCCCGGAGGAGATCCCGACCAGCAGGCCCTCCTCGCGCGCCGCCCGCCGAGCGGTGGCGAAGGCGTCGTCGTTCTTCACCCGGATGATCTCGTCGTAGACTTTCGTGTTGAGGATCTCCGGGACAAACCCGGCGCCGATCCCCTGGATGGGATGCGGCCCCTTCGGCCCGCCCGAAAGCACCGGCGAGGCGTCAGGCTCCACCGCGATGGCCTTGAACGAGGGCTTGCGCGCCTTGAGGACCTCGCCCACCCCTGTGATCGTCCCGCCCGTCCCGATGCCGGCCACCAGGAAGTCGACCTTCCCGTCGGTGTCCCGCCAGATCTCCTCGGCGGTCGTCTTCCGGTGGATCTCCGGGTTCGCGGGGTTGTTGAACTGCTGGGGGATGAAATAGCGGGAGTCGCCGGCGGCCAGCTCCTCGGCCCGCTTGATGGCCCCCGGCATCCCCTCGCTCCCCGGGGTGAGGATCAGCTTGGCCCCGTAGGCTTTGAGGAGGATGCGTCTCTCCTTGCTCATCGTCTCGGGCATGGTGAGCACCAGCTTGTAGCCCCGGGCCGCGCAGACGAAGGCCAGGGCGATCCCGGTGTTGCCGCTGGTCGGCTCCAGGATGATGGTGTCCGGCTTGATCTTCCCCGCCTTCTCGGCGGCATCGATCATGGAGACGCCGATCCGGTCCTTGACGCTGTGGGCCGGGTTGTAGTACTCCAGCTTGGCGACCACGTCCGCCTTGGCGCCCTCTGTCAGGCGCCGCAGACGCACCAGCGGGGTGTTGCCGATGAGTTGTGTCACATCGTTGGCAATGCGCATTGAACAACCTCCAGTTCTCGGCGGAGGGGTTGCCCCTCTTCCACCACGATAGGGAAGAGACCATTCCGCCTGCGGCGGATCAGCCTCCAATTGACTGGTCGGCGGTGAGACATGCGGCCGCGCGACTCGCGCCGCGATATCTCACTCTGATCGATATGGGTCGGGCGTGAGTGCTTGAGGCTGGGGTGCAGCCGATGGAAGCGGATCGCTGGTGTGTCCTGCGGGTCTATCGGGCCGCCTGGCTGACTGGGCCAGGGGATCGAAAGGGGAGGCTACCTACACACTCGGCGTCCGCTCACCTCTCACGCGTGAGGCGAACCGACTCAATCTGCCCTGTTCTCCGGAGAGGCGCCACTTTCTGGCGCCGACTACAGATGCACCGCAAGTTGTCCTCCGATCTCTCCCCGATAATCACGACTCCCTCGAGACCAGGAATCCTTCTCTTTCTGCCCCTGTATCGCGACGTCACGCGCGTCTTCGCGATTCTCTGCCTCGACACGCCGCTCAATCGCAATATGCCGCTTTCTTTCTAAGGGATCAACCAGTCTAGGTCAACCATAAATGTCGACGTACCTCCCCTTCTCGATCTTTGCGGAATCACGATCCCCAGCAATCAGCCCGCCAGCAGCGCCTCGATCCGCTTTGCGATCTCCGCCTCGCTTCCCTGGCCGTCCTGGCGCGCCCTGACCACGCCGTCCTTGTCGATGTAGAACGTCGTGGGGGTCGCGTCCACTCCATAGGCACCACCGATGGCGCCGATGTGATCCAGGCCGACCGGGTACGGCAGGTGGTACGTCTCCACGAACCGTCTTGCGTCGTCTGCGTTGTCCCATATCACATTGATGCTCACGACCGCCAGCCCCTTGTCCCGATACCGCTCGTACATCCGCACCATGACGGGCGCCTCCTGCTGGCAGTGCGGGCAATTCGACGCCCAGAAGTTCACCAGGACGGGCTTGCCTTTCAGGTTGGCCAGATTCAGCGTCTCGCCGGTGAGCAGTTTCAGTGTGAAGCCCGGAGCCGCGCTCCCCACGCGGACCGTGGCGGTCGTCCCGGTGGCGGTCCCATCGCCTCCCCGGAAGAAGAGGAACCCGATCACCCCCGCGATCACCACCGCGGCGGCTCCGAGCCAGGCCCACAATCTCCAGCGGCTCCGTGTTTGCTCCGGTGCCGCTTTCACTTCTGTCTTCTTGAGTCGCCGCTTCCCCATCCGTGCTCCTTTCTTCCCCGCCTCCGGCAATCCGTGATCGACCGCCTGATCGCTCCTAATGGCCGGATCGCGTCAGTTCATCCATGGCTCCTCCGCCATCGGTCGCGGAGCGTCTTGAGCCGCTCGCCCGCCTCCGCCAGAGTCTCCTCTCGCTTGGCGAAGTGGAATCGGATCAGGTGGCGCACCGGCTCCCGGAAGAAGCTGGAGCCTGGAACCGCGGCCACGCCCACCTCGCGCGCCAGCCACTCGCAGAAGCCGACATCGTCGGCCTTGGTAAACTCCGACACGTCTACCAGAACATAGTAGGCGCCCTGGGGCGTGGTGTACGCGAGCCCCGCTTCGTCCAGCGCACCGAGAAACACGTCCCGCTTCCTGGTGTAACTCGCGAGCAGCTCGCCATAGTAGCCGTCGTCGAAGTGGAGCGCGGTGACGGCGGCCTCCTGAAGCGGCGCCGCCGCCCCCACTGTCAGGAAATCGTGCACCTTGCGGGCGCTGTCGATGACCGCGGGAGCGGCGATCGCGTACCCCAGCCGCCATCCCGTGATGGAATAGGTCTTGGACAGGGAGCTCAGGCTGATGGTGCGCTCGAACATCCCGGGGAGAGCGGCGAAGTAGACATGTCGGTGGGGAGCGTACACGATGTGTTCGTACACCTCGTCCGTGATGACGAACGCGTCGAACTCCTCGGCGAGGGCGGCGATCGAGAGAAGCTCCTCCCGCGTGAACACCTTGCCGCTCGGATTCGATGGATTGCACAGGATCAGCGCCTTGGGCCGTTGCTGGAAAGCGGCCCGCAGCTCCCCCGGATCGAAGGTGAAGTGGGGTGGGCGCAACGGCACGTAGAGCGGGCGGGCGCCGGTGAGGATGGCGTCCGCGCCGTAGTTCTCGTAGAACGGCGAGAAGACGATGACCGCGTCGCCCGGGTTGCAGGCGGTCATCATCGCCACCATCATCGCCTCGGTGCTGCCGCAGGTCACCACCAGGTGCCGATCCGGATCCAGAGGGAGGCCCATGAAGCGGGATTGCTTGGCGGCCAGCGCCTCCCGGAAATTTGGGGCCCCCCAGGTGACGGCGTATTGGTGGGGGCCCCTGCGGGCGGTGTCCGCCAGCGCCGCTACCAGCGCCGCGGGCGGATCGAAGTCCGGAAATCCCTGGGACAGATTGATGGCGGAGTGTTGATTGGCCACCCGTGTCATGCGGCGAATGACCGATTCGGTGAAGATGGCGGTACGATCGCTGGTCTTCGGCATGCCGTCCTTTCCGCTCTCGCTGTTCTCTCGCGTACCGCTCAGATCCTTGTCACCTGAAAGACGGCGGCCTCGGCCAGAAGCGACGCCCATCGCTCGACACGGCTTGAACCGCTCAGGAACACGCTCCGCTCAGCCCGCAGATTGAGCTGCCGCAGGGTTTCGTCGAACTGGCGCAGCGTGATGGAGCGGACCCGCGGCTGGCCGGACGCCAGCGTGGTTCCGCTGCCGTCGCCGCAAAGGGCACGCCAGCGCGTCTTCCAGTATCCTGCGTTCTCGAACGAGATGATTGCCGACCGTCCCACGCGGGTCATCTCCTTCAGGACCAAGAGCGGCCGGTTCAGATAGGCCAGCGTCTGGCTGATAATCACCAGGTCGAACATCCCTTCGGGAAAGTCGGCCAGCCCGTCCTCGATGTTCCCATGGCGGACCGACAGCCCCTTGGACACGCAGGCCCGGACGTTGGCCTCGTCCACCTCCACGCCGCGTCCCTGAGCCCCCTTGCTGGCCACCAGCTCCGCCAAGAGCAAGCCGTCGCCGCAGCCCAGATCCAGCACCCGCGCCCCTTCCGGCACCATCTGGACGATCACGTCGAGATCCGGACGCGAAGAGGTCATGCCGTCTCCCGTTTGTGGTTATCTGCCGGCCGCGGCGCGCCGCGCGCCGTGTTCCCCCATGAGAGGGGATAGACTTTCTGCTCCTCGCCCGCGGCATTCGATCCATTCGCCCCTCCGGTCGGACGGGCGGCCTCGCGCTCGACCCTGGCCAGGAAGTCCCGGGTCAGCTCCCCCAGCCGCTCCACCTCCAGGAGGAAGGCGTCGTGGCCGTAGTCGCTCTTGATCTCCACATAGCTGGCGTCGACTCCGTTTCTGAGCAGCGCCCGGACGAGCTCCTCGGACTGCTCCGGCGGGAACAACCAATCGGAGCTGTAGCTCAGCACCAGGAATTTCGCTCGCACGTCGGTGAACGCCTCGGCGAGGTCGCCGCGGCCCAGAGACATGTCGAAATAGTCGATCGCCTTGGTGATGTACAGGAACGAGTTGGCGTCGAAGCGCGCCGTAAATCGGTTCCCGTGATATTTCAGATAGCTCTCCACCTCGAACTCGGTAGCGAAGTCGTACCCATACCGCTCCCGCTCTTGCAAGCGCCGGCCGAACTTCTCCCGCATGGAGGTCTCGCTGAGATAGGTGATGTGGCCGATCATCCGCGCCACGGCCAGGCCCGCGTTGGGCGGCTCTTGGCCATAGTAATCCCCCTCCTTCCAGTTCGGATCCGCATAGATGGCCTGCCGCGGCACTTCGTTCAGGGCGATGGACTGGGCCGACACCCGCGCCGTGGAGGCCAGAACGATCGCGCTCCGAATCCGCTCCGGGTAGGAAACGGTCCACTGCAGGGCCTGCATACCCCCCAGGCTCCCGCCGGTGGCGCACAGCAGCGCGGGGATGCCCAAGGCATCCATCAGCCAGCGCTGTGCCTCGACCATGTCCGCCACGGTGACGACCGGGAAAGACAGGCCGTACGGCCGTCCCGTCTCCGGGTTGATCGAGGAAGGCCCGGTACTCCCGGAGCATCCGCCGATCACGTTTGAGCAGATCACGAAATACTTGTCGGTATCGAAGGCCTTCCCGGGCCCGACCGCCTCGTCCCACCAGCCCGGCTTCCGGTCGGACGCCGCGTGCCGCCCGGCGACGTGGGCGTCGCCGGACAGCGCATGGCAGATCAGGATCGCGTTGCTGCGATCCTCGTTCAACGTCCCGTACGTCTCGTAGGCCAGCGTGACGGGGCAGAGATTCGCCCCGCTTTGCAGCTTGAGCCCCTGATCGAATGTGACCTGTTGCGTGTGGACGATCATCGCGTTAGCTCGCCGCCTTCCGGAGCGCCTGGTCGACGTCCGCCTTGATGTCCTCCACGTCCTCCAGTCCCACCGAGAATCGGATGTAGTCCTCCGTGACACCGGTCGCCTGCTGCTCCTCCCGGCTGAGCTGCTGGTGCGTCGTGGAGGCGGGATGGATGACCAGGCTCTTGGCGTCCCCGATGTTCGCCAGATGCGAGAGGAGTTTGACGGAATTGATAAACCGCTTGCCGGCTTCCAGTCCACCCTTGATACCAAAACCGAGGATCCCACCGAACCCCGCCTTCAGATACTTGGACGCCAACGGATAGCTCGGATCGTCCTTCAGGCCGGGGTACGTCACCCAGCTCACCAGGGGATGGGCCTTGAGGTATTGCGCAAGCGCCAGCGCGTTCAGCGAATGCTGCTTCTGGCGCAGCGGCAGCGTCTCCAGCCCTTGCAGGAACAGGAAAGAGTTGAAGGGGCTCAGCGCCGGCCCCAAGTCCCGCAAGAGGCTGACCCGGACCTTGAGGATGAAGGCGACGTTGCCCATCCCCGGCACGTTGCTCAGGGCATCCCAGTAGACCAGACCGTGGTAACTCGGGTCGGGCTCGGTGAACTCGGGAAACTTGCCGCTGTTCCACTGGAACTTGCCTGCGTCCACGATCACGCCCCCGATGGAGGTGCCGTGGCCGCCGATATACTTGGTGGCCGAGGTGGCCAGGATGTCCGCCCCGTAGTCGAAGGGGCGCACCAGCCCGACCCCCACGGTGTTGTCCACCACCAGCGGAATCCCCGCATCATGCGCGATCTTGGCGATCGCCTCGAAATCCGGCACGTCCAGCTTGGGGTTCCCGATGGTCTCGATGTAGATGGCGCGCGTCTTCGGCGTGATGGCGCGCTTGAATGCCTCCGGGTTGCGGGAGTCCACGAAGGTCGCCGAGCGGCCCAGCTTGGGGAAGGTGTAATGGAAGAGCTGGTAGGTCCCGCCGTAGAGGTTGTTGGCCGAGACGATCTCGTCCCCCAGCCGCGTGATGGCCAGCAGCGCCAGCGAGATGGCCGACTGGCCCGAGGCGACCGCCAGGGCGCCCGTCCCACCTTCGATTGCCGCGACCCGCTTCTCAAAAACATCCGTCGTCGGATTCATCAGCCGCGTGTAGATATTACCGAACTCCTTCAGCGCGAACAGGTTGGCCGCGTGCTCCGTGCTCTTGAAGACATAGGACGTGGTCTGGTAGATGGGCACGGCCCGCGCGCCGGTCGTCGGGTCCGCTATCTGTCCCGCGTGCAATGCCAGCGTGCTCAATCCCTGCTTCTCCATTCCGGTATCTCCTTTGTGTCGAATTCTGTTTTGAGGGTCACGGCGCATCCTGATCGATGTGCCTCGTCCCCTGATCTCATTCCGTGAAACCGGGGGCCAACCCGCTTTCGCAGATTGGCCCCCAAGTAACTGGTCAACGTGCTCAAGAAAGGCGCGTGTTAGATCGGACGGAGTGTCTCTGTCTCCCGGAAAGGCGCCCCCGTGTGGCGCCTGCGCATCGCCATCATCCCGCTCTCTCCTCTCCGCCCGAACAAAAAACCCCTCCTCATCACGCTGGATGAGAAGGGGTTCAAGCGGAGCTATCCCCCTCTCATCTCTCCCCGACCACTCGCGCTGCGCTATCACAGCCGAGCCGTCTTGCCGGGGCAGGAGTTAGCACCCCGCTGCGGTAGAAGCGGGGTTGCCGTGGCGTCGTAGGGCCAGTCCCTCTGCCACTCTGGATGAGAAGTCTGCCTTTTCTAAACTAGCACCACGGTCCTGTCAAGCAAAAATCTCCGAGATGATGGCGAAGAGGCGCTCCATCTAGCGGGCCTGGCGGTAACCAACGAACGCATAGATGGCAATGTTCACCCCGATCACTAGGAAGGCCAGGGCTGTCTGGACGGCAGGCGTGAGTCCTTGCGGATAGAGCAATGAAAGAATGTAGTGCTCGATGAATCCGCCTGAATAGCCAACCTGCCCGGCTTGAACCCGCAACGCCTGCTCCCAGGGGGTCAGGGGGCAGATCCAGCCGGTGAACTCGATGAGGGCGCCCCACACCGCCGCCGGAAGATGGACCCAGCGAACCGAGGGGCGCCAGAGGACGAGGAGTCCCCCCGCCACCACGAAGACGACGAAGGCGAGGTGGACGACGACGAGACAGTCGGCAACCAGTCGGTACATCATGCCCACCAAGCATGCTGCTGAAAAACCCGCTTTCGCCCAGGCGGCTCAAAAGGGCCCAGATGCTAGGCGGCGCGCGATGGGCCGAGTGAGGCGTACACTGGGTACGCCGCAGCGAGCGCCCGAGCGAGCCAACGCCGCAGATGGGCCGTTTTCAGCAGCCTGCTAGACCGCCTTGTTGACCACCCCGTCGCTCTTGAGCTTCGCGATCTGCTCCGCCGAGTAGCCGAGGAGGTCGCGCAGAACCTCGTCGGTGTGCTGACCCAGCATCGGGGCCGGAGCGTACACCTCTCCCGGGGTCTCGGACAGTTTGAAGGGCGAGGCGGAGATCTGCATCTTCCCGACCACCGGCTGGTCGACCTCCACCAGCATCTGGCGATGCTCGATGTGGGCGTCCTCGCAGATCTGCTTCAGGTTGTTGATGGGCGAATAGGGGATGCGCTCCTTCTCGAAGATCTCGCACCACTCCGCCGCCGTCTTCTTGGCCATCTCCTTTTCCAGGATCGCCACCATCGTCTTGCGGTGGTCGCAGCGCAGGCGGTTGGTCTTGAACTCCGGGTGCTCGACCAGATCCTCGCGCCCCAGGATCTTGCAGTACTGCGCCCACAGCTTGTCGTTCCCGATGGCGGCGATCACCCACCCGCCGTCCTTTCCCTGGAAGCCCTGGAACGGCGCGATGGAGGGATGGGCGCCGCCCAGCGGACCGGCGATCTCCCCCGTGTTCACGTATCGCGCCACGGCGTTTTCCAGGACGGAGAAGAGGCCGTCCACCATGGCGATGTCGACGCACTGCCCCCGGCCGCTCCGCTCCCGGTAGCGGAGCGCAGCCAGGATGCCGATGGCCCCCTGCATGCCCGCGATGATGTCCCCGACCGAGGAGCCGACCCGGCACGGCGGGCCCCCCTCGGGGCCGGTGATGCTCATCAGGCCGCTGTACGCCTGGGCCACCATGTCATAGGCGGGGCGGCTGCCGTACTGTGGCAGCGTGTCGTGGCCGAAGCCGCAGATCGAGCAATAGATGGCGCGGGGATTGATCTTCTGCACGTCCTCCCAGCCGAACCCCAGCTTTTGCATGGTGTCCGGTCGGAAGTTCTCCAGCACGACGTCGGAGATCCGGATCAGGTCGCGCAGGATCTTCTTGCCCTCCGCGGCCTTCAGGTTCAAGACGATGCTCTTCTTGTTGCGGTTCAGGCTGATGAAGTAGCCGCTCCGGTTCTTGTCGTGACCGCCGACGAAGGGACCGAACTCGCGGGAATCGTCCCCCTGCTCCGGCTCGATGTGGATCACCTCGGCGCCCAGATCCGCCAGGATCATGCTGGTGGTGGGAGCCGCCAGCACGTGGCTCAGATCGGCGACACGGATACCTTCCAGGGCTCTCGGCATGGGATCATCCTCCAGTGTTCGATTCCCGTCATGCGCCCACACGGAAGGCCGGGGGACGCGGTCTCCTCCCGGCCACGATGGCCGCGCAGCGGCAAGCGCCGCACAACGCGGACCCGATGATGCACCGTCCTCTCTGCGCGGTCAACAGGTACCGCGTCCCCGCACAGTAATTGTCTGCTCTCACGGAGTTAAAGGATGCATCTCTTGCCAGAAAATCACCCGACCGGATTCGGGTTCGAGAGCACATGCAGCCAGTCCCGGTCGAGGACAAAAAGAGACCCCCGACGCTGTCTTGCATCGGGGGTCCGTTCCTGCCGCCGTATCTTTCCCGCGGGACGCTAGACTAGATCGCACGCCTCCGGCGGCATCCAGTGGGCGTCCTGGCCCTCCCACTTGACATTGCAGCCGATGGGGTTGGTCGCCGGCGTGCTCACGGGCCGCCCCGCCACAACCTCCTCCAGCGCCCGGTCAAGGTCGTTGATGGTGCTCTCGGCCGCATTGCGCGGGTTGTCCAGACCACGGCCCGTGTACACGAGCTTTCGTTCCTGGTCGAACACGTAGAAGTGCGGTGTCCGGAGCGCCCCGTAGGCCTTCGCCACTTCCTGGGATTTGTCTCGGGCATAGACCCATGGAAAGTGATGCTGCTTCATCCGTTCCACCATGTGGACGAAATCGTCATTCGGATGCGTGTGTTCGCTGTTCGAGTTGATGCCGATAAAGGCCACGCCCTTGCCCCGGAAGCGGTCGGCCGTGGCCCGGGTCACCTCATCCGATCCCAGGACGAACGGGCAGTGGTTGCAGGTGAAGAATACCACCAGCGCCTTGGCCCCGGCAAAGTCCGCCAGACTGTAGGTCTTCCCATCTGTAGCCGGCACCTTGAAATCCGGAGCCTTCTTACCGAGTTGCAGTGTGAATGCCATGATCATCCTCCTGGAAGTGTGTCTCCCGGCTCGGCCGCGCAGCCGTGGAGCGTATGTCCCCAAACAACCAGCAATCCAGCCCCTCCGTCGGCCTTTCTCTTACTATAGAAGATTAGTGGGACAAGGCAAGGGCGGCTGGAAGAGCATGGCGGACGCGAGGGGGAAGTTGTTTCCCATGTGGACGCCAAAGGTTTCCGGTGCCTTCTGTACCGCTCCGGCTCAGGCCACTCGGTCCTTGGGCGCGCGGCCGGCGAAGAAGGCGTCCAGGTTGTCCAGGGCCCGGAACCCCATGGCGTCGCGGGTCTCCTTGGTGGCGCTACCGATGTGCGGCATCAGGAAGGTATTCGGAAGCTCCCGGTACTCCGGATGGATGTCCGGCTCGTTGTTGTAAACATCGAGGCCGGCAGCGGCCACCTTGCCGGACTTCAGCGCCGCGATCAGCGCCTCGTCGTCGATGACCGCGCCGCGGCTGGCGTTGACGACGATGGCCCCGGGGGGGAGCAGGGCAATCCGGTCGCTGTTGAGCATCTTCCGGGTCTGCGGCGTGGCGACGCAATGAAACGCCAAGAAGTCGCAGTGCGGCATGAGGTCTTCCGGCGTCGGGTGGTAGATCGCGCCCGCCTCCAAGTCCGACGGCAGTCGCTGGAGGTCGTGATAGTGAATCTGCATGTCGAAGCCCCGGGCCCGCCGAGCCGTGACCCGGCCGACTCGTCCCAGGCCCACGATACCGAGCCGCTTGCCGCTCACCTGGGTGCCCACCATGAAGCTCGGGCTCCAGTCTCGCCACGTGCGGGTCCGCACCAGGCGCTCCCCTTCGCTGGCTCGCCGGGCCGCGCCGAGCATGAGCAAGATGGTCAGCTCGGCGGTGGCATCGGACAAGACCTCGGGGGTGTTGGTGACGACCAGGCCCCGGCCCTTCGCCGCCTCGACATCGACGTGATCGTACCCCACCGAGAAGTTGGCGATGATGCGGACACTTGCGGGAAGCCGCGCGATGACTTCGGCCGAGAAACGCTCCGTGTGGCAGGGAATGATCGCGTCGGCGCCGGCGGCGGCCTCGATCAGCGCGTCCCTGGAGTAGAGGCGGTCGTCCGGGTTGAGCCGCGGCTGGTAGTCGCGGCGAAGGCGATCCTCCACGGCCTCCGGCAGTTTGCGGGTGACCAACACGACGGGTTTCATACGGCATCCTCCTCTGTGTGATGAATCTCCCTCTGCCGAAATGGTACGACCCCGCCCGCAGCCTCCGACCTGCGCGGGCGTCGGGATATGATTAATCATCTCGCGGCTCGCCTCCGAGCGTCAAGGAGAATCCCGGGGGTCGGACCTGCGCATCTGAACGTCCCGGACGGCGCCCTCGAAACTCCTTGCCGCTCCCCGTTCCAGACGGTAGACTACCCGATACCTTTCCAAGCAAGGGAGCTCGCGATGCCGTTTCGTGCCGATCCAACCAAGGAATACTACGAGATCCTGGGCCTGAAGACGGATGCCTCTGCCGAGGAGATCCGCAAGGCCTACCGGAAGATGGCCCTCCATTACCACCCGGACCGGAACCGGGGCGACGCCACGGCCGAGGAGCGCTTCAAGGCCATCAGCGAGGCTTACGGGGTCCTGACGGACCCGGAGAAGCGCCGCCTCTATGATGTGTGCCGCGCCACCGGCGCCGGCGTGGGCGCCGACGCGCAGGCCGAGCCGTGGGCCTATTCCAGTCAAGAAGAGATCCTCAAGGACCTCCTCCGCAATCGCGACGCCGCCGCCATCTTCGAAGAGCTCACACGCGAGTTTCAGCGGATGGGCTTTCGCTTCGATGATGGCTTCGTCCGCCACACGTTCTTCGGCGGGCGCGGCGTCGTCTTCGGCGGGGTGTTTTTCGGCGGTCCCTTCACGGGCGGCCTCTTCGGTTCACGGGAGGGGTCCCGCGCCTTCGGGCGGAGGGCAGAGCCGTGGGGGCCCAGACTGGGGAGTCGCCGGTCGCCGGAAGTCGCCGGGCGGTCCGAGTCGCCCGGCCTCCTTACCTGGATCGGGCGGGCGCTGCAGGGCCTCGGTCGTGTGGCGCGGCTCGCCCTGGGATCCGGCCGGCGCAGCGAAGACGTGACCCATGACTTCCCGATCACGCCGACGGAGGCCCGGGAAGGGGCCAGAAAGCACTTCCGCTTCTCCCGGGGCGGCGTGGCCGAGGAGGTCATCGTGACCATTCCCGCTGGCGTCCTTCCGGGGACCAAGCTTCGCCTGCGCGGCAAGGGGCTCACGGGCAAGGCGGGCGCGCCCGGGGATCTGTATCTGCGCATTCACGTCACGGAATAGGCGTACCCGTTCAGCATGAACCTCTTCGAGCGATTCGAATCGGTGGCAAGCGGCCAGCCCGATCGCCTCGCCCTTCGAGTCAAGGAAGGCGCGGAGTATCGCTGTCTCACGTACGGAGAGGTGGCTCAGCAGGCCCGGGCCGTGGCCTGGGCCCTCGTCCGGGCCGGTCTGGCCCCGGGTGACCGCGTCGCCCTGATCAGCGAAAACCGGCCGGAATGGGCCGTGGCCTATTTTGGCCTCACGGCCGCGGGAGGCGTGGCCGTCCCCCTGGACGTCCAGTTGAGCGACGTCGAGGTGGCCAACGTCCTGCGACACGCCGGCTGCCGCATGGCCATCGCGTCCGGAAAGCACGTCGCGCGCCTTCTTGCCGCGAATGCAGAAGAGGCGCCACTGACCCGGGTGCTCGACCTGGATGCCGACGCAGAGGGTGAGCGGATTCTGTCGTTCCGCTCCGCGCTCGCACGTCCCGATCCCGTGCATCGGCCGCTCCCCCGGATCGAAAGCGACGCGCTGGCCTCCATCCTCTACACCTCGGGCACGACCGGCACGCCCAAGGGGGTGATGCTGAGCCACGCGAACTTCCTGGCGAACACCGAGAGCATCTTGGCATTCCGGTTGATCGACCCACAGGACAATCTGCTGTCCGTCCTGCCCTTGCATCACGCCTTCGCGTTCATCGCCCAGCTTATTCTGCTCTACACGGGCGCGCAGATCACCTTTCCCCCCTCGCTGAAGGGGCCGGATCTTCTCGCCTGCATGCGCGAGACCGGAATCACCGCCCTGGTGGCCGTGCCCCAGCTCTTCTACCACATCCACAAAGGGATCTTCGACCAGCTCGGGCGGCGGCCGTTCCTTGTGCGCAAGCTACTCGGTGTCCTCCTCCGCCTGTCGGGCATCCTTCGCCCCGCCGGAATCAACCTCGGCCGCCTGGTCTTCGTCCGGGTCCACCAGAGACTCGGGGGCCGCATGCGGATCATGGCCAGTGGCGGCGCCCGGTTGGATCCCGTCATCGCGCGGGATTTCCTGGCGCTGGGCTTCACCCTAACGGAAGGGTACGGCCTCACCGAGACCGCCCCGGTCGCGGCCTTCAATCCTCTGGGGCACATGCGGCCGGGCTCGGTCGGCGTGCCGCTCCCCGGCGTCGAGGTGCGCATCCTGGATCCGGGCCAGGACGGCGTGGGCGAGATCGCGATCCGAGGTCCCAACGTCATGCAGGGCTACTATCAGCACCCCGAGGCCACGGCCGAGGTCATGCGGGATGGGTGGTTCCTGTCGGGGGACCTAGGATACCTGGACACCGACGGGTACCTCACCATCACCGGCCGGGCCAAGGAAGTCATCGTCCTCAGCTCGGGGAAGAACATCTATCCGGAGGAGATCGAGGAACAGTACCTCAAGAGCGCCTATATCAAGGAGATCTGCCTGGTCCCGCAGACGCGCGATCGGGCCGGGGCCGCCGTGGAGGGTCTCCTGGCGCTGGCCCTGCCCGATCTGGATACCTTCCGGACGCAGGGGATGACCAACATCTTCGAGACCATCCGCTGGGACATGGAGAACGTCGGCCGCGACTTGCCCGCCTACAAGCGGCCCACGGGGCTTCGGATCGTCAAGGAGGGATTCCCGCGAACGCGCCTCGGGAAGATCCAGCGTCATCTGGTCCAGCAGCGCTTCCAGGCGGAGCTGGCCCAGGAGGATCGGCCCGGCGGGGAGGCGCAGACCGACGCCGACCTCGCCGCGGCCGCGGACGAGGTCGGCCGTCGGGTGCTCGCCTATCTCAAGGAGGCCACCAAGAAGCCGAGCGTTCACCTGGAAGACAACCTGGAGCTGGACCTCGGCCTCGACTCTCTGGCCCGGGTGGAGATGCTGGCCACGCTGGAGGGCATATTTGACGTCAAGGTCCCCGACGACGCGGCGGCGGAGCTGTTCACCGTGCGCGAGTTGATCGAGCGGGTGCGGGCGCTCAGGACGGCCGGGGCGGCCCCGAGTGCGCCCGAGCGGCGGCGCGGCTGGAGCGAGATCCTGGGCGAGACCCCGCCGGAAGTGGCGCGGATGGTGGCGGCCAGCAACCGGCCCTCCGCCAATCTCATCACCGCCGGCTCGCGCGGACTCTGCGTCACGCTGTTTCGCTCGCTGTATCGCCTGCGCATCGAGGGCCGGGAGCACGTCCCACCCGGCGGTCCCCTGATTCTCGTGGCGAACCATACGAGCTTCTTCGACGCCTTCATCCTGGTCGCGGCCCTGCCCGGCCGCGTCGCCCAGCAGGTGTTCTACCTGGGGTTCGAGTGGTTCTTCCGCCATCCCGTCTTGGCGTGGTGGGGGCGCGGCGTGCGGGTGATCCCGGTGGACATGGACACGTATCTCGTGCGGGCCCTCCAGGCCTCGGCCCGCGTCCTGCGGGACGGCAAGATCCTCTGCGTCTTTCCCGAAGGGGAGCGCTCGAACGACGGCCGTGTCCGTGCCTTCCGCAAGGGGACCGGCATCCTGGTGCGAGAGCTCGCCGTTCCCGTCCTGCCCGTCCACATCACCGGCTCTTTCGAGGCGTGGCCGCGCGGCCGGTCGCTCCCGCGTCTTCACCCGCTCCGCATCCGCTTCGGACCCGTCATCACGGCCGAACAACTCCTGAAGGGGGACGGACCCCGCGGCGCCGACGACGCCGAGACCGTCGCCCTGCGATTGCGCGAGCGCGTCATCGCCCTCGGACAACCAGAAAGGTGAGCGCCATGGCCCCCAAGAAGTGCTTGCTCTCCTGGAGCAGCGGGAAGGACAGCGCCTGGGCCCTGCATGCGCTGCGGCGTGCCGACGTCCCGGTCGTGGGGCTGCTCACCACGATCAACCAGGCCTTCGATCGGGTCGCCATGCACGCGGTGCGCCGGGGTCTGCTCGACGCGCAGGCGCGCTCGATCGGGATCCCGCTCTGGCCCGTCCCCCTGCCCTGGCCATGCTCCAACGAAGACTACGAGCGCATCATGGGCGACGTGTGCCGGCAGGCCAAGGCGGAGGGAATCGAGTGCGTGGCCTTTGGCGATCTCTTCCTCCCGGAGGTGCGGGCCTACCGGGAGCGGCAGCTTGAGGGGACGGGCCTCACCCCGCTCTTCCCCCTCTGGGGACTCCCCACCGACGCCTTGGCGCGGGAGATGCTGGCGGGAGGCCTGAGGGCCCGGATCACCTGCGTGGACCCGAAGCTGCTTCCACCCGCCTTCGCCGGACGCGAGTTCGACCAGGCGTTCCTTGCCGATCTTCCCCCGGGCGTGGACCCTTGCGGCGAGAAAGGGGAGTTTCACACCTTCGCCTACGGCGGCCCCATGTTCCGGGAGCCGATCCCGATAGCAAACGGAGAAGTCGTCGAGCGAGACGGTTTCGTTTTTGCGGACCTCCTCCTGGAGGAGAAAGCACAGCCGTGAATCCGAGGTGGGATGGCAATCAGGACTTGAATACTTGTCCATTCATTGGAACTGGCCCGATGCCGTCCAGATTTCCCGATCGATCGACGACGGTCAGGCAATTGGGCATTGGGCACCCCCGATCGCCCAGTCGCCCAATCACCTCGTCGCCCGATCACCCAGTCCCCGATCACCCAGTCGCCGTCCCACGTGGCGACCATGAACGAGAGGATGCCATGTCATCACAGGTGAATGACCAGATCTTCAAATCGCTCAGCCGGGATCCATTCGCTAAATCGGTGGGCATCGAATACCAGGAGATGCGCCCCGGCTATGGGCGAACCGCCATGACGGTTACTTCCCAGACGCTCAACTCGCATGGGATTCCCCACGGCGGCGCCATCTTCAGCCTGGCCGATAGCGCCTTCGCCGCCGCCTCGAATTCTCATGGGCAGGTCGCCGTGGCGCTGAGCATGTCGATCAACTTCCTGGCGACCGCCGCCCTCGGGACCCGCCTCGTGGCCGAGGCCCAGGAACTCCGCAAGGGCCATCGCGCCGGCTTCTATCAGATCACGGTCAAGACCGAGGCCGGCGACCTCATCGCCGTCTGCCAGGCGGTGGTGCACCGCAAGAAAGAGTCGGTCCTCCCCGCAGGCTAGATTTCCATTATTCTTGACATCAAGATATCTTGACGATACGGTATTGACGGAGGTGAAGCAGGAATGGGCAAGAAATCGTTCTCGACAACGATGGACGGGGAAACCCTCAAGGCGCTCAAGCTCTATGCGGTGAAACAGGACCGGGCGCTGAACGACGTGCTGGAGGAGGCGGCGGCGGCGTATCTCGCCCGGAAGGCCACAGAAGATCCAGACGCCGCGATCTTCGTTCGCCGGGCGCACGAACCGGTCGAGGATTGCCTGGCCGCCATCGAGCGGCGACTCTCCAGCATCAAAACGCGCCGTGCTTAAGGTCAGATTTCGGCGATCCGCCAAGCGCGAGCTGTTCGAGCTGGACGACGACGCCTTCCTGCGGGTGGTTCGGGCGATCCTCGAACTGCAGGAAGACCCGCGACCACGCGGCTGCGATAAAGTTGCCGGTCGCGTGGACCAGCTCCGCATCTGGGCGGGCCGTGACCACCGGGTGCTCTATGAGGTGGATGAACGCGCCGGCCACGTCATCATCGTTGCTGTCCGCAAGAAAGACGAATCCACGTACAAATAAGCATGACCGTCGGCTTGATAATATCCTGGCGACGGTCAAGGCACATCGCAATCCTCCTCGCGTTCACCTACAGCGAGAAGAATGCCTTCCCTTCCCGCTGCTTCCCCTGGATCCTTCCTGTTCGCTCCAGATGCAGCAGATGCGAGAGGGCCTCGCCGGTGGCGAACCATTTCTGCGGAATGGGGAAGTCTTCCCAGGTAGGGCAGTCGATGTTCCAGGCCATCCGCGACGCGACCTGATAGGCGGTCTGCTCTCCTCCGGCGAGGATGTCGGTGGCTTCCTGCATCCGGACCCGGTGGTGCTCCTTGAGCTCTCCGATCCTCCGAAGCGGATCCGAGATGACATTGCGATGCCCCGGCAGTATCAGCCTGACGTCGCAGGCTGCGATCTTATCCAGGCTCTCGAGAAACTCTCCGAGCGGGTCGCCTCCGCAGCACCATCCTGTGATGTTGGGGGTGACGGTGTCCAGGATGTGATCCCCCGAGAAGAGGATCCTGGCCTCCGGGTCATAGAGGCACATGTGGCCGGGCGTGTGGCCGGGCGTCTCGATACACCGAAAGACATATTTCCCGATTGGAAGCGTGTCCCCCTCGCGGAGAGAGGCGAACTCGGGGTTTCCGCTGAAAAGATACCTCCGCCCCGGGTGCTTCGCCATGGCCGAATCGGGATTCGGAAAGCCGTGGGCCCGCGCCTCCGCCGCCAGCTCGATCCAGAGATTCGGATTAAGGATGATGGCGGCATCCAGTGGGTTGAGGAAGACCTTTGACTTCCCGGTATTGAGCTCCGACACGAGACCGATGTGATCCGAATGGCAATGCGTGACGAAGCAATCCGTGCGGTCGAGGTCAACGGCAAGCTCCTTGAGAGACGCCCGCATGGCTTCGAGGCATTCGGGCCGGTTCATGCCGGTGTCGATCATGAGCCACCGATCCCCGCCCCGGACCAGATAGGAGTTGATGGCCCGGAGAGGATTCCTAGGGAGCGGTATTTCCATCCGATAGATGTTGTCGAAGACTTCTGTCACCATGCACAATACCTCTGGGTTGATAGTCGAGATCCGCCGGCTCCACGATCTCCAGGACCTCGTCCGGGGAAAGTTGCTTCAGGAAATCGAAACGTGACGGCAAACTCGGGTCGTCCTCTCTGTCGGGCCGAGCCTTCGAATAATTGGTTTGCGGAATCGGGCCTCGGGTAGGCTGACCGCTGTGCCGCGGGGAAGGATGCCCCGTCTTCACATCGGTGTCAAGATCGAATCCTGAGGATGGAAAGAGAAACTTCTGCTGGGTGTGGCTGGTTAGCTGAAGATCTGGCAGGCCTGTTCTTGGGGCGGAATCATTCTTGCGGGCCAGAGGACTAGCTGAACAAGAGCAGAGCCAGCATAACCCCGATCCCGAGGAATTCCGTCACGCGACTCAACGCGACCGTGTCCGAGGTATCCCTTTGCGCGGTGTCCGCAGACCGATCTGGAAAGATCTCTGAATTCTGTTGTCGCATCTCAATCCTCTCGTTTGGAGGCCAGGCTTGGTTAGACCACAAAGAACCCTAAAGAGCTTTCCGCACAGTCCGCCTGCGCTGGCGGCGTGCGCGAGCTATCGAGTGTGGATGTGCTCGATCAGACCCGCATACTTGACCAGAAGCACGCCCGCCATGACGCCCGCCACGGACACAACGGTCTTGAATGCGCCCACAAGGCGATTGGTCTTCCGCGCCTCTCCCGGCACGATGCCGGGGCGGCTCCCCAACGACGAGCCCACTGTGATGTGGTTCTCGAGGACGTAATCCGACCGGACGCGTGAGGCGGCCTCCTCGACTAGGCGGAGGGCTGTCCACTCCAGTTGCAGCGACGGCACCTCTCCGCGTAAGACGATCGTGACGGGGACGTCTCGCCGGAAAGGAATCCGGACCGTTGGTGCGATGGAGGTGCGCAAGAACACGAGATGTTCGAATAGCGCGCCATTGATGTGCGATTCGAGATCCTCCGTCTGCTCCTTCCGCTTGCTCCAGAAGTCATGCACCTTGCCGATCGCCAGGAATACCAGGATTGCCCCGACGACCACGGCGACGGACGCGAGGACCTCGTGCTGTCCCGCCACCGGAACGGTCGCCGTGGGCAGGCCGAGCGGAAACGTCGTCGACGGATTCGGGGTCTGCGCTCCCCCCACCCGGGGCACGAGCCCCATCATCACCAACACGAACCGTATCCATAACTTCATGGGATTGCCTCCTTTTTGAAAGGCTGACTACGAGGATACAAGGTTGCAGCCGCTGTGCCATGTTCATGAACATGCGTATCCTACTGATATTGCGGCGTTATGACGAAATGAGAGCGCAACGGGAGGGTGTCCATAAGCGGCGGGCTGCGTAATACTGGCCAAGCCGTTCAATTCTACCCGGCTCGCCTTTTTGTACTGCCGAAGCTGGATTCTACATGGTCTGCCGATCCCGCGTCATGCCGCCGGCTTCGCCAAATCGGATTCATCCCAAACATTTCACCGCAGAGTTCGCAAAGACCGCAAAGTGAAATCGGCCTCTCGCAGAATCCATCACTTACGAGCCAAGAGGTGTCCGGTACCTTTTCCCTGGTGAGAGAGCCTGGCATTCTTAATCGCCCAAGCACGCATTACCTGGGTGTCTTTGCTGCGACTAGGGTCGCGCGCTATCAACACAAGGCGTGCCTCGCGGCCGAGGACAAAATCTCGAAGGGGTTCCGGTGTTGCTCGTCTGTCGACCTTTATGTATGCAACGTACTCGGCGAGGTAAATGGGGCAGAAGTTCACTTCAAGAAGGTGAATCTGGCGAGGGTCTAGGTTGCCAAGAGGCGTTGGGAACTTCGCAAGGATGACGGCATAAAATTCGGGTGGGCCTGGGTCACTGCTCAGGATGGCCGTTCGGACTGCCGCTTCATGTTTCCCGAGGGTGAAGTGTTTGAAGAAGTCGTGAGAACTCTGGGAAATTCGCCACAAAAGGGTCATGAAGAACAACTTCAACTTCGTATAGTCGTAGGCTTCATAGACGTAGGCTATAGGCTTATCGTCATAAAAGAGAGGTATGGCTTTCGCGCGTTGGGCAATCAGGAGGTGTTGGGCGTAGTCGTCGAACGGCGCAAACAATCGCTCTCACTTTTCACATACCAAGTGCGTGTCATAGATTCCAACCGGCGCGCGCTTCGGATATACACTGTCGGTGGTGGAAACGATCTGTGGATGGCCCAAAGAATTGATCTCGAAGAAGCTGCGCGGGATGAGATGCGCCCTCACTGGCTTGGAATCATGCTGGCAAAGCCTACACTCCATATCTCTAATCCCGGCGAAAGAATTGCGTAACGACCCAAAAGTGAAATCGGCCTGTCGCAGAATCCATCACTTACGAGCCAAAAGGTGTCCGGTACCTTTTCTTGGGGCGGGCAGGATCAACGCACAGTCGAGTCGAGAGCTATTTCACCGCCGCTCGTCACGAGACCGGGCGATCCGGGCGAAGCCATTCCGGACCGAGAAACCATTGGATTCGACCGCAGTGCGCGCAGAGGAGGGTCGTGGCTCCCTTGCCTGCCCATGCCATTTCCGCAGCCGCCATGCCACGCCGCACCAAAAGCGCGGAGCCTTCCCGAAACAATTCACCGGCGCAGTGCGGGCAGACAATCCGCTTCCCGGCCGCCGCGTATCGCCCTGGCCCCAGTGCCGCCTTCGCCCCCCGCAACCCTTTCTTGAACGAATCGAAGAAGCCCATGGCACCCCCTGAAGTGGATTTTTCAGCAGCCTGCTAAAGAATAGGTACCGGACACCTATTGGGAGCTAACCTGTTGATTTCCCGTGACTACTCAGGTTCAAGGTTCAAAGGTTCAAGGTTCAGGGAATCCACGAGGGCTGGCAGCAGAGTTCTCGGCATCCTCCCGCACGGACGATATGGGCCAACGGCGATCAGGCGCTGGCAACTGCGTCTCCAGTTCAGCCCGCGGACCATGTTCATTCCCCCCTTCCTCAAACCTTGACCCGTGAACCCTGAACCCTGAACCTTTGAACCTTGAACCCTAACAACCTGAGCAGTTACGATTTCCCGCATGGACGATTCCAATTCTTGGCGGTCGGTCCACCAGGCGGGCGAGATCTGAAGCCGTCGCCGCCCTCGAGGCATCCCGTGTGGTCCGCATTCCGGGCACCCATGCACGTAGCCCCCGCGCTTGCGTACCGGCCCAAAAGTGAAATCGGCCTGTCGCAGAATCTATTCCTTACGAGCCAAGAAGTGTCCGGCACCTTTTACGGTGTCTTCAAAATTGGCAAGCGTTCAGCGACGACACCTTTCCCTGCGCCAAGGAACTCCGAGAGGAGCCCCTGGCTCTTGGCTATGCAGGGTCACCTTCCCCGCGCGGTGCCACCCGCTTCGACAGCTTCTTCTTCTCGGATGCCAGTCGGCGCTCGACCTTCTTCACATCCTCGGCCGGAGGCAACGCCTCAGGAACAATGCCGCGATCGACGAGGAGGCTGCGGACATCCCGACTGTTCTTCACGTGCTCAGTCGTGACGCTCGGCTCGGTGTGGAGGTCGTTCTGCTTGATGTTGAAGTTGGTTATCTCGTTGGCGAAGTCCTTGGCCTTGATGGTGATCGTCGGGAGGAAGTCGGCCAGGGCGCGCCCCTTCGGCACGTCAAGCCGGTCCTTCATGTCCTGCGTCGTTCGTCCACCGAAGAGCGCCATATCCCCCTTGCTGCGGATTCGGGCAAAGCTCTCATGCTCGCGGAGCCGGTCGAAGATGATGCCCGAGAGCTCCTTCTCCGACTGCGTGAGGTGCTTCCGGGCGCTGACCCGCTCGGCCTCGGCCAGGCGCTTCTCGATGATCTCCTGCTTGCGGGTCTGGACGGCGAAGTAGGTTTGCGCGAAGGCAATCGGGTCCTTGGTCGGGTCGCCATTCTGGGCGATGAGGTAACAGGCATAGCGCGTGAGGGCGATATCCTCGATCTCCCGCTTGGCTCCCTTCCCGAGTTCGATCATTTTCGTGATATCAAGAAAATGATCCCCGATGTCATTCCCGGAGGTGCTGCAAGCGGTCTTAGCCTTCTCGATGACCTTGGCGAAGTTCTCCCACCTGGCGTATCCAAGGAGCATCTGGAGATCCCGAGCACACCAGAACTCGACCCCCAATTCGGCATGCTGGCGCACCATCTCCTCGAAGCTGGAGTGGAGCCGAACCACCACCTGCTTATCCATGGGGCATCCTCCCACCGTGCGTAAGTCGCTTCTGCGCCCTTTCCTCACCAATGCCAGTCGCTCTGCGGCGCGCACGGCATGGCCGCCCGCAGGATCGGACTCGTAAGGGGGGACGTAAGGGGGGACGTTGCCACGTTCGTCACTTTCAAGTGAATTCGTCCTTCTCGGTCACCCGCAAACGTGTTGGGGCAAATGGCCCAGGCACTAGGCTGGCCATCGGCCGACTGTGCCTGGCCCCCCACTAAACGCAGTGCGCCTTCCACCACGAAAACAGAACGGCCCTTGGCGATGTGGACAATCGTCAAGGGCCGGATGGGGAAGCCGTCGGGATGCTGGACATCTCTGACCCCCTGCCTGGCACCTGCGGGAGGATCACGGACGATCCGCCGGACCATACCGCCGCCCGTTCGCCCCGGTCAAGCGAATTCCGGCGCTTGCCCAGGAGGGGTTCAGGGGTGGAATACGTAGCATTATCTTATAGGCTCTTCTCCAAAGTGAGTGGGTGACTTGAGGGCATTTTCAAATCTCCGGGAGCATGCAGGTGAGAATCTTGAGACGAAGGTACTCCTCGTCTCTGAGGCCGTATGCTCTGCGCTGGATGACCCGGATCTTGTTGTTGAGCCCCTCGACGAAGCCGAGAGGGACTTTGTTCTCAGGGCGGCAGTAGGCGGCAATCCCCTCCCAGTGCTTGTCGATCATCTTGGCGAACTTCTCGAAGGGGACAAGGCCCTGCCCCTCCAGGGCGGTGCACCAGTTGTCGAAGAACTTCCGTGCCCACGTCTCACGGCGGTACTCCCAGAGCTGGCCGAAGGCTTCCTTGAGCAGGTAGGCGGTGTTCAGCCGTTTGTTGGCCTTGAGCAGGATCCGCAGGGAGCGTTTTCCTGCGAGCGTCAGGTTCGCCCGGTGGGCCAGGAGAGTATAGCGCTGCCCCTTGACGAACGTACGCCCCTCGCCCGTCAGCCGGGCGTATTCGCTGCGGCGCACGTGGTCCAGGGCCTCGCCCAGATGCCGCAGGGCGTGGAACTTATCGTACAGGCGGCCGGCTTGCGGCGCATGCACGGTGGTGGAGTTCTCAAAGGGCTTCCACATGTCCATGACGGCCAGGCGGATGCCCCGGCTCTTCTTCTCCCCCACCTGCGCGAAGAACAGGTCCATGCTGGCTTCCGAACGGTCCGTCCCGCCGAACCAGATGGCGCGCCGCCGCACCAGATCGCTGACGATGATGCGATACGTGTGCCCCTTGCGGACGGACAACTCGTCGATGCCGATGACCTTCGGCCCCGGCGTGCCCACGCGGCGCAGTTGTTCGGCCATGTATTGCTTGTCCAAGGCCTTGATCGTCTTCCAGTCCAGGTGGGTCTCCCGGGCGACAGCCTTGATGCTCATCCCCCGGCACCGCCGCCCGACCCAGAAGGCGAACCGCTTGGTGTGGAACAGCGAGTCGGCCAGCCAGTCCAGCTTCTCCTGCTTCACCTTCCCGCAGCTCCGACAGCAGACGCGCCGCACTTCCACGTCCAAGTAGATGCGCCGATCCCCGCAGGAGAGGTCCCGCACCCGGCGCACCTTCCGATCGTAGAAGGCGCGATGCACACGCCCGCAGACCCCACAGGCCGTTTTTTTCCCCGACGCCGCAGCCGGATGACCCGGGCATACGGGTCTCCAAAGACGCCCTTGACCACGGATTCCGGCTCATGGCCGGGGTACCGATACGTGTCCCACAAGCGGTTGGCTGTTCGCATGCAGACTGCATACTACTTTTCGGGTCGCCTGGAAAGCCGTTTATGCCAGACAGATCAGCGCGTTGCATGCTCATGACCCCTAAAAAGTACCCACTCGGTTGGGAGAAGAACCATCTTATACTCTCCGGCGTCTCGGGCCAGCGGGGGCACTATGGCAAGCGCGAGGGGCAAGGGCGAGAGGGGCCGGTCAGCCGCGAAACCCCCGCGGGCGCACGGTGAGCACGGGACAGGGTGCCCGCCGGACGACGTTCTCCGCGACGCTGCCCATGAGCACGTGCTTCAGGCCGGTCCGCCCGTGGGTCGCCAACACGATCAGGTCGCACTTGAGGCGGCGCGCGGTCCGGACGATCTCGTCGAAGGCTACCCCGATGGCGAGGACGCCACGGACCCGGAGGTCCGGATGGCTGATTTTAATCTGGGCCTCCAGGCGGTGCAGCCCCCGCTCCCCGGCGGCGCGGTTCGCCTGCTCGATCTTGTCCCAGGGAAGCCAGGCTGTGTCCGGATACGCGTAGGCCGCGGGCGTCGAGAGCACATGGAGGATGACCAATTCGCCCTGGCTCCCAGCGGCCAGTTTCGGGAGGTGCGGGAGGGCCGCCTTCGCGAGCGGCGAGAAGTCCGTTGGCCACAAGATTCGGTGATACCCGGTCCTCGTGCCGTGCCGTCGAGTGCCCATTGTTTATCCTCCTCTCCCGCGGGGCAGTCACCCACACACTGTCCAGTGATTCGATCGCAAGGGTGACCGCCACCGCAATATGATGTTGTTCCTCCTCAGGGGCCCTTGATCCCACCTCTGGCAGCCGCTCCGAACTGCGACCCCTCACAACATCCCATCGGCTGCGTCGGCGCCACACCGTCCGGGACAATCCGCGCCAGGCCTCGCCTCACTCGCCGCGCGCCCGCAGAAGGAGAACCGGGACGGTGGCGCGGTGGACCACCTGCGCCGCGACGCTCCCCAGCACCAACCGGCTGAGGCCGCTGCGCCCGTGCGTTGACATCGCCACCAAGTCGACCGCGTTGTCCATGATATGGCGGAGAATTTCCTCCGCCGCCTCCCCGTAGCGCACGGCGGTGTGGATCGAGATGCCGGCATCGCGGAGCCGCCCGGCCACCTCTGTGACATATGCCTCTGCTTTCCGGACGACGTCGACCTCCCCCTCGGTGGGATCGACCCCGGGGAACACATGCGCAGCGGCGGCTCGAACCAGGAATAGCTCCGCCCCGAGGGCCTTGGCCAAGTCCTGCACTTGTGGCAGGATGGCTTCAGCCAGGGACGATCCGTCCAGGGGCACCAAAATCCGCTTGAACATGGCCCTACCTCCTCTCCGTGCCCGGCGCGGCATCCAGACTAGGGCCGGCGGTCCCGAGTCCCTCGACAAACTCGTGCTCGGCCCGCCGCACGGTCAGCACGGGACAGGGCGCCGTGCGGACGACCCGCTCCGCGACGCTCCCCAGCAACAGATGCGACATGCCGCGCCGGCCGTAGGTCCCCACAACGATCAGGTCCGCCTGGACCTCCGTCGCGAGCCGCACGATGTCCTTCGCAGGGAATCCGATCACCCAGGTCGTCTCGATGGGGACGCCGGCCCGCTGTGCCGCCCCGACCACCTCCCGGAGGAGACTCTCCACCATGTCCTCATGTGTAATGGGGGATGTTGCCAGATTCGCCACTTTCAAGTGAATTCGTTCCCCCCGGTCACCCATAGACGTGTTGGAGCAAATGGCTCACGCGCTAAGCCGGCTTTCGTCCGGCTGCGCCTGGCCCCCCATCAAACGAAGTGCTCCTTCCGCCAAGAAAATAGTACGGCCCTTGGCGACGTGGACAATCGCCAAGGGCCGGATGGGGACGCCGTCGGAATGCTGGACATCTCTGACCCCCTGCCTGGCACCTGCGGGAGGATCACGGACGATCCGTCGGACCATACCGCCGCCCGCTTGCCCCGGTCAAGCGAATTCCGGGGCTCGCCCGGCAGGGCGTGATGAGGAAGATGTCGGCAGATCGCACCAGAAACTATAGTGCACCGGAAGCGCTGGTGGGCCTAGTCGGGGAAGAGGGCCTCGAAGGCACGCGGCGTGACGATGGGGATGGCCTCAAAGATCTGGAGCGCGAGGAGGTCTTTGTCCCCGGTGACGAGGTAGTCCGCGCGCGCCATCACGGCGCAGGCGAGGATCCCGTCATCGGTGGCGTCGCGGCACGCCCGCCGGCCGAGGGGTCGGACGGCCGGAATAACAGTGCTGATGGCGAGGAGTTGTTCCATGGTGGCATCCAGGGCCTCCGGGCTGGGGGTGGTCAGCTTGCGGAGGTTGTCGCGACATTCCCGGAGGATCTGGGCGCAGAGGATCACTTCGAACTGGCGCTGGCGCCCGCGGTGGAGCAGTCGGGCGCACAGGCCTTCAGTGACGTAGGCCGCCACCAGCACGTTCGTGTCCAACACGGCCCTCATGAGACCAGACGGAAGACGTCATCCTCTGTGAGAATGCCGGCCTTCTTTGCCCGGGGGCGGAAGTAGCGCTGGAGTGCCTGGAATTGGGTCTCCCAGAGGTGGGCGCTGAAGGATTCTTTGAGGATGTCACTCTTGGTGCGCCCGGTCTTGCGGGCGAGGCGGCTGAGCTCGGTCGCAAGGTCGGGCGGCAGACTCACGGAAACGACGGTGCGCATGGCAGTCCTCCGAACGGGGGGTTAGATCGTGTATGACAATACACTACAAGAGGAGGACGGTCAAGCCGGGGTCGCCTTTTGGCTCTTGAGGCACTCCAGGGATCCGCCACCGGCACGATTTATCGACCGAGCACGACGTCGATTCCGGAGAGCACCAAGTCGAGTTGGGTCCGCGGAAGCTTCCCGGTGCGTTCGGTCAGGAGGGTCCGATCCAGGGATATGATCTGCGAGACGTTGGCGACGGAATCCTTCGGGAGGCCCGTATGGCGGGGGCGGAGTGGCACGTTCCCGGGTGCCAGGGCCCATCCCAGGTTGCTGGTCAGCGGCACACAGATCACGGTGTCAATGCGGCTGCGGTTGAGCGCGTCTCCCTGGACCACCAGAATCGGCCGCCGGAACCCGGGCCCAGATCCTACGGGGTCTGGAATGTCGGCCCACCAGATTTCCCCTTGGGAGATCACCACTCACTCCGCTCGAGGATCCGCCGGGCGGCCGCGGCCGGGAAGGGATCTGCGCCGAGCCCGATCTCGTCACAGACCCGGTTCATGGCGTCTGTGATCTGGTCAGGGGTGTGACGGGCCACGTACTCGGCGAGGGCGCGCGCGTACAGGGCACTACGGGACGTCTCCGTGCGGCGGGCAAGCTGTTCGGCTTGTTGAAACACCTTGTCGGGAATGGACACCGCTGTTTTCATACCATGAGTATAACCTCGTTCGATCTGTGAGTCAAGTGCCGGTGCGCGCGATTTCCACAAGAGAAAGGTCCGGTTACTATTTTTTGCGTGGCACCCGCGATGGATGATTGAACACGATCTCCGCCAGCCGCCGGGCTCATGCGCTTGTTCGGCGACCGGCCTGTGCCCACCGGAGGGACACTTCCTTCCGACGCGTCGCGCAGTCACGCAGGTAGAGATTGATGAGGCTCTGATAGGGCAACCCGGTCTTGACGGCGAGAGCCCGGAAATACTCGACCGTCTCCCGGTCAAGACGGATAGTCACGGCCTGTTTGAGCAGCTTGACGTAGAGGTTCTTCCGTCCCTTCATCTTCGAGAAATCGTAGTGTGCTCTCATGACATCAACTCCAGCGCATTCTCGTCGTGGAACGTTGTCTGCGCCTCCTCGAAGGAGACTCCGTGCTTCCGTCGATGCGTACAGTGTACGTACAGCGCCGAGGCCCGTCAAGGGCTCATTTGGCCGTCGAACTATTGCGTATCTGTAAAGAAAGGAACCGGATACCTTTCTTTCGCTAAGCCGTTGTCAAAGAATAACTTGACCGGAGAAATTCCGGAAACGGCATAAGGAGCCGTAACGAAATTCCAATGAATGGACAAGTTATTTCGTAACGGCTCCTAAGTGCCTGATCTTGGCCGAGAGCAATTTCTCCTTTCCCATGAATTGTCGCCCGGCGGGCAACGGAGGCCGCCGGGATTCGACATCCAACCTGCGCAACGCGCGCCCCGCCGCACGCTGCGCGTCTATCTGGCGCAGTATTCTGCGGTCCTCCTCCTCGGCCCACCCAAGCAGGAAGAGGGCATATGCCTGTTGCCATAATGCACACATCGGCCTATATTTGACCCATGAAGCGCTTCGACTGGAACCCGGCCAAGAACGAGTGGCTGAGACGAGTGCGCGGGGTGACATTCGGGGAGATCATCTTCCACATCCAGGCCGGTGGCCTCCTCGACGTGATCGAGCACCCCAACCCCGCCAGGTATCCGGGTCAACGCGTCTTCATCGTCGAGGTGGAGGGGTACGCCTGTCTTGTACCTATCACGGAGAGCGACGAAGAGATCTTCCTCAAGACGATCATTCCGAGCCGGAAATTGACCAAGCGCTACCTGGGGGGTGAAGCGCCATGAAGTTGACAAAAGAGGAATCGGCGATCCTGGAATCCGTGGAAAAGGGGGAATGGCGGCAAGTCCCGAACTTCCGGGAGGAAGCGCACCGCTACGAGCGCAGCACGCGCGCAACTCTGAGGAAGGACAAGCGGGTGAATATTCGCATGACGGAAACCGATCTCGTCCGACTCCAGAAGCGGGCCGTAGATGAGGGGTTGCCCTACCAGACGCTCATCTCCAGCATCCTCCACAAGTACATCAGCGGTCGCCTCACGGAGGAGAATGCCTCCTGACCGTATGATCCGCTGCCGGTGCCGGGTCTCGAGGATCCGTGCTCGCGTGGTGACGCCCTGCGCGCCCTGCCTGGCGAAAATGCGAAGCCCCCCTCGAATGGTTCTGAGTGGGACTAGGCCACGTCCGGCCCTTCGATACCCCTGGGCTCGACCGTCGACGCGGGGGGATTGTCATCCGCTTTTATTTCTTCTCCTCTCTCGCTTGTCACGGAGCAATGCCCACAAAATCGAATGGTTCCGCGAGAGTGGAGGGCCCACTCTCTTGGGAGGTGAAAATTATTCTACTCCGCCCCCCCTATCGAAAGCTCCGCTTGACAGAAGTGCGCAGGAAACGCTAAAACTCGCTGCGGGAGGGTTCGGCCCGATTAGTCCTTCCTGCATTCATCGCGCCTCCATACGCACTCCAAAGGGAGAATCCATGGACGGGATCTTTGCCTATGTGGACCAGCATCGCGACCGCTTCCTGGGGGAGCTCTACACTCTGCTCCGGCAGCCCAGCATCAGCGCGCAGAACCAGGGCGTGACCGAGTGCGCGGAGCTGCTCCAGCGGCAGATGCAGGACATCGGTATCCCGTCCAAGATCCTCCCCACGGCTGGGCACCCCGTGGTGTTCGGCGAGCTCAAGTCCCCCGGGGCCGCGCGGACGGTCCTGATCTATGGCCACTACGACGTCCAGCCGCCCGACCCGCTCGACCTCTGGAAGTCCCATCCCTTCGAACCGACCATCCGCGACGGCCGACTCTACGGCCGGGGCACGGGAGACAACAAGGGGCAGCTCTTCGCCCACCTCAAGGCCGTCGAGGCGATCCTGAAGGTCCAGAAGCGGCTCCCGGTCAACGTGAAGTTCCTCTTCGAGGGCGAGGAAGAGGTCGGCAGCCGGAACCTCCGGGCCTTCCTGGAGGCCAACCGCGAGCTGTTCGCCGCGGACTGCTGCTTCTGCGCCGACGGCGGGATGCTGCCAAACGACCAGCCCAGCATCGTCTGCGGCGTGCGGGGGATTCTCTACGTCGAGGTCGCGGCGCGGGGCGCCAACCGGGACGTCCACTCCGGCAACCTCGGCCCCTTCGTCCCGGCCCCGGGCTGGCGCCTCGTGCAGTTCCTGGCCATGCTGCAGGACGCCGACGGCCGCATCCGGATCCCGGGATTCTATGACAGCGTGCGGCCGATCACGGCCGCGGAGCGGGAGGCGCTGAGCCGGTTCCCCTTCGAGCCGGGCGTCCTCATCGAGCTGGGGTTGCCGGCGCCGACGGCGGCAGAGTGGCCGGTCTACCAGGAGCGGGTGATGTTTCAGCCCTCCATCAACATCTGCGGCCTGGCCAGCGGGTATGCCGGCCAGGGGATGAAAACGATCGTCCCCCACCAGGCGGTCGTCAAGCTGGACATGCGCCTCGTGGTGGACCAGGACCCCGACGACATCTTTGCCAAGTTCGCGGCCCACACCAAGGCGCAGGGATTCGGCGACCTGTCCATCGAGCGGCTGGGCGGTTTCCACCCCTCGCGGACCCCGCTCGACCACCCGGTCTGCCAGGCGGCCGCCCAGGCGGCCCGCCTGGGCTTCGGAAAGGAGCCCCTGTTCCGCTCCTGCATGGAGGGAAGCGATCCAGACTACCTGTTCACCCGCGTCCTGGGCACCCCCCGGGTGAACATCCCCTACGCCGCGCACGACGAGAACAACCATGCCCCCAACGAGAACATCACGCTGGAGGGCTTCTTTTGCGGAATCAAGAGCTCCGCCGCTTTCTTGTACGAAGCGGCGAAGCTAACAGGCTGCTGAAAATGGCCCATCTGCGGCGTTGACTTGCTCGGGCACTCGTTGAGGCGTACCCGCAGTACGCCTCACTCGGCCCTGCGCGCGCCGCCTTGCATCTGAGCCCTTTTGAGCAGCCTGCCGAACGGCACCATGTTCGGTGACGTATACGTTGGCCATAGTAAGTATAGGTCCCCTGGGCCGACCCGAGACGCCGCGCCCGCGGGCGAGCCCGTCCCCGGTACGGAGGTCCGCTCTCGGAGCGGACCGACCCGGGGTAAGGGTGAGCCGGCATCGACGAGGCGATAGGCCTCCGAGGGGCGGTCCGGGGGACCGGCGATACGCCACCGTAATTGCGGGCAGAAGCACTAAGGGTTTTCAGGAGCCTGTTGGCTGCGCCCATCCTGGAATGGACGATCCCTCGGGAAGGAGGACCGAATGAACGGAAACCGCGTATTCAGGATCATGCTGATCATCGCCGCGCTCATCCTGCCCCTGATGGCGCTGAGCGCGGCTCCGGCGCAGGCCGCCAAGGACACGGTGGTGGTGGCCTTCGGCTCCAACATCCCCACGCTGGATCCCCACATGCACAGCAGCCGGCTGGCCCACATCGCCGACTGGCATCTATACGACAGCCTGATGGATCGGGACCCCAAGACCTACAAGCCGATCCCCGGCCTCGCCTCGTCCCTTCGGAACGTCAACGCCCTGACCTGGGAGCTGAAGCTGCGGACCGGAGTCAAGTTCCATAACGGCGAGCCGTTCAACGCCGAGGCGGTCAAGTTCACCATCGATCGCGTCCTCGACCCGGCCACCAAGTCCGTGACCCGCGGGAACTTCACCTGGATCAAGGAAGTCAAGATCATCGACGAGCACACGGTGCAGATCATCACCGCCAAGCCTTTCCCTGCCGCCCCCGAGTTCCTGACCCTGGCCTATATCGTGCCGCCGAAGTACCTGAAGGCGGTCGGCGACGAGGAGTTCAACCGGAAGCCGGTCGGCACGGGGCCCTACAAATTCGTCGAGTGGAAGAAGGCGGAGCATCTGATCGTCGAGGCCAACGAGAACTACTGGAAGGACAGCCCCAAGGGTATGCCCAAGATCAAGACCATCGTGTTCCGGACGATCCCGGAGACGACGACCCAGATCGCGGAGCTGCTCTCGGGCGGCGTGGACATCATCCGGAACGTCCCGCCCGACCAGATCGCCGTGGTCAAGGATTCGCCAAACGCCCGGATCTCGGCCACCAAGATCCTGCGGGTGAACTCCCTCCTCCTGGATAGCTCGGGGCGGGCCAGCAAGACGCCGCTCATGAACCAGAAGGTCCGACAGGCGATCGCATACGCCATCAATGTGGACGAGATGCTCAGCAAGATCCTGGGCGGCTACGCCGAGCGGACGGCCACCGGGGTCAACCCGCTCCACTTCGGCTTCGACGCCTCGATCAAGCCATATCCCTACGACCCGGAACGCGCGAAGAAGCTCCTCGCGGAGGCTGGGTATCCGAACGGCTTCGAGATGACGCTGAACACCTATAGCGGCACGATCACCAGCATGGACCAGATGGCCGACGCCGTCACCGGCTACCTGGCCAAGGTGGGCATCACGCTCAAGCGGCGCCACATCGAGGACGTGGGCATGTGGACCTCGTCCAGCAAGGAGGGGAAGCTGGAGGGCCTCCAGTACTATAGCTGGGGCTCCAACTCCATCTTCGACGCCGACGCCATCCTCTACGCCTTGACGTACTCCAAGGAGCCGCTCAGCTATACGAAGGATGCCGTCCTGGATCAATTGCTTGACGAGGGCCGGACCCAGATCGATCCGAAGAAACGTCTTGAGGCCTACGCCAAGGCTCAGAAGCTCTTGCACGAGAAGTTTTACTGGATCCCCATCAACGTCCAGTACACCATCGAGGGAGTCAACAAGAAACTCAACTACGAGGCGAGCAGCGACGAGATGATGCGGGTGTATGCTGCCTCCTGGAAAGACTGAGCGGGAGCAGAGGGGCTGGGGCGCAGGGAGGGAGGGACCATAGAGCCGATCGCCTCTGCTCCTTTTCGCCACTGCGCCCCTGCGGGATTTCGCGGATATGGGTCAATACATCCTGAAACGGCTCGGTGAGGCGGTCCTGGTCTGCTTCGGGATCTCGATCATCACCTTTCTGCTGCTGCACGTGGCTGGCGATCCCGTTCAACTACTGCTCTCCATCGAGGCGAAGGCGGAAGACGCCGCGATCCTGCGGAAGAGCCTGGGGCTCGACCAGCCCCTCTATGTCCAGTACGGCATCTTCCTCAAGGATCTGGCCCATCTGGACTTCGGGAAGTCGCTCTTCATCCGGGAGCCGGCTCTGAGCCTCGTCCTGGAGCGGTTCCCGGCGACCCTGCAACTGACGCTGGCCGGGATGGCGATCGCGCTAGCGATCGCCATCCCGCTGGGCGTCGTCGCCGCGGTCAAGCGCTATTCCTTCCTCGACAATCTGTGCACGATGCTGGCGGTCTCGGGCCAGGCCATGCCCATCTTCTGGCTTGGCCTGATGCTGATCATCCTCTTCTCCGTCAAGTTCCACCTGCTGCCCGCCTCGGGGCGCGGATCGCTCTTTCACCTGCTCATGCCCGCGTTCACCCTGGGCGCGTCGCTGGCCCCGATCATTATGCGGATGACCCGCTCGAAGATGCTGGACATCCTCTCGCAGGATTACATCCGGACCGCGCGCGCCAAGGGTCTTCACGAGCGCATCGTCCTGTTCCGGCACGCGCTCCGGAACGCCTCCATCCCCATCGTGACCATCCTGGGCTTGCAGTTTGGGCGCCTCTTGGGCGGCGCCATCGTTACCGAGGCCGTGTTTGCCTGGCCGGGCCTGGGAAGTCTCGCCCTGTCGGCTATCCGGAACTTCGACTATCCCCTGGCCCAGGCGTGCATCCTGACGATGGCCGGAATCATCGTCGCGGTGAATCTTGGGATCGACATCCTGGTCGGAGCGCTCGACCCGCGCATCCGGTTCGACTGAAAAGGATAGAGGCGCGTTGACTCTTCGCAAGATGTGGAAATACCGGGCCGGCCTGCTCGGCCTGCTCATCGTCCTCGGCATGTCCGGGATCGCCGTGTGCGCGGGCCTGGTGTCGCCCCATGACCCTTACGACCAGGACGTCACGACGCGGCTGAAGCCCCCGATCTGGATGGACGGGGGCAGCCGCCAGAACATCCTGGGAACGGATCCGGTCGGTCGCGATATCCTGAGCCGGATCATCTATGGGTCCAGGATCTCGCTCGCCACCGGCGTCGCCTCCGTGTTCATCGCGGTCATCATCGGCGTTGCGCTCGGGCTGGTGGGGGGATACTACGGGGGAAAGACCGATTCGGTCATCACGAACCTCGTCAACGTCATGATGGCCTTCCCCTTCATGCTGCTCGCCTTGACCGCCGTGGCGGTGATGGGGCCGAACTTCAAGAACATGGTCATCGTGCTTGGAGTCACGGGTTGGCCCATCTACACCCGGGTCGTGCGGGCGGAGACGGCCCAGCTCAAGTCGCTGGAGTTCATCACGGCCGCGCGCGCCATCGGTTTTTCGAGTCTGAGGATCATCACCCGGCACATCCTCCCCAACCTCTTCAACACCATCATCGTCACATCCAGTCTCGAAGTCGCCCGGATGATTCTGATGGAGTCCATCCTGAGCTTTCTGGGCCTGGGGGTCCAGCCGCCCACACCCTCCTGGGGTGGGATGCTGGGAGAGGGAAGGACCTACATGCTGACCCACTGGTGGTTGGCGACCTTTCCCGGCATCGCCATCTTCGTGACCACGCTCGGAATCAACCTCCTGGGCGACGGCCTGCGGGATGTCCTCGATCCGCACCAGTACTAGTACGGCTGCTGAAAAAGGCCCATCTGCGGCGTTGGAACACTCGAGCGCTCGTTGCGGCGTACCTGGAGTACGCCTGGACCCACCTGCGGTGGGTGCCCCGCTCTGCGCGTTCCGCCTTGCATCTGGACCTTTTTGAGCAGCCTGCCGAAAACGGGTCTTCAGTATTCTTTAGGCCGTCAGCCGGATGAAATCCCCCCTGCCCCCCCTTTGGCAAAGGGGGGTTAGGGGGATTTGCTCGAACGCTCTCGTCAGTGCCCTACGCGAAAATAACAGTATTGGTGCACAGCCCTGATCCGAAGGGGATTCGATGGCGATCGGACGATCACTCGATCGAGTGCAGTAGGCGCGCAGCTCGTCGCTTCCAGGGGCGGTCGTCCGCGCGCCGGTACCAGGGGGCGGTGCGATAGGAGGCGAGGGCTTCCCCAAGCGCCTCACGCGCCTCTTCTTTCCGTGCCAGCTCTATCAAGGCCTGCCCCAGCTTGGACCATCCCTCCACGCTGGACCCGTAGATGTCGACCGCCTGGCGATAGCGCTCTGACGCCTGGGCCCATTCCGATCTCTCGGCGTGGAAATCGCCGAGACGCAGATATGGCTCGCCGTAGCCGAACTTCGGACTGATGGCCAGGGCCCGCTCCACCAGGCTCCGTCCCCGCTCGGCCGCCCCGTCGTTCATCAGACAGAGTCCCAGATAATAGTTGGCATCGGGCAGATCGTCCACGCGGGGCAGGACCTGTTCCAGCTCCGCCCGCGCCTCGCGGAATCGCCCCTGCCGGGTGAGGATGGCCCCCAGGTCCACCCGGGCCTTCGCATCGTGCGGATTGATCGCCAGGGCGCGGCGGAGTCGCCCCGCCTCTCCCCACGCCCGCGCCTTCCGACTGAACCGAAAAGCGTAACGAGAGCCTGCAAACCAGCTCGGAATCGCCAGGGCAATCAGGATCACGATCGCCAGCAGCGGACTCCCCGTGATCCAGGTGAGAATGGCAAAGAGAAAAAAGCGGCCCATGAAGGCTCTCTCCTCAACACGAGAGGGGCGAATGCCTCGCCCCTCTCGCGAACGTACGCCTCTCCTGTTGCGGTTTGCTTACACGAGCTGCTTCAGCCGTTCCTTCGATTGCTCCAGAACCGCCGCGTGCAGGCTGTGGCCGTGGGCATCCATGGTGACCACGGCGGGGAAATCCTTCACGCGGAACGCCCAGATGGCCTCGGGGCTCCCGAACTCTTCCAGGTACACCCCCAGAACGTCGGTGACGCATTCGGCCAGGACTTGCGCCGCGCCTCCAACCGCATGCAGGTAGACGCAGCCGAACTTGGCGCAGGCTTCCAGGGTCTTCCCGCCCATGCCCCCCTTGCCGATCACCGCGCGCAACTTGAACTTCTCGATCAGGTGGGCCTGGTATGGCTCCTCGCGGATCGAGGTCGTGGGTCCGGCCGCCTTCACCACCCACTTCCCCTTCTCCTTGATCACGACCGGCCCGCAGTGGTAGATGATTTGTTCCTCCAGGCTGATCGGCGGCTTGCCCCCATCGTGCAGGAACTTGTGGACCGCGTCCCGGCCGGTGTAGATCACACCGCTGAGATGGACGATCTCCCCCATCTTCAACGCGCGAATCTTCTCTTCGGTGTACGGCTCGACGAGCTGGATCATTCTCCACCTCCAAAAGTTCGGCGATCAGCGCTCAGCCTAGTAGAGCCACTTGACGATCTTGCCCGCCTCGCTCAGCAGGAATCCCTGGCGCCGGTAGGCCCAGCACATGTACGAGACCGAGACGAAGAAGCTCGCCGGCAGTCGGTTCAGGGAGCCGATCTTGCACCCGAGCAGCGTCGTCTTGCCGCCGAACCCCATGGGCCCG